>JBDRJK010000001.1:0-98435 GCA_043814985.1 Candidatus Aenigmatarchaeota archaeon
TTATAAAAATAAAAAAAGGTGAAAAAAAGTGGCAAAAAAGAAGAAAGCAGCAAAAGCAAAGAAATAGTTTTTTAACTACTGAAAATTTTTATTTTGGGTGCCTTTTTGCACCCGCTCATTTTTCAACCTAACTTCTAAAAAACCTCTATTGTGACATAAAAAAGTTTTTATTCTCATATATGACAAAAATGATTCTATGTATAACCACAGAACCCAGTCACTTGTCAGAAGGGCCATTGTTGAGGCTAGGATCAGAAGATGGTTTAACAAAGGAAGAAAGGTGGAACCGACTCCATCAATTCTTTTGACCAAAATAATTAAACCTAAGAAAGGTTTGCAAATAAACTTAACTAGAGAAGAGAGAATTAAGTTTGTTAATCTGATTAAAAGGATGTACATAACCAGGAAGATAATTCTAAAATACAGAAATGTCTATGGCCGAAGACCAAAACTCTTCTACAAGAAAGTTTTTGGTTTTCCAACAAGAAAATCCCAATCAATGAACATAATCTGGAACACATCTCACATTCATTTTATCTTTGAGAGGAACGATTTGATTGCTTTTTGGAAAAAGATTAGATGGGGCCCAGGAAGCGGAGGTTACTATTCTGTTGGTGACAGGAGCATCAAGATCAAGGATCTTAGGGGCTTAATATCTTTTGGAAGAAGAGAATATTATTCAATTGAAACTAGAGATATAGTAAGGCACGAGTCTGTTCATTCCTTTGAGGATTTTGTCAAGGGGAGAAAGCCTCCAATCGAGAAAAAGAGATTTCTGTTCTATAGGATAAAGTGTGAGTTGAATGCTTACTTAAAAAATTTCAAAGAAAGTAATAAGGGGAGAAAAAGAAACGTCAATGAAAGCGCAAGACTTGGTTTGAGTGTCGAAGTAAAAGAAGAGGTAGAGGAGTATCTGAGTTACAAAGAAACAATAAAACGAATTAGTAATATTAAAACAGAGATGAGAAGAACAAAAATCAAAAAGGAGAAAATGGAACTAAGAAAAAAATTAAATAGACTGAAAGACATACTTGATTCGAAAAAGAGGAAAAGGAAGATTTATTTGAATCTTTATAGGAAGACTGTCAGAGAAGTGAAGAAGGCACTTGAAATCATGCCAACTGATGTCCTACAGAGAATAATATATGAGACACCTTTTGAAAGACTTCAAAAGAAAATTCCAGAAACAGTCAGAGTTTACAAGAGAATGAAATATGAATGGTATTATTATGATTAATAAGTTTCTTCTGTCTTCTTAGCTAATCTTAAGCAAGAATTAATTAAAGGCAAATTTTAATTAATATTTAAGTTATATTCTAAATTGCCCCTATAGTTCAGCCTGGATAGAACGGTTCCCTGCGGAGGAGCAGACCCGCGTTCAAATCGCGGTAGGGGCATTCTTATTTTATTGGAATACAATAATCTTTTCTATGGACATAAAGTCTCCACTATTGATTTTGCTTGAAATGCTGGGAGGCCTGATAGAAAATTTTGTCAGCAGCTTCCAGCTAGTCTTCAGCAAGATGGTAGAGCTCTTCATAACCCTGGACAAAATATCTGGATTGGGAATTCCAGGCTTTATCATTGCCATATTAACAGGGTCAGTGGTCGGCTTTTTGGTTATCAAGTTCGTGTTCGGAACGTCAAAAGAACTGATCTACATATCGCTGTTCTATTTCATGATGCTGATATTGCTTAGCATCTCACTGGCATCTATCTAACTTTCCTAGAAATTTCAAGAAGCATTTTCTCTACTCTTCTGGTGTCGTATTTCCTGTGGGTTATTATCTCAACTGAAGTGACTGAGCCATCAAAAGTAAGGTTGGGCGTGATCTCAACATAGGCCTTCTGTTTTCTTATGAAGTTCTTCAAAGTCCTATTCTTGTTGAGTGAATTGCAGATGTTAATGCTCCTTTTATTCATTAAGGCGGCCATCCTAGCGCTGCTGATGAAGAAGTTGTAAAAGCCAATAACACTCAGGATTGTAAAGACAAGAGCCCTTGGCATGAATATGTCCGGGAAGAAGAACAGAGTCTTGAATATTAAGTATGATACATAGAGCAACAATAGTCCAAAAATGAATGTGGCCCCGACCTTCAGCGGCATGTCCCTGAAGTCTGCTGGCCTGAACTTGCCCCTTTTCTTGTCATACATTATCCAGACGTCCTTAGACTTGAAGAAGCTCCTGAATATGAAGTTCCTGGAAAACGTGACCTCCTCTATCTTGATTACGCCGACCTTCTTCCTCTGGGACTTGTGAACAAACAGGAACAGGTCAATGCCGAGAGTGCATGCTGAAAGGAGAAGGAACACTGATGAGAGCTCTGGAGAAACCCCATAAGCCAGCAGGGACAGTACCAAGAGAAGGGCAAATAAAATAGTCAAAAACTTCAGCTTGAGCATATAATGTATAGATAATTTTTTATTTATAAAAACAAACTTATTGGCATGATAACATTCGATGATTTCCAGAAACTCGACATAAGAGTAGGCAAGATCATTGACATAGAGGACGCGGAGACCAGGAAGCCCATGTTCAGGATGAAGATAGACTTCGGGGAACTAGGAATAAAGCAGACAATAGCTGGCCTAAAAGGATTCTACACCAGGGAAGACTTGCTAAACAAGAAAGTCGCAGCCTTGGTCAACCTGGAACCAAAGAAACTGGGAAGTGAATTGTCAGAGTGCATGGTCCTGGCAGCTGTTGTAGGCAATGATGAGAAGGTTGTTGTCTTGAATCCTGAAAAGGACATAGAAGCCGGGACAAAGATTTATTAGTTCAGCCTAAATTATAGACTAAAGCAAGTGATTCAATGATTAACTTATGGTTTGAATTTGTAAAGGCTCTGCTTATTATTTTTCCTGCATACGCTACAAATGGGTTTCCTCCCTTAGCCAATGGCAAAAAACCAATTGACATGAACAGGAAATGGAACGGCAACAGGCTATTAGGTGATGGGAAAACTTTTGAAGGCCTTGCAGTAGGAATCCTGGCAGGCTCTTTAATTGGAGCATTAGAAGCCTTTCTTTATCCAAACCTCAATGCCCATGCAATGCAGTACGGTGTAACCTTGCCATTAATCACTTTGTTCATAGGTTTCATGATATCTTTGGGTTCATTGTGCGGGGATTTAGCTGGCAGCTTCATCAAGAGAAGGCTGAAATTAAAGAGAGGTGCAGATATCCCGTTGCTGGACCAGTGGAACTTCATAATAGGCGCCACGTTGTTTGCAATGTGGTTCACTGAAATAAGCATCTGGATGCTGTTGATCATGTTACTGATAACACCATTGTTTCACAGGCTGGCAAACATTATTGCGCACAGGCTGAAAATAAAAAAGGAGCCATGGTAAAATGAGAATAGATTGCCACTGCCATACAATATACAGCAAGCACTGGTTCTGGGGCCACGACTCATTGAACAAGCCAAGGGAATTGATAAAAGTGGCAATCAAAAAAGGCCTTGGCGGCCTGGCAATAACAGACCATAACAATGTTAAAGGAAGCCTGGCAGTCAAGAAAGTTGCCAGGAGCTTCAGGGGCTTCAAAATAATAACAGGCTCGGAAATCAGGACACTAGAAGGTGAGATAATTGGTCTTGGGATAAAAAAAGATGTTCCAGAGGCATTGAGCATTGAGGAAACAATTGAAAAAATACACGACTTGGGAGGCATAGCAGTCGCGCCCCATCCTTTTGGAGGCTACATATTCAGGCAGTGCTCGAGGAATAAGGCTGTCAAAGCAGACGCGATAGAAGTTTACAACGCATCCCTCATGAAGCCTGCTAACACTAAAGCTTTGAAATTGGCCAATAGATTCAAAAAACCAAAAACAGCAGGAAGCGACGCTCACGGCCTCAGGGAAGTCGGCAACGGCGCAATAGAATGCTCGGGAGACCCCATAGAGGCAATAATGAAGAAGCGAGTAAAGATTCTAACAAAAAAAACAACCATAAGAGACGTCTCAAGCTTGGTAACGAGAAAGTTCATAAGGTCCCTTGAATGGAGAATCCTAAGAAAAAGAGGCAAACACGTCTAGCACCCAGCCGACACTGTAAAATCCTCCATAAGCAAGTATCCAGTGCAATATCAACTTTCCTATGAGAGTCGCTAAAAAGAATTTCTTAACAGGATAACCAATGCTTCCCCCAACCAAACCAACAATGTCATCGGGAAGAGGGGTTGCCGCAAACAGTGCTATTATCAGAAAGCCATCGTATTTCTCGAAAAGCTTTTCTGCATTTTTCATATCCTTTTTCCACCTCTTTTCTATAATTTTTTTACCTCCGAACCCTAACCCGTATCCTGTAAGCTCTCCGACAGCAGCACCCAGGCCGCCAGCCAGACCGAGAAGGAACGGGTCCATAAACAACGCAGAGAAAAAAACAACAAACGTGGAAGGTAGTGGAAGAAATATCGAGGCAGAGCCAATCATGCTGACTAAAAATACCCCGAAGTAGCCGTAAGTGCTTACCAAGACATTGAAAATCTCTAAGACCATCCTAAAATAAATAACAATTCAGCACAAATAAATGATGTAGGAAAGATAAACATGCTTTGGAAAAGAAGGAAACATCTTGACAGAGTAGGAAGGAAAATAGGTCTGTTATTTTCAAAGCTTCCTATGTCTCCCAATGCTTGGACATGTTTGGGCTTGGTCCTAGCCATAATCAATCTGTACTTTCTATTCAACAAAGATTTTCTAATTGCAACAGCTGTATTTGGCTTTGCCGCCTTGCTTGACATGATAGACGGCTCTGTTGCCAGAATAAAAAAGAAGGTGACAAAGCTCGGCGGCTACCTTGACAGCGTCACAGACAGGACAGTTGAGTTCGTAATAATACTTGGCCTTTTCCTTGTAGGCTATCCGAGCTTTATTCTTCCAATGGATTTGTGGATATTCCTCCTGTTATTCGGCTCCTTCATGTCAACCTACATGAGAGCAGTGTCATTCGAGAAGAAAATAAGGAGAAATGTCATAGGCGGCGTTCTAGAACATGCTGACAGGATGCTCGTATTTTTCCTAATTATAATAATTTCCAACTTCTCACTACAGTATGCAACATATTTGATTGCCTTGGCAGCAATACTTTCATTGGTGTCTGCCTTGCAGAGATTTCTCAAAGCAACAAAAAGATAAATAGGGCGAAAACAGATTTGGTTTTATGAAACAGGCCATAATAATAAGAAAGGACCTGAAGATGGAAAAGGGCAAGATAGCTGCCCAGGCAGCGCATGCCAGCATCGGCGCTTTTCTGAAGGCAAGAAAGTCTGACAGGGAAACTTGGTTAGAAAGCGGCATGAAGAAGGTTGTCCTCAAAGTCAATGACCTGAAGGAACTAAAAAATGTGCACAAGCTTGCAAAAACCAACAAGCTGTCCTGCGACTTGATAATGGATGCCGGCCTGACGCAAATCAAGCCTAGGACAATAACAGCATTGGGCATAGGGCCTGCAAGCGACAAGAAGATAGACAAGATAACCAGCAAGCTGAAACTATTGTGATAAGATGAAAAATAAAAGTTTTCTGTGGAAGCTAACTGAGAACTACCTGAATGCTATAATGGTACTTGTACTCTCAATCCTTGTAGTCTACTCAATAGTGTATAAAGACACACTCTCCTTTTATCTAGCAATCATATGGTTATTGGCAATACCCTTCATTGGAACATTTTTTGACATGAAATCAAATAGTAGGTTATAAAATGTTCATAGAAGATTTAATAAACGAAAACTTTCTGACGCCCATGTGCAGGTACTACACGCCCATAGGCACAATAACATATGGAATAATACTGATACTGGCAGTCCTTGGGACCTACAAGCTCCTAAAACATCTAAAGATAAAGATTGACAAGAGGTTCTTCATCGGATTGTTGCCTTTCATCATATACGGCGGATGGACTCGGGCATTGAGGGATCACATGCTAGGCATATACCAAAGCAATTTCTTCTGCTCACCACCGATTTACTTCGTGATATTCGCAATGGCTCTAAGCTCATTACTAATCGGCATAATAGTTGGTAAGAAAGTAAAGAACTACTCCTATGAAAAAGTAATGCTGATAATAGGCATAACACTGCTGATATACAATGCCTCCCTAACATCGATAAACAACATTTCAGGCTTCTCCCTAGTCGTGATACTTGTCAGCTTCTGGTCTTTGGTGTTTTTCGGGATAAACCATTTCAAGCCAAAGCTATTGTCCAAAGAAAACGCGGGCATAATAGTTTCCCATCTATTGGACGCCAGCTCAACGTTCGTGGCAGTTTCATTCTTCGGCTACTACGAACAGCATGTCCTGCCCAGCTTCCTGATAGATCTCTTGGGAACATGGGTAATGTTTCCCCTGAAGATATCCGTTGTATGGGCAGTTCTGTACGCAATAGACAAGTCTGACGAGGACGTGTTCTTCAAGAGGTTCCTAAAGATAATAATCCTGATACTTGGTCTGGCCTTGGGAATAAGGGACTTTCTGACAATAAGCATTTTATAAACTTTTATAGATATGAATGAAATGATTATATATGAAATTTGTAGACATTTTTTACGTATTCGCGAATTTTATTTCAATATACTTATCCCTAGTCTGGTTCATAGTTTACTTCAATAACAAAGACAAGTTTCTGAGAAAACCCAAAATAAAAAATTTGCCAAGCGTAACATTTCTTGTTCCAGCTTTCAACGAGGAAAAAAATATAGCAAGATGCCTAAAGTCCCTTATTGACATTGATTATCCTAAGAACAAGAAAAAAATAATTGTCATTAACGACGGTTCAACGGACAGGACTTCGGAAATAGTAAAGATGTTCAAAAAATTCAAAGTGAGGCTGATAGAAAAAAAGAACGAGGGGAAGGCTGTTGCATTAAATTATGCCATGAAGTTCGTCAATACAGACTTGGTGTCCTGCATAGACGCAGACAGCTTTGTGGAAAGGGATTTCCTGAAAAAAACCACAGGCTATTTCAAAAGCATGAAGGTGGGGGCTGTTACCAGCGCCATCAAGGTTGACAGAACAGACACATTGATGGAAAAGATACAGTGGGTAGAGTATATTATATCAATAATTTTGAGGAAACTTTTCTCTGTTTTAGGCTGCCAGTTTGTCGTATCAGGAGCTGGCGGCATTTACAGAACAGAAGTTCTGAAAAAGGTGGGACTTTTTAAAATCAGTAGCATCACGGAAGACACAGAAATAGGCCTGAGGCTGCGATCTAGAGGCTATGATATAGAGAACTGCATTGACTCCTATGTTTACACATCCTCCCCCAAGTCTTTCAAGAGCTTATTCAATCAGAGAATGAGATGGTACAGGGGGTATATTGAAAACATCAAAGAATACCTTTTTTTAATAAATCCGAAGTACGGCGATCTTGGAGTTTTTTTCATTCCCGTATCAATCATGTCCATAAGCCTGGTGGTCATTCTGTTCTTATTGGTAGTTGGAACTACCATTTATGATTCACTTTACTCAATCTTCTCATGGTCTCTCATAAACAACCAGATAATCATCCCAAGCCTATCGATAGATATTTTCCAAATCAGCTTTTTAAGCCTATTAAACTTTTTAGCATTGGCAACAAGTATTACCTTGATATTCATGGGCATAAGATTAAGCAAGGTAAAGTTCATTAAAAGGAAGTTCCTCTATATAGGATTATATTTTTTGATTTATCCTTTCCTATTACCATTTCTCTGGTTATCCGTATTTATCTTAGAATTAAGAAAGGCTGATAAAAAATGGTAAAAGGAAAAATAAGCTGGAATGTATACATAATGGCTGCCGCTTTAACGTTTATCATATTCTTTGGGGGGCTTGGAGTTGGCCTGCTTTTCAGCAATGAAAAATATCAGATAATCAGGCAGGAGTTTGAAGAGTTCCAGATACAGCAAAGGGACATAGAGTTTGAACTCTTGTTACTTAGTTCAATGGGAACGGAATTCTGTGGCACCTTGGAGTACGAAATAGGCAAAACAAGCTATCTGGCATCAGATCTTGGTGAAAAGGTTAGCAGATACGGCAGTGATGTAGTAAGGGACCCGGATTTCATTTTACTGAAAAAAAACTATATGATCACGCTGGCACAGTTCTGGTCCTACTGGGAAATTTTCAAAAAGAATTGCAACAGTTCTGTTAATACTGTGCTATATTTGTATTCTCTGGAAGACTGCAGCGACTGCCAAGTCCAAGGATACATACTCTCTGTTCTAAAGGAAAACTATCCAAATGATATAATGATATTTTCTTTGGACAAGGACGTGGAACTTTACAGCATTAATCTCCTAAACAATATTTACAATGTCACTACGACCCCCACTCTCATAATAAACAATGAAAAATACGAAGGTTTGAAGGACATAAACCAGTTAGAAGAAATACTAATTCTATGATTCCATCAAAACCAGAAGCATCTTGTCAACAGCCAGATCCAAGTCCGTGTAGACCCTGTCGACTTCCTCGAAGCTCTTGCCTTCCAGAATAATCATGAAATTATAAACAGTAACAGCTGTCTGATTTGCATGTGAAGGACCAAGCATAAGTATGACAGGGTCTGTGAAACTAGGATTAAGCTCGTCTGTTGAATTTATGGCAATGGACCTAAAGCATCTGACCTGCCTGTTGGGATAGAAAATCATACAAGTGCTGCCGTCTTCATCATCAATAGTCTGTGTTTCCACGCCCATGAAGTTCTTATAGACTAAACCAATTTTCAAAGCTATCTCGAAGCTTGTTGCAAAATAAAAGGAGTTCTCTGTCTCATTGGAGAAGTATGCAATGTGTATCTTATGGACTTCAGGGTTTAGCAGAACATTCTTTATTGCATTCTCATTGGGGTAGACAGGAGTTTTTGCAGCTTCGTTCAAATCAGCACGGAAGTTCCTAATACCGCCTGCATAGATTTTTTGATAAGGAGTGAGGAAAAATGCAGGGTCTGACAAGACTATTGCAAGCACTGCAATTATGACTATTACTAGAAGTCCTAAAGGGGCGAATTTTTTCATATTTTTTTTCATATTATTACTACCTTACTGTCTCTATTTAAAAGAAAAATAAAGAAAAAGGGGGGTTCTAAAATTTCTATTTCTCAAGGGCTATTATACAGTGTCGTAAGATGGTGTTGAAACGCTTCCAGTGATTTCTATTGAACTCTCATCTAACTGTGCTGCTGTAGCTCCTGGGAATCCAGTCTGGACTATTCTTCCTGCTAATGTGGTTTGAGGTCCGTGTGTTCCGGCAATTACCAATGCTGTCTGGCCTGTGCCAAATGCATCAGCGATTACTTCGACTCTTCCGAATGGTGTGCCTGTTGGCCAGTCCTCACAACTATATGGGAATAAGCCTAGGTCGGCTAATTCTGCCACAAGTTCATTGATACAAGGTCCGCCCATCAAGACAAGATCATTGTTTTCCTTCTCGGATTGTGTGATCTCGTTTGCCATTCTAACAACATCAGCTGTTATTGCTAGTACAGTCTCAGTTGTAACAGTTCCAGCGCCAGTTCCTGATGAAGGAGCTGGTGAAGATCCAACACCAACTGTTGCTAATGCTTGAGTTGATGGTAGAGATGCTGAAAATGTTCCTGGTGCTGTGGAATCGTATGAGACATATGTTCCGAATTGGTCCACATATCTGTTTAACGTTGTTCCACTAACTGCCGAAACAGATGTTACAGTTCCTGAAAAGCTGGGAGATCCTGCGACCTCGGCTCTGTTGTAACTTGCACCTGAGTCCACTCTAACAGCTACTAAGTTCCTTACTTGGCTTTCATCTAAACCTTCGACAATCAACACACCTGGTGTTGTCCAGGCTGCTGTAGTACCTGAGTTGTCTGTTGCCCTAACTACCAAGGTAGTACCTGCTGCAGGGACGGTTATCTCATAGATAGCTGTTCCTACAGTGAAGTTAGCACTAGCTGTGCCTCCGGTACCTGTGGTAATTGCTTGTGTACCTGTTGGCAAGTTTAGAGTGTATGCTGTAGCGTTTGTAAGTCCTGTTATTGTCACTGGTGATGTTATTGCTACCCAAGCACCTTTGTTTGTCATTAATGCTGGATATACATCAATTGTGGTTGAACCTACATCAATTCCGCCTGTACATGTTGCACCTGTTCCCCAAACGAAGTAGACAGCAGCTGTTGATGGTACACAAACCTGGTATGCTTGGCCGTCCAAGTACATTGTTGTGTTACCACCTGTTACTGTCAAAGTAGCTCCGCTTGCTACATCTTGGAATGAAGATGTAGTTGAAGATGATATCTGCAATGACAATACCCTCAAAATGTGTCCAAATGAGTTCTGTGCATTACCAGCTAGGCTGTTTCTTCCTAGTGCAACATACTGGTTTAGACCTGCTTGTGCGCCTTCAACTAAGTGAAGTGCATAGCTTCCAGCGTCTGTTAGTGCTATGTTTCCTGCACCTGCGGCAGTTGACCTAGCAAATGATTGAGACAAGCTCTGTCCATCAGATGTAGTGAATGCTACTGCTGCTGTTGTTCCTGATGGTGTTACAGTTACTGTCCCTCTGTTTGCTGTGTCGTCCAAAGCAGGGGTTATTCCTCCAAAGAATATCTTGAATCCCTTGGATGCTGGATCTGTTAAACTTGTTCCAACACCTATAAACTGCTCCAATGTGGGTGTCCACATTATCTGGATGTTATCCAAGGTCAACGCGGTTGTGGATGCTGTACCTGTCATGCTGACAGTTACATCATTCAATGTTACTCCGTTTACCCTAACACCTAGATAAGCAGTTCCGTCTGTGACGTTTGTGTCCTGAAGTTCAAGCTTATCAGCTCCTAGGAATACAACTGCACTATCTATTGCGCCAGTCTTTGTTGTCACGAAGATCGATGTTACACCCATAAGTGTTCCATCAGACAAGGTCTTTGTTCCACCAGACAAAATTTGTACTGTTTCTGGTGCAGCAAGACCACCGCCTTCGACTGTCAAGGTAGCGGCAGTATTTAAACCTATAGTACCGACAGCTACTAATGAAACTGTGTATGTAGAACCGTCTACATCATATGTAGATGATTCATCAGTTGTAACGGTCTGGGCGTTCTTACCTGACAACAATGTCAAAGCCAAAGTGTCTGTTCCAGCTACTGCTGCTGTTATTGTCCATGTCTTTCCGAGTATGTTCAATTGACTGTTTACCATGTTTGCTACAATGCCTCCAGTGAAGGTCTGTGAGATTTGCTTTGTGAATGAAAGGAGGTATGTATAAACGATGTTATTGCCTGTAATTTTCAATCCTAGCTGTGGTGCGGTTCCACCTGATGGTGTCTCATATACAACTTGGCCGTTTGCAGCCGCGTTTGTAAATGTCAAATACTGAGAGTATGGAACAGCCACACTAGCTTGATCGATGTAATTACTGGATTCCAATACGTCTGGCAAATCAGTTGCTGTTAAGACTTGTTTTGAACTTGCAAGGGTATCCCACGTTGTTAATGGGTTTGTTCCAGTTGCCATTGAGACTCCGCCAGTAATTCCTACTGAGACGCCTGCTACTGCAACTTGGGATGTTGTCTTTGCATTCGATGCCATGTTAACAGCTACACCTATTCCGCCAGCGATATCTGATGGTAAAGCGTTTGGACCGACAACGAACAATGGGAAGGCAACAGTATCTGTTACACTTACCATATCAGCGATGTTTCCTAATGCTGTTACTGATGTTGCTAATGCTGGGCCAACTAATGACAAACCTGCCATTAAAGCTGAACCAGTTATAGCAGCTAATTTTTTGAATTGCATATTAAATACCTCCTTTTCTTCTTCAAGTGCTTTCGCACTTGTCTGCGCGGTGTGCGCGCCTTTTGGCGCCAAATGTGCGCTGAGCGCGCCAAAAAAATCAATTGTCACCTTTGTAATATGTTCTTGGCGCCATTATTTGCAAACATTATTGCGTAAAATTAGCATATATAAATTCATAGAAACAGTTTCTGTAGGTGTTCTGCATTGTTTCTGGACATATTTTCAACAAGAAACAATAGTTTTTATACGATTTAATTGTTTCTAAAGCTGTTTTATGCCTTCTTTTCAAAATTCTTCTCTATATGTACCTTGTTTGACCTACCAATCCTTTCAAGTTTGATAAGTCCCCTTTCGCTCAAACTTTTCAGTACTTTTGACACTTTTGCCTTGGAATAGCCGCTGTCCCTCACAACAACCTTCTGATTAACGCCACTTCCGTTTTTCATGATGCTGTTGAAAATAATTTTCTCATCATCCTTCAAGACAGGCAGGATCATTTTGATTCCCTTATTCTTGTAATAGAACTTGTAGAACAAAACAAACGCGGAAAATGAAATTACAATGACCACAATCAGGTATTCCATGGGAAATTCAGATGGGATTATTGAACCAGTTGCTTCAAATGCAATTGAAATATCAAACGTTTCTTCTGCTTTCAAATCATTTCTCAGCCAGTTGAGTATGAGCCTTCTGCCATCACCCCCCTTCAGGGCATCTGAAGGCGTAAAAGAACTTTCTATTGGCTCCTTTAGGCCAGTTGCTTCTGGCAGCTTAACCAACACATTCAATATTTTTATATCTTCAGCCAGCTTGAATGAATCTGCAAACAAGAAATAGCTGTCCCTTTTCTTGACATTCTCATCAGAACTATAAATCACCACGATGTCAGTCCTCTTCGCAGCCTTCATATCGCAAGTAATATGGGTCTCCAACACCTTTTTCACAATCTTGCAAGCAACAGGGCTGTCTACTTCAATATTCAAGGGGTTTTCTAGTGTGAAGGAAAAGTTCTGGTTTGGATGGTCGACAAATATCAATTCCAAATCATAGAGAACAGTGTTGTTCTCAAAAATCTCAGCAGTTGAGCTGTATTGGAAAACCTCTGAAAATCCGGGTATTGAGAATAAAATGAACCCTAACAATAAAGTAGCTATTACCTTTCTCATAAAATCATTTTCCCTTAATGAAAACTATCCCGCCGGCCCTTGCAGCAGCGAACTGATGCATTATCTGGGAGATCGAGTTTAGGATTCCCTGAGCCTCGCCAGCATCCAAGCCAATTTTTTTGGGGTCCAAAACCTCTATTGAAGCAGGCCCGTATTGCGTGACAACCTGAACTAGATTGTCGAACTTTTTCGTGATTAGCTCGACCTCGCATGTCAGTGAATAGCCAACATCAATACCTTTCATTGGCTTATCAACCTTTCTGATTTCTCCAAATTCCTTCTTGTACATGCTGACCCTGTTGTCGTCATCCAGCCTTCCCATGAGGCTGTCCAATGACTCCCTGGTTACCTTCTCATTAACAGCCAGAACCTCAAACATCATCCAGGATCTCAGCCAACCCTCTTTTACTTTCTCGTCTGCAACTTCCTTTGTAATCATAAGACTTATTTCATTTTCAAAGGTTTAAATTTATTCCTATGAATGTTTCCGCATCCATTTTTTGCCGAAAACAGGTATTTTCTCACTGCATTTTGGGCATTTGGAATCATCCTTTAAAGCGTATTTCACAACTCCCATAATGGTCCTCTCTATTAGAAGGTTACCACAGTTAGAGCAGTAGGTGTTCTCGTACTTGTGACCATGGACATTTCCTAGGAAAACATGCTTCAGACCCTCATCCTTTGCTGTATTGTAGGCCTTTTCCATTGTCTCAACAGGAGTCCTTGGTAGGCCAGACATCTTGAAGGTTGGGAAGAACTGTATCAAGTGGAAGGGCGTCTCTGGACCCAGATTGTCAACTATCCATTTGCAGAGCTTTCTCAAGTCCTCGATGCTCTCCCCGAAGTTGGGAACTATCATGTTAGTTATCTCTGTGTAAACCTTGTTTCTCTTATAGGCTAGCAAAGCATCAAATATCGGCTCCACCTTGGGAACAGATGAGAACTTTCTATAGAACTCCGGGTTAGCAGAGCCTTTGAAATCAACTGTCACAGCATCAAGGTATCCTGATATTTTCCTGATTGCCTCGGGAGAGGTGTAGCCGTTAGTAACGAAGACATTATATAGGCCTTTAATTGAGGCCAGCTTGGCTGTGTCATATGCGAACTCGTAAAAAACAGTTGGCTCATTGTATGTATATGAAATGCCTTGGGTTCCTTGCTCTTTGGCTAGCTTCACCACCTGTTCAGGCGTGTATTCCTCCCCAGCAACAGTGTCCCATTCCTGCGAAATCTGCCAGTTGCAGCAGAAATTGCACTTGAAGTTGCAGCCAACAGTAGATATTGACAGTGTCTGGGAGCCTGGAGCGAACATGAACAATGGCTTCTTTTCTATGGGATCAACTGCCATTGAAACTAATTTTCCATAGACCAATGAATACAGCTTTCCTTTGATGTTCTTCCTGACCCTGCAAAAGCCTACTTGCCCTTCGGTTATAACACAGTTTCTCGCGCACAAACCGCATTTCACAGAGTTTTTAACCTGACCGTAGAACATAGCCTCTTTCATGATACTTATATAATTTTCAAAAGATTTTATACTTATTATGCCTCAGTAGCTCAGCTGGTAGAGCGTCTGTTTCGTAAACAGAAGGTCGTCGGTTCGAATCCGGCCTGAGGCTCAAAAATAATAAATTTATTAATGTATGGACATAATAGTGATAACATGGAATGGATAGCATTTGTCAAAAAAGAAAATGTCTCAAAAGCAGAGAATGCTGTAAAGGGCGACCTTAGCACAGCATCCAGGCAGAGCATAACTGTAAAGGATGCCAAAGGTTTGGGCATAGAAAAGGAAGGGAGCTTCTTTTTGATAAGCGGTTCTGATGAGGGTGTCGAAGAGGTCAAGGGACTTATGAAAGAATATGTCGAAGACGCCAAGGAAGACGAGCTGAACAAGGCAAAGGAAAAGATCAAGGAAGAGGAAGACAAGGCTGCAACTGGCTTTGGAGGCATATTTGGATGATGGCAATATTCACTTTAGGTGCTGAGGAGATGAGGATAAGGCAGATGCAGGAAATAGCAGCAGCATGGGGCATGGTCGGCAAATACACTGATTCTAAGAGGCTTTTGGAAGATGTCAAGAAAAAGAAGATCGCCTATGTGCTTGTCGTTGACCCTGAGGCAATAGAGGACGAAATAAAGGTTGAGCTGGAAAAGTTGAATGTCAAGATAATCAACTTCAACGACAAGAAAAAGCTTGAAGGCCTTATAAGAATCTGATTCTAAATTATTTTTAGGCGGCTGTAGTCTATTGGTAGGACACAAAACCTAAGTGTGTAAGCTTCCCAAGCTTGAAAGGCGGGTTCGATTCCCGCCAGCCGCACTCATTAACTGTCGTTAGACATCTCCCTTAAAATTCTTAAGATGTATTCTGTTGTTTGCTCTGTTTTACTTTGCGATTCTCTCATGGTATTTTTTAAAGTTTCTTCATGAGTCCTCCAATAGTATATTTCCAAAAGGCTTCATAAAAACTTAATTAAAGAATAAAGATTTATTCTTATTCCTATAGATTTTTTCTAATTTTTATATAAAACAAAATCAAAATTCTGTAAATGGTAGTGGCTTTTGTTGCAATTGTGAGTTTCATAATAGGCTTAGTTATTCTGATATATTCCAGCAACAAGGCAGTTGAGCACTCCTTGAACATTGCAACAACCATGAGAATAGCCCCTTTCATTGTTGGATTGATATTCGTATCATTGGGAACAGACCTTCCTGAAATAGCCAATTCACTAATAGCCAATTCCCAGGGTTTTGGTGATATAAATGTAGGCGCTTCATTAGGCTCTGTCGTGGCACAGATAACCCTCATAATGGGACTCGTTGCAATCCTGAGCAACGGCTTCAGGATAAAAAGAAAGGAAGTGATAATATCAGGATTCTTCTTGGTCCTGTCTTTAGTCTTATCGCTTATTGCAATCCAGACGGGTTTTATTCCAAGATCAGTCGGCTTCCTTCTTGTGGTAAGCTGGCTCTTCTTCAGCTTCCTGATCAAGAAAATAACTGAAAAGGACGTCAAGAAGAACTTTGTCTACAAGTACAACCCTGACTTGGATAAGGACATCGCAATATCAATATTGGGTTTTATAGGAGTTGCAATCGGAGCCTATATTCTGGTCGAATCCATCATTGAGCTTTCATCGTTATTCAGCGTTTCTGACTTTATCATCAGCTTCTTCCTTGTTTCCGTGGGAACATCCATTCCAGAGCTTGTTGTCAACTTAAGCTCAATCAAAAAAAGAGAATTTGAGATGGCAATAGGGAACACCATAGGCAGCTGCATCATTGACGCTACTGTCCCAATAGGCCTAGGCAGTCTGTTCTTCCCAACTACCATATCAGTAGATGCAGCAACATTAACCGGACTATACGCTATTTTTGCCACAATAGTCGTGATAGCAACAATGGCTGTTAGAAAGAAGCTTGACAGGAACATAGGCATATTCTTTTTAATCATCTATCTGTTCTCTTTTTTCCTCTTATCAGTATAAGCTGATAAGATATTTAAAAACATAAAATCTATACATAACCAAGGGCCCATGGTCTAGTGGCTATGACGCTACCTTGACAGGGTAGAGGCCGGGAGTTCGAATCTCCCTGGGCCCACTCCGTGATATGATGAACTGGAAAAGAATCATAATAGCAGCAATTGTTTTTGCAATAATAGCTCAAGTTATTCATACAGTAGAATCAATGCTGACAATGGACTTCTACATGGACGAAGCATACTTGGGGGTGTGGAGCAAATTGATGATGCCAGTAGCAGGACCGCCTCCAGCAGAGTTCTTCTACGTGTCAATAGTTTCTGGTGTGATAATAGCATTGATATACGCAGCTGTCTATGATCTAGTCAACAATAGCTTGTCTGGAAAAACAACAATAAAGAAAGGCTTGCAATATGGTATCATACTGTTCTTGATGGTGCAGATACCAGGGCTTTTGGCAATGTACCTGTTGGTCAACTTGCCAGCAATGCTGTTGGTTTACTGGGGAATTTCAAGCCTTGTGATATCGCTGATTGGCGGGATTGTTATTGCAAAAATAGTCAAGTAGTGTTTTAATGAAAATCTTTGCAGACTTGCATATTCATAGCCATTATAGTAGAGCTACTTCTAACAGGATGAACATTGAGAACTTGGAGAAGTATGGAAAAGTGAAGGGGGTAAACCTGATAGGAACAGGTGACTTCACACATCCCATATGGCTCAAGGAACTGAAGGGAAATCTTAGAGAGGATAATGGTCTCTTCAAATACAAGGACATGCATTTCATCCTGCAGGCAGAGGTTTCACTGATTTACAACGATGGGAAGACTAGGAAGATTCACAATGTCATACTTGCTCCGAGCTTTGACATAGTTGACCAGATTAATGATTTTCTGAAGGATTATGGCAAATTGGCCTCTGATGGAAGGCCCATTCTTACAAAGATTGACTGTGCTGAACTAACAGAAAGCCTGATGAAAATATCCAAGGATATTGTAATAATTCCAGCTCATATATGGACTCCATGGTTCTCCCTGTTCGGAAGCAAGTCTGGCTTTGACAATATAGAGGAATGCTTCAAGGACCAGACAAAGCACATCTTTGCTCTTGAAACAGGCTTATCGAGCGACCCTGAAATGAACTGGCGTCTGTCTCAATTAGACAGGTTCTCTCTTGTGAGCAACAGCGACTGCCACAGCCCCTGGCCTACCAGACTGGGAAGGGAACTGAATGTTCTTGAAACCAAAATGAGCTACAAGGACGTAATTAATACTATCAAGGAAAAGAACCCTGAAAAGTTTCTTTACACAATAGAAGTTGACCCATCCTATGGCAAGTATCATTGGGACGGCCATAGGGCATGCGATGTCTGCTTTGAGCCAAAAGAATCAATAAAACACAAGAACCAGTGCCCTGTCTGCAAAAAAGAGCTGACAATAGGCGTTCTCCATAGAGTTGAAGAGCTGGCTGACAGGGAAGAAGGCTTCAAACCCAAGAACGCCATACCCTTCAAAAGAATGTTACCCCTTTCCGAACTATTGGCTTCTGTCTTTAGTGTCCAGCCATTCTCGAAAAAGGTCTGGAACGAGGCAATAAAAATAACAAACGAGTTCGGGTCTGAGTTGAACGCCCTCTTGGAAGTTCCGGAGGAAAAGCTAAAACTAGTAACGCATGAGAAAATTGTAAAAATGATAATAAAAAACAGAAATGGAAAGCTAAAAATACAACCTGGCTATGATGGTATTTACGGAAAGCCTGTTCTTGACAACCCCAGTTACATCAAGCAGCCCCAAAAGAGGCTTGATAGTTTTCTAAATAAGTAACAGAGAGACCTCTTTCGAGGTTCCCTAAAAAAACTATCTTCCTGAAACAGTAACTTCAGCTGTTCTTTCTGTCCTGTATCCGTAAGTCGCGACCACCTTTATCTGGTATGACTGCATTGTTGTTGGTGGGCTTGTGACACTTACATCGCATGAAAGTGTTATGTCTCTTCCCACAGTCATTTCCTGCTCACCCTCGCATTCATCAAAGCCTGTCAAACCTGAGCCTTCAACATCAATGTCCAGTATGTGTAATTGCGTTTCCGTGTCCATGCTCAAGTCAGGATTGCTGTAGTCAATTGACTCAGCTTTGTAGAGCGTTCCTCCACCCACATTGCTTATCTTTATTTGCAGAGTGAAGGTGTCGTCTCCTGGAGCAAGAACCACTGGATCAGGTCGTGCTGTAACGTACAAGGCTATGGGACCTGCTGTTGATGAAAGGGTTGCCTTATTCAATGGTTTGTCGGTTGCCCTTGCAGCATCAGATTCGGCCTCAGAGTAAACCCAAATGTTTCCCATAACAGTTGTCGAGTAGTCATAATACAGCCTGCCAATGAATATGTCTTCCCTTGTTGAACCCTTTGCGATTCCTGAAGGCGAGGTCAAACTATATGTGATCATCTGCTCGCCTGCTGGAACGTCTGCAACAGGATTCTCTGGATCAAGCTTCTTTGTTATCTGCTCGAAAACGCTTGTGGTAGAACCCCTACCGCTCCAGTACAGGTCATTCTGCAAGTCGTCCTTGATGCCTGAACCTGTCAAGTAGAAAACTGCATCGCCTGCATCAACAATTGCTCCTCCCCTGTTGCTGATTGTCACCATGATCCTTCCGGATGCATCGGTGTATATCTCAGCCGGGTCTGCGGTAAACTCTGTGATAACAAGTCCAGCGCCACTCACTACTGTTGTTGTCGTTGAAATGAATGGAAATTGTCCCTGTACACAGCCAGCCACTAAAACTACGGATAGAATTGCTAATAAAACTCCTTTTTTCATTTATTCACCTTTACTATGAGAATTGTGAAATGGATATTTATAATTAGTGGTTAATTGTAGTGCTTGTGCTGTTTTGGATAAAAAGAAAAAATGAAACTATCTGCCCTGAACTGTCACGCTGGTCGTTCTCTCTGTGTAGTATCCGTATTTTACTGTTATATCAAACGGGTAAGACTGGAATGTTGAGGGAATTGTATTGACAGTAAAATCACAGACTAATGTTAATTCTCTTCCTGCCACAAGTTCTTGGTCCAATAGATTAGCTGCAGTGCATTCAGTACCGGCTCTTGACAATCCTGTACCTTCGTTTATAATAACTGATACATTGTTTATCTGGGCCATGTTTAGTCCAACACTATTACCACTATAAACTATAGAACCTGGGTGATAGATTGTACCTGACGCAAGATTGTTTATTTTTATGTAAAGAGTAAATCTATTATCAGTGCCGTATAATACAACCGGTGTTGGAGATACAGACACGCTCAAACCAACTGGTCCTTTAGTATATGTGAAGGAAGGTGTGTATATCTGTCTTCCAGCCGCTCTTGCTGCTTCTGCCTCAGTTTCACCGTAAACCCAAATGTTACCATTGGCAGTAGTGTTGTAGTCGTGGTAGACTCTCCCTATAAATATGTCATTTCTCGTTTGCCCAGGTGAAAGAGGTGGTGCTGTTAATGTTAAGGAGACTCTTTTAGTAGAAGCTGGAACGCCTCTAACAACATCTTCGGCCCTCATTTCTTGGCTAATAGATTCCTGATAATCAGTCGATGCAACGTCCCCATTCCACGCATCATAATTTGAACCTGTTATATAAACCTTGGACAGGCCTGAAGGAACGGTTGTTCCACCCCTGTTCTCAATCTCCATTATCAACCTAACAGAATTGCCACTAAAGACACTAGAAGGCTCTGCTGTAAAGCTTATTATTTCAAGTCCGTTGCCTGCTCCAACTCCTATTCCACCTGCTCCTGGTATGTCTATTCCTACACATCCTGCGACTAGAACAGTTGCTAAAACTAACATCAAAATTTTTGCTTTCATTTGTTTCACTTAGAAATAAAATTGTAAAATAGATATTTATAATTAGTGGTGAATGCTATTTTGCCTTGACTGTTATTGGAATAGAGTCGTAGATTTTATACTCATAAATAACAGCAACATCAATGGACTTAATATCTATGGTAGATGTTGAAGCGGTTTTAAAACTGCATCTTGTCGGAACAGCTCTTCCCTTTATGAATTTTAATTCATCAATAAGGCTTAAGGTGCTTCCCGAACTTATGTAACCGTCACAGGACAAATCCATTATATTATTTGGGTAAATCAAATAAATTTTAACGTCCTCTAAAAAGCCATTTCCGTTGTTATTGTAATTGATGTCCATAGCGTATTCAGAAAGACCTGCAATAAAGGGCTGCGATTCAGGGAATGATAAGTAGACGTTCAATGGCCCCTTAGCGTAAGATGAACTAATAGGAATACTTTGAAGCGTTCCTTCCATTTCCCTTTGCTGGTATTCATTCAGCGATAAAACAGCTATGTCTTGGAAAACCGAGTTTTTTGCCTCGTAAGATGTCAAGAACTTTATCGAGCACTGCCTGTCTATTTCTGACGGGTCTGATGTCCATCTCCAAGACCAAACACAACTGCGATTTCCCTTTAAAGTTCCTTCATCTCCACAATCATCCTTCACAAACAGACCGCTATTAAGATTCTCTGGAAAACATGCATTGTCATAGACTTCAAAATGAACATTGTTCAAATCATATGCCTGCTTGTTTCTCAACTCTACGAATACCTGGACGCCTCGCCCTGAATTGATCTGAGAAGAACTTGTTTCAACGTTTAAGAAGATGTCCGGGCTTCCCATGTCAGTTGTAACTATTCCTGAACTTTCCAAACCTGGTATTGTGAGGTCTGGAAGCTGTATGCATAGAGAACATAAAGAAACTAGGAATATGGACAAAAGCAACAGGTATTTCATAAAAAACTATTGCACTTTAATAAATAAATCTATGGGTTTACCTTGATGTTGATCTCACCCACCGCAGAGTAGTCGTACTCAATCTCCGCGCTTATTGAGTATGTCTTCTCAGGACCAGGTCGAAAACTGAGATCATCGCTTTCTGGCGTCTTGATGTTGGAACACCTTATCTCAAGGGATTTTTTGTTTATTATAGGAATGTCCTCGTTGCTTGTGCAAACATTACCAAAACAATTAAAGTAAGGGCAGGCATTGGTAGGAACAGTAAACCCTGTTGGGAATGTTATAGTAAAAGTCCCGTTTTCAATCTTTCTCAACAAACCTGTTCCCTTGTCTTCTACTCTTACATAAACTGGCAGTGGGGAGCCGTTCTTTACAGGAAGGTTGGCCCCAAATTCAAAGTAAATCTTTATGGGGCCTCTGCCAACATTAACAGTCGGCCTTGAAGTGACTGTCTCTCCTGCTCTCTGAAGTTCCAGAAGATAATCCTTGTCAATGACAACAAAATCAACCTGTGACTCTGCTGTGTAGTCATAAAAATCAAACTTAAACCTTATGGGGCAGGTCACGCTTATGTAGGCAATCTCTTCACCTGTTGGGGCTTCAAAATTCCATTCAATCAGTCTTGATTCCTTTGGTGAGAATGTATCTACAAAAGAGCCTGTTGTGTCTGTAGGTGAAACTTCAGGGTCTCCGTCTATTGGCCTACACAATCCAGTATCATAAAGATTATAATCAAGGGGGATTTCCTCAAACTCGTCCTGATTCAAAACCTCGAAATAAACAGAAAACTGATCCCCTACACGGACAGACGTTGAAGGTAGAACAGTTATGTTGTGTACTGATATCACGTCAGGAGGCAGTTCCTTGACCTCAACATCCCCTCCAGAAAAAAAGTCGAAACCGGGCACTACGCATCCTGATATAAGCAAAACTGTTATCAATCCTAAAAATATTATTTTCATTCTATCACATTCTATATTTTATTTTCTAATTTAAACGTTTATCCCGGAGGGGCGTTCGCTACTGACAGGCTTTGGGTTGTCGTTGTTTTAATATATCTGTAATCCGCTGTGCCTATTATAAGACTTGTTCTCCTATCAACATCTTCATCAATAGTTGATTCTATAAAAAATGATACTCTTTTGAATTCCTTGGGTTCTATTTCCCTGTTGTGAGTGCAGTGTATTAAGTTTCCAACAAATGAACAGCTGTCAAACGTGAAAGACAAATCATCTACTGAGTCAGGCAGACCTCCCAAAAATTCAGGTATGTAAATGTCAAATGATGTGACAGATTCTATAATACCTCTACCCTCGTTGTAAATAGAAGCCACTATCAGAGAAGACTCCTCATCTCTCAGAGGCTGTCTCTGGCCCCACAATGTTGCCTTGACAGGACCTCCTGTGTATTGTGATGTCAGCTCCTGCAATGTTATCTGCCTATTTTCGAGCAGAGTTATGTAAAGATTATCATTTATGACTTCAATTGGTATTGAGACATTGACCCTGTAGTCATAGCTGTAATT
The DNA here is from genome assembly GCA_043814985.1 of Candidatus Aenigmatarchaeota archaeon. Taxonomy (GTDB): domain Archaea; phylum Aenigmatarchaeota; class Aenigmatarchaeia; order Aenigmatarchaeales; family Aenigmatarchaeaceae; genus JAFGAZ01. The sequence goes on from JBDRJK010000001.1 coordinate 22,743, forward strand.
TGCATTTATCTTGACTACCTGACCTGAATGTGTATACACTTCTCCGTCATCCGTAATTTCTGTTTCTCCCAGAATTATAGTAGTACCATCCTCCGCAGTTCCGGACCATGAATCCTGTTGCATTATGAATGTGGACATCTTTATCTCGTCGGGATAAGTTATTCCTGACCACTGGCATGTACTTATATGACCGGAAGGCGTCTGGTCATCCATTCCACTGCAGGTCAATTTCTTAAATGTTCCCATTTCTACTGACTCCTCTTTCACAGGATCCTCCCAAGTCGACCATATGTCCAATTTTATATTATTCGCATTGAACTCACCATCATTAGAAAGCTCTATCGAACCTATTGTCGGCTCGCTCGGCTCAAGTATGCCTGGGAATGATGGGAATATGTCAAATTTGGACAGCTCCATTGACCTTATTGTGCCTCCAGACTTGACAGCGCTCTTGGTCGCCTGGCCCTTTTGAGTCTGCAGCAGATAGTACTGCTGCGGGTTTGTCATCATCAACCAAGCATCTCCCATGCTGCTCTGAGCCTGATAAAACATCTCACTGAGGGGTTCGAAAATCATTGCTGTAAAGTTCTGGACCTGTGGCCAGAAGTAGCCGAACACTGCCTGTCCTATTGTTCCAGTGTACATGCTCGAGAATGTGACCATTGCAATCAGTATCATCAGAATACCTATTGCAGGCTTTCCTCCAGAACCAGCTGATATTCCTGTGATAAATGAGACCACCCATATCAGGATAAACATGACCATGGTTATGTCGTCCACTGTGAATGCTGTCAAAACACCGGAGAACAGCAGAGAGGCAAACATAAAGATAGGAAACAATACATATCTGTCCACCTTCTCAAAGCCGCCTCCAACACTATCCAGCCTCTTTGATGTTATCTCTATTACCCACTTGCCCTCTTCCTTTTCTTTCTTGTATACAGGAAGCGTGACAAAGAAGGCCAAGGCCATGAAGAAGAGTGAAATGCCAACCGGGCTTGACCCAAAGGTCATGAAGAACAATATTGCTATGTATACTCCCAAAGCCATTCTGAAGAACGACTCTATTGCCTCGAAGGGCTTGCTGTTCTTGAACTCGATTGGCAGCATGAAGTAAAAGAAGAAAGCAATTACCAGAGTAAGCATTAGGTTAATCATGAAAAATTGGTAGATTACAAGACCGAAGAACAGTAACTTGAAAATAGCCTTTGGAACCAGTAGCCATCCCTTACTGCCAAGAGCCTCGTTAGGACCCAGAGACTTGAGGATTTCGCTTTCCCCTGGAAGCAAAATGTAAACAGGCATAATGGCCATCAGGGCTATTGCCAGATACATGAATGATATTGGGAATCCCAAGAATTGCGGTACTATCAACACTGCTATGCCAGCTATTACAAACATCAATACGCTGTAAAGCTCTGTTTCAACCTTTTCCCTAGAACTTTTGCTAAGTTTTACTTTATCTCTTTCTGCTTCTTGAACATATCGTGGGTCTTGATAAATGTTAGGTTCACCACAAGGACAATATTTTAATTTATAATCATAAGATTCACCACATGCAGGACAAATAACATCACTTCGTCCACTCTTGCCTATTTTTCCTGTGGTCCTAGATTCTATACCACCACTAATTCTTCCAGTACCTGATTTTATCTTTCCACCAAATCTTCCAGAACCTGATTTTATCTTTCCACCAATTCTACTGGCCCTACCAGGAGGCTTTTCAAAAAGCTTGTTCAGCGTTGGTATGTATTCTTCCGCTGGTTTCTTTGATTCTATGCTTCTTTGTTTTCTTAATTCAATTTCCTTAAAGGTCTGCTCCCTGTCTATTAATGGATTAGTAATACCACATTGAGGACATCTCTTAGAATCTTTATGATAAGTATGTTGACACCAAGGACATCTCATTCCAGTTTTTTCACTACGCTGTTTTTTTGCTGTTGCTGTTTTAAAGAAATCTCCCAAACGAACATTCCCTCTTATACCCGCTTCTGCTTCTCTTGATTTTTTTCTCTCTTCCTCTAGGATTTTTTCCTCTTTTTTATACCTTTTTCTTAAATTAATTCCACGTTTTCTTCTGTCTTTAGACAAATTTTTCTGTCTTAAAAACTCATCCATCATCTCATCGGCTAATTTTTCCTCTAATGCATATTTTTTACAAATAGGGCACCTTCCCTCATGGAGGGCATAAAAATTTACTTGCCTTCCACAACTAGCACATGTTATAAATTTAGAACCAATAAAAGTTCCTCCCTGGCCTTCATAATATGGAATTCCCTCAGGGCTTATTTTCCTAACACCATGAGGCATCTTTTCTACTGTTTTTTCCATTCCCAATAATCTTCTAATCCTATCAAGTATACTCATAAAAACAACTCTTTATCTAATCTAAGAATTATGAAAATTGCTATATTAAATTAACCGTAGAACAAGACAATCCTAGAAGAAGTGATGTTGTAGTTTGTGTTTGGCCCTGCTGACAAGTCAATTGTATTTGTTCCCTCCTGAAGCCTGTCAGTGGCAAAGTCTATGAAAACAGGTATTATACCAGTGTATATCTCAACGCCATTGACCCTGACCTCAAGGTTCTCGTTTCCTGTTCTCCTACCGAACACCAAGAGCCTTGCCCTGTTCAGGCTGTTTATTTCGCTTGGTGTCATATCAAACTCAATTGTCTGGCTCTTCCTGCTCTCATAGCTAACAGAAACATCAGCGTCAAATATGTAGATGGTTGGCGCCCATATCTTCCAGCCAGAAGTCTCTGCTATAATGTTTATGCTGTTGCTGCTTTTGAGAATGGAGCTGTCAAAGCTTATTCCCTTGTCGCCTATGCTGGGTGCGCCCCTGTAGATTTCTTCACCATTAATGTAAACCATCAGGTTGCCATAGTAATTGGATTTCTGGGTATTCAGGTTAATGGTTCCCTCTGTAATATCACCTATGTTCTCAATGTCAAACTCGCTCCTCTGTTCTGAATAAGAAAACAAGCCGTTGCTGATCTCGCCACCAAACTCCGAAACAGTATTCTCGCCAACAGAGTAGGATATGGAGAAGTCCTCACCAAGCTCAATGCTCCGGCTAGACTGTGATATGTTCCTGCCAGTTGCAGAAAAGTCAAAACCCCCAGAGAAAACCAGCATCATAACTATTAATCCTAATATGGCTGCTATGAGCACTGGAATGAAGTCAGGCATAATTGTATTTAATATATTAAGAATAAAAATATTCCTTATGCGCTCATCATTTGATTTGAAGCACAACATAGTGAAAATAACGCCTCAGACCAAGAGCGACCTCTTCATACTGAAGGAGGTCATAACGCCTGAGAGCTATGTCACTGCGAAGTCTCCCAGAAGCGTCAAGATAAAGAGAGGCGACCAGATGGTAAGGGCTAAGACTGGCAGGAAGGAAGTTGTAATGAAACTGCAGGTCGAGAAGATTGAGCTAAAGGAGAAATTAAGATTAACAGGAAAAATTACTGAGGCCCCTGACAGCGTTGACAAGGGCTATCACACCATAGAGATCGAACCAGACAAGTTTTTGAAAATAGAGAAGGAGTGGAAGTCCTGGGAACTGGACAGGATAAGGTCTGCCCAGATAAAGTCAGAACCTGTTCTAGTTTGTATCCTTGATGACGAGGAGGCTGACTTCTATTTCCTCAAGGAAAGGTACAAGCACCTGCTTCACATACAGGCTAACGTGCCTGGCAAGGGATTCGATACAAAAAAGGCTGACCTGAAGAAAAAGGAGTACTACAAGAAGGTACTGGAGAAGTTCAAGAAGGAGGAAAAGAGAGTTAAAAAGATAATTATCGCAGGACCTGGTTTCACCAAGGATAATATACAGACGCTCATCAAGGAAAGGGAGAAGGACCTGCTAGAAAAATTAATGGTCAATTCTGCATACCAGACAGGTAACCTCGGTTTGCAGGAATTATTGAATAAAGGCCTGCTTGAAAAGCTGGGAAAAATGAGCAGGATAGAAGAAGAGACAAAGGCTGTTGAGAGGCTGCTGGAGCAAATGGGAAAAGAGGGCAAGGCTGTCATCGGAGACAATGTTAAAGAAGGCATCAAATCCGGCTTGGAAATTCTGCTTGTATCTGACAATAAGATAAGAGATTTCGAGGAACTGCTGGATCTGGCAGACGAGTTAAAAATAAAAATAATGGTTATTTCCTCAGAGCACCCTGCAGGGGAAAGGCTTCTGGGAATTGGCGGGATAGCCGGCCTAAGATACTAAGGTTTAAATTTCTTTCTTTCCCTTATTTTAAACATGAGTGAAGTTGAAAGAACAATGGAACATATGATTAAAGATTTAAATGCGGCATCTTCAATAGTTAAAACTTTTAAAGGAGATGTTATATATTTAGGACCTACAGAACATCCTAAATCATCTAATAGTGAAAATGTGAGTAAGCTTAATATTGTAGACGGAAAATGGAGACCAAGATATCCAAAATAAAAAATGAGTGGACCGGTCGGGACTTGAACCCGAAACCTCCACCATGCCAGGGTGGCAATCTACCAGTTGATCTACCGGCCCTAAATAAGATTTATTATTTCAAGTGTTTATGAATGCCATCGTAGCCCTGCTTTGTCTTGTCCATCTTAAGAAACACAAGCTGGATTATCCTGGCATTCTCCTTTATGTCAATACCCTTCTCGTTCATTACATTCAACAAAAACTCAGCCTTGCCCTCGAAACCAGCATCCCAGAACCCAGTGAAGACAGTGGCTCCCATTCTATTAAGAGACGATCTGGGCATGGCAATAGCAATCAAGTCCAAAGGCATCTTAAACATCTCATTTGACTTGACCTTGTAGATACCTTTGTCCAAATGCCACCATCCGTATTCATCTTCACAACTTTTCTTGATGGGGTCAATCTCCACAGACTCGGGTATCACTCTTTCCTTGTTGTTGAAGTCCAAACAACCAGAACCAGTTATCTTGTAGACCTTTTTCAGTGTCACATCAAAGCCATTGGGAGTCAACTGCTTGTAAAGATTAACAAATTCAGAAACAAGCTGATGTTTCTCTATTAATTCCTCTATTTGTTCCCTGTTCAAGACAAGCATTTAATCACAAAAGTGGGCCAGGCAGGACTCGAACCTGCGATATTCACCGTGTAAGGGTGACGTCATAGCCGCTAGACCACTGGCCCTGGAGTGGGCGAGGGGAGATTTGAACTCCCGACCTCCAGTTTTTACAAAACGCAGCCAACAAAAAGGACTAGCGTCCTTTTATAAGACTGGCGCTCTGCCAGACTAAGCTACCCGCCCATTAAGGATTTATTTTGTATACAACAATTTAAAAATATGCTGAGTGTCAGACAACAGGTCAAAAGTTTCCTAGAACAAAACGACTATGCCACTTGTGAGTATAAAGGGTGTTTTGACATAGCAGCACAAAGAAACGTGTTATTATTATTGAAGACCCTGATGAATGTTGATTCTTTCCAGGAAGAGCAGGCAAAGAACCTAAAAATAATATCAAACAACCTTGACGCGCACCCAATGTTAGTAGGAATCCATACAAGAAGGGAGAAACTGAAGTCCGGCATTGTCTACGAGAGGTATGATTTACCTACTGTTTCTCTGAAGACCTTCGAGGACTTGATTTGCAACTCAATATACCCGAAAATATACAGAGACAGGGGGGGCTTGTATGTGGAGATCGACTCGGACGTTCTAAAGGACTCCAGAAAGAGGAAAGGTTTAACACAAAGGGAGCTGGCAGAGGCTGTTGGAATAAACAAGAAAGTCATCTACGAGCATGAGAAGAAGCAAATAAGGATGATGCTGGCAATTGCTGAGAGGTTGGAGCAGATACTCAATAAAAAAATCATAAAGCCGACAGAAGTTTTCAAGAGGTACGAGGAGCACGGCTACCCTAAGGACAGATTGGAAAGCGTAATTGGAAAGAATCTTGAAAAAATAGGTTTCAAAACAGACTTTGTGAAACAGTCTCCCTTTGATGTGTTTGCCAAGGAGAAGGCACTGATCATCTCTGACATTGAACTCAACAGAAGGAAGATGATAAAGCACGCGGCAGACCTGAAAGACTTCATTAAAGTTGTCAAAAAGCCTGCTGTGCTCATAACCCAAGATTTCAAGGAAGATGAGATACACGGCATTCCTGTAATCAAGAAAAAGGAACTGGAAGAAATTGACAAAAGAGAGCTGATAAAGAAGGCCAAGAAGGCAATCTAAATCTTGTATCTTTCCCTTAGCTTGTCTATGACAGGCGTGTAGCCCTTCTTTCTAAGCATTATGAAAATTATTATTACAAGGGAAATTGTTATTAAAAACACGGATGCCTCGAGACTGATGGGCGATGGCATTATAAAATGCCCTGTATGGAAGGGCTCTATGTTGACCAGTGTAAAAAACAGTACAATAATGAATAACGCGACAATCAGATTTTCCATTCTCATAACAATAATAGAAGCGTAAATCTTATTAAGGCATCTAACAAATATTGATTTGGTGTTTATATGGTAGAATGGATAAAAAACCTTACAATAACCTTTGTGACTACTGTTCTTGTAATTACACTGAGCATAGTTTATTTCGGGTTATTGCTTTGGATAGTTAAGATGTCAAGCGATGCATTCTTCGGACCAGGTCTAGATGCAAACTGGGCTGTTTTCGCAGCTGCAATAATGTCAGCAGGCACAGTATTAGCAGGCGCCTTGGAAAAGAAACCTTCTAAGAAATAGGCTTTCCTTTTTTTCTTTGATTAATTTTATTAACAGTAAATCAGTATTCTTATAAGTGAGAGCATGGCAATAACAGACATCATAACACCACTGAACGTAGTAGAAGCTGTAATAGTCATTGTTTCAGCTTATTTGCTCTCAAGTCTATTCAAGAGGATGCTGATTAAACCTTTGGAGAAGAGGGGTGAGAAAAGAAGCGTCATCATACCAATGAAAAGGGCAATATCCTTAGTAATATACCTGATTGCGTTTGTCTTGATTCTCTATATTTTCGAGATTGACATAACCGCAGCTGTCGCTGGTCTTGGAGTTGGAGCAATAGTCATAGGCTTCGGCCTGCAGGACATAATAACGAACTGGATATCAGGCATAATAATAACCACGGGAAATATCTACAAGATTGATGATGTCATCAGAATAGGCGACATAACCGGTGTCGTGAAGGACATAAGACTCAGGTCTACCATACTCACGACATATGACAGGAACGATGTCATAATCCCGAATTCCATGATTGTAAAGGAAAAGGTCATAAACCTGACTGGAGGGAAGAGAGAGTCTGTGTCCTCGATCAACTTCTCCATAGACTATACCTCTGACACTGAAAAGGCCAAAAAGGTCATAGAAGCCATTCTAAGGAAAAATGAAAACGTGATAGTCGATGAAAAGAGGAGAAGAGAGATAAGGTTCATCATAAGAAGCAAAGAATGGACTACTGAAATAGAGACTCTCTTCTGGATAAACGAGCCCAAAAAAGAGGAATTCATCAAGTCGAGAATCACAGAAGCTATCAAAAAGAGCTTTGAAAAGGAAAACATACTGCCACCTGTTCCAGGATTCTTGAGAAAGGACTATCTGGACTCTAAAATCAAGCATGGAAGACGCAAAAGATAATCTACTAATCATACAAACTTTGCATATTTCCTAATATCTGCTGGAGACGACACAACCTCGCTGATTTTCGAACCAGGTATTTCCAGATAATGAGGCCTGCCGCCATACACGTTAGTAGAAGATATCGTGACTACCCTTTTCTGAGTAATATGGGGCCCTTCACTTGCTAACCTAGGTTGATGGCTTCTTATCAATAGATTGGCTCCAACATTTTTTAACACTGTTTCAGTTATGTCTTCACCAAACTCTACTCCAGCCCCTCTCCTGTTATATCGTTCTCCCAACGAATTAGATGGATCGCTCCACAAGATGTCTTCCTCAGACCATGAGGGATTTCTCAAATTATCCAGACTTCTTATTCTTGAACTTATACCGCCATGAACAAGCATAATCTCTTGGTCAGCTATCGCAGCCAAACCTAAACCATCAAAGAAAGGCTTCAAATGTTCTGAGAAATAAGGCAACCAATAACCGCGTTTATTTTTAACTTCTTTAATCAAATCACATGGATTGAATTTCGGCTCACCGCGATGGTCATAATCTTCATGGTTTCCCTTGAGAATGACTACATTTTCCCTGTCTTTCAGCTCAACCAACTTCTCATTTATCTCAACACCGTTTTTACCACGGTCAGCATAATCCCCGAGAAACACAATATAGTTGTTTTCCATGCCATCCCAGCTGCCTAGAATCTTTTCGAAGGAATCCAAGTCACCGTGCAGGTCACCAACCACAGTCAAGCTTTCTGGATTCTCAATTTTGACCAGCTTTCCTTCCGTATTTCTGACCATAATATTAATTTGGATATAAATTTTAAATAGCCTCAAAACAGTATAATTTCGGTGTTTTAATGGGTTTAATAAAAGATTTTATGGATTTCGTGAAAAAGCAGAACATTGTATCAGTTGCACTAGGTTTAATTATAGGTTTTGCAGCCAAGACATTGATAGACGCTTTGGTAGCAGATCTGATAAGTCCCCTGTACACACCGTATCTGGGGCTTGGAGCTGATGCTGCAATAACAGTAGGCATGTCAGTATTCAAGATAGGCCACTTCATAGAAGCATTGATCAGTTTTCTGGTGATTCTGCTTGTAGCATTCATTATTGGAAAGAGTATGAACAAGAAAGCGTGAATAAGCTCATACTCACCCCTTTTCTTCTTTTTGATTAGATTTAAATAATTTGGAGATATACTTACATACACATATTTTTGTAATAAAAACGAGGTGATAAAATGAGTAACGGACAAACACAAATGGGAATGGGAGGACAGCCAATACTAGTGCTACCTGAAGGAACCCTAAGAACCTTGGGAAAGGGTGCCCAGTACACTAACATAGCAGCTGCAAAAGCTGTGGCAGACGCTGTAAGAACTACACTAGGCCCTAAGGGCATGGACAAGATGCTTGTGGACAACATGGGAGACATTGTTATAACCAATGACGGTGTCACAATTCTAGAGGAAATGCAAATAGAGCATCCATCTGCAAAAATGCTTGTTGAGGTTGCAAAGACGCAGAACGAGGAAGTCGGAGACGGCACAACAACAGCAGCTGTTTTAGCAGGTGAATTACTGAAAAAGGCAGAAGACCTTTTGGACCAGAACATACATCCAACTGTTATAACAAAGGGCTACAAGCTTGCCAGGGAAAAGGCATTAAAAATTTTAGACAGTATTTCTGAAAAAATAACGCCCGAAGATGTCAGAGACCTGGAAAAGATAGCAGTTACTGCAATGACAGGAAAGAGCGCTGAAATGGCTTCAGAGCACTTGGCAAAGCTGAGTGTTGAGGCTGTAATAACTGTCTTAGAGAAGATTGACAGCAAGATAGAGATTGACAAGGATGATATAAAGCTCAATAAAAAACATGGAGGATCAGCAGATGACACGGAACTGATAAAGGGAGTGATAATTGACAAGGAAGTCGTGCATCCAGGAATGCCTAAAAGAGTGAAATATGCAAAAATCGCCTTGGTGGACGCTGCTTTGGAAATAGAGAAGACTGAGACAGACGCCCAAATACAGATAACATCCCCTGAACAGTTGCAAACCTTCCTAGAACAGGAGGAAAAAATCTTGAAGAACATGGTTGAGAACATTGCCTCTTCTGACTGCAATGTGTTATTTTGCCAGAAGGGAATAGACGATGTGGCACAGCACTACCTTTCTAAGAAAGGTATTTTAACAGCCAGAAGAGTTAAGAAGTCAGACATGGAAAAGCTTGCAAGAGCAACTGGCGGAAGAATAGTCTCAAACCTATCTGACATCTCTGTCAAGGATCTGGGAAGCGCTGGACTTGTTGAGGAAAGGAAAATTTCAGGAGAGGAAATGATCTTTGTAAGGGACTGTAAGAACCCGAAATCAGTATCAATACTGATCAGGGGCGGGACAGAACATGTTGTCGACGAGGTCGAGAGGGCAATGGAAGATGCCTTAGGAGCAATCGTGTCTGCTTTGGAAGTCGGCAAAGTAGTTGCAGGCGGAGGAGCTCCTGAAGAGGCTGTGGCAAAGGGTTTGAAGGAATTTTCACAAAGTTATTCAGGAAGAGAGCAATTGGCCATATTAGCATTTGCAGAAGCAATGGAAGTAATTCCCAGGACTCTAGCAGAAAACGCAGGTTTAGACCCAATAGACATATTAGTGGAATTAAGGTCTGCACACGATCAGGGCAAGAAGACCTACGGCGTGAATGTCTACACAGGAAAGATAGTAGACATGAAGGCATTGGGTGTCATCGAGCCTTTGAAAATAAAGACGCAGGCAATAAAATCTGCTGCAGAAGCTGCTGAGATGATATTGAGAATCGACGATATCATATCTGCCGGAAAGTTGAGCAAAGGTGGAATGCCGCCAATGCCATCAGGAATGCCTGAAATGGGTGGCTACTAGCCCCCTCCATTTTTTTCTTTTTCTTAAGAAGATTTATATATCGGTTTTATAAAATTATACTTATGCCAGACAATTATGAAAACGATTATGAGATTATACCTGTCACCCCCTTGAAAAAGATGGAAAAAAGATTGGACAAGCTAGAGGGTGCAGGAACTGTTCCTCAACTACAATCTTTGATAAACCAGATAATAGAGCTAATAAGAAGCAATCAAAAAATAGTGAACGATGTCATACAGGCAAACGTCGAACTGAAAAACGAGATGGCAAAGCTGCCTTCAAAGATAGACGAGATGACAACAGAATTGAAAAACTTCATCTCTTTGGTCGAGGCTGCTGGCAAAGAAGAGTTTTCAGGCCCTAGTCCTGAGATAATGAAGCCTGTGACAAGCGAATTGAAGAAAATGGTCGAGCAGAACCAGAGAATAATGGAAAGCAACCAGGCCATGCTTGACAAGCTGGATGTTCTCGGGAAAAAGGCCAGGAGAGGCACTCCTGTTTCAGAGCTTTTGACATCCTACCCCAGCGTTAGGTTTAGGAGAGAAAGATAAAATGTTATTCAGAAACGTTGTAAAGGTAATAGCAGTTTTGGTGGAAATAATACTGGCCCTAGTTATTTTAGTGGTGTTCACAGCATTTGCATTGCAACCAACGGAACTTTTAATATTCACAAATGCTCTAATACTGGTAATGATAATGGTACAGTTGTATACTGTAAACACACTAACAGATTTATATGAGGAAATAGATAAAATAAAGGTGGTGAAAAAGAAATGAAAGGCGTTAGCGCGGTAATAGCAATAATTTTGATTTTGATGATAGTTGTTGCTCTAGCTGCTTTGGCTTACACGTGGTTCACAGGCATATTCAGTGACTTGACAGCAAGCGCAGGTGAAAGTATAACTCAATCAACATCGCAGATGTCACTGAGTTTTAGCTTAGAATCAGTAACATGTGGTACTGCTGGTTGTCCATCAGGTAGCACATTGACAGTGGTGATTAGAAACACGGGAACTGGAGACATTGTGGCGGATTCTGTAGGTGTATACTTGGATGAATTCTTCCAAAGCACAACATGCGGATCAGGTGTAGATGTAGATTCATTGGCATCATGCACAGTCACTACGAACAGGATTGGAAATTGTGGTACCAGTGTAGTGAAAGCAACAATCGGAAGCGGCATAGTAGGAACAAAGACACTTGCATGCTAGTTGTACTGGAAAACAAAGCAGATTAATAACTATCATGAAGACACAGATAGACTCAGTTATTTTTTATTCTTTTTATTTAATTATTCTTATTTTTTCAATTTAAATATCAGAATGTATTTTTTGCAATTTATTTAAACAAAATAACTTAGATAACTATTATGAAAGGGCAGTCTGAGGCAATAGTTTTCATTCTTTTATTTATTGTCAGCATTTTTCTTTTTACATTCGCAGCCCAATGGAGCAGAAATATTTTCCAGGAGAACATGGATTTTTCAAGGCTCGAGGCCTCGGAAAGGTTCATGAAGGAACTGGACAACGACATCTCGAACATCATAAGATTCGGGGGCCTGAGGGAAATAGAGTTCAACCTTGATGGAACAGTAGAGCTGGTTGATAGCAGGACAATAGGGATAAGGGTTCCAAGTTCCCTAGATATCCAAAATAACTGGGTCAACATATCTGAAGGCGCTTCCTTTATACGGGAAAGGAAGGAGGGGGAAACCATTGTCCTTCACCTGATTTATCCTCAAAGCGACTACAGGGTAGAGTTCTTCACTGACGGTTCTAGATTGTCCCAGCCATCATATGTGAAACTGGAAAAAAACGACACTTTTTTCGATACAACGACTGTCATTAGAATAAAAATAAGCTTTGTGTAATTATTCTTATGAAAGGGCAGTATCTAACAATAGAATATCTTCTTTTCTTCACAATCGGAGTAATCATGATAGTCTCAGTGTACTATATTTTTTCAGGCCTCAACCAGCAGTATGAAAAGGCCACCACAGAATACCAGCTCCAGATGACAGGCCAGATGATAATGGGAAGTGTGATAAATGTGTTCGAGGCATCAAATTCAACGAACAGCCAAGTGATATATAATCTTACAATACCGACCAAACTATCCAATTGCATCTATTCCATAAGGGAACTTAACGGCTTCCTGCTATTGGAATGTGTGGAAATAAGAGGCATGAATGCCAATTTAACACTATACAATTTCAATATTAAAATAAAAAATAATATAATATACAGCACAAATGGTTTACTGGAAATATATGCCAATGGCGGGGAGATTGATATAAAATGAAAATTGTTTTGAGGAGACCACCAAAAAAAGTAAATCTATACAAAGTTTTCCACAAAGCTGTCGATGGATACAAAAACCTGCAAAAAAGGGCCATGGAAAACATGCCGCATGTTCAATTATTGTCCTCAATGATAGGCGAGCCTCCCCAACCAGGAGCATATGGTCCAATGCCTGGTCTAAAACCTCATATTGGCCTAGGGAAGACGGCAGTTGAAAAAATTGCTGAGGAGGAAAAGGAAAGCGATATAATAAAAAAGAAGACTCCTTTGGCGTTCAATGAGCCTGAAGTTAATCTAAAGTCTATAAATATTGTTTACACTTTGATACAGTCTGAAGAGAGGGTACCACTTGCCAGCGCCAACATAAAATGGAGCCGTACGGAAAACTCTCTGATATACTACCTAATCGAACCTGTCCTGAACGACAGTGAAAAGAATTTACTGAAAAGAATAAAAACCGCAATAATGGAAAAACTTGACATTGACTTCACATCAATGAGAAAGGGTGAGGCAAGAACTTACCTGAAAAAGAGGTTCGAGGAAACCATAGACCTTATGACAGCAGAGCTGCCAGTTGAAAAAAGAAAGCAATTTCTCTACTATGTCGAGAGGGACTTTGTCGGTATGGATAAGATAGAACCCATGATGCAGGACCCCAACATAGAGGATATTTCCTGCGACGGTATTGGAATTCCGCTTTTTGTATTTCATAGGAACCCTGTATTAGGAAGCATACAGACAAACGTGAAGTTTGAAAGCAAGGAAGAGCTTGACACATTTGTCAGCAAGGTTGCACAAAGATGTGGAAAGAATATTTCAATTGCTGTTCCTCTCATTGGAGGCAGCTTGCCTGACGGTTCCAGAGTTCAGGCAACATTGGGAACAGACATAGCCAGAAGAGGAAGCAACTTTACAATAAGAAAGTTCACAAAAAGGCCTCTGACTCCTATTCAGTTGATAAATTTCAAGACAATCGACCCGAAGATTGCCGCGTTCCTGTGGCTGTCGATCGAGTACGGAAGGTCTATCTTAATGAGTGGCGGTGTTGCATCAGGAAAAAACCACTCTACTCAATGCACTGTCACTTTTCATAAGGCCTGAACTTAAGATTGTTTCAATAGAAGACACTGCCGAACTTAAACTGCCACACCCACACTGGGTTCCAGGCGTTGCCAGAACAGCAATAACCCAAATAGAGGGGAAGAAGATAGGTGAAGTGGACTTATTCGACTTGTTGAGAGAGTCATTGAGACAGAGACCTGACTACCTGATTGTAGGAGAGGTTAGGGGCAGGGAAGCGTATGTACTGTTCCAGCAAATAGCAACAGGGCACTCGAGCATGTCAACCATACACGCTGACTCTATGGAGAGGCTTATGGACAGGCTGACAACACCACCAATTAACCTGCCTGCAACCTTGATTGCAGCTTTGGACATTGTGATATTTATTGTGAAAATGAAGTACGGACAAACCTATGTAAGAAGGATCAAAAGTATATACGAAGTCACTGGTTTTGATAGGGACAAAAACTTCCCTCTTGTCAATGAAGTATACAAATGGAATTCTTTAACAGACAAGTACGATCAAATAAACCCTTCAACTGTTCTAAAAAAAATAACTGAACAATACGGCATTCCGCAAGAAAAACTAAAAACTGAGATCAAAAACAGGGCGGCAGTAATAAACTGGATGATAGAAAGCAGAATTGAGGACTACGTGGATGTTGCAAAAATAATTAAGCTTTACTACGTCAGGGCGCAGGACCTATTAGATGCAATTGGATGATTTGAATGGATTTGTGGAAAACCCTTAAACCATTGTCATTCAAGTTCTTTGGAAGAAGTCTAGAGCCCTTTATAGGTTATTTCGATAGCATAAAGCCAGACTTGCAAAGAGCCAACATAGGTCTCAGCCTGCAGGAATACATCTACATAATATTTTTTGTGATGCTTGGAACCTTCATCATAGAATTCCCCTTCGTAGTCATAATAACATCCCTACTGCTTGGGGATGCCATCAGTGCATTCCTATTATCTTTTACCTTGACTGTCCTGATTATGATTGTCCAGTTCTTTATATTCTACACTTATCCGAGCATGTCTGCCGGAAGGAGAAGAAAGAGCATAGAAGCTTCATTGTCTTTCGCAACAACGTACATGGCAACAATAGCAAGCTCTGGAGCGCCGCCAATAACCATGTTCAAGGTTCTTGCTGACTTCGAAGATTATGGGGAGATGTCAAAGGAGGCGGGAAAAATCTACACGGACGTGGAAGCCTTTGGAATGGAGCTTGTTGCAGCCATAAGAAAAACTGCAAGGAGAACACCCTCAGAAGAACTAAAGGAGCTTTTGTGGGGTCTTGACACTATTCTAACAAGCGGCGGTAATGTAAGCGACTTTCTTCATGAGAAGTCCAGACTTTTCATAGCAGAGTACAGGAGAAAACTGGAAAAGTATTCCAGAACCCTGTCAATGCTCATAGAAGTTTACCTGACTGTTGTACTGATTGGTTCAATATTCTTCATAATCATGACAGCTTTGATGTCAATAATAGGAGGCGGTTCAAATCTACTCATGATATTCCTCCAGTTCCTAGTTGTTTTTGTTGTTCTGCCGTTTGTCTCAATAGGTTTCATACTGCTAGTGAAATCAATATCGCCAACCATGTGATAAAATGAATTTTAAAAATATGTTAAGTTTTGGCTCGGGAAAGCCTAAAAAAGGCGGGCCCAAAAAGGAAGGGTTAAACATAGAGTACAAATATATACCCTTGATAGTAGCAGCTATCATAATCGCCATTGGATTATTTTTCTACGAAATTCCAGCAATAATGTACAACCTCATTGTTCTTGGGGTCATAATAGGAGTGGCCCCACTAGTACTCATTTCTTATTTTGAATATTCTAGAATCAAGGCAATAGAGGACCAGCTGCCAATTTTCTTGCTTGATCTGGCCGAGTCACAAAAGGTCGGGTTGACCCTACACGAGTCACTGAAACAAGCAGCAAAAACTGACTACGGCAAGCTGACGCCTGAGATAAGAAAGGTCTACAACCAACTGTCATGGGGCTTGAGAGTACAAGACGTGTTTTTGAATTTTTCCAAAAGAATGAAGAAGTCAAAGCTAATAGGAAGGATTGTCAGGATAATAAATGAGACCTATATATCCGGAGGGGATATAGGAAGGACAATGGAATCGACCGCATCAGACATAACAGCCATAAAGGAGGCTGAGAAGGAAAGGAAGTCAGTAACCTCGGAGCACACCTTCATCATGTATGCAATATACTTCATATTCATCGGGATTGTCATTGGTCTTTCCCAGACACTTATACCGCTGTTGAGCATGGGAGAGCAGGCCGGAGCAGCAGGTGGGGGAATGGGGGGAATATTCGAATTCAAAGACCCCTGCGTGGCATGTGAAGGCAGCGGCAACATATACTGCATAAACTGCTCGATTTTTGGTGTTGTCTGCCAGATGTTCAGTCTAAAGGAAGGCGGAACATGCTATTACAATGCCTTATTCCTCGTGATGGCAGTTGTGCAGGGCATCTTCTCAGGCCTGGTGGCCGGGCAGATAGGTGAGGGCTCTGTTTATGCTGGCGTCAAGCACAGCATTATAATGACAATCTCCGGCTTTGCAATACTTATAGCCCTAATGCTGTCAGGTTTCATGGGATAATATGCTCGGTCAAATAAGAATTGAATTCATTGCTGGCATCTTGATATTTTCAATAATAATAACGTTTGTCGTAAACCAGACCAACATAACTTTCTCAAACCTGCTGACAGATTCAAAGGCTGACATCCTGAAGGCAAAGGCCTTAAATTCAATAACAATCCTTGTTGAGGACACGGGACAACCATCAAACTGGAATCCGTCAAATGTTGAAAGAGTCGGACTTGCATACAAGCCGCATAGCCTTTCCCGCAACAAGATAAACATGCTCAACACTAACTGTGATATCTTGGACAATTTCGTACTTAGGACCTACAGGCTAACGATATATAATTCCACTGATTTGATGTTGTTTTGCGGCAGCGAGAATTTAAACCCGGCTGCAGCATTTGAAGTGGAGTATGTTGAGATCGAGGGAGACTACGGCAATGTCTCATTAGAGATGTGGTAAAATGAAAGGTTTTGTATATTTGTTGGAGATAGCAATCGCAGCAATACTTATGGTAGTTGTCCTGAGCACTTTCTTTGCCATCAGAGTGAAACAGAGCTGGGAAAGCTCTGACCTCATAGACGCCGGAAACAACATTCTTAGCTACATAAAACAAGACGACAATTATTTTGTAGACATACTGGATGGAAACTTTTCAGATATGATTGAAAATATTAAGGTGGCAAGCATTGGTTATGGTATCAGCATCAAAGGCTCGCCAAAGTCAAACATAATAGTTGGCTGTGCTCAGAATTATCAATGTGCTTATATTCAAAGCCTTTTGACAGATGTTTATTTGAACGAACGCCAAATCACTTTTCTTGTTGAGGAATTCAACATCACGGCCGGAGTTCCGAATTACTATGATGCAATTGTTTTTGTTGATTATAATGGATACACAACATATAAAACAGAAATCATTGATTTTTTGAACACTGGAGGCATGGTTCTTGGAATAAACCCAGTAATCAACAACAATGATTTTTATGACATTTTCGGCTTAAGTGAAAGCCTTAATCCCCTTCCCCCTCCAGGCGAGTCTAACCATTTCACAGCATATGACCCTGCAATAGAGGACATAGAAAAGTATTTCATGGGAATTGGTTTTGACCTAAATAGAAGCTGGTATATCTGGGAGGATGAGTGGACAGTTGATTATGGTACGAATTATATAAACTTATCAAGAGGCGGTGAGGAGAGGAATTTACGTTACGAAGAGGATACTATTGTCCTGAGAGGACCAGATTCCATTGATTATTCATTCCAAGTAAAGGAAATATGGTCTGGGATTCAAAAAGCAAATGTCCAAACCTTGAGTACTGGCTTTGTTTTTGAAGATTTTTCAGATGCAATCCCTGTTGAAGGCAATAAAAACGTTGTTGGTTATTTTTCAAACAGTTATGCAGAAATGGCATCAAATGGAAGCGCAATCTGGATTTCAGACTTTCCGTTTAGCAGCGAATATGTAACATTGTTAAAATCTGCCATAATTTCAAGGTGTGATGAATGGGTCGCCAAGGGAGTTTACACAGAAAGGGAGACTGTAACAACATCATCCTTCTTTTCTTTGTGCTGTGACATGCCAGAAACAGCAGAATTGGAAATCACCTTGTGGAATATTGTCTAAACTTCCTCTGTTTTTCCATTAATCTTGACAATTTCCTTCATTGCCTTTGTCAATGTCCTCTTCTTGTAATGCTCTATGCTCATGTGCCAGTAGAGGTTGCCGTGAGCCACTTTCCTCTTCATTATCTTGCCTTCATTGCAAAGCCAGTCAAGTTTCTTCCTGATTGTCTCCAAGGTATTGGGTTTTACAGGGATTCCTTCTATTTTCAGCAAATCTGTTGGCATACAGGGAGAATTAGCTAAGACAAGTATCTCCAATCTCTCCTCATCAGGATAATCGTAAATTTTCTTGGGCAAAAAACCACGTATAAACTCTACTTATTCTTATTATAACTTAATTAGTATAAAAGAATAACTGCACTTACAAAAGAGATAACTAGACTTATAGAAAATTTAAATTTCCTTTGGCACCTTTTAGGCACGGAAGGTATACTAAACCATCTCATCTTTTCCGAAGAATTAGTCTAAGGAGATTTTCTTCAACATGCCTTTTTTCTTAATCCATAAAGACTGTGCTCTTGAGTATTTCCAAATAACGTCTGCCCTTTCCTCAGTCTGTACTACCCATGGTGTCACTAATACCAGATCGCCGGCCTTAGCCCACATTCTTCTTCTTACCCTACCGGGTATCCTGCATATCCTAGTAAAACCATCATCGCACTTGACTTCCATTCTTCCGCCTCCCAAAAGAGCATTAACAGTTCCCAAAATCTCCCCTTTCTTGGGCATTCTAACTCTTATGATCACTTCTTCCATTCAATCAATCCTTACTAATATCGAACTTCTATAAATATCTTTACCTTTCTTTCTAGTAACCAGCTTGTAATTCTTTTTTACTTCGGCGTCAAATTTCTTTTTTAACTCGTTTGCTACTCTGTCCGCGAAATTATTGTCTGCCAGATAGATGTCCATCCCGTTCTTTAGTTCCTCCACCCTGAAAGTCTTGTTCTCCCTTATTATCTGATCATCTATGAAGTTCATGGCCTCGGCTGTATTGCCTCTCAGCTGAATAACAGCTTCAAAGTATCCGCCACTTCTTCTAGAGCAGTCTATACAAACCTTCTTAATTGGCTTGAGAGCTATAACATGCTCCTCTTTTTCTTTAATTTTCTTAGAGCCCTTAAGATAGCCCTTGGCGATAACATGGAGGACATCGTTCTTATTGATTTTAATGCTGACATTCTTTCCCATAATCTTAATCTTGTCCCTCAGAAGCTCCCCAACCTCAATTTCCTCCCAATTGTTCCTGTGCTTTATGCGGTCGCACCTCTTGCACACTGTAAAGGTCATTTTCTCAGGAACTTCTATCAGGTTAAACTCCTTGTTGTAGCAGTCCTCGCAGTAGCCCTCTACCAATTCTTCAGTATTCTTACCACACAAAAAACAAAACTTCATACTAATCATTCCTTACCTTTTGTAAGAAGCCGTATACCTTTGAATGTTTTGATCCTCTAAGTATCATGTTAACAGCGTCTCTAGCTATTTCAAGCTGTTGGTATTTGCCTATCAGGGATACTGTCTTGCCGCACACGGACATGAAGCAGCCACTGTCCTTCTCAATAATTATCCTTGTCTTGCCTCTGGTGCCTATCAGCCTTGACTTTATCAGCTTCAATTTATTGTCCTTGAAGCCTTCCAGCTCTATTATTTCCAAAACTTCTTCTTCATCAAACAATCTAAAGGCCTTTTTCGGAACAAAACCCTTTGCTATTGCCTTCACTATGCACTTTGCCTGTAAAAGCTCTATGCCCTCGCCTTTGATTTCAACCAGATTGTCCTGGAACTCGATTTTCACATTGAGGGTATTTTCTATCTTATGATTGACAGGTCTGTCTTTAATTACCTTTATCCTATCCAGGGGAACAATCACTGTTTCTAAAATCTCTCTCACCTATATTCATAAATTGAAAAGACAAACTTATATTAAACACAAGTGTATTTATATAAAAAATAGAACTTAACTTCTAAAAAATGCAATTAAGTTTAAAAGGAATAAGTGTCAATTCAATTGAGTGGTAAAAAATGGCAGATAATTCGAAAAACGCAACAGAACTGGGAAAAAGTCTGAAAGAAATATCTGTGGCCGAATTCTTCGAGAAGAACAGGCACTTGTTGGGTTATGACAACCCTACAAAGGCATTGCTGACCATTGTAAAGGAGACAGTAGACAATTCAATTGATGCTTGCGAAGAAGCAGGCATACTTCCTGACATAAAGGTTACTATAAAGCAGATTGGAGACAGCAGATACCGCTTAAAGGTCGAAGATAATGGCCCTGGAATAATTGAAGAGAAGCTTTCCCTAGCTTTTGGCAAGTTCCTTTACGGAAGCAAGTTCCACAGATTAAGGCAGGCAAGAGGTACACAGGGCATTGGAGTTGCAGGAGCCATCTTATATTCTCAATTAACAACAGGAAAACCAGTTAAAATATCATCAAGTATAGGAAATGAGATTACAGACCTTGTCTTGATGCTTGATGTTATCAAAAACGAACCTCACATAATATCTTCTACTAAATCAAAAAACCCCAACAAGTGGCATGGCATAAAAATCGAGATGGAAATGGAGGCAAGATACATAGAAAAGGGTGTGTCTGTCCCAGAATACCTGAAGCAAACAGCAATAATGAACCCTTATACAAAGATAGTTTACAACGGCCCCAACGAAAAGATAACATTCTCAAGAGCAGTGCAAAAACTTCCTAAGATGCCAAGGGAAATCAAACCTCATCCGCACGGAGTTGAGCTTGGAATCCTAAGGAGAATGGCAAAACTATCAAAGGAAAAGGACATAAAGAGGTTTTTGAAAAAGGAATTCTCAAGAATAGGAAGCACATCAGCTGAACAGATATTCAAATTGGCGAAAATCGATCCTAAGAAGAAGCCAATAAATCTTGCTCACGATGATATTGTAAAATTGCACAATGCAATGAATAAAATAAAACTCATTGCCCCATCAACAGACTGCCTGTCTCAGATAGGAGAGGAAATGATAGAAAAAGGTTTGAGAAAGCAGATAGATGCAGAGTATTTTGTTGCAATATCAAGGTCACCGACAGTCTACAGGGGAAGGCCTTTCGCAGTTGAGGTCGGAATAGCATACGGAGGAAGTCTGAACCCGAAAGACAAGGCGGAGCTTTTGAGATTCGCAAACAAGGTTCCTCTGATGTATCACAAGGGAGACTGCGCAATAACAAAGGCTGTACAGCAGACTGACTGGAGAAGATACGGCTTGCAGCAGTCAGGAGGTTCCATACCAAACGGTCCTGTGGCAATTACTGTTCATTTCGCATCTGTCTGGGTTCCCTACACTTCAGAAGGAAAGCAGGCAATAGCAAGCTATCCTGAAATCGTAAAGGAAATCAAACTGGCGCTTCAAGACGCTGGCAGGAAACTCAAACTTTTCATTTCAAGAAAGAAGAAAAGGCACGAACTTGAAAAAAGGAAGAACCTTTTTGAGAAATACATACCAGAAGTTGCAATAGCCTTGTCAAAAATAACAGACACGCCAGAAGGGAAAATCAGAAAAGGTCTGGAAGACTTATTAAAGAGAGGTACTAAAAATGGCGAAAACGGAGAAGCTGAAGCAGGGGAAGAAAAACCTTAAGGAACTAGGTCAGAAAATAGTGAAGGATATTGAGAGTGAGAAGAATCCCTCAATGGATGTTCCTGTGAGAAGCCTCTCTAATGTTTATTATGATGAGAAGAACAGGATACTGAAACTTGGGATAAACAAGTCAAAAAGGTATTTCTTCAATGTTGCTCATGTGAGAAAGTTCACACAGACCGCTGAGGTTGCCGCACTGGCAAAGCAGTTGCTTGATGTTGACAAGCACATAAGTCTGAGAGAGGTTTTCTATGCAATGAGGAGAACGCTTCCCGATTCTGACATAGACATAGTCAACGAGCAGGATGAGTCTAACATGGCCGTTGAAGACTTGGAGCTGATAACAAACCTTCTCAGAGAACAGCTTCACATAAACGCTAACAAACTAGGAGCAGCTGCGGGAAGAATAGTAATTAAGGACAAGGGAGACCTTATCGACTGGTCAAAGCTGGGAAGTGGTGGATGGGCTATCCCCTCCAATGTCGAGGAGATTGAGTTCAAGAAAGTGGATGCCAAGTTTATAATCTACATGGAAAAGGCTGCTGTGTGGGAAAGACTGCACGAAGATAGGTTATGGGACAAGATGAACTGTGTGATAATCGCATCCCAGGGTCAGGCAACAAGGGGAATAAGGAGACTGCTCAAAAGAATGAATCAGGAACTGAAACTTCCTGTTTATATCTTGACAGATTTCGACCCATGGGGGATTTACATATATTCTGTCATCAAGACAGGTTCAATATCATTGGCCCACATATCAGAAAGACTGGCAATACCTGACGCGAAATTCCTTGGGTTATCAGGGGATGACATAATAAAGTATGGCCTGAAAAAACACATAATAAAATTCAAGGATGTTGACATTAAGAGAATAAAGCAAATTTCCAACTACGAGTGGTTCAAGGACAAGAAAGAATGGAAAAGGCAGTTCAAACTGATGATGGACATGAAGGGGAAGGTGGAACTAGACGCCCTAGTTTCCAAGGGAATAACATTCACTTCTGACGTATACATACCAGAAAAAATTAAAAACAAAGAATTTATTGACTAATTTCTATAAAATATTTTTATTTTATTTTTGCGTAAAAAAGACATAACTATAAATATCAAAAAATTATAATTTAAATTACGAAATAAAAAAATTATTTCGTATTATTTTATAAAAAAAATTGAGGTGTAAAAAATGGCAGCAAAAAGGAAAGCAGCAAAGAAGAAAGTAACAAAGAAAAAGACAACAAAAAAGAAAAAAACCAAAAGATAGTAAATAAATTGCCTGAGAAAACGATGATGGCGTTTTTATTTTTTCGAACTTTCTTTCTTTAAATTTTTATTATCAGCTCATTCTAAAACCGGATTCAAAACAGCACTAAAAGGTTTAAATATTATAATCCTTTATCAATTTGTAGGGGCAGTAGCTCAGCCTGGGAGAGCGCACGGCTGAAGACCGTGATGTCGCGTGTTCAAATCACGCCTGTCCCACTTATTTTTTAATCTTTAAAATCCAATTTTTAGTATATGTTTCTTCGTATAGTGCCGGTCAGCAACATAGCCCAGGGCATATTGGACAAGGTACGAAACGACCTGGAGAGCAACCTGAACATAAAGTGCAGGATAATGCCGGGACTCCAGCTTCCCGAGGGCTCATTCAACAGGTGGAGAAAGCAGTACAATGCAGAAGTGATACTCAGTCTGCTGTCTGAAAAGTCAGCAGTCAAGTTCATAGACAAGAACATCCCGACCTTACTGATAACTGACGTTGACCTCTATTACGGTGGCCTGAACTTCGTTTTCAGCCTGGAATATCCTGCAAAGAGCTCTGCCATTGTCTCTATCACAAGACTGAGACCAGAGTTCTACGACGAGAGAGCCAACATGAACCTTCTCGGTGATAGGACTGTCAAGGAGGTCATACATGAGATAGGGCACCATCTCAGCTTGGGGCACTGCTGCAACACATGGTGTGTCATGTGCTTTTCCCCATCTGTAGGAGACATCGACATAAAGCAAAAGTATTTTTGCGAGAACTGCAAGATTAAACTAATGACAAGAGGAATAAACATAGGTTGATTTTATGGTTACCGAAACTGTTTTAGTAAGAATTGTTGAAGAATATGTGTTTAGTAATCCTCCTCCTAGAGACATTCTTTACCTTAGTCATGTAGATTCTGTCAGAAATTATGCTTTATTGTTGGCGTCAAAAATAAAGTCTGACAAACTGGTAGTAGAATTAACAGCTCTACTTCACGATATTGGAAAAACAAAGGATTTGAAAAACCACCATATAGAAAGTGCAAAAATAGCAGAACCACTTCTGAGGAAACATGGTTGTGATGAAAAAACAATACAAAAGGTCGTCAATTGTATTCTAACTCACAGAGCCGAAAGAGATGACAAAGCTGAAACAATAGAGGCTCAGATAATCAAAGACGCCGATGGTATAGCTTTTCTGGATATTGAAACAGGCACATGGATAGCCTTTCTATATTATATGTGGTTAGAAAGAAAGCTTAGTTTTGAAGAGGGTGTGAAAAAAACCATAATTAAAACTGAAAATATGTACGAAAAGATAGAAACAGAAGAAGGTAAGTCGATTGCTAGCTCAAATTATAATAAAATAAAAAGTCTACTCTCATTCCCAATTAAGAAAATGTTTTAAATAGTGCAAACCTAAAGTGATTATATGCCTGACAAAACTCCGAAAGCAGAACTCCAAGAAGACAAGGTAATAGTCTGGAACACGGGAGACGGCAGAAAGATATTTGACAAGGGATGGTTCGGCGAAATCTTTGATGACAGGCTGGAGCTTTCCGTAATAGAGGCCACTTACCTTCTGGAGAGGAAGAAGATCGAGATCAAGGAGGACAAGAAGAAGGTCACGCTGAAAAGCATCTACAAGCACGCCCAGAAAAGGGACAAGAGGTTCCTGATAAAATACAATGCCTACAAGGACTTGAGAGAGAGGGGACTGCCTGTGAGGACAGGCTTCAAGTTCGGCTGCGACTTTCGAGTATACGAGAGAGGCGTATCACCAATCAAGAGGGGCCCCAAGTCTGCAAGAGAACATACTAAATGGATTGTTTTCTGCGTCTCAGAGGACTACGACTGCTCGTTCCAGGAGCTGTCAAGGGCAGTCAGGCTCGCGCACAACATAAGATCCAACATGCTCTGGGCTGTCGTGGACAATGAGGGCGACTGCACTTACTACAGCGTCACTTACATATCTCCGTAGGTTTTATGATGATTGTCAAAGATATAATGTCAAAAAACGTGATTTGCCTGTCTCCTGAGGACACTGTATCAGAACTGATTTCCCTGGTGGAAAAAAATCATATAAGGGAAATCCCGATAGTGGAAAACAAGAAGCTGAAGGGCATTGTCTATTCCAAGGACATTGCAAGGAAGAATGTCACCAATCCCCAAAAGACAAAGATAGCCAAGGTTGTCAAGTCGCATCCTGCAACTGTCTCTCCCGACCAAGACATAAACGAGGCAGCTGAGCTGATATTGAAGAACGGGCTGATAGGCCTGCCTGTTGTGGAAAAGGGCAAGGTGGTCGGCATAATCTCCATGCACGACATAATAAACTTCTCCTCAAAGACAAAGCAGTTCAGGCAGACCAAAGCAGAGCAGATAATGTCCATGCCAGAGACCATAACCAATGATGTTGACATCGGGAAGGCCAGATTGCTGATGAGGGAGAAGAACATATCAAGGCTCCCTGTTGTTGACAGCAAAAACAAGCTGTCAGGAGTTGTGACCATATTCGATCTGCTGAAGGCAGTAAAGCCAAGGGATAGAATGGGTTTCTACTCAAAAGCAGCTGAAAAGGAGACAATGATGGGCATACCAGTGTCAACAATAATGGACAGGAATCCGGTAACTGCTGAAAGAAGCAATTCTTTGAACGAGATTGTAAGCCTGATAGACAAGAACAGGACAGACGGCATCATTGTTCTGGAGGGGGGACAACCAATCGGTGTTGTCACTGAAAAGGACCTGCTGGAAGTCTATGTTTCCAGTTTCAAGCAGAAGGGCATATTCTACCAGATAAGCGGTCTTAAGGACGAGGATGATTTCATACTAGCAACAGTTAACAGGATGATAAGGGACAGCCTGCAAAAACTAACAAAGATGACCAAATCCGAATTCTTCTTCCTGCATGTCAAAAGGTACGATAAGAAGGGAAAGGTAAAGTACTCGATAAGGACCAGGCTGATGACTGAGAGGGGAATTTTCGTGAGCAAGTCGTACGCGTGGGACCTTAGGGAAGCTGTTGACATGTCTCTGGACAGGCTGGAAAAAATAATAATAAGAGGCAAGGAACACAAAAAGGACAAAATAGAAGATATGTTAAGGTTTAAGAAGTTGCTAAGATAAGATATATTCAAGGTGTTTTTATTCAAGTTATCTGCGATCGTTGCAAAAAGTCAGTCAAGGAAGTAGGAAGGCTTACCAATGTCAAGTGGAAGGGCGTCAACCAGAAGATATGCAAGTTCTGCAGAAGGAACCTGAAGATAAGGGTCAGATAAGTATAAAAAATTTTCTTTACCTATATCTGTATGAACGCTTGTGCTGTTTCTGAAGAGAAATGGGATCAACTCGGAGAAAAGGTAAAAGAACTTGATCCTTCTTTTAATCCCTGTAATTTTAATGGTCCATGTTATGTTCTGCGTGTACCTGAAGATAATCTTGAAAAATACAAGAACTTTCTTATAGAGGAAGCAAAAAAGCTGGGAATTGAAGATTCTATATCTATTAAATCTTCAGATGATTTTATGAGAAAGAGGCATTATCAAATCAAAGTGTCTATGAAATAATCACATCCAGTCGTCTTCCCATTCCTCGAACTCTTCCTCATTGATGTTTATTCTGGATTTTCTCTTTGATATTATTCTTTCCCCGTACTTCTTTTTCAGATAGAAACCAATGATTAAACCGAAACCTAAGCCAAACAGATGAGCTGCATTGGCCACATTAGAAGGAGCGAAGAAGCCTATCAAGTCTCCTGCAGCCCAGACGACAACAGCAGCAGCCATTGGCATGGGAACATAACTAATATAGACCCTCATCCCAGGCCTTAACACAGCCAATGTTCCCAGAATACCCATTATGGCTCCTGAGGCCCCTAGTGAAGCCTCGTAGAATGGGATAGTGCCCAAACCTGCTATTATTCCTGCGAGAAAATAAAGGACAAGGAACTTCTTTCCTCCTATTATCCTTTCTAGAATGGAACCGAACAAAGCAAGAGCAAACATGTTATAGAACAGGTGCTCAATGCTCCCGTGGAGGAAAATGCTGGTTACTAAAATCCAGGGCCTTGAGAATACATCTGAAGATTCTAAAAGATACTGGTCTGTTATTGCCTCATTACTAATCTGCAGGACAAAAACAGCTACGCATATTATCACAAGTGTTATTGCAAACCAATTAAATCTCATATTAGGTACCTGTTGAGCTATAATTCTTTATGCCGTATTTCCAAAACGAATAGGCTATGAAAAACATCATCAAGCCTACTAGGGGAGTGAGAAACGATATGAAACTTACTGTTGTTTTTTGAAGAAAGTACTGTGATGGATAATAGTTAATGAAACCGAAAGGTATCACAAATGTCAAAAAGAAATTTATTACAGGATTGTATATCTCAAGGGGGTAATCTGTAAATTTAGTCAAAGGCCATAATAGCTCTGAAATTGCACTTGATCTGGTCACCCAAAACGAAGTTGTAGATATAATCAAATTGAATGAAAAGAATATCAGAACACCTCCTGTTATAGTAAGTATCAAGAATAATATGTTAGGAATTGTCCATGCTATTGAGAGAGCACTTGAAGAATACCAGAGTATCATTATACCGGCTATCATATCGCCTATACCATCGTCATCTATATTTCCCATTAGAAGGAATAGTAGGGTGTTGACTGGTCTTAATAGGAACATGTCAAATTTACCATCTCTTATATGCCTTTCCACCCTATGGGCAGATGCCCCTACTAGGAAAACATGCCATATACTGATGGAAAAGTATGATATACCTATAAGGAAAAGCATCTGCTCAAAGGTCCAACCGTTTATGGTAGGTATGTTCTGGAATATTATCCAAAAAAATGTTACTGATAAAAGATTAGTCAAAAATATTGCTATTATGCCTATGAAAAAGTCTGCCCTATACTCTGCCATTCTCTTAATATTCATCTTCAATAGCTGTTTCCATAGTCTTAGCATCTAACCACCATGAACAATTACCTTTCTCTCCGCTTTCTTCCAAACCAGATAGCAAATGGAACCTAACAATGCTATCCAAAACAATTGAACACCGATAGAGTATAAAATATCAAAATCGGCTATCTTCCCCAAATATATTGAAATTGGTATGTGGAATAATGTCTGGAATGGCAAGAAACTAGTTATGTTTGAGAGCCACTGGGGAAAAAAATAAAGAGGTATCAATGCACCTGACAATATCTCTGCTATTATTTGCCTTGAGAGTCTAAGACCCCAGACTCTTCCAGAGGACCAAAAGACCCACATGCCAGTAAGGAAAGCCAACAAATAATCAACAAAGAAACCCAGCACAACACTCAACGCAAAGGCAAGGGGATTCACTGGCAAAGATATGTTTAGTATAAGGATTGAGACCAAAAAAATCGGCATTGAATTCGTCAAGGCATTCATCAAAACATTGCTGAACCCCTTTAAGCTCCTGAAGATAGGATAGCTTATTGGCTTTGTCATATCAGTACATATTGCTCCTGATATCACATCATCCTGAAATATGTATTCTATGTCTGAAAATGTCAGTGGCCTCAGGCACGATGATATCACAAGGTAAGTCAACATCACTGGAAGAGTAAAGCCGTTTATAGAATCCACGCCAGAAGCAGCAAAGATGGAATTCCAAACAAACCAAAGCACTATTAAGTTAAGGATGGCGCCGAAAAGGCTTGCAAAAAAACGAATTCTGTAGGCAAATCTCTCCCTAAGGCCAATAGAAATCACATGCAAATATCTCATATGCCTTCACAATAAATTTTTCTGATAATGTCCTCTATTTTGGGCTCTTCTATGGAAATGTCATATATAGGCCATTTCGAAAGTATTTTCGTTATTACACCAGAAACAGAAGTTTTCTTAGTATCTATACCTAGGAACACCTTGTCAGCTTCAGAGTCAAGAAATCTGACGCCCTTCCACTTTAGGTCTTTCTTGCTGACATCTTTCTTAAAGTCTACAATCAATACCCTTTCTGTTCCAAACCTCTTTTTTATATCATCAACCAGACCGTCATAAATCTTCTTGCCCTTGTCTATGATCACTATCCTCTCACACAACTCTTCAATATCTCCCATGTCATGGGTCGTTATTATTATTGTTACCTTTCTTTCCTTGTTTATCTTTGTTAGAAACTCCCTAGTCTTCTGCTTAGCAACAATATCCAAACCTATTGTAGGCTCGTCCAAGAAAACAATTTCCGGATCATGGAGCAAGCTTGCTGCGATATCACATCTGACCCTTTCACCTAGGGAAAGCTTTCTGACAGGCTTTTTCATATATTTGTCTATTTCCAATATTGAAGAGAACATTTCCAGATTTTCTCTGAACCTGTATTCAGGTATCTTATACAGATGTTTCAGCAAATCAAAGGAATCTTTTACCATCAGATCCCACCAGAGCTGTGTTCTCCATCCAAAAACAACACCAATGTTCTTTGCATTCTCCTTTCTATTCTCATAGGGTTTCAAACCAAGTACTTTAGAATAGCCTGATGTTGGAGTGAGTATACCTGTGAGTATCTTTATCATTGTTGACTTTCCAGCGCCGTTTGGACCAATGACACCAACAAATTCTCCCCTCTCTATCTTGAGATTTACCCTGTTCAGAGCCTTTACTTTCTTATAGTCCCTGCTAAACAAATCCCTGAAAAATGATTTTCTTTGCAAATCTTTGAATTCCTTGCTAAGATTTTTTGCTTCTATAACAGTTTTTGACATTAACTCACCACAAAAAGTAAATAGAATTTGACTAAATTTAAATAAGTTACTATCGAAATTTTAGTTATGGGACTTGTTTGCAACAGATGTAAATCAGAGAATCTGCACTATAGAAAAGGTTCTTCCATAAAATGCGATCAGATGATACTTGTTTGTATGGACTGTGGGTTTGAGTTCTAAAAATTATTTGAACTTTTCGGAAATAATCTTCGCTAAGTCATCTATCTTGACCCTTTCCTGCTCTGCCGTGTCCCTATATCTTAACGTAACCGTCGAGTCTTTTTCTGTATCAAAATCAATTGTGACTGCAAAGGGCGTACCTGCCTCATCAGACCTAGCATATCTCCTACCAATGGAACCAGAACCATCATAGAAAACATCAAAATGCTTATCAAGTTCCTTGCAGACAATCTCAGCTTTCTTATCTAAACCATTTTTATTTACCAAGGGGAACACTGAAACTGTTATTGGTGCCACATGGGCAGGCAATTTCAAAACAACCTTTTCGTCCTTTATTGAATAGGACAAATCCAACAATGAATATAATATCCTGTCAACACCGAAAGAGAGTTCCAATACGTGGGGTATAAATTTCTTGTTGTCAAAGAACACTTCCTGCTTCTGCTTTGACACTTTCTGATGACCTAGAAGATCGTGGTCAGACCTGTAATGAACACCACCTACCTCCTTGAAACCACCTAAGCTCTCAGTATCCAATTCCATGTCCCAGTGAATCTTATTGTAGAAAGCTCTTTCATCTTCTGACAACTCTCTGAACCTGAACTTATCTTTTTCAATTCCTAAAACATCAAAAAAGAACTTTTGTACCTTTGCCATGTAACGAACATAAAATTTAGGGACTGTCTTTGATAGCTCCTGACAGCTCATCTGAATGCTGGCCTTCTTATCACTCTCTGATACAGGCAAAACTGTTAACTTGTAACTTTTAACATCCTCCCAATCCTCGTGCTCATCAATCTTCTCAGGATCGAAAAATATCTGCAACTCAGCCTGCGTGAACTCCCTCATCCTTATAGTTAACTGCCTGGGGGATATTTCGTTCCTAAATGATTTGCCAACAATAGCCAGACCCAAAGGAATCCTTTTCCTCAGGGCTGTAAATTGGTTAGAAAAATTAACATAAGCGCCCTGAGCAGTCTCAGGTCTAAGGTAACCTTTTGCATTCTTTTCTGCACCGACCTCCATTGAGAACATCATATTGAGTATTCCAGATTCTCCCAATTTTCCCTTACATTTAGGACATTTGATGTTGTTTTCTATTATCAATTTTGTCAGTTTTTCTGGAGTCATGCCCTCGAATGTTCTTCCCAAAAATGACTCTAGAATATGATCCGCCCTATGCGACGTATTGCACTTGGTGCACTTTGCAACAGGGTCAACAAAACCTTTCAAGTGACCAGAAGCCTCGAAAACCTTTTCAGACATTATAAGAGGCGGGTCAATCTCGTAAAAGTTATCCTCGTTCAAGAAATATTTTCTCCATATATTTTCAAGCTTCCTCTTCATCAATGTTCCCATATGACCATAGGTATAGAAGCCAGCAAAGCCTCCGTAAATCTCGTCAGACTGGTAGAAGAATGCCTTCTTCTTTGCCAACAACTCAATAGTCTCTATATCAGCCATACAAATCATTTGTCACTTTGATTTATATGTATATTTAGAAAAAAGTATTTATTATTCTTCTGCTAAGAGCCTCAATCCAATCATGTCCTTAGAAAGCGGTGGAGTCATGCAAGCAGCATAGATATCTCCTCCGTTCTCATAGTTTTTTGTTCTAACAACAGCCGCCCTGTCATACTTATCCCTGTTAAGACCAAGCCATTGAATGTTCTCCCTAAAGTCTTCAAACAGATTATAAATAACAAAACCTATTCCTGATGACGGATGTGATGGAATAAAGAATTCATACTCTCTGGGCATGTCAACTTTTCTCACTTCTGGATTTATCATCATAAAACTACCGTCCACGTATTCGGCCTTCCATTCAGGAGGTGAGGAAAGAACAGTTTCCTTGTATTTGTCATCCAATCTCTTGAAGGCCATATAGTCTTCTTCAAGGCTTGGTAGTCTTACCTTGATTCCATTGCTTAGCTCTCTTGTCAGCAATTGGGCCTCCGGGAAACTAACGCAACTGACATAATTTCCATTGGAATATCTGAGCTTGTCCGGGGCAATACGCCCGGACAAACCCTTCACTTCCAGGAAGCTTTCTGTTTTCAACGGCTCTATTCTTGACAATAGTTCTTCAAGCCTGCTCTTTCTCCTAAGGAACATGAGAATAATAGAAATCAGGGGAACATCTATTTTGTTTCCTACTCAGGGTGGTAAACCAATAAATAAATTACAGCCGAATATCTATTATGAGTCTTTTCACTAACCCTGCTATTCTGGAACAGACCTTCCTGCCTAAGCTGCTGCCGCACAGGGAGGAGCAGCACAAGTACATAGCAGAGTGCATAAAGCCGTTGTTCGAGAGGAGAAATGGCACTAATTTAATCATAACAGGCACGCCCGGAATAGGCAAGACAGCCTGCGTCAAATACGTATTCAGGATGCTCGTTGAAGAGACAGACAATATAATGCCCATCTATGTTAACTGCTGGAAGAGGGACACTAGTCCTAAGATAATAAACGAGATTGCAAAGAAGATGGACCTGAAGCTGATTGACAGGATGTCCTCAGACGAAATATTCGACAGGCTCATAGAAAAGTTCAGCAAGTATGACGGCGTTGTTTTCGCCTTTGACGAGCTGGACAAGGTAAAGGACTTTGATTTTCTTTACAGGATTCTGGAGGATGTCCCATACAAGACCATATTCCTCATAACCAACATAAGCGATATAGTTACTAAAATGGACAGGAGATTGTTATCAAGATTATTATTGGAAAGAAATGATTTTAAGCCTTACAAATTCGAAGAGACCAAAGAAATTCTATATGAGAGGCAGAAGCACGCCTTCTCTCCTGGCTCTTGGGACTATGACGCATTCGAAATGGTAATAAGGAAGACCTATAACGTAAAGGACATAAGGACCGGACTGTTCTTGATGAAAAGCACTGGAGAGATTGCCACCAAGAGGAACGCGCCCAAGATAGGGGTGGAGGACGTAAACAAGGCATTGGAAAAGCTTAAGGACTTCTACAGCAAGACTGAAATAGGAAAGTTCGTATAATTTTCTTTTTAAAGAGGTAAGTGAAAATGAAGCCTAAAACAAAAGATTTGATTGATTTTGAGAAGAAGGTTTTTAATATAGAGAACGAATCCAGACCGAGAGGGGCTTGGTGGTGGTGGTTCTGGCTGTTCTTTTTCAACAATCCTAAAAATCCTGGAAAGCCGAGGCAGCTAATGATTCTATGGTCAACCAAGAATGTGAAAGAGATAGAGTGCAACAAGCTGAAGATAAGGCTGAACCGCAATAGTGACAGAAAAAACCTGGACGGCGCAGTGGCTGTCTGGTACTTTGATGGAGAAAAGATGAACCACAACTTCGTCCTAGAGCAATGCAACCTAAAGCTGTCAGGCAACGAGCTTTCATCTGATTCAAAAACACCAACTTCCTTTTCCACAGACAATAACAAGAACATGGTAAAGATAGGAAATGATTTCACTTTCATTGCAGAAAGTAATAAAGGTCATAAGTTTTCAATGCCAGTTTATCGTTCCAACAATTATCTGGGAAATGTGGGATACTCAATATTGAAAATGAACCGTCTCAGCCTAAGGGGAAAAATAAGGAATGAACCGATAAGTGGAAGCGCCTACTTCCAGCGAGTTTTCGTTAATGCCCCTTCAGTCCCGTGGTACTGGGGCATATTCCACTTTGAGAACGGCGGCATACTGACATACTTCAACCCGCATGTGTTTGGGAAGTCAATCAAGAAGGACATATCCTTTTTTGACGGCAGGAGCATGCACAAGTTCGACAACATAAAAGTAAGGAGATTGGGCAAGTATCTGCCGACTTTTCTTATAACAGGAATCAATGAAAAGGAAAGAATAAGTTTCAAAGTGAAGAGCTATTCTCACTCCTCATGGTCCTTCAAGAAAAAATCACTGGGTATAATACCCAACAAACTTGTCTACAATGAGTATCCATCTGTTATTTCTGATTTGAAACTGACAAACAACAAGACAGGCAGAAGTATTCTTTTGAAGAAGCTGGGTAAGTCAGTGGGCAATGCCGAGCACACAACTGGTTTGTTGCTTTAAGATAATTTTATATATTTTTGACTTCAAATAATCCTCTAGGCGATTACATGGGATGGGATTCACTTCAATTTATTTAGAAGATTTGTCTATTTCTAGTAAGCTTAAAAATAAAGCTAGAGTAATTTATCTATTAGCTGTAAAGGTGAGTATATGAAAAATGAAAGAATAGATCCGTGGGGCTCAATCGAAATAAAGGATTATTCAAATGTCTTCAAGGAATTCGGCCTAAAGCCCTTTCCAGAAGAATACAGAAAGAATCTGAATCATCTAGCCTTTAGAAGAAAAATCGTGATAGCCCACAGGGATTTTGAGAAGGTTTACAATAGGATAATGAACAAAAAGCCCTTCATAAACATGACAGGCATAGCTTCCAGCGGATATCTGCACATGGGCCACAAGGCTGTGATAGACCTATTCATATTTTTCAAAAATTGCGGAGCCAAAAACCTTTTCGGCATATGTGATATAGACGCCTACACGAGCAGGAAGAAGATTCCCGACTTGAAAACAGCAAAGGAGTTTGCTGTAAGCAACTTGGCAGATGTCCTAGCATTAGGCCTGACAAAGAATGATGTTTACATACAAAGCAAGAAAGAGCAGAGATATTATGAATTCACTTTCGAGCTTTCTAAAAAAATCACTGGGGCGACTTTTCAAGCAATTTACGGAACTCTGGACCTGGGAAAGGTTTCAGCAAACCTCCTACAATACGCAGACATCTTGCACGGCCAACTGAAAGAGTATTGCGGAAAGATGCCATCCATAACTGCAATTGCAATCGAGCAGGACCCTCACATAAGGGCTGTCAGGGATGTTGCCAAAAGGCTTCCGTATGATATGGAACTGCCGTCCTCAATATACATCACCCATCAACCAGGCCTTAAAGAGGGCATGAAGATGAGCTCTTCAGTGCCTGACACTGCCATTTTCTTAAGGGACAAGCCAGAAGTAGCCAAAAAGAAAATACTGAACTCATTCACTGGAGGCAAAGACACTGTTGAAGAGCAGAAAAAAACAGGGGGCAATCCCGACATATGCAAAGTCTATAATATTTTTAAATTCCACCATCCTGACGATAAACAAGTTGAAGATATTTATAAAAACTGCAAGTCTGGAAGTCTTATGTGTGGAAATTGCAAAAAGATTTGCATAAAATTCGTTGAAGAATTCTTAAAAGAGCATCAAAAGAAATACAAAAAGTTTGAACCAGTTGCAAGAAAAATGGTATTTGGTTGATATGTACAAGTTAACACCTGAGGGTCAGGATTATCTAAAGAACGGTTTGCCGGAGAAGCAATTGCTAAAGTCATTAGGAGATGAGAAGCCATTGGAAGAGGTTTCCAAATCACCAAAATCCGGGATATCAATTGGATGGGCAAGAAGGAATGCATGGATAGAGATTGAGAACAAGAAAGTCAAAATAACTGAACTCGGTAAAAAGGCAATTAGTGAGAGAACTGAAATTGAAAAATCATTAGATGATATTGATAAGAATGGAACAACAGATGAAAAACTAACAAAGATTCTATTGAGCAGAAAACTGATTGCGGAGATGGAAGATACTGTAACCGAAACGGAAACAACAGAAAAAGTTTCTTTTTGGCAGAGACTAATTAATTTCTTCTACAAGAAAGAAAGACCTGTTATAGAAATAACAAATTCAACAGAAATAGCGCAGCTGACACCACAACTAATCAAAACAGGAGAATGGAAAAACAAGGCCTTCAGGAAATATGATGTGAATGCTCCTGCTCCCAAAGTCTATGCTGGTAAAAAGCAGCCCTATGTCCAATTCGAAGAAGACATAAGAGACAAGTTAATAGGTTTGGGGTTCCAGGAAATGAAAGGCCCTCTGGTCGAGACTTCTTTTTGGAACTGCGACGCTTTGTTCATACCGCAGGACCATCCTGCCAAGAGCATGCAAGACATATTCTACATGAAAAACCCGAGCACAGGAAGACTGCCTGACGAGAATCTCATTTCAAAGGTCAAGGCAACGCACGAGGGCGGCTGGGTTACTGAAAGTACTGGATGGGGTGGCCACTGGTCAAAGGAAGAAAGCAAAAAGGTTCTATTAAGATCACACACAACAGCTGTTTCTGCCAGAACACTTTACGAGATTGGTGAAAAACCAGGAAAGTATTTTACAATAGATAGGAACTTCAGGCCTGATATCATAGATGCAAGTCATCTAGCAGAATTCTACCAGTGTGAGGGCATAGTTGTTGGTAAGGACTTGTCATTCAGGAATGTTTTAGGATACTTGAAGGAAATATCGCAGAGCTTGGGCTCAATAGAGGTTAAGTTCAAGCCAGGCTTCTTCCCCTACACAGAACCTTCTGTTGAGGGTTTTGTCAAGCACCCCCAGATGGGATGGATAGAAGTATTGCCTGCAGGTTTGTTTAGACCTGAACTATTGAGACCGCTAGGTATAGAAGACTATCAGGTGCTGGCATGGGGAATCGGGATTAGCAGGCTGGCCATGGCAAAGCTGAACATAACTGACATCAGGATGCTGTTCTCTGATGATCTAGAATGGTTAAGGAAAACTCCAATGGTGAAATAGATGGCAGACTTAATTATTGAGATAATCGGCTGGTTTGGCATGGCACTTGTATTAGTGGCATATCTTTTGATTACTACCAAGAAGGTCAAGATTGGATCTTTCATATATCATGGTTTGAATTTTATTGGAGCAATAACACTGGGATTCAATGCTCTAGCCAACGAGGCATACCCATCTGCTCTCTTGAATGCAATATGGTTGGTTATTGCAGTATACGGTCTACTGGAAGGTATGAAAATATTCAAAAGGTGATTGAATGAAAATAAGGAACGCAACATCAAAGGACAGAAAGAAGATAACTGAACTTTATTTCGGTCTTTATCCTGACTGGAAGAGGAAGGTTAAGGGAAAGGTACCACTAGATACGAAAGTCAAGAAGATTGTTCTTCTGGCTGAAGATAAAAAAGATGTTGTGGGGTTCTGTTGGGCCAATCTTATCCAACACGGCTTTTCAAAGTTCGGTTACATCGAGGACTTGTTCGTCAGCGAGGGTTCCAGAAAAAAAGGTGTAGGAACCATGCTTGTCAAAAGAGTCGTAAAAGAGATGAAGAAAAAGGGAGTAGCAGCCATCTTCATCACAACCAGTAGGAAAAACAAAAATGCCATAGAATTTTACAAAAAATCAGGTTTCATAGTGGACAAGAATGTATGGTTGTACTGGAGCAGAAAAAAGTGATTGAATGGCAAAGATAAACTCGATTGTAAGATTTTTGAACAAGGAATTGAAAGTCAAAAAAATAAAAGACCCTTGGTGTAAGAACGGTCTTCAAGTAAAGTCATCTACTGAAGTGAAAAAAATTGGTTTGTCTGTAGATGCATGTATGGATGTTTTTGAAAAGGCCAAAAAGTTAAATTGCGACCTCATTATAGTTCATCATGGTATTCTTAAGCCCAAACAAAAAGACACTACAGGTTTAATAAAGAAGCGTATGAAATTCCTGAAGAAAAACAAAATATCTCTGTATGCTTCTCATCTTCCTTTAGACATTCATAAGAAATATGGTAACAATGCTAACATACTAAGAATGATTGGACTGGAACCAAAGGCTTCTTTCTCAGAAGTAGGATACCTAACATACTCGAAAGGTAGAAGCATTGACTCAATAGCAAAAGAATTGGGAAAGAAGTTGAAGACAAGATTTAAAATATGGAGATTTGGTAAAAAGAGGGTAAGAAAAATAGCTGTGAACTCAGGCTATGGCGGTCCTGAAGTTAGTCTGGCAATCAAGAAGGGTGTGGACCTTTTGATTGTTGGAGAGCTAGGTCATGGACCTTATCTTCGTGCAAAGGAAGGGAAATTAAACGTGATTTTAGGGGGCCATTACAAAACAGAAACAGTAGGTATCAAGATATTGGGAAATATATTGGAAAGAGAGTTCGACTTAAAGACTGTCTTCATAGACAATCCAACGGGAATGTGATTAAAATGATTTTTACAGAACTAAGACAAAAAAACTACTTGAAAAGGTTAAAGAGTATTACAAAGAGGCTGGTTTGAGTGATTAGATGGTTGTAATTGAGATTAGCAAAAAGGATTTGTTGAATTTATTGGGAAAGGAAATGACAGACGATGAAATAGAGGAAGTCCTGTTCCTGATAAAGATAGAGTCAAGGATTGACGGCGATGTCATAGAATGTGAGATGAATCCTGACAGGCCTGACTTTTTCTCTGTTGAGGGAATAGTAAGGTGGATGAAAGGCTTCTTGGAAATAGAAAGCGGTTTGAAAAAGTATGATGTCTCTGACTCAAAGGTTGTATTGAAAAAAGAGAACTCTGAAGTGAGACCATACATAGGATGCGGCATAATAAAGGATGTTGAGCTCACTGACAATCTGGTAAAGAGCCTGATGCAAGTCCAGGAAAAACTGCACGACAGCATTGGAAGGGGAAGGAAGAAGGTTGCGATTGGTGTTCATGATTTTGACAAGATGAAGCCTCCCCTGGTTTACAGGGATGTGGAAGAGGAGACATTTGTTCCTTTAGGCAAAACAAAAGAAATGACCATAAAGGAAATACTTACCAAGCATCCCAAGGGAGTTGCATTCGCGCATCTTGTAAAAGACAAGTATCCTCTGATTTATGACAAGGAAGGTGTGATAAGTTTTCCTCCAATAATAAACTCTGAAAGAACCAGGGTAACTGAAAACACGAAAACATTATTCCTTGATGTTACAGGAACGGATGAGAAGACAGTCAATGTTGCATTGAACATACTGGCCTGCAACATACTAGAAAGGTGCGGTAAATTAGAAACAGTAAAGGTCGGCAACAAGAAGATGCCTGACCTCACACCAGTCCAGAAAACAATAGACATTGAATACATAAACAAAATCATAGGATTGGAATTAACCGGAGACGAAATAGTAAAATTATTTGAGAAGATGAGGTACAGCGCCTCAAAACCAAGAGGCGGTAAAATAACAGTCTCAATACCTCCTTATCGTGCTGACATACTGCATGCAATTGACCTGGTAGAAGATGTTGCAATCGGTTATGGCTATAATAATCTGGAGCCAGAGATTCCTGAACTGGCAACAATTGGAAAAGAAGCTGGAATAGAAGTATTGACAAGGAAGATAAGAGAGCTAATGGTCGGTTTGGAATGCCAGGAGATTGTCAACTTTGTTTTAACGAGCAAAGAGAACAACTTCTCAAAAATGAATGTTGATGGGACTGCAGCAGAATTAATGAATCCTATATCAAGCGAATACACAATATGCAGGACATGGCTTCTTCCCTGTTTGATAAGGAACCTGGTGTCGAACAAGCACAGGGACTACCCGCAGAGAATATTTGAAATAGGTGACTGCGTTGCTCTTGATGAAACAGAAGAAACAGGAACCAAGACTATCAGAAAGCTGGCAGGAGTTGTTTCATATGACAACACCAACCTGACAGAGATGAAGTCAATAATAGAGAGCGTCCTGAAGAATTTAGGATATGACTACCAGATAAATGATTACAAGCATCCGAGCTTTATTGAGACAAGGGTCGGAGAGATAACAGTCAATGAAAAGCAGATAGGATTCTTCGGGGAAATCAAGCCTGAAATACTTGAGAAATGGAAGCTTGAGAAACCAGTGATTGCCTTTGAGATCGAGGTTGTTTAGATGGACAGCATGTTTCATTTCATATTCCCGATAATTGCCGCGCTTGCAGCAAGGCTGAATGTCAAGCATCCCATAAAGTCAATACTGGCAGCTGCTGTTTTAACAGTATTGATAGATGTGGACCACTTCATTGGTTTGGAAAGGGCGACATTCCATAATGTCTTTGTAATAATCCTACTTCCATTGGTATTGTTGTACCTAGCATTCCATTTCAGAATGAACCGTTATGCCAAAGGGTTCTTACTTCTATTGTTGGTATTTTCTTCAAGCCACCTTTTCCTAGATTTGTTCTCCTCGCCTAGCTTCGGAACCGGCATAGGAATAGTAGAAGGTGCGGGCCCTGCCTTGTTTTACCCCCTAAGTAACACTCAGTACTCAATAGACTTCAACATAAAGATTCCAATGAGCACTGACAACCCGCCATACCTAATAGAAGGGTATGTGATATCTTCTCTAGGTTTTGGAATTTTATTGTATTTCATAATTATTTTGCTGCCCTGCCTGTTCTTGGATGACATAATAGAAATAGCAGAAAGAAAACGAGAAAACTTAGGAAAGGCAACACAGAGCTTCCTCAAGAAATCTTTTAGAGACTAGTCCCACCAGAAGAACAATCTTTCAAAAAAGCTCTTCTTCTTGGCTCCGTAATAAGTTTCGCCAAGTATCCTTGATGCGAGCTTCTGGAACTGTATCGATGATTTGCTTCTTGGTTTGTGATGTACAACAGGAGTTTTTTTAGAAATTGACTTGGGAACAGCCAAATCCTCAGGAATTATAGAGATTATCGGGACCTCAAGCATGGACCTTATCTCGTCCATTGACAATTCATGACTCATACCCCTGACCCTGTTTACCACGACTCCCAAAACATTGGTATTGTTGTCCTGGGCTATCTTTATTGTCTTCAAAGCGTCTGCAACAGCTGGCAGCTCTGGATTGGTCACAATCAAAATATCGTCTGCAACATCCATTGCAGTCAATGCCTCCTTTCCAAGACCAGCTGCAGAGTCAACAATGATTATGTCGTTCTTGTCAACAAGGTGTGAGAGTGCCTTTTCCAACTTGCTCATGTCAATTCCTTTCAAAGCTTCAGTTGACAATGAAGCAGGAACTATCTTCAACCCAGTGTGATGGTCGTAGATGGCTGATT
This sequence comes from Candidatus Aenigmatarchaeota archaeon, assembly GCA_043814985.1. Taxonomy (GTDB): domain Archaea; phylum Aenigmatarchaeota; class Aenigmatarchaeia; order Aenigmatarchaeales; family Aenigmatarchaeaceae; genus JAFGAZ01. The sequence goes on from JBDRJK010000001.1 coordinate 63,498, forward strand.
CTATAGGCGTGTCATTCCTTAGAACATCATGAAGAGTGACTGGATAGAGAGGAATGCCTAAATGTAAGCTTAAATTGGGCGTTGTGACATTGGCGTCGAGTATTGTTACCTTCTTTCCCCTCTTCACCAAGGCAGTACCAAGATTAGAAACCAAAGTTGTTTTGCCAACACCACCTTTTCCAGACAATACAGATATTATCCTTGCCATTTAACCAAAAAATAATTTGTTTAATACAGATAAAAAGATTATTCAGAGCAACTTATTGACTCATATACGAATTTTTCTATAGAATAATCTTCTTTGAAACCTATTTTAGGATCGATTAATTTCAAATCACCAACAACTCCCTCACACCTTTCCAAGTCACTGGGTGGGTCCATAAAAGCTAGAGACAAGTTCTCTCCTTGGTAACAATTGAGCACTTTACATCTTTTCTTACAGCCTTCTCTATCACAGCTTGCTCTATACAAAATTCTTTGGTCGTCAGGATTTGATTCAATTACAGCTGTAAGATGGGTTTTTTTACCCTCTATTCTATTACTCATTTAATCACATCTGTTAATTAGAAAAAAAGCTTTAAATTCTCTTTGATTAAAACCAATTGGTACCAACGGACTTTACAGAAAAATGTTAACTAAAACATCCCTTTAAAAAGGTTAAAAGGAAAATCTGGAATATCAATAGGAGGTATTAATATGGTAACAGGTGTTGTAAAGTTTTATAATCCAAACAAAAGCTTTGGATTTATAACTGGCGATGATGGAAAAGATTATTTCGTCCACTCAAGTGGATTGAAAGAAGGCGTTGACATCACAGAAGGCGACAAAGTTTCCTTTGAAGTTGTTGAAGGCGACAAGGGACTAAAAGCTGAACAAGTTGAAAAAACAGGTGCAGCTGCAGAAAAGCCAGAAGAAGCTGAAGAATCAGAAGATGTAGAAACGGACGAAGGCGTAGAAACAGATGATTCAGACGATGATGATTCGGACGAAGACGAAGAATAGTAAAACATATTCTAAAAGAGTTTTGTAATTGTTTTTTTATATTTAATTATTGTAGCCACAGCTATAGCCTTAAATGCATATTTTTCTATATTTTTAGTATGGCAAGTAATCCTCTTGGTATTAAAATAGAACCAATTGATTTAGGTTTTAATTCCTCAAGAAAGAGTGGTAGAGATAAAAGAAGGTCCTTTACTAGAAGCCAAAAAAATGAAATTCTTTATCAACAAGGTAATAAATGTGCTATATGTCATAAGCCTTTAGATCCAAGAGATATTGAATATGACCATAAAAAACCTTGGGCTTCTGGAGGTAGAACTATAACCATTAATGGTAGAGCATTATGTGGTTCTTGTCATAATAAAGTTAGCCACAAGACCAGATTAAAAAAAAGTAGATAAGAAAAGGGAATCTAAGAAAAATAATATTCTTGGTGGATCATTAATTGACTTTGATGTTTAAAACGAGAAATGCCCCCGGAGGGATTTGAACCCTCGGCCCCTTGATTTCTTCATCTTCGAATCAGAACTTCTAAGTTATTTAGAAGTCAAGTGCTCTAATCCAAACTGAGCTACGGAGGCATATTGAATTTATTTATTGTGTTGCTTATAAATTTATAGTGATTGAAATGGACAGGGAAGAGGCACTAAGTTTGATAAAAGAAGGCACGGACAAGAAGAATCTCATAAAGCACATGCTCGCAGTCGAAGCAATAATGAAAGGGGCAGCGGAATTCCTAGGGGATGATATTGAGAAGTGGGACATGACCGGATTATTGCATGACGTTGACTTCGAAAAGACCGAAGAAAACCCGAAGGAGCACGGAGTTATGGCAGAGACTATACTCGAGGGGAAAGTTGACAAAGAGATAATTGATGCCATAAAATCCCATAATTTCGAATATACAGGAGTTCAGCCAAAGACAAAGATGGACTTTGCTCTAATAGCTGCAGACGCTGTATCAGGGCTCATAATAGCCAATGCATTGATAATATCGTCAAAAAAGCTGGCAGACATCACACCAGAGAATGTTGCCAAAAGATTCAAGGAAAAGGACTTCGCAAGAAGATGCAGAAGGGAATTAATTCTATATTGTGAGAAGGTAGGCATCCCCAAAGAAAAGTTCTTTGAAATATCGCTGAAGGCGCTGCAAAACATTTCGGATGAGTTAGGCTTGTGACATTCTCATGATAAATCAAGAGATTCTAACTTCTTGAGTTAGTTACAGGCATTGTCACGGATGCCCCGTTCTTAGAGATATACTCTAAAAACCTCTTTTTGATGTTTTTAGCCCCATTAAAGTCAGCATTAACTTGGTATCCGCACTTCTTACATTTGAACAAACTTTGTGATTTTCTGTTTGCTTTATTCTTGTATCCACACTTGGAAGATGTTATAGACGTCTCTTTTTCTTCAATTTTAATTACTTTTATTCCTTTCCAACTTGCTTTATAGGTTATATACTGACTTAACTTGAAGTATGGCATATTAGAAACTATTCTATTAAACCTCTTGCCTCTAGCTGATTTTCTAATTCCTTTCAAGTCCCCAAGTAGAATTAAGGAATTGTGCTGGTAAGCAAGGCTTACTATCTGCTTTGATATTTCATGAAGTTTTAGATTAACAGTTCTTTGTTCCTTGTTACCAATTTGTTTGATTTTCTTTAATAGTTTCTTTTCTCCTAGTCGTTTTCTCAACCAGGCATAATGCCTTCTAATTCCTCTAATCTCCCTTCCCATAAATATTGGTTTTCCGTTTAGCAGCACGGTTGCCAAAACCTTCTCTCCTATATCTATGGCAAGAATAGATGAGTATGATTTTTTGATCTCAATTTGTTTTTTTAACAACAATATGAATTTCAAAATTATTGTCTTTCTTAAATATTTTACTCTCGCATAATTTGTAATCTTTAGGAAATTTACAATGTGGCTTTATTGGTAACCACAAACCACCTCTACGTTGTTTAACAGGAATTCTTACCCAATATTTACAGAATTTATGTTTAGTTTTTTTGAGTATAATCTGATCTTTTCTAATTGAAATAGGATACCTTTTATCTGATTTAATTTTCTTGTAATATCTTAATGATTGTTGCTTGTTAGCAGAATGTAAAGGTATATTTTCTGCAATCCAATCTGCACCTATTCTCTCCAATTCTAGAAATTTTTGTAGATTGTCATATTCTTGTTTAAGAGCTTGATATTTTAATTTTGTTGGTTCAAATACTCTACATTTAATTGTCTTACTCGAGAACACATTAATTATTAGTATTCTAAAAATAAATAATAGTATTAAAATTAGAGATTATAATTTAAAAACGGTGTTATAGGATTATGGAGCTCAGGGGAATAGAGCAAAAGTGGAGAAAGAAGTGGGCAGACGCCAAGATATTCGAGGCAAAGGAAGGTAAAGGCAAAAAGTTCTATGTTCTGGAGATGTTGCCCTACCCCTCAGGAACTGCAGGACATGTGGGGCATGCAAGAAATTATATAATAGGGGACAGCTTTGCCAGGTTCATGAGAATGAGAGGCTTCAATGTTCTCTATCCAATGGGCTGGGACGCATTCGGCCTGCCATCAGAGAACTCAGCAATAGAAAAGGGCATACACCCTGCGAAAAGCATAGCCCAGAACATAAAGACTTTCAAAGAGCAGCTTAATCTCTTATCTAACAGCTATGACTGGTCAAAGGAAATTACAAGTTGCGATCCAAAATACTACAAATGGAATCAGTGGCTTTTCTTGAAACTTTTCGAGAAAGGATTAGCTTACAAGAAGCTTGCTTTGGGCAACTGGTGCCCCGAATGTAAAACAACTCTGGCTAACGAGGATGTAAAGGATGGCAAATGCTGGAGATGTGATGCGGAGGTTGAACAGAAAAAAATCAACCAATGGTTCTTCAAGATAACGGATTATGCTGACAGATTACTTGATGATTTGGACAAGATTAACTGGTCAGAAAATCTGAAGACGCTACAAAGAAACTGGATTGGCAAGAGCCAAGGAATCAATTATATTTTCAAGATCAAAGATTCAAACAAAAAAATAAGGACATTCACAACAAGACCGGACACTTTCTTCGGAATAACCTTCATGGTAGTAGCTCCAGAAAACCAGTTGATAGAAGAGTTAATCAAGGATGCTAAAAACAAGAAAGGAATTGAAAAGTTCATAGAGGAGTCAAAGAAATTGTCAGAGCTTGAAAGGACAATGCTTACAAAGGACAAGAAGGGAATCTTCACTGGAAAGTATGCTATCAATCCTGTATCAAAGGATGAGATTCCGATATGGGTTGCAAACTATGTTGTAGGTACGTACGGAACCGGTGTTGTGATAGGAGTTCCAACCCAGGACCAGAGAGACTTCGAGTTCGCAAAGAAGTATGGCATCAACTTGAAGAATGTGATCAATCCTCCTGGAAAGGATTTGAAAGAGAGTGAGATGAAGGAAGCCTATGTCGAGGAAGGCATAATGACCAACTCTCAACAATTCAATGGAATGAAAAGTTCCGAAGGTATCAAGGCAATAGCAGACTTCCTTGTTGAAAAGGGCTATGCTGAGAGAACTATAAACTATAAAATAAGGGACTGGTGCATCTCAAGACAGAGGTACTGGGGAACGCCAATACCGATTGTTTATTGTGACAAGTGCGGCATTGTTCCGGTTCCTGAAAAGGAATTGCCCGTTCTCTTACCAATAGATGTTGAGTTCGGGAAGGAAGGGGCTGCTCCTCTTGCAACAAATGAAGATTTCGTGAACACCAAATGCCCCAATTGCGGAGGTCCAGGCAAAAGGGAAACAGACACAATGACAACCTTTGTCGACTCATCATGGTATTACCTGAGGTATACTTCTCCCAATGATGACAAGGCTATATTCGATAAGAAGAAAGTGAACTACTGGCTCCCTGTTGACCAGTATATTGGCGGCATTGAGCATGCTGTTGGCCATCTTATGTACTCAAGATTCATAACAAAGTTCCTGAAAGACCAGGGTTATCTTGACTTTGAAGAGCCATTCTTGAAATTAACAAATCAGGGCATGGTAAATATGGGTGGAGTGAAGATGAGCAAATCAAAGGGCAATGTTGTTGACCCCAGAGATGTGATAAAGAAGCATGGAGTCGATCCATTGAGAACTTATTTGCTTTTCATGGCAGCTCCTATGAAGTCTGTTGAGTGGTCTGACAAGGAAATGGGTGGAGTGAGCAGGTTCCTGGACAAGGTTGCAAACATGCTGGATGAAATGAAGAAGGCAAAAGGAGACAAGTATATTGAAAGTGTGACACACAGAAAAATAAATGCTGTAACAAACGCTATGAAGAATCTTGAGCAGAACATTGCCATCATAGAGATGATGGACTTTGCAAACAAACTATCAAAGCATCCTTCTAAGGATTCTTACAAGACATTCTTGAAATTACTGACACCATTTGCTCCGCACACAACAGAGGAACTGTGGGAAATGCTAGGAGAAAAGCAAATGATTTCAAAACAGAAGTGGCCTGAGCATGACGAATTCAAGATAAATATGAAAGTGGAGGCCGGTGAAGATTTTATAAACGATGTTATAAAGGACATCAAGGAAATACAAAAGCTTTCCAAGATAGAGAAACCGGAAAAGATATCAATATTCGTGACACCCCACTGGAAGTACGAGGTCTTCAATGCGGTTCTGGAGGAAGTTGAGATGAAAGAACTGATGCAGAATCAAGAATTAAAGAAACTAGGAAACGCTGTTATCAAATACTACAAGAAGTTACAGAAGAGAAAGCCTTTGGAAGAGATATTCCTTACAGCTGGTTACGAGCATGAGATTTTAGAGGACAATAAAAAATTAATTGAAGGTGAGTTTGATTCAAAAGTTGAAATAATCAAAGCAGAGGAAGCAAAGAACCCAAAAGCACTGGTAGCAGAGCCTAGCAAGCCAGGAATTCTGGTTGAGTGAAATGGTAAAGATTTACTTAAGCAGCAGGGCAATAATCAGAAGGGGTAAGAAGATTCTTTTGATCAGAGAGGAAGAACACTGGGAAACCCCTGGAGGAAAATTAGAACCTGATGAAAATCCAATACAGAACGTTCATAGAGAAATGAAAGAGGAGCTGGGGACAAGAGTAAAGATACTAGACAGGGTTCCTTATTTTTATAAAAGGGTGTATAAAGGGAATCACACTGTAATGTGTTACTTCTTTATCAAGCTTCTTGGAAAACCAAAGATTACCAAGGACAATCATGAGGCATTGGAAATAAAGTTTCTCAGCAAAAAGGAAATTATGAAACTAAAGAGGGAAAAGAATTTGATGGGTTGGGATTCTATTTGCCTGCCAAAAATTATGAAAGAACTTGGACTATAATTCAATGTATTTCTTGAAATTACTCTCGACTTTCTTTCTTGTGACATAAGGTCTATGACTTCTGAACCCACCACCGAAGTTTTTTGGTATGTGCATCAGTTCATGTATCAGGGTCTTTATTTTGTCCTCTCTGTTAAGCTTGTCGAACTTCTCAGAAATTAATTCAATAACATAGAAGGCCTTTGTGTTGAATGCTATCTGCATTACCTTGGACAACCCGTGTATCCTGGCAAGAGTACTCCTGCTCTTCGATCCCCTGCTCCTCAGGCAGAGAATCTTATCAGTGTCTATGTGATTGAGATTGAGCTTTCTTATAACGTCGTTGACAATTTCCTGCGACTCGCTGTCCATTTCGTACTTCATAGATAGTTATTCACCCCGAGAATATTAATTGCTACCTGGAGTGGTAAGCAAGGGTTAAGGGCGGTTTCAATATACAAGTTCTATGAAGAAGTCAGTGATGGTTTTTTTCATAATCCTAGGTATAGGCTTTGTTGTCACCATTTATATGGAGGACTATAAAGAGGTCAGGGTCACTGAAGTCATTGACGGCGACACAATAAAGATAGGTTACAATTCTGTAAGGCTTTTAGGAATCAACGCACCTGAAACAAAAGAGCCTTGCTATGAGGAGTCAAAGGAACTACTGGAAGACTTGGTCGGCCATAAGGAGGTTAGGCTTGAGAAGGATGCTGAAGACAAGGATGATTATGGAAGACTGTTAAGGTATGTTTATGTTGACGACATGTTGGTCAATGGGGAAATAATCAGACTTGGTTTAGCAAGGTTCGAGGAAATAGAGCCTAATACAAGATATTCTGATTTATTTTTGGATTTAGAAAATAGGGCCAGAAAAGCTGGAAGATGTATTTGGGGGTCATGAGCTAACAAAATTTATGCAGTCCTTTATACCCTCGATGTACTCGCTTGATGGTACCATCCCAGCATAGCTTCCCTCAATCTGAAAATACTTCACACCATCATCGTAACCATACCTGCAAAGGTTATCAGTTTCGATAGAAGTTGCTTGTTTTTGCTGATCAATAAAATACCAATCCTGAACACTCTCCCCGAAAGGGATATTAAACTTGTCGGATATATGCTTTGCATAATTTTTGGATGCATCTATCTGGTCAGGGAAGTTTGTAGCGAACATTATTATGACAGTGTCCCCCCACTCCTCAAACCAATGGTCTAGGCTAGTATCATTGTATACGGTCTGCCAAGCATAGCTTGGTTCTGACCATATGACTTTCTTGTTTCTTTTTTTGCTCTCATATATTGTCCTGTTCGCCCAAGACCAGTCAAACTGTTCCACCGCAACATTCCAATCCCAATTATTATCAAAAGAAATATAAGTCAGTGCTTCATGCATATAGAGCCCTTCACATGCATCTCTTTCAAGTACTGGAATTATTTCAGCCTCAATATCCCTGTGTATGCTCTGCTTGTCATAACTAGCATAATCCGAAGATGCTGAACTGTAATAATATTTAGAATCTTTATTTTCCAAAACAATCATTTCATTCGTGGGAATAGTACCTATGTCCCTGGTTCTATAATATATCCCAACTTCTTCTGTTTCCATGTCTTTGTAATCATCCCACCATTGATCATAGCAGCAAAAGATGAATTGAAAATCTTTTGGAATGGGAGTTTCTATTTTCGGTGTTGTTTCCACTATTGTTTCTGGTACTGTTTCGTCTATTTCTTGAACATCAGCAGTCTCATCCTGAACTATAGGTTCCACCTTTGCCATTGCTTCACTTACATTCGGAACAGCAATAGTATCATTCTGGGTTACATACACTATGTCTTGTTCAGGAACATTAAAGAAAATAATATAGATTGATAATCCTACAACAATTATAGCTGATAATATAAGGATTATCTGTACTTTGTTCATATTTTATAATTAAAATTTCTGCTTATATAGAATCTATATCTCGGAAATTTGTACGACCTAAAGTGTATTTGGAGATGATTTATTAATTAATAGAAATAGAATATAAATTATGGCACGATTACTTGTATTTGGAGATAGCATTGCTTGGGGGTACTACGACATAGAAGGAGGATGGGTTGAAAGGCTCAAAAGATTCTTTATGGAAAAAATGTTGTCGGGTGATAGTTCCGGTTTTGCTGTTTACAATCTAAGTATTTCAGGGGATTATACAAAGGACTTGTTGGATAGATTCAGGTCTGAAACGAAACAGAGAACAGAAGAAGAGGAAGGTGGTGAAATTATAATTTTTAACATAGGAATTAATGACTCTCAAATTCTCAACAAAAGTGGAAAACATGTAATTTCAAAGGACGAATTAAAAAGGAATATCAAAAAATTGATTGACTTACCAAGAAAGTTTTATTTGTTGGCCTCACTCCTGTAGACGAACCAAAAGTTACACCTGTTCCATGGCGACCTGAAATTTCATATAATAACAAATGTATAGAAACATATCATAAAATTATCAAGGAATTATGCGAGGCGAATAAAATATATTTCATAGACTTCTTCCAAATATGGCTCAATTCAAACTATAAAATTTTGCTTGAAGATGGAGTTCATCCAAATTCTGAAGGTCATAAGAAATTATTCGAAACTGTAAGGGATTATTTAATAGAAAATAAAATGATCTAATTATCATTCGACTTCTTTTAGAACAAGTTCCATTTCATCGAGCCTAACATACTTGAATCCTTTTGTTTTTTCCAAAATCTGGGGCAATGCCTCAATCATCTGATCTGGACGGCTACCTCTGTCTACCTTATGGTCACCATCATGCATAGTTATCACAGAACATTTAGCTATGTTTTTTGTATAATAACCCACTGTCGCTTCAACCCCCTTCAGCCTCCAGTCATAAGAATGGAAAGTTGAACCGACAATCTTTTTACCCTTCATACTCTTAAGACTAGGAAAGCTCTTCCAATCGTTGTAAGGAGCCCTTATGAATATTATTTTCTCTCCTGTAATTGTTTCCACTGTTTCAAGGCCTTTTTCAATATCATCATTTTCCCTAGAATGGGAATAGCTATGACCTCCTATCAAATGACCTCTCTTCTGTATTTCCATAACAGTCTCAGGAAATAATACTGCATGCTTACCCAGAATGAAAAATGTTGCTTTTGCATTATACATGTCCAAAATATCCAGAACCTTATCTGTTCTGGGGGGATTGGGACCATCATCAAATGTTAGAGCGACCTTGTTCTTACTTTGGTCCCCATTGAAATATACAATCTGTCTTTTTCCATATAACCATCTTATAAAATCTCTTATAATTAAATGTAATCAGTCTTGTGAAGATACTCACCGATTAGTATTGCACCATCTGCTCCACCTATCCTGGTATTATGCGAACATGTTACAAAAGCTATTTCATCATGTACTTTCCTAACTCTACCAACAGACGTTATCATACCTTTACCTGCTTCTGCATCTATTTTAGGCTGCGGTCTGTAAGTCTCATAAATTCCTGAAGTTGGATCACCAAAAACAACTATTGGCCTTTCTGGTGCAGAGGGGAGTTTAAGCTTTTGAGGCATTCCAGTAAAATTCTTCAGAGCCTTCATGACATCGTCAACACTGCATTCCTCTCTGGTCTTCACAAAAACATTTTCCGTATGGCCGTCTTCAACAGGAACCCTATTGCAGGCAGGATATATTCTCATCTCAGCATCAACAATTCTCCCGTTTTCATAGCTTCCAAGTATTTTCTTTGTTTCCACATCAACCTTTTCTTCTTCTCCTGGAATGAAAGGAATTACATTGGCTTCCGCAATAGTTCTGTATACGGAATTTTTTCTTACTCCCTCTTCTCCTGCTCCAGACAATGCCTGCATTGAACCCATGTGCAGTTCTTTAATACCCCAATTGTCATAAATAGGCTTGAGCGGCAATACTAAAGTTCTTGTTGTACAGTTTGAAATTGTTGAAAGGCTTTCCCAGCCTCTTTTCTTTTTCTGCGTTCTTACAATCTCAGCATGCTCAGGATTGACATGAGGCAAAAGAATAGAAACATCAGAATCAAGTCTGAATGCTGAGGAAGTACTTATCATGTGTGTGTATTCTGCTATTTTTGGTTCTATCTTTCTGCCTACATCAGCTTCCAAACCAGAAAAGCACAAATCTATTTTATGATTAAATATGTCTTGAGTTGGATAAACTCTCATTTCCAAAATTTCCTCTGGTATATCTCCATATTCTCTACCCTTTATTGCTTCACCTAACTTTTTTCCTGCAGACCTTTCAGAAGCATAGAGGCCTGCTATTTCGAACCATGGATGTTTGTACAAGGACTCTACAAACTGCTGGCCTATCACACCAGTTGCAGCAACTATTCCAACTCTGAGTTTATCCATTATTATCAAAGAACTAATAGTAAGAAAAGGATTTAAGTTTTATTTCTTATAAGGCCGAAAATAATCTAATCCTTCTTATCCCAGAACTTCTCTGCTTCCTTTTCCATCTTGTACAATCGTGTGTAGTAGTCAGGGAACTCGTTCAAGTGAGCCAAAGCAATCTTGCCTGTCACAAGAGGATCGTCATCACTCACATTGGTGTTAGCATCAACCAAACCATGTTCTAGTTCTACATCCATTCCCATCCTGAGTTGCTCGATATCAAACTTGGTCCAGTCGATTCCCAGCATTTCCCCAACTCTTCTAGCTTCTTCAGCAGTAAAAACTTTTTGACTAGTCATAAAAGAATTATAGAAGCTCAGAACTTATATAACATGGGCCTTCTGCCAGAACTGCTCGAACTTGTCCTTATAATCTGTCTTACAATTCAGGAACCAGATGCCTTTCTCGTTCTGGTCAATTGTCATGCCATGCTTCTCGTCAGCAACTATCAGATACGGCAAAGCCCTTCCAAGCCTCATATCAATGTCTATCTTCTTCAGCTTCTCCTTCATTGGCGGGAACATCTCAGCCGCGATTATCCTTATCTTGACGCCCCTCTCAACAGCCCTTTTAATCGCCTCAAGAAGAACAATGTCGTCATAGAACTTGTCTGTTGTAACAAGTATCTCATCATTGGCAAGATCGAAAAGCAAAGCTGCCCTTCTAACGAAATCCCCCTCGTACTGCTCGTAGGCCTTCTCACCCTGCCATATGCTCTTTCCCCTTGTCTCGAGAAAATCGTCATAGGTCTCTTCTAATTTACCAAATAATTCCTTTAATCGTAAGTAATCTTTGCCAACATAGCTCATTATTCTTGGGAAGGGATTAGTGGACATGGTCAACCAGAATACCTTGTTCTTGTCCTGTCCGGATTCTACCAGCCCCTTCTTCTCCAGAGAGTAAAGATACTTGTAGGCATTGGTAACAGAAATATTAACTTCATTTGCAATGAGGTTCGCGCTTGCCTTTATCATGTCCCTGTTAGTTAACTTAAGCATAGCCCTAATAATCCTTATTTCCAAATCGTCAAACTGCTTGCTATCTTTGAGCATTGAGCAAAACTCATTTGTGTCCATAGATAACTTATGAATCTTGTGATTTAAATTTATATTGTCTCTTATAAAATATAGGGCATAAAGAAATAGAAAAACATATTTAAACTACATCCTATAACTAATTAGAAAGTGATTTCATGCAAGAAAACGATTTCATAATAGTCAATTATACAGGAAAGGTCAAGGAAACTAACAAGGAGTTTGACAAGGCTGACAATGCTCCAATGATTATAAAGACAGGTTTTGTGCTGAAAGGACTGGAACAGCCTCTGAGACTGATGAAATTAGGCGAGAAAAAAACAATAGAAGTTAATTCAGAGAATGCCTTTGGAAAGAGGGACTTCAAGCTTATCAAGCTGGTTCCATTAGGAGAATTCAGAAAGCACGGGACAAAGCCAGTTCCTGGAATGTTCGTAGAGGCAGACAACAGGAGAGGAAAGGTGGTATCTGTTTCTGGCGGAAGGGTCAGGGTTGACTTCAACCATCCATTGGCAGGAAAAACTTTACTATATAATATAGAAATAAAGAAGAAGATAGAGACTCCCGAGGACAAGATAAAGACTCTGGTACAAATCTACACGAAAGTTGACAAGGCCAAACTTAATGTCATAATCAAAGAGAAGCAGGTTGACATTGATGTTCCCCCCATGATAAATTCCCTGTTCAAGAAAAGGATTTCTGACGACATCATGAAGATAATGGGAATGGAAAAGGTAAGGTTCATCGAGACTTTCGAGAAACCAAAGCAAGAAACTGAAAAACCTAAAGAAGAAGTTAAAAAATAGAATTATATTTCACTTTATAACACACTACTTAATTATAAATTGTTTAGTTCTCTAAAATATTACAAGGGTTTTTTAATGGCAGTTAGAAGTATAGCAGGTAGGGAAAAAATTTCTGATACAGACGAAGATTTGAGGAAGTTGTTGGAAGCAAGAAAGGCAGACATAAAGGTCATAGGAGTCGGAGGAGCTGGAAACAACACTATTTCTAGAATGATGCAAGTCGGTATTGTTGGCGCGCAGATATTGGCAGCAAACACTGACGCCCAAGATTTGCTATACACTGATGCAGACGAGAAAGTTCTTTTGGGAAAGGACCTGACAAGAGGTTTGGGAGCAGGTGCTGATCCGAAAGTCGGATGCGAATCCGCAAGGGAGAGCAGGGAAATGATAAAGGAAGTTTTGCAAGGCGGGGACATGGTCTTCATCACATGTGGATTAGGTGGCGGAACTGGAACAGGAGCCTCGCCAGTAATTGCGGAGATTGCAAAGAAGATGGGATTACTGACTGTTGGCGTTGTGACCTTGCCGTTCACAATGGAAGGCAAGCAGAGAATGGAAAATGCAAGGTACGGCCTGGAAGAACTGGAAAAGAACGTTGACACATTAATAGTAATACCAAACGACAAGCTTCTGGAGATTGTACCTGATGTTTCAATTGTTACAGCATTCAAGATTTGTGACGAGATCCTTGTCAACGCAGTCAAGGGTGTGACAGAACTGGTAACCAAACCAGGTTTAGTCAACCTAGACTTCGCAGACATAAGGGCTGTAATGACTGCTGGCGGATTGGCAATGATCGGCCTGGGAGAATCCAACACAGAGAACAGGGCATTGGAAGCTGTTGAAAAGGCTTTGAACAACCCGTTGCTTGATGTTGAGATTGATGGAGCATGCGGAGCATTGGTGAATGTCAGCGGCGGAACAGACGTCACAATAAAGGAGTGCCAAGAGATAGTGGAGGCAATATCAGCAAAGATATCACCTGACGCAAAGATTATTTGGGGAGCACAGATAGAGAAGGACATGGGTGAAATGGTAAGGGCCTTGATAATAGTGACCGGAGTGAAGGCATCCCAACTGTACGGAACTGGAACTTTCTTTTCAACAGAAAAGCAACAGCAAATAGAAAAGATACTTGGAATAGAATTTGTCTGATAGCAAAGGAAAAGCTTAGATAAACATTTAAATACTATTCAGTATAATAGAAAATAGTTCTAGGTGCTAACATGGAAGAGGCTAATGAATCAAAACAGCAGGAAAAGGCTAGCCATAAGGCTAAGAAAATAGACAAGCCCAAAGGACCTGGTTTATTCACTAAACTAAAAAACAAGATAGCACAGTTCAAGCGTGTTGTAAGCATAGCCAGGAAACCAGAGAAGGAGGAGTTCATCTCTTCTGTCAAGATAACTGGAACTGGAATGGCATTGATCGGAGTGATAGGCTTTATAATATTTCTCCTATATTTTCTAGTAAGGTCTTTGTGATATTATGATTTACACTGTAAGGACAACTGTCGGCAGGGAAAACGCGGTCATTGAGACATTGACAAGAAAGATAAAGTGTAGGACACTGGACATAAGAACGGTCTTCCATCCAGGCGAATTGAAAGGCTACATATTCGTGGAAGGGGGGGAGGAGGACATAGACACCATAATAAAGGCTGTCCCGCATGTCAAAGGCCTAATCAGAAGGGAAGTTAAGATTGATGAAATTAAAAACTTCCTGGAAGTCAAGAAGATTGAAATCAAGATTAACAGAGGAGATGTTATTGAGGTCACAAGCGGTCCCTTCAAGAACGAAAAGGGCAAGGTGACAAGGGTTGACGAGGCAAAGGAAGAGGTCACAATAGAACTGCTTGAAGCTGCAATACCAATTCCCATCACAGTTCCAATAGACTCTGTCAGGGTCTTGGAAGCAATTGAGAGTGAAAAGAAATGACAATAATAAAGGCCGTAATCAAAGCTGGCAAAGCAAGCGCAGCACCACCTTTGGGTCCGTCTTTAGCTGCATTAAAAATGAACACTCAGGATGTTATTAATGCTATAAATGAGAAGACAAAGGACTTGGAAGGCATGGAGATTCCTGTTACAATAGACGTTGAACCCTCGACAAAGGAGTTCAAGATATCAGTGGGAACGCCGACTTTAACAGCCCTGATTAGAAAGGAACTGAAGGTCAAGAAGCTATCAAAGGCTCCATTCAATGTTTATGAGAAAGAGGAAGTCAAGGAAGAGTTCAAGGAAAGCATCAAGTTCGAGCAAATCGTCAAACTAGCCAAGATGAAGATGGATGACATGAAAACAGACGACCTCAAGAACGCTGTCAAGCAAACTGTCTCTTTCTGTGTGAGTGCTGGAGTCCTTGTAGAGGAAAAAAGGCCCAAAGAGATACTAAAAGAGATTGCAGAAGGCAAATGGGACGAGAAGATTGTCTGATTCTAGCTAAAAATAACCTTTAAATGCTTTTAGAGAGCATTATTTTCTTATGATTTTGTCAAAGATGTTTTTGTTCCTGATTGCAATTACAATAGCAGTATCAGGCATGCAGATACTGGGATACCAGGTTCTGGAATTGATCATAGTAATGATGGTGGTTGACTTCCTTACACTGGGAGCATTGTTCCATCTGGAAAAGGCCCCTTCCCTGATAAAGAACAACCCAATAAATGTGGAAGATGACATAGTTCCCAGGCTCAAGAAGATTGACAAGCTTGATGCCATAGAGGAGAACTCCAAAAACATACTCAGCCAATTATCTAATTCTGGCTTTGAGGACAAGCTGAAAAAGCAGAGCGACGACATAACCTATCTTTTAGACAAGATGGGGAGGAAGACACTAGAACTGGAAGAGAGAATAAACAAGTTCGGAAACGGCCTTTTAGACTCATTAACAAACCTGAACAAAAGGGTAGATGGCCTAGAAAAGACAGACGAGAAAAACAACCAATTTTCCTCAAACGAGTTTGTTTATCTGAAAGCAGATGAAAAAGCTTAAATTCTTTTGCAATTAACTGTTTTCTATGGAAAGGTTTTTTTGGATAACAATGTTAACTGTAATAGCAGGATTGTTCCAGCTATTATTCTACAAAAGCATAGAATTGACCATAATACTCTTTTCTATTAATTTCATGGTTTTCGGGCTAGAACTGGCAAGAACAACATCCAAAAGGGGTGTTTTGCTAAAGCTTGAAAGCATAGAAAGGGACCTCAATGACACAGTAAGCAACCTGATTTCCCCCCAAATAGCCAAAATAGGGGGAAGTAAGAAGGAAATCATAGAGTGGCTGAATAAATTCTAATACGACAAAAAACTATTTTTCAAGTATATATCTATAGATATTTGAACTGTCGGGCTACTGTCGGAGGCTATAGAACTTTTTTCGACTTAATGTCTTTGATATTGTTAGACCATCATCTTCCATTTGCTTCAGGTATTCATTGCACCTTGTTCTCGACAGTTTTATGAGTTTACTCAATTGATAGGGAGTGATCTCCCTGTATTTCTGCAGTATCAGCCTGATTGCTTCCTTTGTCTTTACTGATACAGTGCGCCTTTGGAGTGTTATGCCGCTTGCCGAGATCACGTCATTGACACTTCTCAAATTCGACTCTATCTTGTCGATTTTCTGGTTTAAACCCTTTAATCTCTCAATCTCAATTGCTATCTGAGCATAGCGCATGTCCAGCTGCTTCAACAAAGTTTCTATTGAATCCTTCTCTTCATCCTTGGACTTGAAAAAAGACATAAACATTACTATATTCTTTCATTTTCCTATATTTAAAAATTTTTCGACAGCACTGTTTTTCTCGTATTGTCGGGATTCTGCCTGTTTTTCCTTTTTAACAGGTTTAATATCATCGACATGAATCTTTTGTTATAAAATCTGGCCAGGTCTGTTGTACAATATTGTACAAAAGGTTTTTCAATGACAATAAAGGAACCTAGAAAAATTATAATCGAAGCTCTGATGAAGAATCCAGAAGGTTTGACACTTCTTTCACTAGCTGAGGTAACTGGATTGCACCGACACACAGCCACCAAATATGTCCATGAATTGATTGGAGCAGGGGTTGTCTACCAGAGAAGTGTCGGGGCTGCAAAGCTCTGTTATTTGAAGAAAAAAATAGAGACTGAAACTGACGAGAAAAGGGTTCTGGATATGCTTAGGAAAAAGAGGAAAGGAAGCGTCCAAATGAAGCTTTTGATTGCTGTGGTTGTCTTGTCGTTCCTGTTGAGCGAATCTGTGATCATAGCATATGAGAACAGCTCCTTCATCAACAATACCAACTTCTCGAACACCAGCCCAGTCACATCAAGCCTCAATAATTCTGACTTGAATATCAATTTCAATATAACTGAAAATATCAACAGTACACAAAATAGTTCTGTCGAGCCATCGACAAATGAAACTGAGTTTAATAATAATGGAACTGTCGGAGGAACTAACGGAACATCCCTAAACACTACTAATGAAACAATAGAAGCCCCGATTATTGAAAATACAACCAATGTAACTGAGCCTGTAAATGCTACAGAGGACATTAATCAGACTATAGACCTTAACTTGACTTTTAATGAAACTTTTGAAGAAAATGAAACTGTTTTTGAAAACATAACAGAAATTATTGAAAGCATAACTTCTGAAATAGGAAATATTACATCTATAGAACCGATTCTTGATGTAAAGTTGCTGTATCCGCAGAAAATAATAAGGGGTGAAAGCCTGGATATAAGAGCTGACCTTGAAAACAGCGGTTATTTGGCTAAAAATGTTGTTCTCAACTGGCTGCTACCTGCTGGTTTTAACATGGTTTCTGGGAATATGAGTGAAAATTGCGGGGATTTGGATACTGGTGGTTCCTGCTATTCAGAGATTAGCGTTATGACTAATCTGACAACAGGCATTGGCCTGAATGAAATAAGAGTTGTGGTTGATTATGAAGAGTAGCACTAAGTCAGGACAGAGCCAATTATTGATTCCCCTACTCTTGATTATCTCATCGGCAATGGTATTTGCCACAAATGTCACTCTAAATTTGACCAAAAACACAACACCATCAGGAGCTTTTGTAGGCATTCCAAACAGTACAAATGAAACTAATAATTCGCAAGAATTTGTATTCCCAATAGAGGTTTGGGCTGAAACCTACATTGGTATGAACATAGATGGAAATGTTGTTAAAGCTCACTTGTTCTTGGACAACCAAACAAAAATTGAGAACCACCAAATCAATCTTTACCTGAATGGTGTTTTCTTTGGTTCTGATTTAACTGATGTTGAAGGCATTGCTGAATTCACTGTTTCTGAATTTGGGGAATATAAGATATTTGCTGTTTTTGAAGGCAGAGACTTCTTGAACCCATCTGAAATCAACCTAACTGAGATAATTCAAGAAAATGAGGTTATTTTCGAGATTCTTGGAACAGAGCAGGGTGATATTGAGATTGGGGAACCTGTTAAATGGGAGAAGAAATTCAGATTATTTAACCCGAATGACAGGGATGCCTTAGCAGATTTCGAATTGGACTTTCCTGAAGATGCTTTTAGCGTTAATGTCGCTGAAAAGGACACGAAAAAGATGTTGAATTTGATTAAGAAATCCATTAGGGAATGGCTCAAAGCCAATGAGAGTAGGGAATATATGCTGGAATACTTCACAGATTCACCAGTCGTAATCGAGGAACTGGTAAACAAGTACAAGAAAGTGATTAACATCAGCTCTCCGATACACTATGAGAATGTTCCTGTCTACACTGACATTGAAGAGACTTCCCAAGATTCCATAAGGATTTACTGGATTGTTGATGGTGAGAGAGTAGATATTACTAATAATCCTTCATTCAATGTTATTTTCATTGATTCCAATGGAAATGGCCTAATAGATAGAGTAGAGTGGGTTGTTCCACATCTTTCAGACCAGATATTCGAAATTTCAATTACTGTCTTGAATGTAGATACTCTTGTAAGAGATGGTGATAACTGGGTAGTCGCATTCAATACAACTGGAACAGCCAATTTGACCATTAATTCCACAAATGCTGGATGGACTGAGTTTCTGACAGACAACACAAGCACATTTGACGAAATGTTACTGTTGGATATTAATTGTGGCAATGTTTCTTTGAAAGACTCATTACAATTGATTGATGAATTTGATAATGTTTACAATTACTCTGACTTAACTGCAAATGACACAATAGACATAAAGCATTTGTTTGTTGAGAATTATTCTTGCAATGATACTGGTCTCATAAGCAATAACATGTTAAAAGCTGGTTATGCTGCTCTACAATTCACCTTCGGAGACCAGATTGCTTATGCTTATGATGCTGCAGTAGTATGTAACTGGTCAACAGATACTGTTAACTGGGCAGATCAACAAGGTGGTGGTGGTTCTGCATGGGGAACTTCAAATACAACATGGAATCTAGGATATAATTGTAGCGAAGCAGGCGGTCCTTCAACTGGCTGCTATATCGCAAACATAACAATAAACATGTATGGTGCTTCGGCGAGCCCTGCATCTGGTGGATTAGGTTTTGTAATATTTAGCAATGACTCAACACAATTCTTTCCTCTTGCGATTAATGTGGGTGGCGCATATACTTATGGTCCTGTAGATTCTTGTGGAGCTAATAACAACTATACTGGTGGAACAGGTTATCCTGGTAGTACACCAAACAGCACTCCAAATACATGTAACATAAGTTTTACTGACTGGTTTAATGTAACATCATACACGGTTAATTGGTATATACCTGGTAAGGGTTCTGTGTCAATTCCAACAATTAGTTACCAGTGGTGTTGGGAAGACGCGCTTCCAAAATTAGATAATCCAGCTGTTAATGGCACACAATCAGGATATAGTGCAGGTTGGGGAAGTATATTCAACTTTTCAGTAGAAATATGGGAACCTCAAGGCAGTGAAAGTAATGTGAGTTTATGGTATACTCCAACTGCAGGAACAGGTTGGATGTTTGCAGGATCAAGAAACGATACTTCGCCTCCAACTTCTTCTCCAGGCAACTTGACTAATTTTACTATAAACTATAGCTGTAGTGGAGGAACAATTACAGACAGTTTATCAAATGATTTGGGTGTTGTTGGGGCAGCAAAATACTATAAATTCAATGCTACTGACCCTTACTCCAATAAAAACGATACTTTTGATTCTTATGGAAACATATATTTCACACCTACAAAAGATGATGTAAATGTTGTGAACGAGACTCCTACAGCTAATATTATTATAAACAGAAGTGACACAACTGATTTTGTTGTAGAGGTATATGACAGGGAAAAACAGAGTTACGGTAGTGGACAGTCTGGAAAAATATGGGTGTCTACCTATGAATATGATCAGAACACCAGTTATTTGGTAAGTACTAATTCCACTGGGCATTTAGTACAAACATTTACGAATGCTATCTGGTGTGGGGACGAAAAATATTATCTTGGTGTTCATAAATGGAGTGGTGGAACAGACAGTGATTCTTGTGTACAAAACAATGTAACTGAAAGTTCAAATTTCACCCTGTTGGGTAGTTTATACAACACATTAAACATTCCAGATGGAAGTTCAAATTTCACCCAAGCTCAAACAATAGATTTTACTGCAAGTGTGGCTGATGACTGTAGTGTTGGAAGAACAGCAACTTCCACAATTAACATCACTATGGTTAATAACGACACTGAATATTTTTGTATTGCTTCAGCAGCTGGTGAATGTTCTATAAGCACAGACATTTCTTTCCCGACAGGATGGTACAATGTTACCATAGTTTCAAACAAATCTTACCATAATGATGGTTATTCTATTGATCAGGATGTTTTCTATCTATTACCTTACAGGAATGTTTTCAATGAGTCAGTAAATCCAGACTCTGCATATTGGAGCTATCCAAATTGGAACTTCTCTGTTTTAGCAACTTCAGGCGACAACGACCAAATGAATGTATCGCTTTATCTAAGGAAACAAGGTGAAAGTTATTCAGAATGCACTGGGTGTTTTAATCAGACCCCAACAATTTGTGTTAACTGTGAAAACCAGTCAGTATTCTGGTATCGTAATTTCACTGAACCAGATTCAGGTAGCAATTGGTACTATCAGTTCAGGATGTATAACAACCTAACTGGTGAACTTGAAGACCAAACAACCGAGCATTCATTCTACGTGGACAGTATTCCAGATGAAAAAATATATTTGGAGAACGTAACTCAAAGCCCGTCTTCAGGGCAATGGGGTGGAACTCCATTCACTTTCAATATTACTGTTAACACGACAGGTATAAACAATGTAAGTGTATTCCTTTGGACTTCAGACAGTGCTACTGGTCCATGGTCATTGGTGGAATACCAGAACTACACTATCCCTCCTGGTGGCTGGCAAATAATAAATTACACGACATATTTCGACTGTAATGACATTGACACTGACAAGTATTTCTTCTTCAATGCAACCAACTACAACATGTCAACAAATACAACAACACCCCAAAGTTTTGAAATAACAAGAGATAGAATAGAGCTTGATTACTACTGGGGGCATGACTCGACAGCTAACAGGTCAGGTGACCAGACTGATTTCTTGCTTTTCCGTGCAACCAATGTTAATGGCAGTGACATGGGAAGCTTCCCAATAAAATACTCTGTAACATCTGGTAATTCAACAGAAACATATTATACAGATAATAATTTTGTAACTAATACAAATAGTACTGGATTTGCTGAATTTTATTTCAATGCTACTTGTTTGAATGATTACATTGGAGCACCAAAATTCCAAGTCAGAGAACAGCAATGGAAGGCTCAGTTAAATGACTCTGAACTAGATTGTTACTATCAGAATGATAGTTCTGATATCTGGTATAGAAACATGAGTGTTATGGGTAATATCCTGATAACACTATCAAACCCCGACGGAACTGAAAATGTGACTCAGGAGAATATAATGACTTTCCTTGGTTCCAGCGATGATGACTGTGGGGATTCTCTGAAATTGAACTATACCTTTGGATATGAGGAGATAAAGTACTATGCAAACAATACTCCGACAACTGGTTTTGACTGTGGTAATTCAACTCTGATTGGTGCCAACGCTTATCGTTGCTACTGGCAGACTGACACTGATACGCCTGTCCAGGATTACAATGCATCAATGTTTGTGAACAGAATTGGTTACTATCCCAACCAGACATTGGATGATGCTTCCAGAGGATGGCTGTTCTATGTTGATGCACTAAGGCAATTCACAAACATAAGTGTTGTGCCTTCGTCAGCCCTATGGGATACAACAGACTGGAACTTCTCCGTCATTGCAACATCAGGAGATTACAACAATGAAACAATTGTGCTGCAATTGAAACAGGGTGCTGGTGCATGGCAGAACTGTGAAGATGCTTTAGCACAATGCTACAACATGACTCCAACCAACTGTACACACTGCATAAATGAGACATACTTCTGGCATGCCAACTTCACTGCAGACGATGCAGGAACGTGGTTCTACAAGTTCCAGATGAACAACAGCGATACCTATGTCATAGACGAGGAAACAACTGGCACTGATAGTTTTGACGTGCTGGCAAGCGATGTAAAGATATATATGGAGAATGTCACCAAGTATCCAACGACAGGAAGCTGGGGTGGTGGCAACTTCACTTTCAATGTTACTGTTAACACGAGTGGTATAAACAATGTTTCTGTATTCCTGTGGACTTCCAACAGCTCCACTGGGCCTTGGACATTAATTGAAGAGCAGAATTATACTATTCCACCAGGAGATTGGCAACAATTTAATTTTAGTAATGCTTATTATTGTGATGATATAGGGACCAATTATTTCTTCTTCAATGCAACGAACTATAACCTGTCGACAAACATGACAAGTCCCCAGAGCTTCACAGTGACAAAGGATACTGTGATATTAGAATACATAGAGGGTAACAACACAATTGCAAACAGGTCAGGAAGTCAAACTCAGAATCTATCTATAAGATTGAGTGATGGCAACGGTACATACCTAACTGATTTCAATATGACCTACTATGTGGAGACAAATAGTTTCGAATATGATTCTGGTAACAATGTGACTTCTGACTCTTCTGGTTATGCCAATTATTCATTTGAACCAACATGTTCCGGTCCAAGATACGAAGTCGGGAATCAAAACTGGAAAACTGCTGCCTTGGAACAGCAGTGTTATCAGACCAATGACACTGACACTGCAGGGTTTGCCTTGAATCTGACAGTGATGGGCGACTTCAACATTAGCTTCAATTATCCTGAAACTGTTAACCAAAGTCTTGGCGATCAGGTAATATTCGAATCTGTCATAAAGGACAATTGTAATGTGGAATTAGGGGGAATAGAAGTAAGATACAATGCAACAAATGAAAACTTCAATGACGAATGTTCTTTGGTTACAAGTCCAGCCACTGGTCTTTACAGGTGTTTTGAGGGCGGAACAAACGGCTGGGATTCAACAGGAGCTAGGCAGGGTTGGTACAACGCAACTATTAACGCTACCAAAGATTTCTACTGGAACAATGTCACAACCAAAGCAGAGGAAGGCCTTGGTCATTTCTATCTATACAGAAAACCAACATTGAGTGGAGATATTGTTGTTCCTTCAATTGGAGGATGGGCTTTGGACAGAAACTTCTCAGTCAATGTTACTGATGATCCTATTGACAATGTTACTGTTTTCCTATGGCATAGGAGCTCTGGAGGAACTGGAAATGTCTGGGAACAGATAAGCACATCTAAATTATGTTCTGATTGCGACAATACCAATGTGAACTGGACTGATGTCAGTTACAACTGTTCATTCGCGTCTGCTGGAGGTTCTGTTGATTATAAGTTCAATGCCACTGATTTGGATTTGAATAATACTGAAGCTTCAGGATCGTTCACTGTTAATTACGACAATGTCAGTGTTACCAACATAACACCTGTTGCTACTGCCACTATTAACAGAACAGACACCACATCCTTTATCATCGGACTATATGATTTGGACAATAGCACTTCTCCAAATAACACACAAAGTAAGATATGGTTCACAACAACTGATGCAGCCACATGGGAAAGCGATGTTGCTGCTCCAACGATTTATTCAAACTCAACTGGTCATTTGAACAGGTCAATGACAGCAAGTGGTTGGACCAACCTTTTGGGTTGTGACAATACATACAGCCTGGGTGTTCATTATTGGAAGGGTGGTTCTTACGGATCCAACTGTCCTCCAGGTTTGGTTGACAACATAACCTCCTCTATTATATTCACCTTGATGGGAGAATTGAGCAATACCATTTACTGGCCTGTTGGAACCCAAAACTACACTGTCGGAAGCGGTATCCACTTGAATGGAACTGTTGTCAGGGATAGCAGCTGTGGTGCAGCTACTGGCATAAGCGTTCTATATAACATTACAAACGGGACTCATGCGTACAGCTGTGACGGTGTTCACAGGGGCAACGGTGTTTACAACTGCAGCTGGGATTCCAGCGACAAGGCAACAGGTTGGTACAATATCACAATGATATCTTACGGCAGCAATTACCATAATGGGACTGATGTTCAGAGTGATGCATTCTACTTGAGAAGTGGAATTCAATTAGAAGACATTTCAATGGAACCTGTTGGTGGTGGGAGCTATGGATATTCACCGTTTAACTTTACTGTAAATGTAACATCATCAGACAATGAGAATGTCACTGTTTATTTGTATTTGCAAAATGTTTCTGGCTGGTTCCTGGAGAATCAAAGTTCCTGTGTAAGTTGTGATAACACCTACTTCAAGTTCTCCAAGGATTATGACTGTTCGAACATTGGTTCTTGGGATTACAAGTTCAATGCCACATCTGTCACAGGAGCAGTTAACAACTCATTATCATCCAATAGCTTTACTGTAACAACAGATACAATAAGTATTAACTATGGTTCTGGCAACGAGTCTTACGTAAACAGAAGCAACACTAATCCTGAATACGAGATTCCACTTGTTGTCCAAGTTTGGGATACTGTCAAGAACGAGTTGACAACTGACATAACACTAAGCAACATAAACGCATATGTTACAACAAGCGGTTCAAGTTGGATGGAGTTGTCTGGTGGGCTGGGAACTGTTGTCAATAACACAACTCACTTTAATGTAACATTCGATCCTAACTGTTCATTCTCCGCAGGAAAAAGAAACTGGAAGTTCAACATATCTGGTGAGACTTGTTATGGTGATGCTGAATCCAGCAACTATAATGTAACTGTTGTTGGTAATCTGTCTGCTTATTACATGAGTCCTACTGGAGGAGCAATATATGATTTAGGAGATAATGTTCCATTGTTGGGTAATCTAACAGATGAGTGTAGCAATGACATCATCAATTCAAATGTCGGGTTCCAGCTGAACTCAAGTCCTTCCACAAGTTATTTCTGTACTTCACCTGGCAATGTCACTGGTAACTTCTATTCATGTGATTGGGATTCAAACAGTTATGATGTAGGCTATTATAATGTCACAATGATATCTTGGAATGATTCTTATGTCAATGGAACAGACTTTGAAACAGATGCAATCGAGATAAAGTCTATACCTGATCTGGATGTTGCTGATGTCAACCCAAGAGCGGAGGGGTGGGTCAAGACATTCAACTTTACTGTAAATGTAAGCGATAATGCTGGTGACACTGTCAATGTTTATCTTTGGGAATCTACTGATGGAAGCGAACCATGGATTCAGATAGGTGGAATAAATAACTGCACAACTTGCGTTAACGAAACCATGACATGGAACAAGACATACATTTGTGATGATGTCGGGAACAACAGGGTATTCAAGTTCAATTCAACAGACACAGAAGGTAACAACTATAGCACATCTCTAGTGGCGGGTGATTATGTTGGTGGAAGCAACACTTTCAATATTGAGAAGAATAACATAGGCATTGAATACATAATTGGAAATGAAACCAATGCTAGTACTGTCGACCCTGCATTGTTTATTGTGAGGGTGTATGACATTGACAATTCATCCAGTTACTATATGACACCTAGCATTGATATTTCATTCAATGTAACCAAACAAGGTTTGAGTAATACTTTCTTTACTGTTGGCAGCAATACAAGCAATGCAACAGGTCACATTATCTACTATTTCACACCAGACTCAAGCTTTGCTTCTGTAAAACAAAACTGGACAGCATTTACTTCTGCAGGTGAGGGATGCTACAAACTAAACCAAAGCGATTATTACAATGTAACAACCCAAACACACGTTCCAAAAATAGAGAACGAGACAGTTGATCCTCAAGTAGGAGGATGGGGAGACGCCAGACAGTTTAATGTGTCGATATACGATGCCAATGACACTGCCGTTGTAAGATTGTGGAAGTCAACAAGCACTGGAGGACCTTGGACATTTGTAGCTTATCAGAATTATACTGATGTTGGAAATTGGGAAAATGTATCCTTCTTGATTAATTTCACTTGCACTGATTACAGAACAGAGCCGTGGTACTTCAAGCTAAATGTTAGTGATGATTTCAACAACACGAACTCGACTGATACACCAGAACCCGAGAACAATTACACTGTCAACAAGGATGCTGTAATATTTGAAGAATTTTATGGCAATAACTCAACTGCGAATCGTATTGGAAGCCAAACCGATTTATTGTCTTTAAGATTAAGAGATGGAAACGGAACCTATTTGACTGATTTCAATGCCACTTTTTATGTGACTACTGACGGAGTCAGCTGGCCTGGTAGTGGTGTTGTCAATCAGAGCAATAGCAGTGGTTATGTTCACTATAACTTTAATCCCATTTGTTCACCAAAGAACCAAGTAGGTGACCAGATGTGGAAGGTTGAAGTCGGTGACTCGTGCTATCAGACCAACAGCACCAACACATCAGATTTATTCTTGAACCTGACAGTTATGGGCAACATAAACCTTACTTTCACTAGGCCTGATGGAACTACAAACTATACACAGGAAGATCCAATACTGTTCCAGGGTTATACTTACGATGATTGTGGAGGTGCTATTGCGCCAACAGTAAAGTTCTATGCAAACAATTCAACTGATTATGGCTTTGATTGCGGTAGTGTACAAAAAATAGGTGAAAACGTATTTGAGTGTACCTGGCAAACCCAGATAACAACACCAAGGGGTTGGTACAACACAACAATGGATGCGAACATAACAGGCCATTATAACAACTTCAGCATAAACTCTGGCACTTCTGGTTTGTTCTACTTGAACCCAATATATAAAATAGAAAACATTTTAGGAACACCAACTACAGATGGTTGGGGATACACCAACTGGAACTTTTCAGCAATAATATCTTCTGGCGATCCTGACACAAGCTATCCTTTGGAGATATTCATGAACAAAGGTTCCCCTGACTTCACAACAGCTTGTTCAGGTTCAACATGTTTTAACCAGACAACTGTAGAGTGCATTTATCCCGAATGTGTCAACAAAACAGTTTTCTGGTACAGGAACTTCTCTTACAATGATCAGGGAACATGGTTCTTCAAGTTGAGCTTAGCAGCTGAAGAAACTTCTGGTAATGATATTGTGACAGTGGTAAAAGATGATATACTCATAAACCATTCGTTTGGTAATGGTGAGAGTGTAAACAGAAGCGGTGATCAATCAAAGCTTTTGGTTGTTTTTGTAAATGATACGGACAGAAACCTGTCAGCAGCAAATCCTTTTGTAAATGTTTATTTCAATGTAACCAACAACACAGCCAGCAATTATTTAATTTACGGCGCTAACTCTACAAACACAACTGGTTATTCCAATGCAACATTTAACCCGAACTGTGATTATTCCAATGGAACTCAGAATTGGTTTTCCTATGTTTCAGGGGATTCAAACTACAATGATGCGAATTCCAGTATATTCAATATAACAATCTACGGAGACCTAAACCCATCTGAAATTAGAACTTACAACACAACGCATGAAACAAATTATTTCTTCCATGGTCAAAATGTAAACATTACTGGAATTGTAGAGGATGACTGTGGTAACAGAATCTCAAATGAAACAGGAATAAACGTAACATTCGAGGTTTTCAAAAATAATACTTATCCAGCATCGGCAGATACGTACTGTTTTGATGTAACCTATCTTGGAAACGGAATATACAGCTGCCTATGGGACACCAAAACATATGAGAATGATACTTACAAGATAAGAATGGATGCAAGCAATGTAAGCTTCCATAACAATGGGACATATTCGAAGCCCGGAGCATTTGGTTTGAATGTACCTCCAAACACGCCTCCAGTTGTAAGCGATGGGAGCGTAACACCAGACCCGGGTGGCTGGGGTTCAACATTCAACTTCTCAGTGAATGTAACAGATGGGGATGAATTCCAAAACGTTACTGTTCATTTCTGGGAATCTCCTGACGGAAGCGAGCCATGGACCTTAATAGAAGATCAAACATGCACAGATTGTGTTAACACTACTGTAAAAACTGTTTACTTCAGCAAAAACGATTACAGCTGCCAGCAAATAGGAATTAGATATTACAAGTTCAATGCAACTGATAATTCAAGTGAGGCAAATGCAGGTTCTGATTCTGATGATGGACCTTACAGTTTTAACCTGACAAGGGATAATGTTGAATTCATTAATCCTGTTGGTAGTGCTGGTACTGTAAACAGAAGTGGTAGTCAGGACATATTCCTTGCAGTCCGGATTAACGACACCACTAAAGGTGTTTTAGTTGAATCTAATGTAACCGCTGGAAGGTTCTGGATAACTTATGATGAACTAAACTGGAACAGTGGAAGCAGTAACAGAACCTCTAACTCATCTAGTTATGTAAACTACACATTCGACCCAACATGTACACCTACAAGGTACAATGTAAGCAATGCACAACAATGGAAAGTAGGAGTTTTGAATGATTCTTGTTATATTGATGCTAACAGTTCTAATTACACCTTGACAATAAAGGGTGATTTAACTAATTCAATGATTAGTCCTGACGGCGATGATGTTTTCTATGATCTTAACAACATTACATTTGAAGGAAACATAACGAGTGATTGTGGTGACAACTCTATAAATGATGCTAATGTTACTTTCAGCATCTCGCATCAAGCTTCTACTTACTATGGCTCTCCGGACCCAGCAAATAACAACGGGACATTTTATAATGCTACGCATAATGTGACAGGAACGCCTGGTGGAAACTATTCATTTACCATGAACTCCTCAAGGAATCTTTACAATCCTGATACTGATACCTTATCGAATGCATTCCATCATCAAATTGATCCTCAATTGACGAGCGACTATGTATCACCAGTAACAGGATCATGGGGAACAACATTCAGTTTCTATACTGCAGTAACAGATGATGACGATGATGTCAACTTGACATTGTGGGTAAGATGTACAGGTGGAAATACTACATTTAATCCTCTCTTTGATTGTAATGAATCCTCAGATTTCAAAGCTTGGGGGTCGCCCTCATCACAAATATGTGCTGATTGTGTAAGCCAGCAAATGAATTCTAATTGGACCACTAGTATTGCAGGACATATAGGAGATTACGAATGGTTCTTTAATTCATCAGATAACTATGGTGGATCGAACAACACAACAATAAAAACATTCAATGTTACAAGAAGGAATGTTTACTTCAATGTAAGTCAAGGCAATAGTTCAAATGTAAGCAGGATAGGGTCAAACAATACATTACTCCAAGTAAGACTATTTGATGCTTTCAATGATGCCGGACTTAGTGGTTTCTCGGTAAAATTCTATGTAACGCTTGATGGTGCTATTTGGGACTCTTCTGTATCGAACACAACATATAGCGGTGGTTATGGTGATTACTACTTCAATCCTACTTGCCCATCACCTTTCTTTAAAACTGGCAGGCAATGGTGGAAAACTACTTTTGACCAAACCAATGCCTACAATACAGGCAACTCAGTCAACTATACTGTGGACATAAATTCAACCCTTAATGGAACAGTGATATACCCAACAGGACAGATAGTGTTTTCACAGGGAGACACTGTGGAAATTATAGCCAATCTAGAAGATGAATGTGAATACATTGATAATGCTGACAGTGTTGTTTTCAGGGCATATCCTGGAAGTTGGTCATGCGCACCAGAGCCTGCAGAAAATCTGAACAATGGAACGTACAACTGTACTTTGGCCACCGGATCATTGGGAACTGACATATACAATCTGACAATAAACTCTAGCAAGTCTTATTATTATGATGGTTATGATGTAGAGCAAAATGCATTTGAAATAAGGAAGGCTCCTGTCCTAGCAAATCATAGTATAACACCAACAGCAGAAGGTTGGGGTTATAATTATACAATAAACCTTACTGTCCAAGACCAGGACCTTGGTGACGTTGATAATGTAACTTTGTGGAAGAGTGTTGGTGGTGGGGATTGGGAATTCGTGCAATCGCAGAATTGTTCAAGTTGTACTGCCGAGACAACTAAAACTTTCTATCCTCAATTCAACTGTACTGACTACACTAACGGTCCTAATATCAACCTCAAATTCAATTCAAGCGACAGTTATGGATTGGCAGATGAGACATCCAACTTCTCCGTGACCTTCCAAAAGGACAACGTATCATTCACAATAGTCGAGGGCGGTGGTACAGTAAACAGGGAAACTGACACAAAGTGGTTTATAGTTATTGTCAATGACAGTGACAGGAACAATGACACCATAGACAATTCACAAGAAGTTGTGGACGGTAAGTACTGGTTCAGTTATAGTTCAGTGCCCATATTTGACGAGGGGCATGATGTCCAAACCAATGCAAGCGGCCACATGAGCCATGAATTTGCTCCTAACTGTACTTATCAGGTTGGAACAGAGTATTGGTATGTTGAGACAACTGGAAACGACTGTTATGCTGACACAGCTACAAGCCAAACTGGAAACACTTATGTTTTGAAGGGTCAGTTGAAAACAAACCTCTTCGAGCCAGTACAATACTCAGAATTTAATGTTACTCAAAACATAACGTTTAGGTGGAATGTTTATTCTGATTGTAGCAATGAAGGCAACATCACTGGCGTGACCAACACAATTGACTTGAATAATTTCGATAACACATCAACCTGTTCATCACCACAAGAAGAGGGAGCATCTGGAGTTTACAATTGTACCTGGAACTCAACAGGAGAACCAGAGGGCAACTGGACAGTGAATGTCACATCTGAGAAAAACCCATCACTCGAGTACAACACGAACTACAGCAGCTATCAGGATTGGTTCTTCTTGAACAACAAAAATGCAACTGGAGTAAACCCCTTGGTTAATCCACCCAATGGAGGATGGGGAGTCTCTTACAGATACAACATAACAGTAAATGATTCTGAAAACGACACAGTATCATGTAGCCTGTATACTAACACAAGCGGCTCATGGGTGTACAGAGGCATTAACGACATAGTAACACCAGGCAACTGTTCAATCGTGGTTGACAACTTCACTTGTAGCGACCAAGGAACAGGCCAATACTATTTCATGATAAACGACACTTACAACACAATAAACACCTCTGAAACTCTAGGTACAACCAGTGGTCCTAGTATTGGAAGGGATGAGGTAAGTGTTACATTAGTGCAATCAGGCGGGTATCCTGATTACAATGTAAACAGGAGCGGAGGCCAAAACACTACATTGATGCTATTAGTCAACGACACTATTAGAAACCAAGTAACTAATGACACTAACGTAACTTTCTGGGTAACCACTGATAGGGTCAGTTATGACTCTGGAAACGTTGTAAACACAAATGAGACTGGTCATGCGATTTATGTTTTCAATCCAAACTGTAGCGCACCTTTCTATGATGTTGGAAACCAGACTTGGATAGGAGGAACTAATGATTATTGTTATAATGATACAAACACGACAGCCAACTTTAGTTTAATGTTATGGGGAGACTTGATAAACACTGTGATTGAACCCACTAGCGGCTTCACAGTCTTGCGTGGAAATAACACAACCATAAGGGTAAATGTAACAGATGATTGTTCTGCTGCTGTTAACATAGATACAATTAATCTAACATCAATACAGGAGCCAAATGAATATGGCTGCTCGCCAATTCTAAACGAGACTGGAACAGGTTTCTACAATTGCACATTCAACACAAGCTCACCATCACTGATGCCTGCAAGATATTATAAAATAAATGTCAACACAACAAAACAGAACCATACTTTCGGTGACATGAATGAAACTGATGCATTCTTCATTGAGACAGAACCCGTCTTAACAAACGAAAGCGTTACACCTGAACAGGCAGGCTGGGGTTCAACATATACCTTCACTGTCAACTTCACAGACGAGGACTTGGACACAAGCACTGTAACAGTATGGTTCAGGAAATGCACTGATGAGAATTGTACTGCATACAGCCCTGACTGGAGTGGTGCAAACTCTATAAGCAACAGCACTGTTACTGGTATTGGAACAAGTGTTTCATTCAACAAGAACTGGGTGTGTGGTGATATAGGTTACTGGCAGTACAAGTTCAATTCCAGTGATTCAAGAAGCTATGTCAATGAAACAGCAGTCCACCAGTTCAATCTAACCAGAGATGCCATATCAATCGAACACTACTATGGGGACAATTCTACTTCTAACAGAAGCATCCCAGAATCCCAGATGTTGACTGTAAGGGTGTTGGATATAGACAGGGGATATTATATCCACGGAGGAGGCTTGCCTTCGACTGTAAATGGAAAAATACTGATTACAAACGACACTGTTAGTAATTTCCTTACAGTATTTTCTGACGTTGCTTCGTCAGGAGGAGGTTACTTAAACAGAACATGGACTCCCAATTGTACCTTTGAGATCGGACCACAGAAATGGAAAGCCACCATGGAAAACGATGGCTGTTATCAAGACAACATAAGCAGTGAATTCAGTTTAAACTTGACAACATATCCGTTGCAGGTGAATGTGATACAACCAATAAACAACCAGATATACTTGAGGAGCATAGAAAACATCCTGGTTAAAGGTAATGTTACTGATGATTGTTCTGCTAGTTTGGGAATAGGTGTTGTCAATGCAAGCGTGATATTCACAGCAGAAAAGCAAGACATAGCATTTGCTAGTTCAAGCCCACTACTGTGTACAGTATACAATGAGAGTGATGGGGAATACAACTGTACTATTCTTAACACGACACACAACCAATCAGAATGGGATTATGGAATCTATAACATAACAATGAATGCTACAAAAAATTACTATAATAATTCCGCGACAACAACCGAACAAAATTCATTCACCTTAGGAAGCGAACCTGAACTTACAAGTGTGACTGTCTCTTCAGACCAGGGAGGTTCAACTGGAGGTTGGGGAGAGACTTGGCTTTATTCTGCCAATATAAGAGACAAGGATTCAAACACAGTAAATGTTAGTTTGTGGGCTTACAACCTAAGCGGGACTAGTGTATGGGAGTTGCTTAACTCAACTTCATGCCCTGGAGCATTATGTGCAAACCCAACAACAAGCTTCCAAACTGTTACATTCGACGGGCATACATTTGCATGTTCCAACTTAGAAAGTTTGCTCTCAAGAGGAGTGACATTCAAGTTTAATGCTTCAGACACTCTCAACTATACCAATGAGTCCTCTAATAGCACATTCACTTTAGAAAGGGACAATACTCTAACACAGTTTGTTCCTGGTGATTCTGGAGGAAGTGTGAATAGGGAAGGTGATAATACAGTAAGCCTTGTAGTTCAAATACAGGACGAAGACAAAGGATACATAAATGTTGGTGGAAGCGTTAGTTCAAAAATATTTGTTACCTACAATGGAACAGAATGGGATTCAGGAGGAGATGAAACAACTAACAGCAGCGGTTTTGTAAACTATGATTTCAACGCAACATGTGCTTATGAGACTGGTATAAAGACCTGGAGGGGTGGACCTTATAATGACTTGTGTTACAAACCAAGCAATTCAACAGACAGAAATGTTTCTGTTTGGGGACAGTTGAAGAACAACTTAGATTTGCCAGCATACGGTTCGAACTACTTTACTGGAGAGCCAGTATCAATAAGGTTCAACACGACTTCTGACTGTTCAGGGGAAGGCTTGATAGCCAATGCAACCCCAGGAGCAATTGAGCTAAGCCTAGCAGGCTCAACTTGGTTGAATTGTACAGGATACACCAATGAATATGATGGATGGTACAATTGTACATGGACAGACTCTGTACAGACACCAGGAGAATGGGACATAAGATTCAATTCCAGCAAATCATCAGACTATTACAATTCTAATTCAACTGTCTATGCTGACTGGTTCAATTTGAGCAATTCAGGACCAACTTACAATAATCAAACCGTTTCACCATCAAGCAACGGATGGGGAGCTTCGTTCAATTATTCTGTAAACGTTACTGACCTTGATTCAGATGCTGTGAACTGTACATTATTCACATACACCAATGGTGCCTGGTCGAACAGAGGATTTGTAAATGTTTCTCCTTCATATCCAAAGACTTGTTCAATAATTGTTAATGATTTCACATGTAATGACATTGGAACTGATAACTGGTTTAAGTGGCAATTAGCAGATGAGATAAATGTAGCCAACACCACAAACTCTTCAGGACCAAACATAACTGCAAACTCAATACAACTGATTCATGTTTACGGCAACAACCAAGAGGTAAACAGGACTTATGGAAATCTTGATCTAGATGTATTTGTAAATGACACTACCAAGAACCAGGGTGTTGGGAGTGGAGGAAGCCCAACAGCTAGTGTCTACTTCAATATTACAACAGACGGGACAAATTACATAACTGAAGGCTCTGACACAACCTCAAGTGGCAATGCAAGTATTAATTTTGCTCCGACATGTAGCGATTATTCTGTAGGTGAACAAAATTGGTTTACCTATGTTGCTGGAGACAGCTGTTACATTGATCAAAATTCATCTACATTCAACTTGACAATAAACGGTAGTGTAAGCCTAATTATTAATTCGCCTGACGGCGAGAAGTATCTGAGAGGCGAGAACAACACCTTGCTGAGGGGCAATGTTACTGATGATTGTGGTCTATCATTTAATAGTTCAATAGTCAACTTCACTGCAATACACCGGGACAGTTCAACTGAGTACATGTGCTCTTCCAACAATAACGAGGGCGATGGGAACTACAACTGTACTGTTCTAAATACGACACATGACAGCTGGAGTGCCAAGGGATATGATGTCAAGTTCAATGCAACTGCCGATTATTACAATTACAATGAGACAACGCAGACATGTTTGCCAGGAACA
>JBDRJK010000002.1:0-2667 GCA_043814985.1 Candidatus Aenigmatarchaeota archaeon
ACATAAGAGAATACTCAAGACTAATCAAGGTGTCTCCTCCAACTGCCTCTAAAATGCTCTTGGGTTTTCACAAGGAAGGATTGCTGATAAAAGAAAATGACAGAAATTACCTGTTCTACTATGCAAACAAGAACGATAAGGTATTTGTGGACTTGTCGAGAATTTACTGGAGACATAGGCTTGATAGCCTTACAAATTTCTTCAATGAGAACCTGGCAAACCCTTCAATAATCCTTTTTGGCTCTTTATCCAAGGCGGAAACAAAAAATGATTCGGATATAGACATTTGCATAATAGGCCATAACAAGGAGCTCAAGCTAGAAAATTTTGAAAGTAAACTAAAAAGGAAGATACAGTTATTTTTTTTTAATTCAATAAAAGATATCAATAACAAAGAGCTGGCAAACAGCATAGTAAACGGATATGTACTAAGCGGGAGGTTGAGGTTATAATGGATTTTAGTGAGTGCATTAAGAAGAGAATTGCCAAGAAAGTCGGAAAAGATGAAGAGCTAATAACTTCTCTTATTAAAACAAGCCAGAATAAGATGGATTCTGAAAACAAACTGGAATTAGACGAAACAACATCAAGCTCAAAAATCTCACTACTATATGACTCATTGAGAGAGCTCTTGGAGGCTTTAGCTATAAAGAATGGATATAAAATATATAATCATGAATGTTATACTTATTTCTTGAAGGAAATCTTGAACGAAAGCGTTAAGGGTGACGAATTTGATGAATTGAGAAAAATTCGAAACAGTATAAACTATTATGCAAAAGATATCTCAGTTGAAGAGGCAAGTAATGTCTTGGAGAGAATAAGGGAAGCGCGTGCAGAGATCCTAAAACTTCTGCTGGATGAAAAAAATAGATGTAATCGCTTCGCGGTAGACAGCTCAGCGGATAATAATGCAGATTAGTCCAGTAAACAATATCATACATACAGGGATGTAATCAGATAGTCAATAGCTATTTTACTAGAATTTAAGTGTAATTCAATTTTAGTATACCTAAAATTAATGTGTCGTTCAATAAAAGATTCAACTGAAGGCAAATGATTGGTACCATCGAAGTATATCAAATCTGAATTGGCAATTAATCAGCCATAACTTCTTTTTCTTCGTAGTACATGCTGTTTCCGGGCAAAGGGCAATCACAGCAGACTGCTGTTTTCAGGCGTTCTGAAAATACTCTGGCTTTGAGTTCAACATATTTCCTGCTGTTCCAAATGCTTACGAAAGGCTCCGAGAAAACATTTCCCATGACATATTCCTCTCCAATATCAGACCGAAGCCTGAAGCAAGGATTAACAGAGCCATCAGCCCTGACAAAAACCAGTTCAGAGGGAAGATTGCAGGATTTTTCATTGTTTACTTTGGCATACCTGTTGTACTTTTCCTGACTTGGCAGAAGGTGCTTGTCACCAGGCAGGATTCCAGCAGTTTTCAAGGAGAGCCTGTCAACACCGAGTTGCTTTGCAAGTTCCTTCACAATTTCAATCTCGTGCTCGTTATGGCTCATGATAATGAACTGCAACTCAATAATCGGCTTTTCAAGCTTTTTCTTTTCCTGGACAAGGAACCTGATGCTACGCAGCACCTTTTTGAAATTGCCGTTCTTCCTGTACTTCAAATAGGTTTCCTCTGATGCTCCGTCAAGACAAACAATCAAGTGATCAAGTTTGGAATGCAATAGCTGTTGAATCTTTTTTTTGGTAAGGAAATGGCAGTTTGTTGAGGTCTTGACACAACCAATGCCCTTGTCCTTTGCGTACCTTACCATTTTTGCAATGTCCTTGTGCAACAGAGGCTCGCCATAACCCCACAACAACAGAGTCTTGATATGAGGAAAATTCTCGTCAATAATCTTTTTGTACTGCGAAAAAGACATCTCTGCAAAAGGCACTAAGCCTTTGCCTGTAGGACAAGCAGGGCACTGAAGATTGCATCTTGTTGTTGGCTCGATTTTCCAGGTTGAAGGAAAAGAGGCATTCTGCGCAGCGTCCACTGATTTTCCTAGGTTCTGGTAGCAGACCTGCATGCAGGGAAAATTGCATGTTTTCATAAGATTCCTTCCATTAAAATACTCTTTGGAATTGAGAATCTGCTGCAAAGGTTTTTCCCTTATGCTTCCAATGTTCCAGTCAATACCCCAGCAAGGGACAACCCTTCCATCGTACTGTATGCCGAAATAGTTGCCGCCAGGACAAGAGAATCCTAAATCAGAACTTCTCGGAGTCCTAAAATAGCGCTTAAGAAGCTGAAGATAATTAACACTGTTCGAAATCAGGCCATGCTTTTCCTTGAATGCAATCAGTTCATCCACAACTTTGTCAAGCAGCGAATATTGGTCAGGTTTTATCCATAGAGATTTTTGGTCAATACACACACCAGCCCTTTCAACAACCATACCATTTTCAACCACTCCCACATAAGGATTGACTGGCTGCAACTGCAGCTCTGTAATTCCTAGCTCAGAAGCAAATCGAGCTAATTCTGGCAACTCTCCTACATTCTCAGATGTAATAACAGCCCTAATCCTAACTTTAGTTGTATTCTTCAATCTTTCAATGTTAGAAACAACACAATCAAATAGCCCAGGCATTCCACGGAAACCATCATGCTTTTTTGGGTCAGAAAAATCAAGAGAGAAAATGACAAAATCA
>JBDRJK010000003.1:0-2929 GCA_043814985.1 Candidatus Aenigmatarchaeota archaeon
TGCTCCTTCCTCTATTGCTTGGATATAGTCGTTTGACATGCCCATCGAGAGCCATTTTATTGTTGGGCGATGTTTCTGCACTATGTCAAATATCACCTTCATCTGGCGAAAGTATGGCCTTGTCTTTTCTGCCTCGATGAACGGAGCCATCGCTATTATCCCGATAACTTTTAGGTTCTGTTTTTTTGATAAGTCATGCGCAAAGCTAAGGGTTGCTTCAGGCCTGACTCCGTATCTGGCAGCATCTTCTGACAGGTTCACTTCGATCATGACATCCTGGATTTTTCCGATTTGTTTGGCGTATGAGTCCACTTTTCTTGCTATTGCCTCGTTGTCTATCGACTGTATCACATCAAACATTTCAACTGCCTTCTTTGCCTTGTTGCCCTGCAAGTGGCCGACAAAGTGCCACTCTGCTTTCTGCACAGCGTTGACCTCCTTTATCTTCCATTCTGCCTCCTGGATGTAGCTCTCTCCAAAGCAGCTGAATCCAAGTTTTTGGACTTCAAGAATCTTATCAACGTCAACGGTCTTGCTTATTACTACTAGTCTTGCATCGCCAATCCGTGCCTTTATAGATTCAAGGTTCTCGTAAATTCCCATCCAGAACACAGTTTAGGTTTCACTATTAATATTTTTGTTGGAAAGAAATTGTTGAGTTTTAAACTCTTTTTTTGCCAGAGACTCGGTGATTGATTACTACTATATAATAATAAGGATATTAAGTTTTATAAACTCATAAATACGTCAAGACTCCAAACGGGAAAAAATGATAAAATTACTTCACGACCTTCAAGGACAAACAACGTTTTGTTTGGAAATTATACTTTCCAGACTTCATATCAGGAATGATTTTGTTGGTTATGAGAGATTAATTGATTACATTAAGCAGAATAAGATTTCTGAACTTGGTGGGGACTTTCTAGAGATTGGAGCCTTCATGGGGGAGGAACCAAGAAACTGGCTCTTTATGCCGCCAAATTCAACAAGATTGTGTATGTGGTGGACAACTTCGACATTAATTTGGACCGTACAAAAAATGACAGACAACAAGAAATGAGATAGGTATATAATAAGATACTTGGAAGCAGAGATTTGACACAACAATTCAGACATTCAATTGAGGGCTTGACTAATGTCTGAGTTTATGAGGTAGATTCAAAAACAGTCAATCTACAAGGCGACCTTTGCTTTTCATTCATAGATGGAAATCATGATCCGTCATATATCAGGTCGGACTTCATACTTGCTTGGGATAAAACAGTGCGGCATGGAGTGATAGCGTTCCATGATTATCGAGGAGATTTGCCTTATACTACCCAGGCAATTGATGAAATCATTTCTGATTATAGTAGAGAAATTGTAGCCACTGAGGTGATCCCAACAAAAAAAGTAATATTTTTTCATAAAAAATAATTGATGCTCCAGGTGCTTTTTTTGAGGAATTAAACAGAATCTTTATATATAAGTTGATATTACTATGATATCAATTGATATAAGAATGGCATAAAATGCAAAAGCTAAAACTAACCAAAACAGAACTAATAGAAAAGAAAGACAACACTACAAAGAGGTATCCAAATCTGAGCACAGTATTGATGGTGGAGGATTTTTTGAAGAAACATCGAGATTTGCCGATGAAGGTGTCTGACCTTAGGAAAAAACTACCCAGGCAGGTGATGTATCAGACATTGCAGATTGTTCTTGTTTACCTTTATGGCAGTGGGAAAATCATCTACGGGCCTAAAGGAATTCAGTGGATCTACTCTGAGCCAGAGCACCTGAAGAAGATGCTGGAAGACAGCCTAGAAATTTGAAAATGTTTTGCGGAAAGGAAGTTAGGATAATTCTGAAAGGTCAAGCTAAAGATAGTTATCTGGAACTTAAGAAAAGGAAAGATAAGGAAGCAACTAGTATATTAAACTCTTTTGAAAGAGTAAAGCAAATCTTGAAGGATAATCCTCAATACGGAGACCCTATAACTAAGAAAATTATTCCAAAATCTCTATTACGTCTCGGAATACAGAACCTGTACAGAGTTGAACTATCTAACTATTGGAGAATGATTTACACAATTGAAGGAAATGAGATAAGTATCTTCCTGTTTGTTCTAAGTATTGTTGACCACAAGGAATACAATAGGTTATTTGGTTACAAATAAAGATAAGAAAAGGCAGGAGGTGATAGTAAGAATTGGTTAACTGCCATAAATAATTAAAAGTCGACAATAGTTTTTGTAATATTTATATAGCCTTGTTTCTTTTTGCTGTTGATGGAGGAGTACATCCCAAGGATTGAGGATGCTGTCTCGAAGAACGAGACTCTGGTCATTGCCTGTCGTTGCGTTGTGACTTACAGCGGCCGCGCAGAGAGCTTTCTTCCCGCAGGCGACAGGTTGGTCATAATAAAGTCTGACCATACTGTGATTGTGCACCAGCCTTCTGGGAATAATCCAGTAAACTACATGAAGCCAGCGACAACAATCAAGGCTGCTATTGAGGATGGAAAACTGGCGGTTCACAGCCACAACATTATGCTGAAGGATTACATGGATGTGCTTATTGAAACTGTCTACTTCTTGAACTCTCACAGGCTTGAGGACGGAGCATCGATTGTTGTGTCAGGAACAGAGGCTGACATGGCCCAGATGCTCTACAAGAATCCGAATCTTGTGGAGAAGGGTTTCAAGCCTGTAAGCATGGAAGAGCAGACCAAGTATGGATTCATAGATGTTTTCGGTTACGATAAGAATAATATCCTCACGATTGTTGAGTGCAAGCGCCAGGTCGCTGACTTGAAGGCTGTTGACCAATTGCGCCGGTACGTCGAGAAAGTCAAGGCAAGCAAGGGCCTTGAAAAAGTCAGGGGCATCCTTGCTGCTCCAAGCATCAGTACAAACGCGCAAATGATGCTCCAGGATTTCGGATTC
>JBDRJK010000004.1:0-3163 GCA_043814985.1 Candidatus Aenigmatarchaeota archaeon
GGTTTTCCCAGGACAGGATCGAGAAGGTTCTGAAGACATTGACGGAGAACAAACAGAAAACATTAGGAAGCTGGTTCAAGTGAAATTTACTGAAGCTCTGGAATTCAAGGAGTTGGTAACTTACATTCCTAACAAGAAAGAATTGATTCATAACTGGTATTATTTCAAGGAAGGTTTCTCAAAGGAATTGGTGGACATATTCATTGATAATTTTCAATTGGATGACAAGTCATTGGTTATTGAACCTTTCTGCGGTTCTGGTACCACTCCTTTAGCATGCAAGCAGAAAGGCATAAGGTCTGTGGCTTTTGATGTCTCGCCTTTTTTTGTTTTCGTTTCAAAAGTGAAGACGAGAGACTATGATATGGAAGTGTTGAAGAATAATATTGATGAAGCAATAAGTTGGAAGTTCGAAAGACCGAAAAGTCTTCCAAAGGAAAAATACATAAGAAAGGTTTTCTCGAGGTACACGCTTGAGGACACGATTTTTTACAGGAATAAGATTAGGCAGGTGGAGGACGAATATGCAAGAGATTTCTTGCTGTTGGCTTTGGTAGACTCTGCTATAAAGGCAAGCTGGACAAAGAAGGACGGTGCTGTTGTCAAGATACAGAAAAAAGGCAAGCCGCCCCTAAAAAAATTCTTCAAGTACAAGATAAAGAAAATGTTCAAGGACCTGAAGAAGGCTGAAATGAAACCAATTGATACAAGAATAGAATTGGGTGATGCTAGGAGTCTTAATATAGAAGACAACACGGTTGATGCAGTTATAACGTCCCCTCCATACTTGAACAAGATTGAATACTCAAGAATATATGACATAGAGACTTCACTATTCTTTGACTTTCCCAACAATGCTCTTAGATCGCACATAGGATCTAGAGTGGAGGACATTGATGTCAGTGATATTGGTCTGGATAACAATCTTCCGCTCTCTGCAAAAGCTTATTTCAAGGACATCAACTCTGTTCTTTTAGAGCTCTATAGAGTTTGCAAGGACGGTGCTAGGCTTGCCATAGTCATTGGTGGGGGATGCTTTCCTGACAGAGCCATTGAATCTGATAGGGTGAGCGCTGAGCTTGCAGAAAGAATGGGTTTTACTGTTAATGATATACTGGTTGCCAGAAATTCCTGGTGCACCAGAGCCAGGACAATAAAAATAGGAAAAATAAGAGAAAGCATAATTTTGTTGGAAAAATGAATTTATTCAAAGTTAAATTTTAAATCTACAGCTTCATTTTCTCCATTATGTTTTCGCAATAACTCTTCAGCGATTTTTGGATAATTTTTTATTTCATCTTTTTTCAAGAGATATATTTCTTGCAGTTTTTTAGGATTGCCTGCATAAACAACTATGCTATTCTTCGGTTGTTTAAACTTTTCTACCGGAATTTTGTGCAATTCTTGAAGATTGTTAATTTGACCGGCTCTTTTGCTGCAAATTGCTGCTAATGCGGGGTCTTTTGATGCCATTTGTGCTGCTTCTGATGTACTGTTTGTTTCTATTCGTTCTAGACACGGGTAGTTTTTTTCTAAAAATTTCTCTGAAGCAATAAAAGCTTGGGGATGAGAACCAACTGACATTAGTTTAGCATTCTTTTCCTTGGCAAACATAAAGAATTGCGGGTCAATTTCAATTTCCCCGACAATATAAACATTATTTTTTATAATAGCGTCCCAAGCCTCTGTAATACTGCCTCCATATGTTGTTTCAACAGGAATGAGAGACCCTTCTACCTTTTTGTTTGAAACCAACTTTGTCGCTTCTTCAAAACTTTTTGTATAGACTATTTCAATATCCCCTTTACAATATTTTTTTGGATGTTTTTTTAAAAATTTGTATAAAGCCTCTTCAGAGAAAGATTCGGGTGGGCCTAATATTGCTATTTTCATGCGTTTATTTTAAAAGTAAAATTTAAATACTAATCTATCTTTTCTTGGCCTTTTTCCTTGGGGCCTTCTTCGGTTTGTACCACTTGTCTTTGTTGGCTATTCCTATTAGCATGTATATTACGCCCAAAGCTGCAATTCCGAAAAAGCTTGGTCCGATTACTGCTGAGAACACTATCCCTAATGGAGCTAGAGAGACTCCCAAAACGAAGAAGGTCTTGTAGTTGGTTTCCTCATACTTTCCTTCTTTCCTCTTCTTCCATCCAACTACTGCTGCGAATATCCCTACTAGCACTAGTATTATTAGTACATCTCCTGCAAACTGTATTTCTACCATAATTAGTTTAGCTGCTTCCGGTTTAAATATTTTATACTGTTTTTTTGAAACCATGCTTGCCCACTAGGGGAACAAAATCAAAATTACCGATAGGTTTCTTTTCGATGCCCTTATTTGTTTTCTTGACAACATACATCTTTTGTAGGTACAGGTTGCCTACAGGTATTACCATAATTCCGCCTGTTTTCAGTTGTTTGACCAATGGATTGGGTATGCTTGGAGCGCCTGCTGTTACAACTATTCTGTCAAAAGGTGCCTTTTCCTCCAAGCCGTTGGAACCATCCTTGACAAATATCTTGATGTTCTCTATTTCGAACTTTTTGATGTTCTCTTTGGCTAGCTTTGCCAACTCCTTGACAATTTCCATAGAATATACAAAACCCTCATCCCCGACTAGATATGAAAGAATAGCAGCCTGCCAGCCAGAGCCGGTTCCTATTTCCAGTATTTTCTGTCCCTCTTCAACTTCCAGGGCTTCGGTCATTATAACTACTACAGAAGGCTGGGATATTGTTTGTCTGTAACCTATATACAGGGGTGTGTCTCTGTAAGCAAGAGACCCTATGATTTCAGGCACGAACATGTGCCTGGGCAACTTGTTCAAGGCTTCCTCGATTTTTTTGGTTTTCAGATATCCAAGGCTTTTTATGTATTCTATCAAATTTTCATTTTCCTCTTCGAATACCATATATTTATTTTGTAGTTCTAACATAATGAATTTATGCATAAGGTCCTAAACGAGCTGATTGGAGATATAAAGAGTCTACATATACAGGGGGCTAAGGAAATAGCAATCCACAGCTTAATGTTTCTTAGAAAGTTTGCCAAGGAGAACGGCTTTGGGAAAGAATTTGACAGGGCTGCAAACAAGATAGAAAAAGCAAGGCCCACAGCTGTTGTGCTCCATAATTGCTTGGAAATTGTGAGGAAAGATAG
>JBDRJK010000005.1:0-16850 GCA_043814985.1 Candidatus Aenigmatarchaeota archaeon
TTATAAAAATAAAAAAAGGTGAAAAAAAGTGGCAAAAAAGAAGAAAGCAGCAAAAGCAAAGAAATAGTTTTTTAACTACTGAAAATTTTTATTTTGGGTGCCTTTTTGCACCCGCTCATTTTTCAACCTAACTTCTAAAAACCCTTTACCATTGCATAAAAGTTTATGTACTAAAAAATTAGTACAATTCTTATGGACAAGGCAAAAATGATCCTCAAATACATAGAGAAAACCTACGGCAGTGACATTGACAACTCCAAACTTAGGAACCAGGGATTATTCGAACTGCTCATAGGGACAATCCTTTCCCAAAGGTCTAGGGACGAGAACACTGCCAAGGCTGCTGAAAGACTATTTGAAGTTGCAAGGACGCCTGAACAGTTAATTAAATTGCCTGCTAAAAAGATGCATAGTCTGATAAGAATTTCTGGACCTTACAAAC
The DNA here is from genome assembly GCA_043814985.1 of Candidatus Aenigmatarchaeota archaeon. Taxonomy (GTDB): domain Archaea; phylum Aenigmatarchaeota; class Aenigmatarchaeia; order Aenigmatarchaeales; family Aenigmatarchaeaceae; genus JAFGAZ01. The sequence continues at coordinate 443 of JBDRJK010000005.1, forward strand.
AAAAGACTAAGAAAATAAAAATGACTTCAAAAGCAATTCTAAAGAAATACAAAGGAAAGGTTCCCAATACAAGAAAAGAACTAATGAGCCTTTACGGGGTTGGTTACAAGACAGCTGACATTGTTCTCATGTACGGTTTCAACATACCGTCAATAGCCATTGATACACACTGCAATAGAGTTCCTAAAAGGCTAGGTTTGATTGACAAGAAGGCTAGTGTTGAGCAAGTCAAAGAAAAGCTAGAGAGCTTGTTTCCAAGGAAGAAGTGGTACTTGATAAACCTGGGTCTTGTCAGCTTCGGGAAACAAATATGCAAGCCAGTAAACCCTTTGTGTATTAAGGATCCAAAGAACTGTCCCTTCTCAAAATTCTGCAAGGCCTACAAGACCAAGAAATTCAAGGTTTGAATTCTTCTATCAGAACAGTATCGCCTTTGTTGATAAATTTAATACCTTCTTTGGTTTCTAACTTAACCCAATCATCAGATCCTTTGAGGATCCCTATGTATTTTATTGTTACATTTCCCAAGAGTACAACAACTCTTACTTCCTTGCCTATCAGACTGACTTTCTTAGCCTTCTTCTTTTTTACCATAAACTATTATTGTTTTAGGTTTTTAAAAAATAAAAAATCAGGCAGGAAGTACGTCTATACTGAAGCTATAGTTTCCTAGTTCTGCATACGGTTGGAATCTGTGCTCTATGTAGAAGTAGAGATCGTCTTCTGGAATTGTTATTGGGTTAGTCAGAGTTATATTCTTACCCTCATTCACTATTGAGAATTTCAGGTCTTCTTCATTTCCAGCACTATCAGGCAATATTTCAAACACAACACTAACATTGACCTCTTCACCCATGCTATTCTTGAGCTTTATTTTTGGGGAGTAGACGGTCTCACCTTGGTGCACGGCCTTCAGGTCATAAGTTTCATCATTTGAAGAACCGTATATGTCTGTTGTTATGCCCTGCTCAACTGTCGCGTAACCTGTTATTGAACCATAGCTTGAAATAACTGCTCCTGCCAAAGCAGCTATTGTCAATATGCCCACTAAGACTAAGATTTTTGCCTTCATAACATTTCTAAGAACAGACCAAGACAAATTACTCCTTGACAACTAGGAGTGGTAAAACTATTTTCTCTTCAAAACCTTTCCATACTCATAAAGAACTTTCAATGCCTTGACAGCCCTTTCAGGTGTTGGATAGACGGGAACTCCGTACATTTCCAACTTCCTGTTTCTCTCCAGAACATAGTCGCTTCCAGCAGAGCATACCACAAATGGCTTTCCATGAGCTTTGGCATCCCTCAGCACGCCTACAATGTCGTCTGTCAAAGTCGGTATCTGCATCAGGGCAATGACAACAACCCCGGATACATTCTTATCCTTTAGAACAACATCAAGTGCTTTCTGGTACCTTTCAACAGTTGCGTCGCCTGTAAGGTCAACTGGATTCTTTGCTATGCCGTATTGAGGTAGGATTTTCTTCAATGCCTTTACAGAACTGTCCTCGAACTGAGGAAGTTCAAGTCCGCATTTGACAGCTGCGTCAGTAGCTACTATGCCAAAGCCGCCACCATCAGTCACAATGGCTATCTTGTTGTCTTTCAGTACTGTCTGATTGGCCAAAACCTTTGAAAAGTCAAATATCTCTTCTGATGACTCGGCTTCTATTATTCCAGCCTGCTTGAAAGCAGCAGAGTAAATCTTGGCCTCGCCTGCTAGGGCTCCTGTATGCGAAGCAACAGCCTCGCTTCCCTTTGCTGTCTTGCCAGCCTTGAAAACAACAATAGGCTTTTTCTTTACAACTCTTTTGGCTGTTTTTATGAACTCGTTACCGTCAGAAATCGATTCTAGGTAAATAGCAATGCAGCGGGTCTTCAAATCCTTTTCTAGATAGTTGATAAGGTCTATCTCGTTCACATCTATCTTGTTGCCTATGGATATAAACTTTGAGACCCCTACACCATTATAAGCCATCGTATCTAATAAAATAGATCCGAATGCTCCAGACTGTGTTATAAATGAGATAGAACCTACTGGAGGTCTTTTTAGCCTCTTTCTAGGGAAGAATATCATGTCTAAATCCTTTTTATATACCCCTATACAGTTGGGTCCTATAACACGCATTTTGCTCTTATTAATTATGTCTTTAAGCTCTAATTCTCTTTCTTTTTCTCCTATCTCTGAATAACCTGAAGATATTATGATAATAGACCTTATTTTCTTCTTTTTACACTCTAAAAGAACATCCTTAACTATTTCAACAGGCACCACTATTATGCCAAGGTCAATAGGCTCCTCAACATCCAAGACAGATGAATAAGACGTTAAACCCAATATCTCTCCTGCATTGGGGTTTATAGGGTATAATTTTTCCTTAAAAGAGTATTTAAGGTTTTCTAGAATAGTAAAGCCTATTTTTTCTGGTGTTCTGCTTGCACCAATAACAGCTATAGAACTCGGGTTAAAGAATTTCTCCAATGTCATGGCTACTTATATGGGTTTCTTTGTATTTATTATTATTTGTGTGCTTATTCAATTACTTTGAAGACCTTGGCTCCCTTACTTGTGCTTTCAGCGACTTTCATGCCTATTGCATCTCCTGCCTTTGCTTCTTGGATGTTTTCATGCTCCATTTGCATCGAGTCAACAACCTGCTCAAAGGAACCAGACTCTCTCTCAATAGATATCTTGTCCCCAACCTTGAGAGTGCCTTCCAATTCTAACACAGCAACTGATATCTTCGGATAGAAGTGTATTATATTGCCAATTAATTTTTTTTCAACCATCAATTCACCTAAAAATATTAGATGATTGAAATATAAAAATCTATTCAGGTTCCAGAAAAGGTTAAATACATGTGGACAGCATTTCTTTTCTATGGAAGACACTTTCTTCGATGATGAATTTGTCAAAAGCAGCAAAATTGTTTCTTGCCCATGTTGCAAAAAGCAGTTCAAAGTGGATCTTAACAACACGGAGGTCTTTTGCAATGGATGTGGGGAACATTTTGAAGAGAAACTAAATGGAATTTCTGAAGATTTTGTATGGCACCCGACCCAGAAGTATTGACCAAAAAAGGGGGTTGAAATCCTCCAGAAGAATTATTTTTTATTCTAGAATTATTCTAACATCCGTGGCTATGGCTTTTGTCGGTGTTGCGAACATAGGATTGATGTCAAGTTCCTTTATTTTGGGATATCTTTCCATTATCTTAGAAACAGCCAAAATGGCATCCACTATTGATTCTGGGTTGGCTGGCTTTTTCCCTCTAAACCCTTTTAATAACACACTGGAGAATTTGACTTCTCTCAACATTTCTTCTGCATCCATTCTGCTTAATGGAACAATCCTGAAACTAACATCCTTTAGAAGTTCTGTGAAAATCCCGCCAGCACCCAGGGCAACCACCCTGCTGAACTGTGGGTCCTTCTTGCCGCCGACTATTATCTCATAGCCCTCTTCAACCATTTTCTGGACCAGAACCTTTTCAGAACCCTTGATTTTGATAAGTTCGTTGAAATTCTTTCTTGCCTCTTCTTCATTGGTTATGTTGGTCCTCACGCCGCTGACGTCTGTCTTGTGAATAATCTCTCCTGAAACTTTCATGACGCAAGGATAGCCCACTTTTTTCAAAGCAATTTCCAATTCTTTCTCGTTTTTGCAGAAATCATAATCAGGAACCTTTATTCTGAATCTTTTCAAAATTTCAAATGCCTTTTCATCAGGCATCTTGTTAAATGAAGGCTTGATTATTTCGGGCTTCTCAACTTTCTTAACCATTATTTTTTTGGGTTTAACTTTAGGCTTGATTTTTTTAACTGTTTTCATCTTTTTTACCCTTCTTTTAATCTTAGGTCTTACTCTTCTGACCTTTTTAACCTTTTTCTTTATGCTTCTCTTAACCTTTTTCGGTTTTTTAGCCATTTTCCTTGGTGCACGCTTTTTCGACCTTCCAAATAAACCCATCAAACTAATCACCACCTACTATATTCTTTTCCAGCCATGATTCAAATAGTTTTGCCAATTCCTCCTTTTTATAGTCTCTCCAGTTCTCAGCAATACCTGTCAAGACGTCCTTTAGGAGCTCCTCGTCAACCTCGTCCCACAATTTCCTTGATTTCATAACCTTGATAAGCTTTTCAAAGAAGTTCAGGTAGAACTCTATTTTTTTCTTGTCCTTAAGGGTTGATATTATAAGCAGAACCTCAAACAGCTCCTCCTTGAACTTGGTCATGTCTATTTCATGAGCAAGCTCTGAGAGCTTGTTCTCTATGGATTCCAATCTTTTTGAAATATCAATATTTTCAGACATTATTTACCACGTTTCTTTTGTTTCTTCTTTTTGGATTTCTTCTCTAACCTTTTTTCTATTGCTTCTATCTTTTCTAGGATAACCTTTTCTGTTTCGTACAATTTCTCTTCCTTTTCGGTTTTACTAGACAACTGGTGCAGCTTGCCTTCCAAAAACTTGAGCTTCTCATTCACATACATGCTTGAGGGTTTTGCCTCCTCAGACCTCTTGGATGCCATTCTGGATATTCTATCCTGGAGCGATTTCAGCTCATTCACAATGTCAGCATACTCTGGGGACCCTATTTCTTCAGTTTCTTCATACTGTCCTACACTCTCCTCAGGTATTTTACTGTGCTTCAATTTAGGCATCATCCTCTGTTTGATGGGCTTCCCAGGTATTATCCTGGTGTCAATCTCTATATCTTTCACATTCTCGGCTTCAACCTCTTCTGAGGTCAGTTCCTTAATTACCACTTCAGGCTCCCCAAAAACAGGATATTTAAGGTCCACAATGCCTTTGTCCTCAAGCGTAAACACCCATTCGTCTAACTGCTTTTGTGTAACTTTAAGGATTTTAGCAGCCTCGCTTATTCTGATTCTTTTCCTTTTTCTAAGAAGTTTAATGAGTTTGTCTATTGCCGTTTCTATGAAAAACTCAACCATAGAATTTATCTGTATTTTCTTACTTATCAATTTATTCCAAATCAGTAGCCTTAACCAATTTAAATTTAAGAGACTAAACTATAGTTATGGACTTTGAGATGATTGGCATTCTTTTGGACAGGAAGATTTTCGGAAGAGGTTCTCATAATGCCCCATTGGAAATCAGGAGGATTTTCCCTAGAATGGAGACTTTCATCAATGGAATAGATTTGGAGGAGCACGGTTTGGTTGATGTGGGGAACATTCTACCCAAGAATTATGACAAGATGATTATTGAGGCAAAAGTAAGGATAGATGGCAAATTCCCTGTTATCATTGGTGGGGACCATTCAATATCATATGTTGGTGTTAAAACAGTAAAACCCAAGGTTTTTGTCAGTTTTGATGCACATCCTGATTGCGAGCCCGGAGAATTGAAGTTTGACTCTGTTACTCGCAAGATAGCCGAGGAAGGCTTCAAAACAGTCTTGTATGGGGTCAGGTCATCCTCGAAGAAAGAAACAGAATTCATTAAAGCCAAGAAAATAAAGATTGCAAGCTTGGAGGATATGAAAAAGATAAACGAGCCAACCTACCTGTCAATAGACTTTGATGTTCTTGACTCTTCAATAATGCCTGCTGTCAGCAACCCTGAGCCGGACGGTCTGACCTTCAAGGAAGTGATGGACGGAGTAAGGGCTCTAGCGAAGAATCTCGTGGCAATAGATTTTGTAGAATTTGTTCCAACAAAAAATACCACTCATACCCTGATGGCAGGAAAATTAATATACCATTCCCTAGCCGAGATTGTCAAGGCTAAACTTCAGTAGATTCGAAATTCTCAGGTGCGGCTTCTGGCATTGTAGGTGTTATGTGCTTTATTATGACAACGTCTCCCACACTGGTAACCAGTTGATATGGGACTACAACACCTTTCTTGCCGCCAACCATGTCTGCCAAAAACGAGCCCTTTCCAGTCTGGATTACCAAAGCATTGATTCTGAACTTTGACAGGTTGACTTCAATGTCAGCTACCCTTCCACAGAAAACTCCCCTGTTGGTAAAGACATCCTTGCCAAATACCTCTGAAAGATTTTTTACTGTTACGACCATTATAATTCCTCCAATTGATAATAATAAATTACATCGTAAATATATAAATTCCTATCAGATGTTTTAATTAGCCGAGATATTCTATGGAGAGTTTAAAAACAGTCGTGATGTCTGAAATCTGTGGCATATTTGCTGGAGATGGCACTTTATATAAGACAAATAGAAGCTTCGTTCTTGAGGTTAGGGGAGGAAAAGATGAAAAACTGTATTATGAAAATGTAGTAAAAACACTATTTGGAACAGCCTTTGATAAAAAATTAACAGTACTAAAAAGGTGCTATAATGGTGGCTATACACTTGGAATAAGAATTTGTGGCAATTTTGTTATGAACATTTTTCATAATTCTTTTGGTTTTCCTATAGGTAAAAAATCAAATATAGTAGAAGTTCCAAATTTTGTATTAAAATCAAACGATCTTGAAATTTGGGCAGGTTATCTAAGAGGTGTGTTTGATACAGACGGTTCGATTTACTTGAAAAAGACCGGAAAAGGTAATAAATACAGACAGCCAGTTATATCCTTCACTTCAGTTTCCCATATCCACCTACTTCAGATAAAGGAATTGTTAGATAGAATGGGATTTAATTGTTGGATAGAAAAGACTAATTTCAGAGTTAGACTTTGTGGTTGGTCTACAATTGAAAGATTTTTAAAACTTGTAAAACCTAATAATCAAAGGCATTGGACACGAATTAAACAAAAGATGCCAAGACTTTATGCCGAGATCGCATAATCTGGTAGTGCGCTAGATTTCGTAAGAAAGGCGAACCTGCTACCATTGGTGGAAAGTTAGTGGGCGCAAGCCCTTGAGGGTTCAAATCCCTCTCTCGGCGCTCATTTTTGGGCCGGTGGTCTAGCGGCTATGACGCCACCCTCACACGGTGGATATCGCAGGTTCGAGTCCTGCTCGGCCCACAAAAACATTTAAATTACTCTGTATAACAATGTCTTAACAAGCCCCCATCGTCTAACCCGGTTAAGGACATGAGCCCTTCGAATTCATTTTCGAAGGATATGACTCAAAGATGAATGAGGTAAGCTCAGGATGTGGGTTCAAATCCCGCTGGGGGCATTCTTTTTCTAAAACACCTCTAAAACGGCGTTTTTCGAGGGTTTTGAAAACCTTTAAAAAGCTTAGAAATTATGAATAAAGAAGGTGATTTGATGAGTTTAATTGTAAGATCTAAAGTAAAGAAAGCTGCAAAGGGTGTAAGAGTCTCTGGAGACTTTTATGACGCTTTAGACAAGAAAGTCGAAGAAGTTATCAAAGGTGCTTCTGTAAGAGCAAAGGGAAACAAGAGAGCAACACTCAGAGCAGTTGACATATAATTTAATTTTTAGTTCCACTTTTTCTTTTTCTTTATTGTTTTAGTTAATTTTATATTAGTTCAAAAAATATTTCTCTACAAGCAGAGGTAGCCAAGTCTGGTCAAAGGCGTAAGACTCAAGATCTTATCGGTTAGTCCGTTCGTCGGTTCGAATCCGGCCCTCTGCATTCCTATTTTTTTGGAAAACTCTAATGGGTTTAAATAATTTTATATTCTAAAATTTGGTATGACTGTACCAGTAATAAATCCCTTTAAAGATTTAGGTAAATGTTTTTACTTTCCTGTAGAGACAACAGAAGGCTTTCTGTCTGGAACAGAACTTGCTGAATTCACAGCTGCTCCTTTAAACAAGATTCGCAGAGACCTTCTAAATAGACCTAGATTTTATAACCCCAATGATCTTACCTTTCTGAAGCATTATATGGAAGGTAAAAAAAACAAATTGAAAATATTACCTAAAGAAGGTGTTAGTGTTGCTATAACATCAATTCATGTTGGACCAGACTATAAAGGTCCTCTAGAACTACCGCCCGGAACAGAGTGTATAAAAATTTATGATTTAGAAAGCAAGGATTATCTCGGGGTTCAGGTGATACATTATTGTCACAGATTCAAAGGGAATAATCAAGAAGAAACAAGTTTTATACCCTTTAAAAACGAGATGAGAAGTGCACACACTGCAGTAAAAATAGAAGATTTTGGAATCGATGAGGACCTTATTGATATTGAGGACTCATTTTCAACTCTAAAAAATTATTGGTGAAATTTACATAGAACACTTTTCCTTTTCTAGAGTCCAATAAGCATTTAAATAGTTGAGAACAACACTTCTTTATAATAAAATGAGGAGTAATGAAAATGCCATTCGATAGAAACAGACGATTTGATGACAGAAGAGGCGGAAGCGGCGGAGGCGGCTTTAGCGGAGGCAGAGGCGGAAGTATGGGCGGAGATAGGAGTTTTGACAGAGGCCCAAGGGAAATGCATAAAGCTGTTTGTTCTGAGTGCGGGAAGGAATGTGAAGTTCCTTTTAAGCCAACAGAAGGAAAGCCTGTATTTTGTAGAGATTGTTTTGCTAAGAAAAGACCAAGAAGGTTTTAGTTAGTTTCCTAAGAGATTATCTTTCTCTTAATGAGAGCTAGGTTCCGTTTTTTATTTATTAATTTTCAAATAAGAATTTAAGATTATTTTTCTATTAGTTGTTCTATGATAAAATCAATAATCCATGCTGGTGGAGAATCAACAAGGCTGAGAGAGGCTTTCGGCGGCCCAAAGGCATTGGCTCCAGTAGGAGAGCAAACTCTTCTAAGTCTTCACATGCAGCCACTTCTAAGAGCTGATGTGAAAGACTATGTTTTTACCTTGAGATATCAACATAAAACAGTTCAGGAATATGTAGAAAAGTTAGAAAGGGAGCTAAATTTTTCTTCTCAATATATTGTAGAATCTAGCCCTTTGGGTAGAGCTGGAGCTGTAAAGCTCGGAATAGACAAAGGAATAATTGATACAGACAACTCCTATCTTATGTCACATCCAGACGACCTTATTCCTGTGAATGTGAAAGAGCTGAGTGATTATGCTTCAGATGCTGAAAAAAAGGGGAAATCTTTAGTAATGGTAATGGCAAAATACCTGCAGAGCCCATTCGGTGTTGGAGTTATTGAAAATAATGGTGACATAATGGAATTAAAACAGTTCAAGGAAAAGCCAGAAGTTGCCCTTGAAAAAAACCATTATACAAGTACTGGTATGATGATGTTCTTGCCAGGAGCAATGAGAGAGTTTGAAAATGTTCCTCTAGACAGAATAACACATCCTGAACAACACATTATACCAAAACTAATCAATGAAAACAAGGCTGCTGCCTTTCCAATAAATAATTGGCTTTCAGTTAATCATAAGTCAGATTACGATAGAATAAAAGAAATGGGGCCTGAAAAATTGCTAGAATACCTCAGTGTTTAAATCTGGCAACTATGAAGGCATGGGCCTTTTCCAACGGATCCAGAGTCTTCCAGTCAACTATCTCAAAATCAGCCTTTCTCAGTTTCTGAATCTCTTCCTTGTATATTCTTCCAGGCGATTTGGTGATGTCTATGCTCCTTGACTTTATTGACAAGAGCAAGTACCCTTTTGGTTTTAAAAACTCCTTGCAGTTCCGTATTGATATTTCTGTTTCATCAGGTTGTGCAACGTCTGCAAAGACAACATCTACCTTCTCTATCCAGCAGTAAGTCTCAGGCTTTCTCGCATCAGCCAGAATCGGGATTATGTTCTTGTACTTGTTGGTTAATGGTATCAGTTCGTTGAAGCACCTTTCGGAGAACTCGACCGCATAAATTATTCCTGTTTCTTTTACTATGTTGGATATGTAACTAGGTGTCATGCCGTGAGCCGCACCCAAGTAAAGGATTTTGGTTCCTTCAGAAATCGGGACAGACTTTATGCCTTTGGATATTGCAGCAGCGAGTTTCGATCTCCTTGGATTCCATACCCTGAATTCCTTGCCTTTTATTTTTAATACGTCTTCATTAAAGGGCCTGTAATCCTTGACGGGATTTTCTGTTGCTAATTTACCATCTATTAGAAAAACACCGGGAAACAGTTCTCTCATTTCTCTCCCCGTATTCTTTTCAGCTTCTCCTTGTAGCTCTTTACAATCTCCTTTGAAATGTCATTCTTGGTGTAGAAGTCTGCCCTGGCTGCTAATGTCATCTTGCTTGATAATAATCTGGCAACCTTGCCCTGCAGTTCCCTTTTAGCAGTTGATATGTCAGGGTGTATAAACAATAAACCGAATTTCGGGGGGCTCTTGATATTTTTGTCCTTCAAGAACCTGAACAGGCTTTTTTCCGCTCCCAACAACTGGACAGATGATGATGGCATCTTGGCCAGTTTTTCCAGAGAGCCGGCCAGTGCCAGAACCCTTGCTGTCAGGGTGCTTCCCAACAATGCATTGAGGTTTGGCATCTCCTCAGGAACAACCCTATCCAGATATTTCTCCATGCTCTTTTTCAGGACGTACATTTCCTTTAGGGATTTGGCATATTCCTGAAGGATTTTAACATCCTCTTCCTTCAGCTTCATACCCATGCTTCTGGTAAACTTATCAAAGTTCTCTCTGTTTCCATGTTCGGCTATCTTTTCTGCGAACTTCTCATGCTCACTTAAGTCCAATTCAGGATAATGGAGGCCATACCATTCCCTAAGCCTCTCGCTCATTGTGTTTAGAATCCTTTCCAGATCGTTCAGAGCGGATACGGTTTGAACTACTAACTTGTCCCTCCTCTCAATCTTTGATATTTTCAGCTTGGCCCTTTCAATGGAAACAGCATTTATCAATTTATTTAGTTCAGTATCATCCCTGACAAAATTAGTATCTAAAATAATCTTCCTGAAGTTCTCCTTGAAATAGTCAGTTGCCTGGTTAGGTTGTTCTATTACCAAATCCTTGAATTCCTTCTTTAAATCATTCAATTCCTTGAAATCCTTGCCAGAATCGAATCTACTGAGCTTTTCAGCGATTTCTTCTGGCTTTTTCTCAAAGGCTACATGCTTTAATAGTTTATTCTTCTCATTAAGTACAAAGAGACCTGCAACGCTTATGGTGAGGTAATACATAAGTTATTTATTAACCCCACAAGAATAAAAGGTTACGGTGATTGAATGGGAAGAATAAAAACCAAGATGGTAAAGTCAACGGGAAAGCAATTGATAAAGGAATATGGAGACAAGTTCTCTGTAGACTTTGAGAATAACAAGAAGGTTTTAGATGAGATGAAGGTATCAGAGCACAAGTCTGTCAGGAATAAGCTCGCAGGTTACATTGTTACTCTAAAGAAAGCTGCTTGAAGAATTAAATTTAATATTCAATTCTAAATTTATGCTTTTTCTTTTTAAATTCAAAAGAACCTGTTGCATGCTCAATGATTGTTTCAAAAACAACAGCAGTTCCACTAGCATGTGCAATAAAATTCGTTTCATTTTCTAATTCTTGTAATGCTTTATTATCTTTCAAATGAGAACTTACGTTAGGTTGAGATATTATTAGTCCAATTTCCTTTCTATTTTTTTGAATGTTTCTAATATATTCTTTTGCAAGCCATTCTGTTTCCAACTTAGGAGTGGCTTCAGTGTCCAGCTCGACTTTCAATTCATCATCCTTATGTTTTTTGAATTCAACAGCTTCAACATTCGCCATCTTTTCAATTATGCTGTTTAACTTCTTGATTAACTTGACATCCTTGGCACTCACAGTAAGTTTCTTCAGCTTGTATCTTAATTTGATTTCCTTCTCATGCCTTATTGAGTTTGATATCTCGACAATCTTCTTGACAACTTCCATTCCCTCTTCCAAATCCTTGTCCTGATACTTCTTCTCTATTTCCGGCCAGTCAGTGAAGTGTATGCTTTCGGTTTTCTCAAACTCCCTGAAATAATCCTGATACATTGACTCTGTTATGAACGGCATGAAGGGGGACAATAGCTTTAGCAGTTCTAGACTCACTTTGTAGAATGTGTTCAGAGTCTCTTCCTTTATCTTTGAATCAACATCCGGCTTTATGACATCCCTTATTACCTGTCCGTACCATCTTGACAGTTCGTTCAGGAAGAAATCCTCTAAAATTTTAGTTGCAACATGAGGCTTCAAAGCTTCCAATGAAACGTTCACATCGTCTTTGAGTTTTTGCATTCTTGATAACAGCCACAAGTTAGATGGATCCTTGACATTTTTTTTGGACGGCTTCATCTTGTTGGCTTCCATGTAGGTCTGCATGAACTTTACTGTATTGTACAAGACATTCAGTGTTCTCCTAACTTCTTTTGCTGGGCTGTAACCGAAGGGCAATGGCTGTCCAGGATTCTGCTTGCAATACATCCATCTCATTATGTCTGCTCCCATCTTGTCCAAGGCCTCGTCTACCCAAATGACATTTCCTGCGCTTTTGTGCATTTCTTTGGAATTCTCGTCAAGTACCATTCCATTGGTTAGGACAGACTTGTAGGGAGTCTTGCCCTCGATTGTTGTTGATATGAATAGCATTGAGTAGAACCATAGCCTGACTTGCTCGTGCATTTCTACAACAAAGTCTGCGGGGAACCATTTATTCCAATACTTCTTGTCCTCATTATACTTCAAGGTTGAATAAGGAACAACACCAGCATCCAGCCAGCAATCTCCTGTCTCTTTTACCCTTCTCATTTCCCTCTTGCACTTGGGACATTCTAGAATAATATTGTCTATCCATGGTCTGTGAAGTTCCTTTAATTGGTCCATACCACTTGAAGCCTTTTTCTTCAATTCCTTCATGCTTCCTATGACTTCAAGATGACCGCATTGGCATTCCCAAAAAGGCAATGGCAAGCCATAGTATCTTTTTCTTGAAATGTTCCAGTCCCTTAGATTAGTTAACCAATCTATCATGCTTTTCTCATTCCATTCAGGATACCACTTGACTTTTTTGGCTTCCTTGATCAACTTCGGTTTTATCTCTTCTGATTTGATGAACCATTCCTTACCTGTTCTGTAAACCAGTTCAGCTTTGCATCTCCAGCAGCACGGATACCTGTGGGTTATTGTGCTTTCTCTGAATAGAATGCTTCTCTCCCTTAATTTTTCTAAGACTAATTCATTAGATTCTTTTGCGCCTTTACCTTTGAGCCAGCCAGCATCCTCAGTGAACCTGCCGTTCTCATCAAGGGGAGACAATATGGGAAGCTTGTATTCTAATCCTAATTGATAATCTTCTGGTCCGTGTCCAGGAGCAATGTGAACCAAACCAGTTCCTTCTTCCATGCTCACAAACTCTTCAGAAAGAATAACCTTACCATTAACATCCCACTGTATTGGCAACAAATCCTTCATTGGGTTGTCATAATTTAGCTCAACCATCTCTCTTCCATAGAAAGAATCTAGTATTATGTAATTCTTTTCAGGGAAAACAGTCTCTAAAAGAGCTTTGGCTAGAATTAATTTCTCATTATTGACTTCTATCTTGACATATTCCTTGTTGGGATTTGCAGCAACAGCAACATTGGATATGAGAGTCCATGGAGTTGTTGTGTAAATTAACAATGATTCGTCCTTGTCCTTTAGTTTGAATTTGACATAAATAGCTGGGTGAGTTTTTTCCTGGTAGCCACTTGAAACCTCGTGTGATGACAATGATGTTCCGCATCTGGGACACCATGGCAATACCTTATCTCCCTTGTACAGCCATTTCTTCTCATAACACTTCTTCAGGAAGAACCAGACATACTCAATGTTGTTATCTGATAAGGTCAAGTAGGGATTATTCCAGTCCATCCACATACCAAGCTTCTTTGACAGGTCTTTCCAGACATCAACATACTTCAAAACACTACATACACACTTTGTGGTGAACTTGTCAATGCCATAATCCTCTATCTCCTTCTTGGTTTTTAGGCCGAGTTCCTTCTCAATCCCGACTTCCACCCACAATCCCTGGCAGTCAAAGCCAGGCTGTTTCCTAGTGTCAAAGCCCTGCATGGTCTTGAACCTCAGGAACAAATCCTTGTAAGCCCTTCCCCAAGCATGATGCACTCCCATTGGGTTGTTGGCTGTTGGAGGGCCGTCTAAGAATGAAAAGGTCTTCTTACCCTTCCTCAATTCCAATGATTTCTCTATCAATTTGTTCTTTTCCCAAAAGTCCAATATACGCTTTTCTGTTTCTTGCGGTTCATACTGCATCTAAAACACCTAGAATTAATAGATACTTAGGATTAAATAAATCTTTAGAACTGAATTTCTCGTCCACCAGTCATACCAACCCAATATTTATTCTTGAAAAATCTATTTATACATAATGGTGGAATGTGTTCTTTGCGGTTCCAAGGCCACTAGGAAGGCCAAAGTCGAGGGCAGTGTTCTTGATGTCTGCGACGAATGTGTCAAGTTTGGGAAGGAGATTCCCAAGATTGAGATTAGGAAGAAAGAGATGAAAACAACTCAGATAGAGGAGATGGAACAGGAACTGGTCAAGGACTTCCATAAGATAATAAGAAAGTCCAGGGAGAAGAAGAAGTTGACACAGGATGATTTGGCTAAGAAATTAAAAGAAAAGGCATCTGTCATAAAGAGGATAGAGGAAGGATGGAAGCCTTCCATGAAACTGATAAAAAAGCTCGAGAGGTTCTTTGAGATAAAGCTGAGGGAAAAGCTAGAGGAAAGCGTTCTTGACAAGAGGACGGGTTCTAGAAACTTGACAATAGGTGATATTGTTGAAGTCAGTTAGGGCGCATGTCCTGATAATAGGCCTTGTTCATGGCGTCAGTTTCAGGTCGTCCACAAAGCGAAAGGCCGATTCTCTGGGACTAAAAGGTTGGGTTAAGAATCTGGAGAATGACACTGTTGAGGCTGTTTTTGAGGGGTCTGATGACAAGGTCAAAGAAGTGTTGGAATGGTGCAGCAAGGGGCCCCCATCCGCAAGGGTCGATGACATGGAAACAGAATTGAGCAATTATATAGGAGACCTGGAAGGCTTTGATATAATTTTATAGATTTAAATTTCTTTGGAATAAATTATTCTTGTGAGCAAAATGGGTGAATCACTTCATCAATAAAACAAGAGATTTATCTATTCCTAATTCTAAAAAATACAATATGCAAACAGTCAAGGGAACAAGGGACCTGATGCCTGAGGACATGAGGATCAAACAGCTGGTTGTAGACAAGCTGAAGAAGGTTTTTGAGGTGTACGGTTTCCAGCCTTTGGACACGCCTGCCCTGGAGTCATGGGATGTTCTATCAGCAAAGGGTGCTGGTGGGGAGGATGTCATAAAGGAGGCTTATGATTTCGAGGACAAGGGAGGCAGGAGGATAGGCCTGAGGTATGAGTTCACTGTCTCACTGGCCAGGGTTGTCGCGTCAAACCCCAACATGATCCTGCCTTTCAAGGGGTACCAGACAGGCAAGATATGGAGGTATGATGACGTTTCAAAGGGAAGGTTCAGGGAGTTCTCGCAGTTCGATGGTGACATTGTAGGTTCTGGTTCTGTAATGGCTGATGCAGAGAACATTTCATGCGCTATTGATTGTCTCAAGTCTTTGGGCTTCAAGGACTTTTACATAAGGGTTAATAACAGGAAAGTCATAGCAGCCATGGCAAAGTATGCTGGGATAAAGGAAAACAAGATAACTGAAGTCTTCAGGATTATTGACAAGCTTGAAAAGATGGGTATGGAAAGCGTCACAGAGCAGTTGGAAGAGGCTGTTACAAAAAAATGCGCCAAGAAGATACTTGATTTCATCATGATAAAAGGAAACAACAAGCAGGTCATTGCGAAGGCTGAAAAAATAATAAAGAGCGAGGGCTTGCAGGAGCTGAAGGATGTCATATCCTATGTTAATGATTCATCAAAGGTTAAGATTGATTTGAGTCTGGCAAGGGGCTTTGACTATTACACTGGTCTTGTTTATGAAATCTTCGCTGGCAAGGACATTGGAAGCGTTGGCGGTGGCGGAAGATATGACAAGCTCATAGGCATATTCTTGAAAAGGGATGTTCCTGCTTGCGGCATAAGCTTTGGTCTGGACAGGCTGATAGAGGTCATCAAGGAAAGGAAACTGCTCAAAGCTGAAAATAGCTTGAAGGTTTTTGTGGTTGCTGTTAATGATAAAGTAAGGGATAATGTTCTTGACATTGTTAGGGAATTGAGAGGCAAGGGAATACCAACTGACTATGACTTGAGGTCTAGGAAGCTGTCAAAGCAGTTGGAGTATGCCAGCACCATGAAAATACCCTTTGTGGCTATTGTCGGTGAAAAGGAACTAGCAAAGAAATCAGTCACGCTTAGAAACATGGAAACAGGCAAGGAAGAAATGGTAAAAATAAGTCAGATAGCTAAGAAAATCTAGCTGCATAATCCCGACTGTTTGTTGTAGCGGCACTCGTATATGGCCTCTACTTCTCCTGCAACAAATATCGAGAGGTCAAAGCCGCCAGCATTCATCATCTTGGATTTTATATTGTGCACTGTAACAGTGAAATAGCCTGACTCCTTGCT
>JBDRJK010000006.1:0-3767 GCA_043814985.1 Candidatus Aenigmatarchaeota archaeon
CAAGGGGCTTGAAAAGTTGTTTGAAAGGGTCACATACACGCACGTGGGAAGAGGGGACAATGAAAGGGCTGACGAGCTGGCCAATGAGCGTTTGGACAGCGTGCTTAAATCCTGATTTTTCTATATTGATAGTATGAAGAAATTTTATTGGATTTTAATTATTGTAATTATAATAGCAGCATTCTACGTTTTCATGGAAACATTTGGAAAATACCAATTATATTACTTTGCTGAGGGTTTGTGTTTGGAAGCTGAAGATTGTAGATTATCATGCGGTGGTTGCATCGGGAAGAACGCCGCAAGTATAATGCTGTGCCAAAGAATCGCAAGATATTCATTAGATAAATACAAATTGGAATGTAGTTGCGAAAACTCCAGGTGTGTAACAATTAAGGTACCGCTTGAAAAGCCTGAGCAATGTAAAGGTGAGGCAAGGTGCTTCTTCGGAAACGTTGAGCAAGCAATAGACGGTGATACTCTTTTGATAAGCAACCAAAGCATCAGGTTAGCGATGGTTGACGCGCCAGAGTATGGAGAAGAGGGTTATGATGAATCCAAGGAATTCCTATCCTATAACTGCCGCGTCGGAGCAAATGTTGCTGTTGATGAGGACGATGGGCAAGAGGAGAGTTATGGCAGAATCGTAGCCATGGTCTATTGTACTAGTGATTATCATCCTATTAATAGTATTTTGATTGCTAATGGTCATGCAACAATAGACGAGAGATTTTGTGATGTTAGTGAGTTTGCTGATGAGAGTTGGACTGGATGTTGATTGAATGGGAATATTGAATGGCTGGGAGCTACTGTTTAAATTAAATTCTTGAACTTGTATTTTTTATTATGAGAGAGACTGATAAAGACAAGAAAGAACTTAGAAAATTAAACAAAACATTCAAAAAATGGGACAAAAAAAGAAAGAAGAAGTTTAGTTATGAAAAGGTTCCGCTTGTAAGAGAGGAATATTCTAAATATGAGCGTTATAGTCCAAGCAAAAAAGAGAAACAATTCAAAATACCTATAAAGGCAATAGCTGTAATCATCATATTATTGTTAATAGGATTTTACCTTTACTATAATCCTCAAATTTTGGATTCTATTTTTGAAAGTTTTAATAATGCACCAGAGATGATTACACCTACTCATGAAATAGCAAAACAAACTCCTTGCACATCAAAATGGTTTTGTACTGGATGGTCTAATTGTAGCTTAAGGGGAAATCAGGAAAGAAAATGTACAGACGCGTACAATTGCGAATCAGTGGCTTCAAAACCCAATGAAACCCAAACTTGTACTCTTAGTACTATTGAATTGGAAAAAGAAGTTCATGATTTAACAAACAAAGAGAGGTTAAAGTATAATCTCAGAGAACTAGAGTGGGATGGCAGATTAGCAAACATAGCAAGAAACCATAGTGCTGATATGGCTTTGAATGACTTTTTCAATCATCTTAATCTAAAGGGTGAGGATCCATCAGAAAGAGGCAACGCGGTTAGTTATCCTTGTTTAAAGGATTATGGATTTTACTATACCACTGGAATAGCTGAAAATATATTTCAGGGTTATCTCTATAGTTCAATAACCAAATATGAATATACTGAGGTTTATGATTGGAGCAGCCAAAATCAAATAGCACAGGATACAGTCAATGGTTGGATGGATAGCCCTGGACACAGGGAGAATATTCTAACATCTTCTTATGATAAGGAGGGAATAGGTGTTGCTATATCTTCGGATTATAAGGTATACGTTACTCAGAATTTCTGTTGATTTAAATTCTAATTTTTGTTAGTTTAAATTCTGATTTTTCTATATTGATATTATGAGAGGTTTCATAACTGCAATCGAGAAGGACACTTTAAAGAACAAGAACTTCCGCAAGGTACTTTACACCGGCAAGCACAGCCAGCTCGTGCTGATGAACCTGAGACCGAAGGAGGAGATAGGCATGGAAGCGCACAATCACTTGGACCAGTTCTTCAGGTTCGAGACGGGTGATGGGAAGGTTGTCATTGACGGCGTCGCGCACAAAGTAAAGGATGGGGACGCGGTAATAGTCCCGGCAGGAGCGCAGCACAACGTCGTGAACACCTCAAAGACAAAGGAACTAAAGCTCTATACCATCTACTCCCCGCCAGAGCACCAGGACAAGGTAGTCCGCAAGACCAAGGCAGAGACTATAGCAAAGCCGGAAGAGTTTGACGGAAAGACCACGGAATAAATTGTTTGACTTTTTTCTTCTTGTTTTTGAATGGATAATATTGAAGGGCCGGTTTAGATTCTGTTTAAATTATTTTGTTTACAATTGAATAAAATGAACCAAAATGACAAGAGGCTGCTTCCCGACATAAAGAAGGCCTTGAAGAGGATGGATAGAGAAATAATATACAACAACGACTCGTTGAGAAAAGAGTTCGAGAAGCAGGGTTTGCCAGTAAGCAACATGGGCTCTGTTTCAGAAGCCCTACTAAAAAGGCATTACCTGACAAGGTACGGCACCAGCAACTATATGATACACGAAAGGCTTTGATTTCTAAAGTCTTAAATTCTGGGTTTTACAATTCTTTAGTATGAAGAAGTTAACAGATGTGACATCTTCTCTAAAAGCTGTACCTTAATCTCTTTTCTATTATTTTCCTGTCTTTAGTTGGTATTTCGTCTAAAGATTTATTAAGATAATCCTCGATATTAGGAACTTCTTTTCTAAGATCGGTCTCGGTATTTTCAAACCTTATACGGTCCATGCTATTGCTTTCACTAGGCGTTGTAAGTAGGTTGAAAATACGACCTAAAATTTTATGCTCATTGCTCCTTTTTTTCCTTACATGACTTATCCATCTTTTCAAAGTATCTTCCAAATCCTCTCTAATTATCTCTCCGGGTAGACGTCCATAACCTCTGTAAGTTGGATTATAGCCCCTTCCATAAACTTTATTATCAGAATCCAAAATTTTATATGTAAAACCAAATTCGTCAAGCATTGTTGTTACATAGGTTTCTTCATTTCTATCATAATATCTATCTACTTTTTCAGCATTAGGAGGTAACCTAAATTTAAATCGCCCTTCTTTATCATGTATTCTTACCAATTTTATCACATATTACATTCCTATTCTTCTATTCTCTTACTATTGAAACTTAGAACAGTAAAAGTCTTAAATCTCACTTCATATATCTTCCAAACCACATTTAACGGAGAATATTTCACAACTTCTGTTTCATAACCGCCAAATCAATTTAATTACAGAAAGGGATTTATCTTAAGGTTTCTATGAAAGCAGCAAAAATGAAATTTCTGAAACATCTAGCGAACAGGAAAAAGGTTTTTGTCCCAATCGACAGCATTCCCAACGGAGACAAGGAGATAGCTGAAGCGCTGCTACGAGAGGGACTGATAGGTATTGAGAGATTGGAAAAGGGAATTAACTGTGTGTTATTGAAGAGCGGGCACGAGTTCATAGAGAAAAGTAGCTCTAGATGATTCTTAGCAGCTCATCTATGCTGTTCTTCAGGATATAATCAGGCTTTATCCTGTATTTCTCATCGCTGCCGTACTTGGCAAAGGCTGTCTTGAACCCCAGTTTCTTGGCAGTGGAAATGTCCCTCTTCAACGAGTCCCCAACCATTAGACATTCTTCTGGCCTTAACTTCAGCTTCTTTAATGCGTAAAGAAAGGGCTCCTTGCCGGGCTTCTTCACCTTTGTATCGTCGAATGTTATCACATAGTCGAACATGTCCTGGATGTTCATTGCTGCCAGCCTTATCCA
>JBDRJK010000007.1:0-12844 GCA_043814985.1 Candidatus Aenigmatarchaeota archaeon
TAAACTAATCAACATTACAAATACAAGAACAGAAAGAGAGTACGTATTCATAAGAGAATTGTTTAGAAAAGAAGGAAATGAAGTAGTACAAAGTTTCTGCCAGATAGTTGAAATAAATAAGAAATTAGGAAGTATAGTAAACGGATTCAAAAAATCTAATGAACAGATGTTAAAAACACAGAAAGTTGTTACCGAATTACTAAGATTGGAAGAGGAACTGAAGAGAAATAAAACCATTGAATCAAACAAAAATTTAAAGGAAATAGAGGATAAAAACAATAAAATTGAAAATATGTTAGAAAAATTGCTTGATAGCGATGATTGGAAAATATTTTTAGAAATGCAAAAAAGTATGGAAGATTTGAAAACGGGTATACAAAATAAAAGAAACGATTTTATACAAGCTGTAGCAAAAGTAGAAAAACCTTTAAAAAAGTACAGGTGGTCTGTAGAAAATAAAATATTGGATGATTATGTACAAAACTCATTTGAATCTATTTTATTTGAAGATCCCAAAGGAGAAGTTTTTATGTCCGCCATCAAAGATATAAAAACGAAATTACTTGAAGGTAAGATGGTTTTAAAGGATAGTGAAAGGTTTCTAGACATTATGGAAAATATGACAAAAAACAAAACTATGGAAAAAATTATTGAGGATTGTTTAAAACTTTCAGAAAAGTTAAAGGAACAAAAAGAAAAAATAGCATTACAGGGAATGCTAAAAAGAAAGAATTATTTAGAAAGTGAGTTAATCAGATTAAAAAAAGAGCTGGAAGTAATTAAAGTCGAGAAAAAAAGAGCTGAAGAACAAAGAAAAATAATGTATGAGAACAAAGAACAAAAATTAAAAGAATTAGGAAATTTATTAAAAAATATCACTGGCAAAAGGATTTTATTGGAAGTAAACTGATTTTTATTGCCCTATCTAAGTTGTTAGGATGTAGAAAAATCAAGATTTAAACCCTCTTTTTTCATATTCAAATTCCATCTCTTCTTGAAAATCTGGCGGGAGAACAAGCCTATTAGCATATTCATAAACATTTGAAAAACTTTTAAAATCCAATTCCTTTATTTTTTCCAGAAGCCCTGCTAATCTGCTTGCTGTAATACAAGTATAAGGTTTAACTCTCGGTGCTTCTGTACACTCACGAAGACATCCTTTAATTTCTTCAGCCATACTTAGTTAAAGGAAACAAAACAATTTAAACACAAACTAAACGCCGCCGTAGAATGTGAGTGAGACCATACTAAAAATTTATAGAAAAATCAAGATTTAAGAATTGATCAAATAGTGTCCGGCAAGCCCAACCCTTCTGAATACATCTTCGCAGTTGTTGTCTTCTGGAGTTCCGGTACATTCCATGCATGAATTGCAAGCAGTCTGAAGATACTGTTTTGTCAGCTCCTCTTTCCCAAAGTTCTTTTCAGCATAATCAACAAGGTCCTTTACCATTGTTGCCCTATATTTGCACTTCTCTGTGTTGCATTGTTCAGGGCTGACAGTCCCGTCTTTGTGGAAACTTTCAATAATGGCTGCGAATTCCCTTTTGGCTCTTGCCCCAGGCAGGAAATTAAGATTCATAAAATAATTTTACACATAAAGCAATTTAAACGGATAGAAAAACCAGATTTAATATCCTAACCCTCATCTCCTGTCTTTGGACATCATGTAAAGAGGCACTGTGATAACCAGACCGACAAGATTGACAAACAATACAGGATAAATCCAAGTGTATTCAGGGCCTATCCGGCCATGAAGAATGATGGTCATGAATGACCCCTGAATTAAGTATAATACTGAAAACAAGAATGCTACTGACAGTATGGTCAGATTTCTTTTGTTATCTCCTTCCAAGGCACAGTAAACAGAAAAAAGGCCGGTGGCTAAAAAAATAGCAGACCTGTAAAGGGGAAGCGCGACAATTGGAAGGAAGGCAAGCGTATAGAACGAGTAGAGAACTAAGACTATACCCACCACGATCAGGACAAACATCAGGGTCTCCTTTACTGGAATGTCCTTCATACTATCTATATAGAAAAACTCAGAATATAAGGTTCGATAGAGGAGAAAACCCTTTGTTTAAGAACACATTCTACCTTTTCACAGTCGGCTTTTTTGGACCACTCCTCCTTCACATAACCAATTGGAACAAGCCCCTTTGGCGTCCTATCATGCTCGAAGGTGATGCTCTTTATTTTAGCATTCTCCCCGTTTACTATGGCTGGGAACTTTATCTCAGTTATTACCTTTCCGTAACTTGACCAATCCTTGTCCCTTTTTTCCAAAGTCGTGTTCGTTAGATTCACATAGACAGTGCCTATTTTTTCAACATCTTTCTTGAGGCAGTCTGTTATTGAGTTCCCTTTCCCCTCCATTCTTTTTAGAAATTCAAAGCCCGAATCCCTGTACATTAGTTCAATATCTAAGACATTTAGAAATCTTGGTTTTAGACCTTCCATACATTTGTATAGAACCTAAAATAATTTAAACCCTATTTTAGTAAACAGAGAACCGTTAAGATATGTAATTGAGATATTTTTTGCCCAGCCTTTTAAGCTCATCTTCTAATTTTATATTCAATTCCATCTGGCTTGGAGAAATATCTTCAAGATCGATTATATCAAAGCCAGTAAAGGGCCCAACCATCATCATCTCAGTGTCAGCTTCGTCGTAGGAAACAGGATGTGCTTTCTTTGCTCTCTCCTCTTCCTCCTTTAATCTTGAAATAGCGTACCCCCTTTTGTTCAAAAGGTCTTTAATCTCCTTTTCTGTCAAATTCAAGGGCCTTATTCCAAACTCTTCGTCAAAGAAAGAATCATTCAGTAATGAAAGTTCTTTATCATTAAAACCGGCTCTGACACCAACGCAGATATGGTCATAGCCGTGCGGAGAGGTGAACTTTAACCAGAACTGCTCTTCAAGTATTTTGTTTGCCATGATTATGTTGTAGCAGCCATTCTTATCCTTCCCATAGAAATACCCCCATCCTAATGGGTGGTTATCGTACCTTTTAATCAATTTTTCATTAAATTTTTTTCCTGCCATAATTTCCATGCTTAGAATTGAGAGTAAAACAATTTAAAACTAATTTCAAGCTTAAATAAGCATTGAATACAAAAACACAGATATGAGATACGTAGTCCTCACTGGAATAATTATTATAATATGCCTTCTTCTAATATTCGCCTATGGCATTTCAGGAAACAAGCAGGCTCGAGTCTGCTTTGAATCCAACTGCTTTGATGTCAGCCTTGCCCTGACACCAGAGGAGCGTTCCCGCGGGCTCATGTTCGTTGAACACCTTGATGATGACAGGGGCATGCTTTTCGTTTTCGACAGGTCCGGCATCTATCCTTTCTGGATGAAGAACACCCTGATTCCTCTGGACATAATATGGCTTGATTCAGACAGCAGCGTCGTGTTCATTAGCAGGGACACGCAGCCCTGCATATCATCGACATGCGATTCCACAAACCCGGAGAAGCAGGCCAGCTACGTTCTGGAGATAAATGCAGGCATCTCAGACAGGATGAATATAGATATTGGCGACAAGATGACTATGGTTTTGGATTGATTATAGAAAAACCAAGATTTTATCTTTTATCAGCATAGAAGTAAGCTTTCCTTTTAGACCTTTCCTTCTTTAAATAACCCATTATAACAAGTTGGTTCAAGTAGCCGCTTTCAACAGCTCTTGCCCTTTTGGTTTGCTTAGCAACTTCTTCCGCATTTGCCTTTTCAAGTTTGCAAAGCGTTACAGCTGTCTTTCTTAAATGGTCTGGCAAGCTAAGCAGGTCCATTATGCCCATTTTTTCATCTATTATTTCAATATCGGATTTTTCAGTTCTCTCTCTTTCAGAAATCTTAAGTAGAGTGACATAGTTTTGAAATTCCCTGCATTCCGGCTTGCTAAAAATACAACGATAAGTATCATCTGGGTCTTTTATTATTCCCCCTTCCTGATTGGGACCCTTACTACTGATATTGCAGTCGTAGCATCTTGCCACAAAATTTATTTCTGAATTTTTACTCACATTTATCAAGTATAGATAGAATACAAAATAATTTAAACGGATAAAAAGACTGGTTCCTTCATAAAAAATAAGTTTTGAAATGACTAGAATTTAATAGCTATTGCATAATTGTATTATATGTTAATGGAAAAATACTGGATGATTGTTGAGGAAGTTATAAACGAGTCAGACTTTGTCATAGAGGTAGTTGATTCCAGAATGATTGAATCGACCAGGAACAAAAGGGCTGAGGACTATGTCAGAAAAAATGGCAAGCAGCTGATAATCGTTGCCAGCAAGTCGGATCTTGTGTCAGAAGAAACTATTGAATATTACAGAAGAAAATTCAGAAGGATCCCATTTTTCTTTGTGTCTGTCAGAGAAAGGGAAGGAGTCACGCACCTGAAGAAAAAAATGTTTGAGATTATCAAGAAAAGGTCCAAAACCTACATGATAAGCATAAGCGTTATAGGCTATCCCAATACGGGAAAGTCTTCGTTGATAAATGCCTTGTCAGGAAAGAGAAAGACCAATGTAGGGTCAAAGCCGGGAATGACGAGGAGCATCCAGTGGATAAAATTAGTTTCCAACATAAGATTCATAGATACTCCAGGCGTCATACCGATGTCAGATGATGACGAGGTAAAGCAGATAATGATGAACACTCTTGACCCTTCGAATTCCAACAGGGTTGACGAAGCTGCAAGGGAGATTGTGAAAACACTTTTGAAACACGACAGGGATTCCTTTGAGAAACTTTACAATATCGAGACAAATGGAAAGACGTTTGAAAAAATTGTTGAAGGTATAGGCAAGTTGAGGAAGATGATGATCAAGGGCGGAAAGATAGACAAGAGAAGGGTTCACCTTAGAATAATAGACGACTGGCAGAAAGGTAAAATAATAATGAAAAAACAGAACTAGAATTTAAGAATCTATCATTTCTAAGAATCTTTTGATTATACCTTCTATCTCCTCTGCAAGCATTTCAGCCTTTTGTTCTACCCATTTCTCAAATTTCTCTTCCTTGGTTTTCTTCTTGGCTCGCTTCTTCCTTTTAGGCATAATAATATAGAAAAACCATAATAAAAACCAGACGTTTAAACACCGGCTTTAATTCCCCGCAAACCATATATATATGATGAGAAGAAGCGTAAAGGGACTGACACGCGCGCAAAGAAAAGAGCTAAAGGGCAAGTGCCACAAAGGAAAAGGCAAGTCTCTTTGCTCCTGGTTCTTCGTGTATTAAGCTTTATTTGGCACTGCCGGGTCTTTTAACGTCTATTGGTATTATACCCTTTTCAAACTCCATTTGAGCAATCTCGATTGGGTCCTTCAACTTTGTCTTGACCATTAGCGGAGCTCCCCTTGATATCTGCAGAGCCCTCGCTCCGACAATCCTTGCTTTTTCAAACCTTGTGTATACCTTTTCTAACATAATCATCAATCTTTTCTGATACAGTGTTTTCGAAATCTAAGCACATGCTGCTGTAAGGCTTTTCGATCTATCGTCTGTTGTCCTCAGCATGTCGAAATACACATCTGAATAAAATTCTATAACTAACCGAATCTCCTTTTGATAAGTTCCTCTTCTGACCATTCCCTATGCTTATTCAGGGATATCTCCCTTTTTACGAATGTATTAACCAAATTAATCACCCTTAACTCTTCTTAATACCTCAAAGTTTAGAATAAGAAACAAAATACGATTTCTTATAACTTCAAGTATCTCCTTATAATAAATATGGCGTTCTAACTACTTAAAGCAGTTACTACTGTTTTATAATAAAAATTATCAATATAGAAAAACCGGGATTTAAGGATTATTCTTCTTTTCCAATTTCGCAACCCTTCTTTCCAATTCCAGCATATTCTTGCCTAGAATTTCTATAAGTTCCGCCAATTGAATGTCCCTGTCTTCAGATTTCTTATCCTTAGCACTTTCTCGAGTGTCATGATTCTGCTCTTTGTCCTTTTGCTCCTTTAGTAACTTTAAGAGTTCATTCAGCCTTTGCTGCGGGGCAACATGCTCCCAGATGTCAGCCATACTAAATATATAGAAAAACTAAGATTTAAGATTAAACGTACCAAAGACCCGAAACAATTTGCCTGTAATCAGGGATCGTATGCGGTGCCGCATGCCTGGCATATCAAAGCACCGGCCTTCTCGTCCCATTTGAGAACATTGTTGAATACCCTGCACCTGCTGCAGCATATCTCCTGAACCATTCTAAAAGTTCGGTAGGAAAGGATAAAAGTCTTTTCAGATAATTCAAAAAAATCGTCTCCTGACGTAGGTGCTATAAAGGCTTAAGAAACTTTCCCTTCAAAAATATTGAAGCCCTTCTATTCCTCTATGAAGAAATCGTCCTTCTCGTAGGAATACCTGAAATTTGTCCTTAGGTTCATGTCCTTTATCATCCCATTCTCCCAGAACACCATTAATTTACCGTTGAACCTGTCCCTCTTCAGCTTGTCCAGCGCTTCCTTGGAGAACAATGAGTTAACTTTCTTCCTTTTCATAGAGACCAATACTAAAATTCATCTGAATAGTTAAATTGATTTGTCGGCTTGAACACGAGAATTAGAAAATAACCTCTGCTAAATCAATATCTTGTTCCATATTTTCCGGAAATAGAAAAAATAAAAACTTTCAACCAGAACTATCCTTATGAAGATTGATTCTAAGGGCAACTCCTGGATAGCAATATCAGAATTCCACCAGCAGTCCTACTGCGAGGTCCAATTAGAGTTCAAGTGGAAGGGAATAAGAATAGAGACAGACGCAATGAAGAAGGGGACAGCCGTCCACGACCAAAAATTCAAGACATTTGAAGAAAAGACAAAGGGATTAGAAGAAGTGGATATAGTTAATGCAATAAAGCTGGCTGTGGAAAAGGATGAAAGATTCTCAGGAAGGGAAGTCTTCGTGATATCACCAACATTCAGGATTTTCGGAGTCATTGATTCGATAGAGATAGGGCCAAATGGCATAATGATAGCTGACGACAAGCCCTCCAAGTATGCCTACCTGTCAGAAAAGTCCCAGGTATTAGGCTATGCAATTGCCTTCAAGGACAAATACAGGCCTCCAGTTGACATCTTCATCTCGATCAAGAACAGGGACACTGGAGACATAGTCTGGGAGGACGTGTTAACTCAGGAATGGGTCGATTTCATGATGGAAAAGATTAATAGATTGCATGAACTGGCATTAGGCAAGCGCGAATTTGAACCGACCAAGAATCCCAAGAAGTGTTTGGCCTGTTCTTACAAAAAATTATGCAAGAAGAAAGTATGCTGAAAATAAAAAAGCTAACCAAACCTTCTTTTAACCAAGTCTTCCTCTAACCAATCCTTATGCTTCTTCAAAGACTGCTCCCTTACCACAAAACAATTAACCAAACTCATCACCTACCATTTTTTTATACAAAACATTTCAAGCTTCAGAACAAGCCTAAAAATATTTGTCGAGTATATTATTATTGGGTGTCTAGGCATATATAGTACTCTTTTTTGAGAGTTATTTGTTTGGTATACAAGAGAATTAAACACAATTTCAAAAAGAAATTTTATTAAATGCCCATTCTGAAAGGATTGCTCTTCTTTCTAGTGACCCTTCTGCCCCCTTCCTTCCAATTAAGCTGTCCGTATTTGAGTCTGTTGAAGATTCTTTCAAAGTTGTTCTTTGGATAGTATATGTATAATGCCTTCAGGCACATCATTCCCCTGTCAGTAAGAAGGAAAAACTTCTCTCTAGTCAGTTTCATCGATGCTATTATGTCCACTTTCTCAAGTTCTTTGAGGTGGTACATTGTTTTTGCGACAGAATTGTTTGTTTCCTTGGCTATCAGAGTCAGATATTTCTTCTCCTTTCTAAGATTCCTTATTATGTCTCTTTTAATCTCGTCCTTTAGG
Source organism: Candidatus Aenigmatarchaeota archaeon (assembly GCA_043814985.1). Taxonomy (GTDB): domain Archaea; phylum Aenigmatarchaeota; class Aenigmatarchaeia; order Aenigmatarchaeales; family Aenigmatarchaeaceae; genus JAFGAZ01. Next base: position 7,933 of record JBDRJK010000007.1, read on the forward strand.
ACATTATTAATCTGGAGCGGCGCTTCTTTAATGTCCACATATTTTTTAGAGAAGTGCTTTCGCCTGAACAGATAAGACATGACTGACATGAATGCCACGCCTCCTACCCCTGCTGCTACCAGCATCGTTATTGTGTCGTACACCATATAGAAGTTCAAGTTCCTAACTTATTTAAACTTTATTAAAAGTTTATAAAACTTTATAAAGTTTCATAAAACTTCATGGACTTCTATCAAGCTTTGTTTGTTCATCTGAATGGAGCCTTTATAAGTGGTTTTTCAGGCAGTAGATTTGTATGGGCATTCAGTCCAATGAAATATTTTTTTTAATTGAGGATAAAAAGGAGGTGGATGTTATGGATGAAGATCCAGAATAGAGTGAAAACACAGAATAACACAAACAACAAACCGGGCTAGAGGCTCGTTTCATATCCGGGCCTGTGAAAGCACTACTTCTGTTTTTTAAATATCAACATCCAACAGCCATTATAGGCATTGATAAAATTAAAGGCAATTTAAAATGACAAGAGATATTATTAAGGAAATAGCAAAGTGTAAGTATAGGTGGTCAGCCCTCGTGGCAGATCCGAAAGAGTGACCTAAATGCAAAACCAGGAACTTGAGACAACAGAAATGAGTGAAACATTAGAAAGACTGATATATTTGAGAAAAACATGCTTTAATCTTTTTTTACAGAATTATAATTGTGTACAGAATTACAACGACTATGTTCATTACACATCAGAAATCGAGAGATACTGCAATGAAAAAGGAATTCCTAACACTTATTGTACTGACCTTACAAAGAGATTGAAGGTGAAAAAATGAACGACAAAAAGATATTCCCAAATAAAAAAGACGTGTAAAGAATATACGAATGTTGAAAGCATATCATAATAGCAACATACTCTGTTGGATTTTTGTTTGCTTTCAAAACATTTATGTTCCCGCAGCAGCATCTGTCATAAATCTTTATTCCTCCCATTGCTACTGAAGGAAACCCGGTGCCCCCTATTTCTCCAACGGCGTGCGAACAGTTCCGCCACGTCCTTGTCTCGCCCATGATTGATTAAGAAACACAAAAAAATTTAAGCTTTCTGTATGAAAAATGAGCATATTATCAGGCGTACATGTTGGGGTCATCATCAACCTCTTCATCAACCAAGAACCTCCTGTTCCTGTAAATGCCCTCGTATTTGCTGCTGTTTACAAACAAAGAGGGGTTCATGTAGGAGCGTGGCAGATAGCTTTCTTCCCCTTGTGTGCTACCACAGTACATGCCGCCAGATAGGTGCCCTGTCCCTTGTGTGCTGTTATTCTCCTTTTCATCAATGTTCCCTGCAGCCTCCCCCCGTCCGCTTATGTCGAACATGCTGCGGAGCATAATATCACCCCTGTCTGGAATGCCAAGAAAAACATTCTTTTTATTTGAGAGCAATGCAGCGTTGCAACCTATCCGACCAGTTGCATTAGTTTGTGGAAGAAGTGTTGCTATTTTTTTCTTCACATTTCTTTGGGGTAGCCTTTTACCAGTCCCACCCGCCAAATAATTCGTTTTTCCCTTTAACATAAAGGACTGCACGCCCTCCCTAGAGGTATAAGAGAAATTGATAGCATATATTATTTAAAGCAATCACTTCAAGCTTAAATTCTAATAATGACTTTTATTTGTATGTACGTGGTCTGTCTTGACTTTGAGAGCATACTGGTGCCTGAGATATGGATAAGCGTTGCCGAGAAGAAGAACGTTCCTGAGCTTAGCCTGACAACTAGAGACATCCCCGATTATGACGCGCTTATGAAGAAGAGACTGGAAATCCTAAAGGAACACGACATTAGTTTGGATGAAATACAGGAAGTAATCGGAAACATGGAACCATTAGAGGGAGCAGTTGAATTCCTTAATTGGTTAAGGCAGCGATGCCAGGTAATAATTCTATCGGGTAGTTTCTACGAGTTCGTCGCTCCTCTGATGAAGAAGATGGGCAACCCCACAATATTCTGCAACTGGTTGGTTGTTGACAATAACAGTTCTATCAATAACTATGTGATGAGGCAGAGCAGCGGCAAGATGGAAGCTGTCAAATCCTTGAAATCCTTAGGATTCAAGGTGATTGCAGTGGGAGACTCTTACAACGATGCTGACATGCTTGAGGCAGCTGATGTTGGCATCCTCTTCAATGCTTCTGATAACATGAAAGAAGAATTCCCACAATTTTCTAGTGCAGATGATTATCAGGAACTGAAAGCTGTTATAAAAAAATACATATGATTACATCAGGTCTTCCCTTTTCAGCCTGTCATAGTTCTTTCTCGAGTGAACATTGTCAACCAAGGCTATGCCGCACTCAGGACAGGCCGGTTTCTTGAATATCATACCTATCTTCTTGGAGCAGTCAAAACAGAATATCTTTAGACATCTAGTGCACTGGTGTCCCGAGGGCTTGAACAGAGTGCCAACTTCCTTTTCGCATAAAGAGCAGAATCCCTTTGCCATAGGAATAAATAGAGATATTAGGATTTAAGAATTTTGGTCCTTTCCAAGATGTTTTTTCAGACTCTTCACACTCTTTGTATCAAGCGGTTTGTAGTGATAAGAATCCACCACATCCATTGCCCTCGGGTATGGTGGGTGTTCAGGTGATACCTCTATCATAGGTGGTGGAACAAATACCAGACTATCACAATCTTCTAGAGGACATGACAAATCTGTTCCACTGGTCAACATTCCAGCCAGTTTTTTCATGGTCATACATTTTTTACTGAAGTAAAAAGAATTTTCACCATCATTGATGTGATAAAAAATCTTCTCTTCAGTTTCACAATATGGTTTAGACCATTCAACATCCACCAAGCATACGAGTACATCCTTAGGCATAACAAAACTAAGGTCAGAAAATAATTTAAGGCTTAACTTTACAAAACTGAACTATAACATCACAAGAACAATTATACATGATTGATTTGCCGTTTGGGCAATAACTCAGACCAACACAAGCACCATCGATATGGAATGCAGGGCAGTATGACTGTTTCATTGCCTCTTCAAGGCTGCTGTATTCGCTTTTCATCACACTTTCCATTTTTATTCTTCCCAGTCCACTTCATTTGTTGGTTTGGCAACCTTCATCTCAACCCTTTTCAGATATGAGAGGACAGAAAAGCCGAACATGAGGAATGCTACTCCAATAAAGCCCATTATGAACAGGTCCCATTCGCTCAAGTCTGGGGCCTTGCCTGATGCCTCAACAATAGAGCCCATTATGAAACCTAGAAAGAAGAAACCAGCTGTTATGGCAGTGTAAACTCCCAGGTATTTCATACTAAAGAATTGGAAAAACCAGCATTTAAATCAGGCTTAAATAATTTTTCAGAACACTTTTATTATGTCTGATCGCAAAAGATTACCTGATACAAGATTACCAATCATATTAAGTATTGTTGGAAAAGAAGGCAAAATAATCTATGAAAATTTAGTTCGAAAACTGGAGCACAGGTCATTTGAGAGAATAAGTTATGAAAGAAAGAGAATTTATCTTTCCAGGATAATAGACGATATAATGGAAAAAAGGAAACTAATTAGATTTACAAATCATGACCCACCAATGATTGAACTGACAGAAGAAGGAAGAAGGCAAATTGATTATCCGTTCTAATTTTTAATGTCTTCTCTAAGCATCAGCAGCAGTCCGATGAATATTATTGCAGCTGAAATCAGGCCTAGGAATCCTGGGAAGAAATAGCTTATGACAAACCCTCCCAATAGAGGACCGATTATCTGGGAAATGCTCATGAGTGAGTTGGTGACTCCCATCAGGGCGCCCTGCTTCTTTGAGGAAACTATCCTTGATATGCTGCCTTGAAGAACTGGTCTTGAGACGCCTGAACCGAAAGCGAACAAAGACAATATTCCTATTAATGAAATCCACTCATTTGCGAAAGCAGACCAAAGCATTCCTATCATTATTGAAATCATCCCAGCATATTTCAGATTTTTCTCCCCGAACCTGTTTATCATCTTAGGAAGAAAACTCATTATTATGATACTGAGAAAGCCTATGTAGGTTAGCGAGTAGCCTATGTCAGTTGAGTCAAGGCCCATCTGCTTCTGAGAGAACAATGCGAATGTGCTGACCCATACAGCGAATGATAGGGCATAGGTGAAGAACTCCCATAGCCTTGGGGACAGCTTCTTGTTGGAGAAGAACTTCCTAAAGTCGTTGAAGTGGAATATTTTTATGCTGAACTTTATCTTCTCCTTTCTCTTGACTGTTTCCGGGAGGAAGAAGAATATTATTAAAAGTGTTGCGAATGATACCGCCGCCGCAAGCATGGAAGGCAACTGGTAATTGAATTGGGAAAGGAAGCCGCCAATTCCAGGACCAACAAGGAAGCCCAGACCGAATGCTATGCCGCTTATGCTAAAGGCTTTTGACCTGTCCTTTTTTGTTGATATGTCCGACAAATATGCTTGGGATATGGTAAAGTTGCTTCCGAAAAGACCGTCAATTATCCTTGATAGGAAAATCATCCATAAGGAATTGGCAAAACCCAGAACAACGAATCCAATGAATGTGGCAAACTGTGATATTAACAACAAAGGCTTCCTACCGTACTGGTCGCTGAGCCTCCCCATTATGGGAGCAGAGAGGAACTGGAAAAATGAGAACGTTGTCAATAATAATCCAATAACTAACGGGCTTGCACCGAACTCCTGCGCATAGAAGGGAAGGAACGGCAATATCAGCGAGAATCCCATGGTCTCGGTGATCAAGACTATCATTATTGTAATGTGTTCTTTGCCAAATTTCATTAAAATAAGAGGAACTCCGGAGCTTTTATTTCTAATTCAAAATCAAGATATAATAATTCAGAGCAGTGGCAACAGTGACCCACAATATGTACGGTATTAG
>JBDRJK010000008.1:0-37007 GCA_043814985.1 Candidatus Aenigmatarchaeota archaeon
GCACTCCCTCCGTTCTCATAGTAATCAATCCTCACGTTGTGGTAGCCTTCGTCAAGCGTAACAACGAACGTGTCAGTCTTGTAGCCCCTGTCCCTCCATGCATTCAATACTGGTTCATCATCAATCCACACAATCACTCCGTCATCCGAGCCAACAGTGAAAGTGTAATCTCCATAAACAGGGAAGTATATCTTTCTTCCGGAAGTGAAACCGATCTGGTCGGAATAGCCTGACATGAAGCCTGGACCGCTTACAAGCTCTCCAAGACCCCAGTCGTTATTGAACTCTAAGCTCGTCTCCTCTGGGCTGTCAGCAATCTTCTCAGTCATCTCCATGTTGCACCAAGTCCTGTCCCACATGTGCGTCGGGTAGTTCGGTTGTGTCGGGCATGTCTCAGTCACTTGGCATTGTAATTCTGGAGATGTAATGCAGTCCCATTGGTTATTCTGGCAAACACACCAGTCAACTTGTGAATCATCAAGACAGGTGTATTTCCTTGTATTTCCATTGGTGCATTCCAATTCTATACATGTGCCGCCAGACTGACAAGTCTGATCAGAAGGACAACCACAATCCTGACAGTTATTGACCAAAGTACCGCTACTACAATATTTTGGCTTGGTTGATGAGCATAAACCGTAAGCAGTTCCGTCTTCACATTCTAGTTGTCCGCATGGATAAAATTCACAATTATTGTTAGGGTCTCTTCCAACCCAACTTCCATCTGGACATTGTTTTTCATCTGCTAGACATGCTGGAACCTTACATGTTTCATCGTCCTGGCACTCATAGCCTGATGGACAATAGCATTCAGAGCATCTGTCAACTAAAATACCGTCATCGCAGTATCTGGGCTTGTTAGATGAGCATTGGCCGTAAAGTGTATCATCCGAACATTTATCCTTTAATTCATAAGTGAAAGAAACCCTGGCAGTTAACCAGTCCTCATAATAATCAATTCTAACATTATGGTAACCCTCTATCATAGAAACATCAAAACTGTCTGTATCATACGATCTAACTTCCCATCTGTCTAAATAACTCACCCCATCTATACTTACTTTCACTCCGTCGTCACTGCCTACAGTGAAAGTGTACATGCCAGCAATCGGGAAGTAGATGCTCCTTCCTGACCTGAAGCCAACATAATCAAAATGTCCTGGTATCAGCTCATCAAATCCCCAATCATTGTCAAACTGGATTGCTGACTTGGATGTCTCTGTTATCTTCTCTGTAAAATCCATATCACACCATACCCTGTTCCATTCGTCAGTTGGATAATCTGGGTCTGAAGGACACGGTTCTGTTATCTTGCATGTTCCATCGTCCTGGCACTCATAGCCTGATGGACAATAGCATTCAGAGCATCTGTCAACTAAAATACCGTCATCGCAGTATCTGGGTTTGTCAGAAGAGCATGAACCATAGGCAATCCCGTCTTCTGAACATGTTTCCGGTGTTACAGCACCTAGTTTGCAATCTCTCTCAACATCAACAAAATAACTCTTTCCCGGTTCCAGAACTGTGGCTTCCACATAATCTCTTATGAAGGAATCATATTCCTTCAATGATTCAACAACAACGCAGTTTCCAGTTACATAAGAAAACTCAACAGGTTCAGACAAAGCTGCTATTTGATTGGTTCCTGCTTTCAATCCAGGAAAATCATTTATGTCCAAAGCATCTCCTTCCAAGTTTATGGTGCAGGGCGATGCCACCTTAACCCAATAACCTATTCCCGGTCCAACATCATTAGCCCTTTCGTATTGCTTACTTGTTGAACTGTAATACCAAAGGGGGCTTGTAAGGGAGCAGTATTTTGACAGCTCGTCCTTATCAATGACCTTGTTCACCGGCATTGAAAACATGTTCCAGCCTTCCTGGAGCTGGATTGTTTGAGATTCGGCCAATACTGATCCTACAATCATGAAGAATAAGAAAAATATTACTGATAAGATGAAAATTTTATTATTGATTTTATTCATACAATATCACGGTGCCGCTAAGGGAGTGGTGGTGTTTGTTCTTTAAGAGGAGGCACGTTTTTGCACATGCAAACATCCCTGCACTGCTCCTCGTCGCTATTATAATAGCATTGGCACATCATGTACAAGTTATCTTTTGCTTTCCCATCTTCTTCGGAACAATCCCCAATTCCAATGCCAGGATCCAGGATTCCGTCCATGTCAGCATCGAAATTGTCCATCTCAATCAGATTAACATCGCTGTCGCATTTCAAGAGAAGCTTTTTGCAATAATAAGTTCTTGCGCTTTCCAAACTCACTGTTTCACTAAAAGGGGACCATCCTGAGGAGTTCAGCGAAATCAGGCCGAACAAGACAATAACAGCTATTATAACCACTATTAAAACATTTATTGGAAGTTCAATACCCTTCATATATAAACTATTTTTATTGTTTGCCTATTAAAACTACACTTTCCCTTATTTTTTAGATAAGAATTTAACTTTAACCTTTGAATTGGTTAACATGAAGGTAGCACTATTAGGACCGCCGGGTTCTTTTTCAGAAGAGGCTGCATTGGAATACTATGGACCAGATATTGAAATAGTCTATGCATCAGGTTTTGATGAAATGGTTAAGTTGGTCGATGAAAAAAAGGTAGATGGTTATTTCATTCCAACGGAGACTAGTCGTGGAGGAATGATAACGGAAGCAAGGGATGCCATTCTAAAAAGTGATGCTAAGATTGTTGGAAAGTATGATTTTGAGCCGCAGTTCTATATGTTTGCCAAAGAAGATAATCCGAATCTAAAGTCAATTGGTTCCCATCCTCAAGGACTTATTGCTTCCAGAGATTTTCTAGATAAAAATTACCCCCAACTAACACGCATAAAAACTTCAAGTACATCGGAAGCAGCGCGTCTGGCTTCAGAGGATCCTACTCTTGCAGCAATTTCTAGTAAAAGAGCTGGTGAGATTTACAATCTTCAAGAATTGCACAAAATACCAATAATTAAATTTGAACCGAAGAAAGGAAGTATATGTGTGTATGCAGGCAATCCCAAATCGCTTCAGGAGATAATTCCCCCGAACGGCCGAGACTTAGGTGGAGGTCTTGAAAAATGTGGGGAAACTCTTGAAAAGTTGTTAGAGAAATATAGAAAAAATTCTCCGGAAGGAGTGGATTTTAAAATAATTCGTTAAAAATCTATTTCTCTAGAATTATTACACTCTCTCTCATCATTCCAACTTTTATTGTCCTAGCTCTTGTGCACCAGAAATTCCGGGCTACAAGAATGTTTTTCAATTTAAAGCCTATATTTTCTGCCAGCTCTGCTAGGACCAAATCGCATTCTATAACCTTGTCGGGGAAGCATCCACCGCCAATTACCATTGCTATCTTTGACTTTTCCCCACAGACCCTGTATAATTCTTTCAAGACTTTGTCCATGTCATTGAAATAGGACTTTGCAGACTGGGGAAAGTCAGGATACAAATCAAAGCTATCATCTCCAGTGCCTATGAAAGGCCTTTCCTTTCTTTGAATTCCCAGCAGCGTCTCCTCGATTTTGAAAATGTTTGAGTATTCTGATTTGTGAAGATATGGCGGAGAAGTTATAACAGCATCCACGGATTCGTCTCCCAGCTTCAAATTCCTGGCATCACCCTCCGTAACTCTTGTCTCTGTTGGGTTTAGATTTGATTTTTCCAAGTCTTTGTACATCTTCTTGATCTTGTACTTGAAGAACTTCTTCAAAGGAGGTGTGTTCCTTTTCTTTATTTTGACAACAGCCCCGTCCTTGAAAGCGTAACCAGAGCTCATCGTACAGTCTACCAAAGCCAATAAAAGAAAGTCTCGCATCTTCTCATTCTTAATCTCATTTATCTTATTTTGATAGAACACGAAATCCTCGAGAAGGTATTTTGAAAACATCCTTTTCACGAACTTTTCCTTGAATGTCTTTTCAGGCTTTTCAAACTTCCATTTTGAAGCCATGGAAACATGCTCTTTCAATTCTTTCAAGTCATAATCCCTTGTCTTCACCTTTGAAACAAAAACAAAGAACGGGGAAACATCAAACCCAACTGACTTGATTCCTCTTTGCTTGCAAGCCAACAGAGTTGTTCCAGTTCCACAGAAAGGCTCGAGCACTACTGAGTTTTTTTCTAATGCGAACTTGTCAAGAAATATGTCAACCAACTGCTTTGAAAAACCCTCCTTGAAAAGGTACCAGTTGTGTATGGGCTCTTTCTTGTTCGGAATGAATGTAACCAGTTCTTCCAAATAATGTGCCTTAGAAAACTTCATTTCAACCAACTTCCAAGCGACTTTTGCCTGTCCTCTGTCAGGCTCTTGACAACCTTCTCAATCCTGTCATGGGAGAAGTCATGCTCGTCCACCATGAACTTGAAAATCTTGTCAGGATTGACTTGCTTTGTTTCTATTTCAACATCATTGACAGGAGGATTGAGATAGAAATCATAAACCTTCTGAGCAGGAGTGTTGTAATCCCATTCAATCTTCTTCAGAACATTTTCCAGAGTCTTCTCCTTCTTGACCAAGCTAAGGGCTCTTTTAGGACCAATGCCCTTTATTCCAGGATTGTAATCGCTGCCAACTAGAATGCCAATTATTACCAATTGCTTTCTGTTTATTCCAAGTTCTTTTAGAACGCTCTTCAACTCAATCAACTCAGGCTTTATCTCGACGTATATGTTCTGCCTGGGAAGCCTCTTCTTTCCTGTTATTGAAAGGTTCCTTATCAGTTTCGGTGTGTTGAACAATAGGCTGTCGCTGTCCTGGCTTGCAACAGAATATACCTGGCCTTTCTGGCATAGATGAGCACACTGGGCTTCTCCTTCAGAAGGCGCCTGGACCCATTGAATTCCCATGTACTCCAGAAGTTTCTTCGATTCTTCTATCATCTCCCCTGTCAGTTTTGAGGACATCTGCGCATACTTCCTTGCCTCCTGCAGGTTTCCCAATGACAAAGCCTCCTGCCATTTCTTGTAGGACTCCTCCCTTATTTCCTTTCTCTCCTCAATTGTCATTGTCTTCAGGTCAGGCTTGTCGCCGTCAAACACCCAGACCAGATTAATATTGTTCTCCAACAGTTTTGCTGATCGATAGAAAAGACCGCTCAGATGGCTTGTTATCCTTCCCTTAGAATCCTTCAGTGGAACTCCATCCCTCTGCCTGATTATGCTCAGGAACTGGTGCAACCACAAGAACGCATCCACAGCTAATGTCTTTCCTGACAAATCCTTTAGCTCAATCTCATTCTTTGGCAGAATCTTTGAAATCTGAACTCCCATAAGATAGAATTAGATTATAGAAGGTTATAAATTTTATATCCGAACAAATGAATAATCTATTATGGTTTCCGAGAAAACAAAAAACATGATGCCCATATACATTGGTTTCTCAATCCAAATGATAGGGGTAATAGCAATGTTCATTACCAAGAATTTTCCTCTTGGTCTAATCTCTTGCGCAGTAGGCATTTTCATAATGGTCATAGGGGCGTCGCGCAAAGTTGGAAATACAAATGTTTTCAGAAAATACTCCTACAAGAGGCCTGCATACTATACAGGCGATTATGCATTAAAGCTGTTTATTATTAGAAGCACTTTCATTCTAATACCAATACTTCTCTTACTGGGAACAATCTCGCTACTCTTTTCATTAGGCATACTTACGCCCAGGGGAATATTGTTAATAGCCGGAATAAGGGATAGTTCAAGTAACGGAGATACTGTCAATGAGCTTCTTAAACCAAGTTTCTCTACTCATTTCAACTACTTCACAGCATTGTTGTATTTTTCTGGAAGCGTGTTGCTAGCCATAATACGCGTTTGGTTGAGAAACAGGTGGAAGGTTTAGTTGTCTCTCTTGTAGAAATCCTTCTCCAACTTCCTTCCAGTTCTCTTCTCCCACTCTTCTATGGGTAAAGAAAACTCCTTCTGTATTTTATCTCTATACCACTGCGGGATAACATTGAAGGCGCAGAACGGGACTATTTTTCCATCAGGCTGAGCGTAGTGGATGCAGCACCTCTTTACCCTTTCAATGTCATAGTTGTACAGGTCCTGAAAGTGCATCATGCCGATGAAGAGGGACTTGTATTGCAGTTCTCTTAGTGAGCTGTAGTCCCCTGTTTTTAGAATATTATATAGTATGTTGGCGAGGTTCAAATCTTTTGGCTGCTTTTTCTCGTCAATAAAGCTATTTAGTTTTGACAGTATCTTCAAGCTCGTGTATACCTTGCCTGTGATTCCCTTGGCTTGCAATGACAGCTCGTCCAAAAATTTCAAAAAACCATCAACATCTAAAAATCTTGTTATTGGAACTATCTTGTCCCCGTCCAAAAACATATAAGTGGCCATGCCGCAGGCAGGGTGGGCTGTTAATTCGAATCTGGGCCTGTTTGTCAATGCTTCAAGGAAGTGTGTTATTGGAGTAACGCTAGGAACTGGGTACCAGTCCTCCTTTCTAATATCTCCGTTTGTCTGCTCCTCTATTTTCTTGATGACATCAGGAATTGTTATCCTGAATTTTTTCCTGTCCGCCTTTGTTATCCTCCCCACTAATGAAACAGGCTGGAAGTTGATACCGCGCACAATGTCAATGTTCTTTATCCCGAACCTAACAATATTTCCAACATCATGATCATTAACAGTGTTTATAACAGTAGGAACAAGGACAGCACCCATTTTAGCCTTCCTGAGATTCTCAAGTATCTTGTGCATCTCCCAATGGTTCTTGGGGTTTGTCTTTGCTGTTGTACCGTCATAGCTCAGGTACAGTGTGTTAACGCCCGCTTCCCTGACTTTCATGGTGAACTCTGCGCTCCGTGATATATTGATTCCGTTAGTGTTAAGCTGGACATGCTTGTATCCCTCTTCCTTGGCTATCTTGATTATGTCGATTATATCTCTTCTGATGGTCGGCTCCCCGCCTGTTAATTGAACAGCACTTGCGCTAACAGGCTTTTCCTCTCTCATCTTCCTGAGCATCATCCTTATCTGTTCTAAGGATGGCTCGTAAACATAACCCATTGCCTTGGCATAGAAAAAGCAGTAGAAGCATTGCAAATCGCATCGATTAGTGACAACTATGTTTCCTAATGCCGTGTGGGACTTGTGCATCTCACACAAACCGCAGTTCTGGGGACAGGGATTCTTCAATTCAACATTGGGATTCTCTATACCTTTTCCGTCATGGGCAAATTTCATAGCTTTCTGATACATCTCATAGTCCCCCCAGTAGACATCCTCGAATTTGCCGTGCTCTGGGCATTCCTTACTTATCAAGACCTTGTTGTCCCTTTCAAAAATCTCTGCTGGAAGAATTTTCAGGCACTCTGGACAGAGCGATTGAGTATCCCTTATTTTGTTCATATAACCAGACTTCAAAAAAGTTATAAAAGTTTATATGTTTAGAAATTTATAAACTTGATAATTAAACCTTTTAATAAAACTAAAGATATGGTGATTAAATGAAAATTGGTATTTGTAGTTGTTGTAAATCAATCGCAACACAGAGCTGCCCTGTTTGTGGGGCTGTTGTGTGCATAAAATGCAGAACAGCTGCTGGCTGTAAATTATGCGAAGGTAAAAAGAAAGTTTAGTCTCATCTCATTTCTGATCGACTTCTAAATTTCAAATCAAGTTTATCAAATTAGATTGATTTCAAAGCTTCTACTAATTGATTCTTTATTTCTTCATCAGCTGGGAAACCCAAGGCGTTCTTGAATCTTTTCTGACCCATAGGTGTGATGAATCCCTTAGAAATTGAAATGAATTCGTTCTCACTCTCTGGTGTCTTTGCTATTTTTCTAGCTACTTCCAAAAACTTGTTGTTTCCGAACTTGACTTCTTTTGTTTCTTTTGTTATGAATTCTACCATGTCCATACCTCCCTATTTTGTAAAAGTTGAATATCTTTCAAACTATTTAAACATTAAGTGTGAAGATTTAAATAACTACCTTAGAGTGATTAAATAATAGATGAAGACTCTATCTCAACGTCTGCTATCCCTTCTATCTTTGCGATATCATCCTTTAATTGATCCACACCCTTGTCAGGAATGACCACAAGGATTTTTAGAGCCTTTAACCCAAAGGCTATTGCCTCAATTTTCGAGTCCTTGATCTCAATCCTCTTGGAGATTTCTGCCTTTACCTTCTCCATGTCTGTCTCGACAGACTCTGGCATTATCTTCATTGTAACTCCAACATCACCCATCATGGACCCTCAAAATTACATATAGAACATGTGTAGGGGTTTGACAACTTCCTGCACTTGTTGCACCTGATTATGACCCCTTCTCCGCATGCAGGGCATGAGAACTTGGTAAAACCTTCCTGTCCAATAACGCTTTCCCCGCAGCTTGAGCATATTAGTTTCATTTTAATCAGTTATAGATTAAATATATTTAAAGGTATTACATTTTTGTTAGAAAAATCTAAATTCAGTGCTTCAATGACTTTGCCAGGGTCTTTCTGAGGGCAACTCCCTTCAAGTAACCTTTGGAGAACTCTTCCTTTATCTTTGCGACATTGTCTGCCATATAGTGCTCTTCCATGACGTTCCTGAGCCAGGCCTCAAAATCGTTCTTGCCGTCCCTGAAATGGAACTTTATGGACTTCATGGGAGCCTTTCTAAAGCCTTTTCTCAATTCTTCAACACTGTGTGCCACAAAATCTGCTGGTCCCTCTTCTGTAGAGAACCTGAAAGCATTTTCGTCTGAAACAACCCTTGTCATTGAATCACTCTTTATATATTTCTTTTATCAATCTTTAATATAAGCTTTACCCATATATTAATGTTTTAAAAATTAGGCGAATTCATCTGAAATTCGGCGAATTTTAGATAAAAGGATGGTTTGATGAGAATACTTGTTTTGGGTTGGGAATTTCCTCCAGCTAAGACTGGAGGCCTCGGTACTCATTGCTATGAGCTTGTCAAAAACCTGGGCAGGAAGGGCGTCAATGTTCTTTTGTTTGTTCCGAAAAGGTCCAAGAATATCAATTATAATCTGGAGAACGTCGAGGTCGTGGAGGTCGGAAGCGCAATACGCAACCCCTACAACAGCGTGAAGCCAGCAACAGTATTCGAGGAGGGTTATGGCTGGAACTTCTTTGACGAGGTCAAGGAGTTCAACAGAAAGTGCGTTGAGCTTGCATTGAAAATGGATTTTGACATGATACACTGCCATGACTGGATAACAGTTGCTGCAGGAGTTACCCTGAAGCACATGACTGGCAAGCCCCTTGTTCTCACTGTTCACTCAACAGAATATGACAGGACAGCCAATATCTTTCCCATGAAGAACATAATTGACATAGAGATTATGGGTCTTCGTGAGGCTGACGCTGTCATCACAGTCAGCAAGCAAATGAAGAGGCAGCTGATAGACAGATACGGCGGGGACGAAAGCAAGATCACTGTTATTTACAATGGAATCGATTACACAAAGTTCTTAGGAATCACAAAAAAGGAGAACAGGAACATGGTCCTCTTCTTGGGAAGGCTGACCAACCAGAAGGGGCCTTACTTCTTTTTGCACACTGCTGCAAAGGTCCTAGAAAAGAAAAAGGATGTCACGTTTGTCATTGCCGGGCAGGGAGACTTGCTGCCAGAGCTGATCAGCATGGCAATTGGCATGGGCATTATGGACAATGTTGTGTTCACAGGCTATCTTTCAGAAGAGGAGCTTCACTATGCTTATTCAATGGCTGACATCTATGTCATGCCGTCAGTTGCAGAGCCGTTCGGCATAACAGCCTTGGAAGCTATTGCTTCAGGAACACCAATAATTGTTTCCAAGAATGCCGGCGTTTCAGAAAGGGTCATGCACTGCTTCAAGGTTGACTACTGGGACACCCACGATATGGCCAACAAGATAATCTGCATGCTTGACTATCCTGTTGTGGGAGAGTGCATGAGAAGAAACTCTTTCAGCGAATTAAAGAACTTCGGCTGGGACAAGGTAGCTGAGAGGACAATAGCTGTTTACGGGAGATTGTAATGCCTTCAGTATGTTTCTATTTCCAGATACACCAACCTGTAAGGCTTAACAAGTTCACTGTCTTTACTCAGAACGCACCTTATTTTGACAACCAAAAGAACAGTATGTATTTCAAGAGGGTTTCTAGGAAATGCTATCTCCCTACAAACAAAACTCTCTTGAATGTAATAGACCAGCTAGGTAAGAAATTCAAGGTTTCGTTCAGTTTAACAGGAGTATTCGTGGAACAGTGCAAGAACTTTGCGCCCGAGGTATTGGAGTCTTTTGTTGAGCTTTCAAAAACAGGCTGCGTCGAGTTCTTGAACGAGACTTATTATCATTCTCTCGCCGCTCTATTCTCCATGGAAGAATTCAAAAACCAGATAGAGCTGCACAGGAATTTGATAAAGGACACTTTCAACCAAAGTCCAGATGTCTTTAGAAATACTGAGGCAATGTACTCAAACCAAATAGCAAAATTAATAGAGGATATGGGATACAAGGGGATAATAACAGAGGGACATGAGAACATACTGGGCTGGAGGTCCCCCAATTATCTTTACAATCCAAAGGACTGCGGGAAGATGGTTGCTTTGTTAAGGAACTATAAACTGAGCGACGACATCGGGTTCAGGTTCTCTGCGAGATGGTGGGAGCAGTATCCATTAACTGCGGACAAGTATGCCTCGTGGTTGTCTGCCTGCCAGGGTGACTGCATTAATCTTTTCATTGATTACGAAACATTCGGGGAGCACCAGTGGGAGGACACTGGTATATTTGAATTCTTGAAAGTTCTGCCGCACGAAATACTGAAACATAGGAACCTTGACTTCAAGACCCCATCAGAAGTTGTAAAATCATACAAGCCTGTGGGAACAATAGATGTTCCGTATATATTGTCATGGGCGGACGTACAAAGAGACACGTCAGCCTGGCTGGAGAACGGCATGCAGAAAATGGCCTTCGAGCAGATGTCAAAGCTCAAGGACATGGTCAAGAAAGATCCCGAATTATTGCATGTGTGGAGGTTATTGCAAACGTCCGACCACTTCTATTACATGTGCACCAAGTGGTTTGCTGACGGTGATGTGCACAAGTACTTCAACCCGTACAACTCGCCTTATGACGCTTTCATCAACTACATGAACATATTACAGGACATAAAGAGGAGATTGAAATGAAACCAGAAGCAGATGTAATGTTCGAGGTTGCCTTTGAGGTTTGCAACAAGGTCGGCGGCATCTATGCTGTTCTGAAAACAAAGGCAGCAAGGATGGTCGAAAAGTACAAGGAGGATTACTTTGCAATAGGACCGTACTTCAAGGAAAGAGCGGTTCTTGAAACAATGAAACACAAGCCTCCGGCTTTCCTGAAGCAGATTTTCTCCGAACTAGAAAAGCAGGGAATAAAATGCTTTTACGGGAAGTGGCTTATCCCGGGCAAACCGAATGTTATCCTTATTGATTATTTCGATATGATGAAACAGGCTGGAAAAATAAAGGAGAACTTGTGGAAGGACTATAAGATCGATTCTTGGAATGCCAGCTATGACTTTGACGAGCCAGTTGTCTGGTCAACAGCAGTCGGCATGCTATTGGAAAAACTTATTCCGAAATTGAAAGACAAAAAAGTTGTCTGCCAGTTCCACGAGTGGCTTTCCGGAGCTGGTATGCTTTACCTGAAGGGAAAGGCTCCCACTGTTTTCACAACGCATGCAACTGTCCTCGGCAGGTCAATAGCTGGAAGCGATGAGGACTTATATGCGGAAATAAACAGCGGGAAGCCAATAGAGCCAAAAAGAGCCTACAAGTACGGAGTCCAGGCCAAGCACCTGCTTGAGAAGGCATGCGCCGAGAACTGCGACGTGTTCACAACTGTTTCAGAAATAACAGGGAAGGAGGCCGAATACATCCTAGGCAGGAAGCCTGACATCACGCTTCCCAATGGACTTGACTCCTCAAAGTTCCCGACAATGGAGGAGATTTCAATATACCACAGGAAGTACAGGAAGAAGATAAAGGATTTCTTAAATGCTTACTTCGGTCCTTATTACGAGACTGAACTTTTTGATTGCATGATAATGTTCACTTCCGGAAGATACGAGTTCAGGAACAAGGGCTATGATTTGTTCATTGACGCCTTAGGGTTACTGAACGAGAGGATGAAGAAAGAGGGCGTGAGGAAAAATGTCTTTGCCTTCTTCTTTGTCGCAAGGGGCAACTCGGGACCGAACATAGACATACTTGAGAACATCAGGCTGTTCGAGGACATGCAGGAAGAGCTGAAGGACGAGCTGCCATGGATAGAGGAGATGATAATCACCTCGCTGGTCAAGGGCAGGATGCCAAAGACCGGGACAATATTCAGAAATGAGTTCCTTGACGAACTGAAAAGGAAGGTTATGGCATTCAAGAAAAGGGGCGATCCTCCTTTGAGTGTTTTTAACATCAATTATGAGGGTGATCCAATAATAGATGGTTTCAGAAGGAACAGTTTATTGAACAAGAAAACTGACAAAGTAAAAGTCATATTCTATCCGTCATATCTTTCATCCACCGACAAGCTTATGGGATTGAATTATGAGCAGGCTGTGCAGGGAACCCATTTGGGAGTGTTCCCGTCTTATTACGAGCCGTGGGGATACACTCCGCTGGATGCAGCAGAGAACGGTGTGCTGGCAATAACATCTGACTTGGCCGGCTTCGGCATATTCATCAAGCCCAAGCTGAAAAAGGATTCAGGACTTATGGTATTGGAAAGGGATGGAAAATCCCACGAGGAGAATGTCAAAAACCTTTCTAACATGTTGTGGAATGTCGCAACAATGAACAGAAAGGAAAGGATTCCTAAAAAAGCTGAAGTAAAGGACCTTGCCTCCTTGTCCGACTGGAAGATACTGGTCGGAAAATATGTTGAAGCCCACAATCTGGCATTGAAAAAATTCAAAAAATGATAAGGTACAAACCTAACAAAATAATAACCCATTTAAGTAAGGTTTGCAAATAGATGTTTATGAAAGGTAATGTTTCAATTGCTGTCATTGTAATTCTATTTGTCGCACTTGTTGGTGCAGGTGTTTTCTATCTTCAAGATTCTGGTTTCACAAAGGAGGAGCTGAAGAAATTCTCCTCATATGAGCAATTGGAAAGCTTTGTGAAATCCAATGTGGGATCTTCATCATATTATGGAGGTTTCGCACCAGCAATGGCAACTGTTTCCAGAACAATGGAACAGACAGCAGTTTCAGAAGCTTCTACTTTAGGTTCTGATGCAGCAAAATCTTCTGTACCAACTGCCGGAGGTGAAGCTGGCGGAGAATATTCAGAGACAAACATACAAGTGGCAGGAGTCGACGAAGCAGACATTGTGAAGAACGATGGCAAGTACATCTATACTGTTTCTGGAAACAAGGTTGTCATAATTAATGCCTATCCAGCAGAACAGGCAGACATTGTTTCTGAGATTGAATTGAATGGAACTCCGCAGGAGATTTTCGTAAACAGGAACAAGTTGGTTGTTTTCGGCATGGGAGATTATTCCTCTACAGGCATACCTGAAATCGGCATAGCTCCAAGAAGGTCTTACAGCCAGTTGACTTTCATCAAGGTCTATGATATAACAGACAGGGCTAACCCTGTCCTGACAAGGGATGTTGCTGTTGAGGGCAACTATTATGATTCAAGGATGATAGGCGACTATGTCTATGTTGTTGCTAGCCAACCAGTCTATTACGGAGGGACAGACCCAATACCAATGCCCCTAATAGAAGCGGATGGTGTTTCAAGAAGGATAGCAGCGTCAGAGATTTACTATTTTGACACAATTGACAACTCCTACATATTCACCAACATAATCTCAATCAATACACAGAATGATAATGAGGAATTCAACAGCAAGACCTACCTGATGGGTTACACACAGAACATGTATGTTTCACCCAGCAACATATACGTTGTCTACACCAAGAGGCTGAGCGAAGCCGACTATTACGACAGGTTAATTGACCAGGCATTAATTCCCAATGTTCCTTTCGAGATACAATTGAAAATAAACGAGATAAGGAACTCTGACAAAGAGGATTATGAGAAGGTGCAGGAAATCAGTGAAGTTGTCCAAGAATATGTAGAGACTCTGGGACCTGAGCAGGGAGCAAACTTCATGAAGAACGTGCAGCAAAAGGTGGATGAAGTGTACCAGCAAATAGCCAAGGAATTGGAGAAAACCATTATACACAAGATTGCTATCTTCAATGGCAACATTGATTATGTAACAAATGGAGAGGCTCCGGGTCAGACCCTTAACCAGTTCTCAATGGACGAGTACAACGGCAACTTCAGGATTGCGACCACAACGAACAACTGGAGAACGCAATCGTCAAACCATTTGTACGTACTCGATGGTGACCTGAACATAATCGGCAAGGTTGAAGATTTGGCAAGCGGTGAAAGAATTTATTCAGTAAGATTCATGGGAGATAGGGGATATATGGTGACCTTCAGGCAGATTGATCCCTTGTTCGTTATAGACTTATCCAATCCAACCAACCCGCAAGTCCTGGGTTACCTGAAAATACCTGGTGTGTCAGATTACCTGCATCCTTATGATGAAACGCATTTGATTGGAGTTGGAAGGGACGCTACAGAGAGCGGAAGAATATCAGGAATGAAATTATCTCTGTTCGATGTAAGCGATGTTGCCAACCCGACAGAAATTTCAAAATACATAATCGGAGAGAGGGGAACATACTCAGAAGCTCTTAATGATCATAAAGCATTCCTGTTCAGCAGGGAAAAGAACCTGTTGGTAATACCTGTCAGGGAATATGAAAAGGATTATAGGGAATCCTTCCAGGGAGCCTATGTTTTCAATGTTGACTTGGTCAATGGCTTCATATTGAAGGGAACAATTACACATGCCAACGAGACAGCAATAGAGGATGACAGATGGTACTATGAATGGAACGCCGAAGTGAGAAGGTCATTGTACATCGACAATGTGTTGTATACAGTCTCGAACAAAATGGTAAAGGCTAATGACTTGAGTGACTTGGGTGAAATCAGCCAAGTGGAGCTTCCCTTAGAAGACTACTACGGCTATGTCAGAGGTGGAGTGGGAATAGCGATTGATATGGTAGAATCTCCAATTTCTCAATAACTTTTCAAATGGCTTTGATTGTGCTTTCCAAATACTGTAAGAAATACAAGATCATTCCTTCCTGTGTTGACAACCCTGTGCCATGAATTAACAGGAACTGTTACTAAGTCGTCCTTCTTTACTTTTAACTTCTTTTTGCCAATCAGAATGTGACCGCTGCCCTTAAAGAAGATGTAGATTTCATCTACCTTGTGCTTGTGGCCACGCGTCATTTTAAATTCACCATTAACCTTGCCTGAAGGGACAATGTTCATGGTGATCATGGTTTTTTTCAAGCCTGATTTACTGGAAGGCATATCTATCAGAATTTCGTTTATCTTGTTCTCACAGCCTTTGATGTTCTTGTAGATGTTCTTTCCGTCTTTTACTACGTCCTTAACTTTTATCCTTACGGTCTTTCCTTTGAAGTTTTTCAGATTGGTTTTCATACCATTCCCATTATCAGCTCTTCCATTGATTTTTCAATGTCATCTGACTTGACAACGCCTGAGGCAACAAGAACACCCTTGGCTCCCAGGTATATTGCCTTCTTGACATCCATCCTGTTCTTTACACCAGCCCCACAAAGAATCTCTATGCCAGGATGTAATTCCTTCACATCCTCTACAGACTTCTTTATCACGTCTGGCCTGGCAGTTGATACGGAAACATCACCACCTATCAGCTCTGGCGGCTCAATTGCAATGAAGTCTGGCTTGAACTTTGCCAACTGCATCACCTCGTAATTGTCCTTGGCGCAGACAATTGACACCAGCTCGTACTTCCTGCAAAGCTCAACGCACTTCTTGATGTCCTCATGCGGAATCCTCTTCTCAGAATGATTAATTAACGAACCGACTCCTCCCAGCTCCTTCACTTCCTTTGCTATCAATGAGCCTGTGTATGCTCCTGGCTCGTACGGATCAATATGCTGTGATATTGTCATGCAAATCTTGGCTGTGCTGTCAATCAGGGGAGCAGGCGGGGCAATGAGAATTGTCACATCATGCTTTTCAGCCAGCTTCTTGGCTGTTATTGCAAAATCCAAAGGCCTGCAACCAAGAGCCTGCTCATACTGCTTGAGATTCACTATCAGAATAGGAGTCTTCATAGATTAGAAATTGTCAAAGATTCAATATAAATGTTTTCTTCACTGGCTTTGGTATTTTGCTTCAACCCTGTGGACTTCATCCACACCTATGTTTTCCAGTTTTGACACTTTCTCAACTATGTTTACCAAAGAATTAGAATTAGGGTTTCCATCAACTAGAACAGAATACTGGACTTTTGCAATAATCATGTCCCTAGGGCCGTAAGTTAGGGATGCTGTTTCAACTTCCTCAATTCCCTTAAGCGCTTCCATGGATTCATTTTTTGAATCTTTATCTGTTTTAACCAAGTTAATTAATAAAATAGCTTCTGGTGCCATTTAATCACTAATCATCAATAACTCCTAACATATTCGGCTATGACATCGCCCATTTCTTCTGTAGATACCAATTCTTGACCAAATACAGGATAGAAAAAATCCGCTACTTTTGACATAGTACCAGTACTTTTAATATCTTTAGTCCTGAAGCCTTTCCTTAAAGCATATTGAACGCCTTCTTCGATTATCTGTGCTTTATCAATCTCACCAAGATTCTCAACCATCATCTTACATGCCTTAATCATACCTATTGGGTTTGCTATCCCTTTGCCAGCTATGTCAGGAGCTGCCCCAGCTATTTGCTCGAACATTGAGACTCCATTTGGGTTTATGTTAGCACCAGGTGCCAAGCCCAGACTGCCGATTGTCTTGGCTCCCTCGTCGCTGATTATGTCTCCCATAAGGTTAGATGTAACAACAACATCCAATTCAGAAACATAAGGGCTTATTATCAGCTGGGTGAAGTTGTCGACGTACTTCTTTTCAGTTTTTATATCTGGATAACTCTTTGAAATTATGTCGAACCTTTCTCTCCATAACCTGCTGCCATGGAGGACGTTTGCCTTGTCAACAAGAGTCACTGATTTTTTGTCAAATCTTCTTTTTGCCAGATTGAACGAGTAATCAATTATCCTGTCAATCGCATCTACAGTATGAACATTAATGTCAACAGCATCCCAACGCTGGTCTTTCATCATTTTTTCAGTCATTAGTCCTAATTGTGTACTGATGTCCATCTTTCCTCTTATCCCTCCTACCTTTGAGTATTCGCCTTCAGAATTTTCCCTCACAACAACATAATCAATACCGCCTTTAATAACATTCTTTTTCAAGGGCGATATTCCTGAAAGCTCTTTATAGAGTTCCATTGGCCTCAGATTGATGTACTGGTCTAGTTCTTGCCTCAATTTTAGAATGACGCCTGCCTCAACCAAGCCCTGAGGAAGGTCGGGCAAACCTACAGGCCCCTTGAGTATGGCATCAGACTTTTTCATTCTCTCCAAGCTTTCCTCTGGTAAAACATCGCCGTTTTTATTATATTCGTTCCCACCAGCCGGAGTTTCAATGAAGTTGAATTTCACACACGATATTTCCTGCAAGGCCTCTAGAACCTTTATGCCTTGATCCACGACCTCTAGACCTATGCCGTCTCCACGAAGAACAGCAATGTCATAAGTTACCATGCCAATTATATGAAAGAAAAGCTTTTTATATCTGAAATCTAAGGAAAAGGCATTTAAGTTTTTCTCTCTTAATTGTTTAAGTTGAAGCTTATGGCAATGACTATAACCGAAAAGATTCTTGCTTACAATTCAGGCCTTGAAGAAGTCAAACCAGGAGACTTAGTAAGCCCTGAGGTAAGCGTTTTTCTGACGCATGATGTTCTAGGTCCTGATGTTGCTGACATTTTCAACAGAGATTTCAAGGAAGAATTCGGAAAAGTATGGAACAATAAAAGGATAGTAGTAACCCCAGACCATTTCATTCCTTGTTGTGATGTTAATGTTGCCAACCGTATGGTCAGGCTTAGGAAGTTCGTGAAGGAACAGAATATTGTCAATTTTTACCCTGAGGGCATTCATGGGGTATGCCATGAGATGCTGGCACAGGAAGGCTTTGATTTGCCGGGATATGTCATTGTTGGCACTGATTCCCACACTGACACCGGCGGTGCCCACGGTCTTTTCAGCACAGGAATTGGAACCACTGCAGGCGCATGCGTTGCTGCCAGCGGCGTGTATCCTCTTTTGGAAGTTCCGGAAAGCATGAAGCTGACTTATGACAACAAGCTGCCTGAAGGTTCGTATTCCAAGGACTTGATATTAAAGACTCTTGGTGAAATAGGGGCTAAGGGAGCCCTGAAAAAAGCAATGGAGTTTGAAGGAAAGGCAATTGAATACTTGTCATTGGACCAGAGAAGAACCATATGCAACATGGCAGTTGAGGGAAGCGCAATAAACGGAATAATTGCTCCTGATGAAAAGGTAGAATATTATGTTGCAAATGCTCCAAAACATAAGGGATTGCCTAAACCAAAATATTTCAAGTCTGATAAAGATGCTAATTATTCAAAGATATTGGAATTTGACGCAGGCCAAATTGAACCCCAAGTGTCAGTAAATTATCTGCCAGCCGACGCTGTACCTGTCACAAAGGTAGAGGGCCAGAAAGTAGATCAGGCATTCATAGGCTCTTGCACAAATGGCAAGTGGGAGGATATGGAAACTGCAGCAGATTACTTGGAAGGTCGCAAGGTTTCCAAAGGTACAAGACTCATAATCATACCGGCAACACAAAAAATCTGGTACAGAGCCTTGGAAGAGGGACTGCTTGACACTTTCTACAAAGCTGGTGCTTCTGTTTCAACTCCGACATGCGGGCCGTGTTTGGGAGGCCATATGGGAGTATTGGGAAAGGGCGAAAGGTGTATATCATCCTCAAACAGGAACTTCAGAGGAAGAATGGGCGACTCTGAAAGTTTTGTGTATCTTGCAAGCCCGGCAACCGTGGCAGTGTCTGCTGTGGAAGGGAAAATAGCTGATCCGAGGAGATATCTATGAAATTCGAAGGTAATGCCCATGTTTACGGCAAGAATACAGACACAGATGTTATTATTCCAGCTGCTTGCCTAAAGCTTGATGACAAAAAGGAAATGTCAAAACATGCAATGGAAGGTATTGACCCTCAGTTCACTAAAAGGGTCAGAGATGGTGACATAGTGATTGGTGGGGAGAATTTTGGCTGTGGCTCTTCCAGAGAACAAGCACCTATGGTCCTAAGCATGAAAGGAATAGGGGCTGTAGTTGCTCCTTCATACGCAAGCATCTTCAAGAATAATTCTGTCGAAGGAGGGTACCTCTATCCTTTAATTTGCAAAGAAGAGATAAAAGCAAGTATGGGAGACAGAATAAGAATAGACACTAACAAACATATTCTTGAGAACTTGACAAACGGAAGTAGTTATGAAATAGAGCCCTTGACAGAAAAAGAGGAAATTCTTCTAAAAAACAAGGGTCTTATAGAATACACCAAAAAATTGATAAGAGAAAGAAAGTGAATTATTTTCTAAATTTCCAAGTTTTCTGATATCTGCTCTTCAGAGAAACCCTTTCCCAAAAGAGAACTAGTGATGTTTTCTCTAAATTTATCCTTTGTACTGGAAACAAGAAATCTTTTAAAATAACATGGGATAGAAACCGGCAAAACAGCTAAACCGTAAATAGCTTCAAATGCTACCAAAGCATCCTTCCTTAAATAAACAGATTTTGTTGGCCTCATTTTACACTCTGTTTCAAGCTCTTCCACCTTCTCCCTCAGTCTCAAAGGATGAAAATAATCTCTTACTCTCATAATAACCAAATAAGGTTAATTTGTAAAAGGATTTAAGCTTTTTTATTCAAGCTTCTTCAATATTCTATTTATGGGAGCCAACCAGGAAACCAGATTAAGTACAGATGCTTTTGATTGGAACAGGTATCCTGTTCTTGACACTTTGAGGAATGCAGCAAACATGTTTGTGAAGAATGTCGACGGCGAGGTCCAGATATGGGCTGCTAGCAGGGATTGGTTCATGCATGAATATGGAAGGGACACTTTTATTTCTCTACCAGGCTTGTTGCTTGTCAATGGAAGATTTGATGAGGCTAAGAGCGTCTTCAGAAGATTTGCAAAATTCGAGAGGAAGGGTCTGATTCCCAACACAATACAGAACAACAATGCTGAGTACAATTCTGCTGATGCGTCAATGTGGTTCTTCCACGCATTGAAATCCTACCTGAGATATACAAGCGACGTTGAGTTCATCAAGGACATGCTGCCTGTAATGAGGAGGATAGTGGGCTCGTACAAGCACGGAACATCATATGAAAGGTATGGAAAAAAACAAATGGTTAAGATGGATAGTGATGGATTGATTATTAGCCCTGCCCAAGCCACATGGATGGATGCTGACTGCTTTGGCAAATGCAAACCCTTTACTCCGAGGAACGGCAAGGTAGTTGAAATCAATGCATTATGGTATGACAACCTCAGGTTTCTGTCTATTCTGGACAAGGATTACATTCCTCTTACTGACCAAGTCAAGAAGTCGTTCAATAAAAAATTCTGGAACAAAGCTGGTTGTCTTTATGATGTGATAGAGGGTGACCCTCAAGGAAAGGCAATAAGGCCCAACATGATTTTTGCTGTTCTTAGTGACCTGTTGTCAAAGGTAAAGCAGAGGGCAGTGGTCAAGAAAGTGACTGATGAACTGCTCACCCCAGGCGGATTGAGAACGCTTTCACCCAAGGATAAAAAATACAGAGGAACTTACGACACTTACTTGCCTGTTGAGGAAAAGGACTTGGCTTATCATCAGGGAACTGCATGGCCTTGGTTAATAGGAGCATATTGCGATGCCCTCAATGTCGTCGGTAAGGGAAAGATTATAAAGAAAATAATTGGACCGCTTGCCAAGTTCTGTGTTGAGAGTAAATACAAGTCATTGCCTGAGGTTTTTTCAGGCGATTCACCTTATGAGCCTGGCGGAACTACATCTCAGGCATGGAGCGTTGCAGAAGTTCTGAGAATTATTGTTGAGAATGGGATTGTTGGATAATTAACATTCTATCTCAATACTCTTTCTCCTGATTCATCAACCAATCCCAATTCTTTCTCTAATTCAGTGATGGCAGTTGCTATTTCTTTTGGAGCCTTCCTGAGCTCTTCGAGAGTTGTACATTTAAAATGATAGACAGTCTCATATTCTGGCTCAGCACCCTCACCTTTGCCGAAATCCTGATTTACCACATTCAGTTTATGTTTTTTTCCTATTCTTTCAGCTGCAGCATACTCCCTAACAGTAAGTATAGGAAGCTCTCCTGAGTAAAGTGATATGCGGGAATAATCGCTATTGGAAACGCTCGTGTCAACCGAATCAGAACCAAACCTAAATTTAGTTTTTTTAATAAATTCATGACCTTCTTTATTAGGTATTGGCATTTTATCACTATGAAGAATATTGGTCAGAAATCTTTAAATATATTTTTCCAAATTAGAATCAGTACTCTATCTTGTTCTTCTCTATGTAATCATAAACTTTCTCAGCTGTCTTTACCATTCCAAAAATCCTGAACCACATCAGAGCATCCTTGTAAGCCTTCTCCCTGATGGCCTTCTTGGTCTCTTCGGAAACATTCTCTATTTCATTAAAAAACTGCTTTGTCGCGTACTTGCTGCTCTTGGCAAAGACTTCCGCATCATTCACGCCTTCCTTCTTGTAATTGGAAATTGTCCAGTCATATATCCTCTTATATAGGCCGGGCTCAGACACCTTCAGGATGTCCCAAACCAAAAGCATCCAGTGCGTCCCCACATTGCACTTGCTTATCTTACCCCTTGGAAAGTGCTTCTCTATCAGGTCTAACGGGGTTCCTGTTGTCCCGTGCTGCACAATCCTCGTCTTATACTTTTCAGAAATAGCGTCAGCAATCTCGACGGTCCTCTCCAAGTTGACTCCCATCTGAGGTATTATCTTGCCTTGAGCATCAACACTCACTCCATGCTTTGTCCCGTTAGCAATGGCCAGCCAGTTGAGCTCGATGTTATTCTCCTTTAACTTATCAAGAAAATGAACAGCCTCAATAACTTGGGTAAACTCCTTGATACCAATCTCCCCAACTTCTCCCTCCTTGCCGAAATATTTCAGTCCCTTTGCCTTGAGATAGTTGAAAAGCAGAACATACTTTTCAATAACGTTAGCAAGATGACCCTCAACATTGTCCTTGGAAGTGTCAAAGAGGAATGATGTGTCAATAGCATAGCTCGAGAAGCCTGCATCGACCCTTGCGTCTATCTCCTTCTTCACTTTCTCGATTTCCTCGTCATTCCCCGTCTTGACAGTAATGTGATCAGCATGAAGAACATAACCGAACCAGCCAACTTTCTCAGCAGACTCAATCACACGCTTCGCGTACAAGGCAGGAGTCACTCCGCAATAGCCTCCGTTCAAATCCATCTCAGAAAGAGCCATCTCCAAGATAAAAACATTCTCTGTTTCCTTAGCTGCCTTTAATATCCCTTCAACAACTTCCTTGGTAACCCTAGTGTTCGCAGCAAGAATTATCTCCTTCGGAGGAAACAACGCGTCGAACATCACATCCCCTGGCAAAGGGTTTCTCTTTTTACTAAAATAATCAATATGATTCATTATCTCACATCATAGAAAAGAAGTCTGTTAGTTTCAAAAGATCCTTACTCAAAGTCCTGTTTTTCTCAACAACCTTCTCTAGCTTTACTGGAGCTATCTTTATTCCTTTAAGCACAACAGCATAGCCGAACTTTCCTTTTTTCACCAAGTCAACTGCAGCAATCCCCAAGCGGATTCCGAAGTTTATGTCGAATGCAACTGGCGACCCTCCTCTCTGGACATGACCAAGAACAACAGACCTTGTGGACTTGCCAGTTCTCTTTTCTATCTCCTTTGCCAGGGTCTCGGCTATTCCTCCGAGCCTCTCGTGGCCGAACTCGTCCTTCTCCTTGCTTACTGTTACTAAATCACCAATGCTCTTGGGCTTTGCTCCCTCTGCAACCGCAATCACAGTGTAGGTCTCTCCTTTCTTCTCTCTCTTCATTATTGTCCTGCAAACCGATTTTATGTCAAAGTCCTTTTCAGGAACAAGAATTATGTGAGCTCCTCCAGCAAGGCCTGCCATCAATGTCAGCCAGCCTGCATGCCTTCCCATTATCTCTGCTATTAACACTCTGTCATGGGACTTGGCAGTTGTCTGCAACCTTGCTATTTCTTCTGCTGCTGTTGCAACTGCTGTCTGGAAACCTATGCAGTAATCAGTAGATGATAAATCATTGTCAATAGTTTTAGGAACGCCAACCACATTGACACCAAGGTCATTAAGCTTCTTGGCTGCTCCCAAGGTGTCGTCCCCTCCTATGATGACCATGGCATCAATGTTGAGTTTCTTGAGGTTATCCATTGCTTTCTTTGTTTCTTCCTCTGACTTGAAGGGGTTCTTTCTGGATGTTCCCAGCAATGTGCCACCGTCCTGATAAATGTCCCTGACATTCTTCATGTCAAGAGGCATTGTCCTTCCATTGATCAAACCATCATAGCCATCAAGAAAACCTATTACTTCACACTTGTAATCAGCAGCTCTCTTTACAACTGCCTGTATAACAGCATTCAAACCAGGGCAGTCTCCGCCGCCTGTCATCACACCAATCTTCATTAAAATCACTCTTAATGATTTAGTATTATGGGTATATAATTTTTCATTATCTGGAAGATTGATAGAAAACTAAAGCCCCAAAAATCTCATGGTGTTTTCTTCTGTCACTCTATATATTTCTTCTTCTGTTAAACCATCAAGCACTCCTTTCTCCTTTTCGTAGCTGCCGTTATTCAGGGAGCAGAAAGGCGCGTCAGAGCCCCATGTAACATTGTAAGGCGATATCTCCAGAAGCTTCTTCAGGACAGAGTTCGGGTTCTCATAGTCAGCCTCTATTTTGTCAATGGCCTTATCTTCCAAACTGCAGAGATATGAAAGAGGCGAGCAGTCAAAGAAGAAATTCCTCAGCTTTGCTGCTTCATCAACAAACCTCTGGGAGAACATACCAAAATGCGCTGCTGCAATCCTTATTTCAGGATGTCTCTTTGCTATTTCAACAAGCTCCATAGGGTCCTCATATTCCTTATCCTTATAGTCTGGATGCCAGGTGTGTACTGTGAGGGAAAGGTCATTTTCCCTTATCATGTCTATCAGCCTTGGCTCTTCCAAGCTACTAATGGGCAACCTGTCTCTGGGACCGTGAAATTTCAAACCGTAAACGTTCTCTTCTTTCAGCCTTTTCTCCAGATAGCTCAGTGATTCCTCTTTGTTCGGGATAACAGAAAGAAAGGGAATAAGACTTTTATCTTCATTTGAGGCAGACAAGATATAGTTATTTGCAAATTCATAATATGTCCGCAATGC
The DNA here is from genome assembly GCA_043814985.1 of Candidatus Aenigmatarchaeota archaeon. Lineage (GTDB taxonomy): Archaea > Aenigmatarchaeota > Aenigmatarchaeia > Aenigmatarchaeales > Aenigmatarchaeaceae > JAFGAZ01. Next base: position 24,505 of record JBDRJK010000008.1, read on the forward strand.
AAAAAGCTCTGTTTTTCCGTTCTTTAAACCCTTGAGCACTATCTCTGAGGAACTTGGAAAGGGGAAGACAACTGCCCTTTCCACCTTGTTCTTCTTCATTGTCCTCTTCAAATCTTCGTAAATTAAATCCGTGGGAACAATATCGCCAAATTCAACTTTGTCAATTAAATAATAGCTGTTTTTCCCCAAATGGACATGAGCGTCTATCATGAATTCACTTGATAGGATTTGTGTGGAAAGCTTTTTATGGCTGTTCTAAGAAACAGCCGGTACTTCAACATCTTTTCTAAGGAAGTAGTTGGCAGCTATCTTGACGCCAATGTCTATCTTGCGGTTTCTCCCATCTATTGGCAAGAATATTTCCCATGACTTTTGATTATTCTCTGCAAGCTCTTGGGCTGGCACAAAAATAACGCCTCTCTGGAAGTCCGCTTTCTCAAAAAGCTTGTCAACATAAAAAGTCACAATCTCCAGTTCACTATCAGTGGTGCGACACGGCAATGTTAATCTTTCAACCTTGCTCACGTCCCTCATCCTTACCTTTCTTCTGTTCCGAAGAGCTCTTCCCCTGGCACCAATAAAGCCAACCAAGTCGTTCGGGGATGTTTTTAGAGTATCATATAAAACCGGGTTCCTAACTTCGTCTGCACCCTGATAGGGAAGCTTGTAGGAACGGTTGAAGAAGCAGTATATTGCAGGTATCTCTATTTCATCTTCTTTAACATGCATTGCCAACTGGGCATTGTATATGCTGTTCATGACAATCTTTAGTTAGTTGTTAAGAAAGCTTTAAGCGTGTTTCGGCTGGAGGGGTTTAAATGCTTTTATGTTCTGTAAATGTTTATGAAAGGCGAGCAGCTGACAGCAGACAGACTGGCAGACGCAATAGACATTTTGACAGCCGAAGGTCTAACACCAGATGTCAGTGTCAGGTATTTCACTTCTTCAAAGAATTTCAGGAAGTGCTCCATTCCGGATGAGAAGTTTGTATTTGCCAACCTCAAGGAACTTTCATTCAGGAATGTTGAGGACTTGGAGAGAAGGTACTCTGTCCAGCTTACAAGGGGCAACAACAGGGGCAATTACTGCATTGTAGACGCTGAAAGCAAGAGCGAGAAGATCCCCGATTATCTTGATTATGACAACGGACTTCACAACAGAATATCCGCCTTCCTGCAGGGAAGAAGGGAGCCCTCCTTCGGAATGCTGGGCTATGCTGTTGCTGACATACAGAAGCCCGTGGGAACAAGAACAGCCCTTGAGCTGGAGGACCTGCTGGAGGAGAACGAGTTCGGGGCAATGGACGTGGTTTCCGCCTTCGAGAATTTGTCTGCAGAGGACATCAGGAACTCTAATCTGCCTCACGACCAGCTGATCAGGGTTGTCTCAGGGTTCAGGAATGACGGGAAGGAAGTGGCTGGAATATACTGGCATAATGTAGTCAAAAGGGAGATAATAGTAGACGCTCCCCCAATCCTTAGGAAAGAGATACTTGAAGTTCTTAGGAAGTGATTTTTCTTTAAATGGTTTTCAGCAAGGCTTAAATGCCAAAAATACGAATAGAATAATAATAAAGAAGGAGATGATAATATGGCTACAAAAAGAACATCCAGGCGAACAAAGAAAGACATCGTATGCTGCTCAATGAAAGACAACATGTACGGAAAAGAAAGCGGAGGTTGCCTTTATTTCTTGGGATTCATTGGCGCATTGATATACTACATAACCACTGCCCCGACCTTTTGGGACGCGGTTGTGGGATTCCTCAAGGCGATTGTATGGCCTGCTTTCCTTGTCTATGGGTCCATGATGGCATTGGGATTATAGAAGCAAGCTGTTAGAAGTTAGTTTTTATTCTAGTTTTTTTATTTTGTTAGCATGAAGAATAAGCTAAGCCTTTAGAGTGCTATACAGAAACGGGTTTTGGTTTCCAATCTCTCAACTCGTCCAGCTCGTTGACAAAAAGCGGGAAGTTCCTGTTCGGAACATTCTCCATGAGCTTTTCAATATTGCACTTGAACAGCTGCCTGTCAGTGTAAATCTCGTCAAGGTTAGGATTGATTGCCTGGGAGCTGTTCCCGCCACGAATTCTAGAAAACTCATCCTCTTTAACAAAATACGATGATTCGGAATGGAAAATTAATCTTATAACATCATAGGAGAATTTGCCGCCTAAAAATTTTCCGGCCTTAAACCAGAGCGGCTTTTCTTCGCACGAATCATTTAATATGATGCCTATTGTCTGGTATCTTGGAAGATTCCCCTCTATAGAAGCTTTGACAAAGTCTATTGGTTTCATATTCTATAGTTGAGAAGAAAGCTTTAAGCGTCTTTCGACATGGTCTTCTTTACTATCTCGACCAGCTTGTCATGGATTAAACCGTTAGAAGCTATGCAGCCCTTTATTTCTCCATCATATCTCTGCTCGTTGCCGTACAAATCAGTGACTTTTCCACCAGCCTCCTCGACAATTATCTTTGAGGCAGCAATGTCATGGGAATATTTTGTCGGATTGATGGCTGCGAAAAGCTCGCCTGCGGCCACCAGGTAAGCTGAGTAGGCCACTGAACCCAAGTCAATGGGATATGCATCCTCGTCACAGAGGTTCTTGTACATTCTAGAGATATCAAAGGAGGCGCCCTTCCAGTAGCATACATAGATTAGGGCGTGCTTGAGATTTGGATTAGTTGAAACCTTGATTGGCTTATCGTTGAGGAAGGCGCCCTCGCCCTTTACAGCTGAGAACATCCTGTCCATGAAAGGGTCGTAGATTACACCTGCAATCGGTATTCCGTCCTCTAGATAGGCTAAAGAGAATACGCACATTGGTATGCCGTGCCTGAACATTGTGGTGCCGTCTATGGGGTCGCAGACCCAGAGCTTGCTGCTTTTCCTGGCCATGTTGCTTTGCTCCTCTGCCAGGACGTCATGCTCTGGAAACCTTTTCTTGACAGCCTCAATCACCATGCGGTTTATCATAATATCGGTCTTGGTCACTTCTGTGTCGTCGGGCTTCAGCCAGCTCTCCGCGCCCAGCTTGAAGCTCTCGCTCATCATCCTGCCGGCCCTTTTCGCAAGCTCCACGGCGAAGCTCTTCTCCTCATTGTAAGCCATACCAGAGATTTGGACTGAGAGAATAAAAGGGTGGTGGATTGGGAAGTGGGTTATTCTAAGCCTCGAGAGGGATGTACCAAAATGGGTGAATCCCTAAAAGCCTTAAATTCTAGATTTTTACCACTTCTAGTGGTCAAATATTATGATTTTACTTGTCTTTTCTTAATGCCCCTTCTTTGATAAGTTTCATAAGTGCGTATATTTCTCCTGCTATTGGGGAATCAACTCTATCTTTTGGATTAACCGCCCAAGCTGGTTGAAAAGAATTGGAATAACTGCTATAAACTATTTTTTCTTCGTGATGAACAAATTTTCCCTGACCTGGGCAGAAAGTATATTTGCCAGGATTTAAAATAGCTGCCTCGACACTATTATTAAACTCTTTCATCTTTTTTATAAACTCTTCACTCATTTACAACACCCCATTAAATCATAGAATATTAAACCTTAAATTAACCACTTTCAGTAGTCAACGAACTTTATTTAGTAACAAGAGGCCTCGAGAGTGTTTTACAGAAATGGATAAAACCCCATTTGACTGGAAGGCTTTGCTTATACCATAGTGTTCTTGATTATCTCAACAACTTGAAGTTCTCGCTTATCATCCACAACGTCAAGCTCCACGGCGAAGCTCTTCTCCTCATTGTAAGCCATATCAAACATTTGGACTGAGAGAATAAAAGGATGGTGGTGTTGGAGAAACGGGGAGTGTTTTTATTTAGTAACTATAACATATTTAATAATAGCTCATAAATAATTAATTAATGTCAGACTATTGTCCTATCTGCCAAAAAAGATTTAAGGACATATTAAAACATTTTTCATACTATCATGAAATCGGGGATATGGAACAATTAAAAAAAGAGGTCAAGTTAGCTGAAAGTGAAGAAAAAAGAAGAGAAGCATATGGAAAATTTATTAAAGAAATTAATCAAAAACTTGAGAAAAAAGAAATTGACATTAAAGAATGGAGAAGATTAAGAGAAGTATGGGAAAGGAAAAATCCTAAAACTTAGTTTTTATAAAACGAGTTGAAAATGATGGATAAAATAAATAAAAGGCAATTTGGTAATATAAAATTAGAAGACATAGAATTAGATCCCCTAAATGTTAGAAAGGAAGGAGTTAGAATTGGACTTGAGGGCTTAAAAACGAGCATAGAAAAAATTGGATTAATTCACCCAATTATTGTAACAAGAAAAAAAGGTACTAAAAAATTTAAAGTGTTAGTGGGTCAGCGTCGTTTCACAGCATTTAAAGAATTAGATTACGATACTATACCAGCTATAATTATTAATGATATAGACAATACTTCTAAAAGACTAATTTCTTTTACAGAGAATATTAGTAGAAGCCGTTTACCCTACAATGATACTATTAAAGTTTGTGATGAATTGTTTAGAAATTATCGAGGACCAAGATCAACAAGATTAAAAAGAATATCTGAAGATGTGGGTCTTCCGTTACAAACGGTTGTTAATTATTTATCTTATAGAATAGTACCAGAAGAAGTTAGAGATTTGGTTGATGGTGGTAAAATCGATCGATCACAGGCTTATAAACTTACTTCAGTTTTTTGGCCAAACTCTAAAAAAATTGTTAGAATAGCCAAACATATGGTTGGAATGACAAAACCAGAATGGGAAAATATACTCGATATAGGTTTGGAAGACAAAAATGCTCCTTTTGAAGAAATCATGGAAGAGTCAAAAAAACCGTCAAGAAAAATTACAGTTAAGATTAAAATTGAAAGAATTGATTTCGATAAATTAAAACAAATAACAAGAGGTAGCAAAAATAAGATTGGTGTATCTGATTTCATTAGTGATATTTTAAAAGATTATCTTAAAGGCCGATGATGTATGAAGAAAAAATTCGATGAAGATAAGGTACTGGCAATTCTATATTCCAACTTTTCTAGTAAAGGTAAACAAATTAATGATTGGATTTTTATAGCAAAAAAACTTAATGAGCTAAAAGATTTCTATAAATCTGAAAAAAAAGTCGCTAAAAATTTAAGATTATCTTATGAAATGGTAAGATCTACAATAAAACTATTAGATTTACCAAAAATAGTCCAACAGATGATTAAAAAAGGAGAAATATCTCAAGATCTTGGATGGAGATTGCTTGGTATTAAAAATAAAAAGGATCAAATAAAAGTTGCAAAGGCTATTGTAGAACTTAGTGCGCATGATGCAAGGGATATGATAAGGTATGCCAAAAATAACCCCAGTCATTCGATTGAGAAACATATTAAAAGATTAAAAAAATCTAAAAAGAAAACACGAGAAATAAATGTAGTTGTATTAACTCTTGACGAAGCTACTTATAAATCCGTTAAGGAAATTTCTAAAGAAAATAAAACAGAACCAAATAAGATGATTTCAAAAATAGTAGAAAATTGGATAAAAAGAAGGTACAAAAAATGACACTTATAGTATCACTTGAGGGCAAAGATTTTATAGCAGTTGGTTCAGATAGTGAAGGTAGTCGTGAGGATTCACATGGAACTCGTGTTGATAATATAGAAGCAGAAAAATTAATACAATTAACAAAATTCTCTTGTGCGTTAATAGCGGGCGATGCTGAAATAGGTACAGAACTAATTGAAGAGTTCAAATCTACTTTAAAAAATACTGACAAATGGAACTTAACTGATGTTGTTAAGAAATTTAGTAAATTCTGTAAAAAAGAAATATCACATATTTCAGATGTTGTTTCACCAAGTGATATAGCATTCCCTTATATTATTTTTATATTAACAGGTTTAGATAAAAAAGGGAAGAAATTCATTCCAAAGATAAATGTATTGAGAAGTACTAGACTATTCTGTCCAGGAAGAGAAAAGGACAAATCCGCTAAAGGTAAACCAATGATAGCTTACTATATACTTGATAAATATTATGATAAAAATTTTTGTCAAGAAGATATGCTCTTTCTTATTGGAAAAGTCATATCCGAAACTATGAGAATAGATGGGGATGTTGGTGGTAAAATAAAAATGGCAATAATTGACAATAAAGGTTTTAGAAATATAAAAGATAGTGCTGTGGAGATTTATACAAAAGATAAAGAAATGTATAAGCTGGAAAAAGAAAATAAAGAATTAGAAAATATAATAAAGGAATAAGCTATTTTTTCCAAAACGTAACAAAATCGTGGTTTATTTTTAAATTTTTAGTTTCAACCAATTCGGCATATATTGATTTACCTCTTCTAATCTGACTCACTGAATTAGATGTTATTTTTATTGCTTGACCACAATCTTCTAAACCTATATCTTCTGCTATATTAGCAATTTTTCTACTTAATGGAATAAATTTTCCTCTATAAATCATATCTCCTGTTAAAATGCAAATATATTTATTTTTCTTAAGGACCCTCTTAGATTCTAATAAAATAGATTTTACTGATTCAAAAAAATCCTTTAAGCTTTGTCTAGATAAATCATTCTTATCTTTTGAATATTTAACCATTCTCCAGTATGGTGGGTGAAGAAAGACCATTCCGACCTTTTCGTTTTTCAATGGTATATTTACACTATTATTTTTAATTATGTCTTTGCGCTGAGGGTTAATATCATAAGCAATACATTTTCTTTTTAAAACTTTACATACATCTATAGTCGTTCCTGACCCTGCCATGGCATCTAGTATTATATCTTTTTTATTTGTCAAACGGAGTATACACTGTTCAATTATTTGTGTTGGAGCATTACCATAAAATTTTGGATCGCCTGCATAATTATCTCTTTTTCCTATATTCCAAACAGTATTTAATAAAAGTCCTTTGTTGAGTTGTTTATTCAGATTTTCTATTTTCTTTTTCATCATTTTACTTCTTTTAACTGAAAATTCAGCTATGTCTATAATATTATTTTCGTATATTTTTTTTCTTTTTAGGGCCTTAATGATTTTTTCATTGAGTAAAGAATCATTCTTTTTTACTATATGTTTAAAGGCATCTAAGGGTATATCATTTTTCAAAACAGCATCAATTATTTCATTAGGCATAGTTTTTATTTTATTATTTTCATACATTAAAAGTCTAAATTCTGTAATGTTCCTAATCTTTTCCAATTGTTGTGTCTCCAAATTCATTTTTTTTCACTCTCCAAAGATTCTACAATAAGAATCTTCCAGTTTTTCTTGAATTTTTCATAGAAATTTCTCAATGCAATTGTTATAATACGTTTGTCTGTCCATCCAAAACGATTTGATATTTCTAGAAATTTTTTAGTATCTTCTTCATCAAAAACAATCGTTATTTTATTGTCTTTCATTAATCATTATTAGTATTATTACTATTTAAACTATTAATAGTATTTATCATAATCAATACTATTTTATAAAAACTCCATGAAGAATTATATCTAAAATTAATTTCTCCATCACGCACTACCCCCACAACACAATTATATAAGCCGTGACAATATTCTATATATGTCAAAACTTTTCGATTCAATAAGAAAGGGCAATGTCTACAAAATCCTAATCAACGGCAAGTGGGTAAAGTCCTCCACCAAGAAGACCTTCGAGATAAAGAACCCAGCAGACGGCTCAGTAATAGCGGAGGTGCAGAAAGCCTCGAAAATAGACGCTGAGAAAGCAATAAAGGCTGCCTTTGCCTCAAAGCAAAAGGCCAACATGCCTGCATTCGAGAGGTGCAAGGTTCTCAACAGGTTAGCGAGTCTATTGAAGGAACATAAGGAGGAGTTCATAGACATTATCTGCAAGGAATCTGGAAAAACAAAAAGCCTTGCGGAGGGCGAGGTCAAGGCATCAATAGCTAGGCTGTATTTAGCAGCTGACGAAGCCAAGTCACTGAGGGGAGAAATAATAAACGCTGACGAAGTATCAAACAAGAGCGCCATGGCCTTGGTTGTGAGAAAACCGTTGGGAGTGATACTCTCAATAACTCCCTTTAATTATCCCTTGTTCACAGCAATAACCAAGATAGCCCCAGCAATAGCAGCTGGCAACTCTTTGGTTATCAAGCCTGCAAGCGATGACCCGATTTGCTTGCTAATGTTCGGAAAATTGCTGCAGGAAGCAGGCATGCCAGCCGGGACAGTTAATGTGTTAACTGGCTCAGGGCACGATATTGGGGACTTCATGGTTGCCCATCCTGACATTGACATGGTCTCGTTCACGGGAAGCAGCAACGCTGGCAAGCACCTGGCAGGAATTGCAGGCATGAAGAAGCTCCATCTGGAATTAGGAGGAAAGGCTCCGGCCATTGTCCTGGAAGATTGTGATTTTGACCTGGCTGTCAAAGAGGTTGTTTGCGGTTCAATAAAGTTCTCTGGCCAGAGATGCGATGCAATAAGCAGGGTCCTGGTTGTCGAACCAATAGCTGACAAGTTCGTTAATTCTGTTCTGGAGGAAGTCAAGAAGTGGAAGTTCGGGGACCCGAGAATGCCTGACACTGTTGTTGGACCATTGATAAGCGAATCAGCAGCAAAGTTTGTCGAGGAGCTTGTCAATGATGCTGTTCAAAAAGGAGCAAAGCTGCTGTACGGCGGCAAGAGGCACGACCACGGCTACTACGAGCCGACTGTCCTTGACAATGTCACCAGGGACATGAGGATTGCATGGGAGGAGACCTTCGGGCCTGTTGTCACGATTATCAGAGTTAAAGATTATGAAGAGGCAATAAAGATCGCGAACGATTCTGATTACGGCCTGGACGCCTGCATATTCACGAACGACATTGACAAGGCAATTGACGCAGGCCAGAGAATAGAGGCTGGCTCTGTCCACGTAAACGCCCACCCGACCCACGGAGTAGGACTGTTCCCGTTCGGAGGCGATGAGAGCTCTGGAATTGGAAGGCAAGGAATAAAGCACAGCGCAGAGGACATGACCAAATTACATACTATTGTCCTTCATCCGAAGAAGTGAACTAAATTAAGAACTGCTTTCTGAGTTCATCAAGTTTCTTGGCCGTACTCACAATCTCTTCCTCACAGCACCTAACTCCATAGACAGGAACGTTTTCCATGCTGTTGCCCTCGCCCTGGGGTATTTTTATGTGATAGACGCCCACTTTGTTCGGAGCCGCTATTTTTTCAGCTTCCAAAAGCTTCTCCTCACCCAAGTCCCTTCCAATCACAACCTCGACATTGTATTCCCCATCCCCGCAGGGAGTGGAGTCAATAAGCAAGTTTTCAATTCCCAATTCTCGGATGGCTTTTTTAGTCTTTTCTTTCATCTGAATACCTTAAGAATATTATAAGAGAAAAAAGATTTAAACGCTTGAAATTAATGATGACTCATCCGAAGAAAGACTATTTATCAAAATCTTCAACTACTGTTCCAACAGATTCAAAAAGAGGATCCCTGCCGACAAAGTTTTTTGTCTCAAGGGTTTCGCATTGCGGTTCCATTTTCCCTTTGGACAAGCCAATGACAATTCTGCTGATGCATCCTTCTGGATTCTCCTTTGTCCTATGCCTAGTCAGGTAGGTTCCGATGGCAGTATAGACAACATTAACATCAACATCATCACACTTTCTCTTCAATATTTCAGCTGTGCTAACAGCATTTGGTATGGCACCCCCGAGAGCTGTAAGGTATAAGACAGGCTCATCAGAAAGATAATTTATTTTAGACAATGTTCTCTTCATACTACCCATGTATTGGGGATCCGGCATTTGGCTTCTGATAGGCATGACCATTGAATTTCCATCAGGCCTCAGGCTTTTCTCTATCATAATAATTATACAAAAGAAAAAGGATTTAAACCCTTACGCAAGCTTTACCATTTTAAGCTCTGAAAACAATTATAACTTATGAGTATTTTTAGGGCGTACGACATCAGGGGCGTCTACAAGGAGGACATAACAGAGGATGTCATGCTTAAACTGGGAAAAGCACTAGGAACATTTCTGAAAGGCAACAAGAATGTGGCTGTTGGATATGACACACGACTATCTTCTAAAAGGCTGTACGACTCGTTCTCAAGGGGATTAACCTCAACAGGCTGCAGCATCATAAACCTGGGCATGATACCCAATCCAATGCTATACTTCTACGCGTGGAAGAACAAGACCTTCGGCGTAATGATAACAGGATCCCACAATCCCAAGGAATGGAACGGGATAAAAATAGTCAGGCCTTCTGGCGTGAGCTTCATCAAGGAGCTGGAAGAGGTCGAGAAGGTATACAATTTCGGGAAATTCGTGAAAGGAAAGGGGGGAATAACCAAAGGGGAAGTCAAGGATACCTACAAGAAGTTCCTGAAAAGGAAGCTGGGCTTCAACAGGAAGAAAGTCGTAATAGAATGCTTCGGCACAGTTGGAGTAATCGCGCTCCCAATGATGAGGGAGCTGGGGCTTGAGGTAATAAGCCTGCATGACAGGCCTGACGGCAATTTCTTCGGCTTCGAGAGGCCAGAGCCAAAGGGGCAGAACCTCAACATATTGAAGAAGCGGGTCAAGCAGGAGGAGGCTGACTTTGGAGCTGCTTTTGACGGCGACGCTGACAGGGCCGTGTTCATAGATGACAAGGGAAGGGAACTGAACGGCAGCATAATGAGCGCCATATTCATCAAGCATATAATGGGGAAGAACAGAAGAGGCAAGATAGTCATAACCCCTGACTGCGCGAGCGAGCTTGAGAAATTAATAGAGGACGCAGGAGGCAGGACAGTCTGGGGAAGGGTCGGTCACGGCTACATAGAGAGGAGATTAAAATATGAGAGGGCCCTTTTCGCGGGAGAGCAGAGCTCCCACTTCTACTTCAACAAGTTCTACCCGTTCTCAGACGGCATACTCGCAATACTATATCTGGCCAAGGTGCTGAAAGAGAGTGAAGAGAAGCTGTCCAAGATGGTTGACAAGTTAAAGATCAATCCAATAGACAAGATATACATCAATGTCAGGACAGAGGAGGACAAGAAGAGAATCATGAGGAAGATAAAGAAGAAGTACCACGACGCCAAGAAGATGATGGACGGCGTCAAGATACAGCTGAACAAAACTGAATGGGTTCTCATAAGGTCGAGCCAGACCCTGCCGGAAATAAACCTGTGCGTGGAAGCGAAAACCAAGACAAGATTAAAGGATTTAATAGAGAAGTATTCTAAGATAATCAGAAAGGAAATCTAACCAATTTGACTTGCAAGCTCGGCCAGTTTCTTGGGATGTATTTGAGGAACAGTTTCTCCCATGAATTCAAGGTAACCTTCCCATGCCTTAAGTGACTGGGATGTAGGGGCTCTGGGGAACACCCTGAACTGGTTGCAATAACTGTCCTTTGCAGAAGCGGAAAGGTTTATGACATTGAACTGGTCGCTTATCTCGGAAATTATTTTAACTGACTTCTGGATGAACTTGGCAACAGCCTCTGTTTCCTTGTCATTCATCTGGAAGCATGGGTTCTCCAAATTAATTGTAACCAGCTCAACCTTGCCGAACGCAGGCGACCATTCAACATAAAGAGCTGTTTTAGAAGCAGCATCATAGTCAATGACCAAACCCTCATTGTTCATGGCCTTGACCCAGGACTTCCACCAATCACTGCTTTTAGTCGTGTTCATTGACAGCAGGGTCTTTGCCAGGGGCGTGTCCTCGCAGTGGAACTGGCCGTGGAAATGCTCCAGAGAAGCTGCGGCCTTGGGACCAAAGTTGATGTGGCTCGACACATACTTCTTCTTGCTAAGCTTCCCTATTTTCTTGACAAGGTTAATCCCGTCGATCCAGTTGTTCAAACTGAGTTGATCGGGATCAATCACATGTTGCTTGTAATTGTAAACCACGACGCCATGGAACCTGCTGGTTGTGAACCAGTTCGAGAAGGCCATTGACTCGTTTAGAAAGTACTGCTTATCCAGTCCCAGCTCAGGGGAGAACTTGGCACACTTTTCCGGATCGCAGAACATGCACTCGCCCGCCAGAACCTTGGGTTTTAGGCCTGCAGTGATTTCAACTTTTCTCAGTTCCCTGTCAGGATCTATCCTTGACTTGGAAAGAAAAGCAGGATTCTCCCTTATGTTAATTTCAAAAGATATTGGTTCGTCATCAGGATTGAGAACAGGTGAGTTTGCTACTTTCTCAAGCTTCTTCAAGTCAATCTCTTTAATGTCTTTCAATTCGTCCGCAAGCTCTTTAATCATAAGAATATTTGTCATCTTTCATTAATATAATTCTTTAGACATTGTCTTTAATCAAAGAATAATTTAGAGAGCTGACGCCGAGAAGAGATAAAAAAATTCTCAAATACTGATTTTTCTAAACTGTTTTTACCAGTTGTCTCTTTGAAACACTTATGTCCACTTTCATAACGGTCTTTCTTTTGGAGGCTTTTGCTATCTGTACAGCACCTCTTAGGACGTCCATGGCAAACTTCTCTGTTATTCTTCTCATTTCCTTTTTTGAAATGTCA
>JBDRJK010000009.1:0-15598 GCA_043814985.1 Candidatus Aenigmatarchaeota archaeon
ATAGTGAAGTCTGAGTATGATGGTTCTTCCTTGTTAGTTTCATACCAATTTTCCCAGTCTTGTTCAGACCAGTCCTTGATAGACTCTTTTGTTAAATCTTCTAGTTTCATGGTTATTTTGAGAATACCTCTCCTTATAAATGTTTCGTTACTAAGCAGTAGCAATAACGCTTTTTCTGAAATCCGTTATTCAGTCACTCGACAGTGTAAAACCTGAAAACCTCGAATTTGAGGGCTTTAGGCTCTGTACTGCCAGAACTGCCAAGAGGCCAGAAAGACCGACTTTGCATTGGAGGTTTGCCTGCCAAGGGGCGGAATGAGACCGAAAAAAACAAGGAGGTAAGAACCATGAAAGACATGGAAACGGTCGAAAAGTACCGCCAAGGCGAAGCTGATAAGTGGGCAAAGAAAGACCAGGACATACGCCTTCAGGTCTGTTTTAAGAAGGCAATAGATGTCGAGATACACCTCATAAAAGGTGCACAGGCACTATCTGAAGCCGAGATAACGGCAAGAATTCTGCAACGAACTGAGAGCTATTTCCGAGGCTACAGCCAGCTAAGGAACAGGCTCGTGGAAGGCATTTCTGATGAGGATGACGATGACTCAGCAGAATGACATCCGCAAAGAACTGCAGAAGAAAAACCAGCAGACCCGACAAAAAATCCAGAAACAGAAAGACAACCAGGAAGTCGACGACTTCATGGAAGACATAGGCATCGACAGAGTCGATAAGCCACAAAAAAAGGATGAAAGGAGGTCAAGAAAATGAAACTTGAAGCATCAGACAAGGTTGCCGTACCTCAAAAACGGCCATTTATCAAAAAAGGATTCTATCATGCACGACTGGTAGAAATCAAGCCAAAGAAGAACGAGAGCAAATTCGGCAAGAAGATTGTCCTTATCTTTGACATTCTTGATCCGAAATACCAGCAGAACGGAAAGTTTCTGCAGCTCGCAACAGAAGTGTATTCTGAATACAAGCAGGACGATGGAAGCTACAGGACAGCAATAACCCCGAACAGCAACATCACCAAAACGTTCCAGGCACTGGGATGGAAATTCTCCAATCAGGGCCTTGACACAAACGATTTCATCGGAGCAGAAGCAGAAGTTCTGGTTGAAGACTACGAATACGACTGGACAGACCCAGCAACGACCAAGACAGAGAAAACCAGAGCCAGCACCATCAATGACGTCAACCCATGGAAAGATGAGGCGGAGGTAACCGAAGAAACCATCCAATAAACGTCACCACTGTTCAGTACGATTATGTCAAAATCGCAACATTACACTGACAGACCCCCTATTTTCGGGTTTGAAAAAAGTAACTGATAGGGTTTTGACATAATCGTATCGGATAGTAGTAACAAAAAGACGACTGGAAAACAAGCGAGACTGCTCGAAGTAGCTGCAGCTATCAAAAAAACAAAGGAGGTACAGAAGAATGAACAAAGAAATATTCATGAGTTTCATGAAGTTTGGCACTCTTGGCCTGCCAAAAGAAATACTCACAGAACTCAATGGAAAATACTTCACTGCAGCAGACTCACTGATCCAGTCAACAAAACCAGAAGATATTCAGAAGAACATAGCAGTACTCTCAGAATTAGAGAAGTATCTGAGAAAGATTTCTGAAGAGCATGATGTTGATTTTCCAGATGTTTTTTTCTTTTTGAGCGGATACTACAATTCAGACATCGTTTGTGAGAACCTCAAGGAAGACGATAGAGTTCCTGATGCATTCATCAAATCTCTTGAGAGCAAACATACTGAAAACAGCATCATCAAAATATCTCAGCCATACAATTACGAGCAGATAAAATATATTACCCGTCAGATATTCAATAACCAGAAAGAAAGACACCCTCTTATTTTTCCAATACCTCCTCATGAAAAGATTTTGGGAAAAGTAGTTGGAGAGATAGAGCAAAGAAAAATAAAAATTCCACTTGCTTGGTCAAATGAAATCCAGGTCAAAGACGTAAAGAATTATGCAGCATATGTTTTTGGCGAGACACTTCCAAAAAGGCCAAAGATAGTCGATGAAGTAAACGGAGAATTCTTCCTCTACAGATTTCTCTCAAAAAGCGGAAAAGAATACGCACTGGCAAGCATAGACAAGCTTAATCTCGATGACTACACACTTGACGGGATAAGCATTGAAGTTGAGGACGTAAAGATACTTGGCGATGCATACAGACTGCTCAATAAATTCACGCTCTTCTTTGTCCATACTGCAGAAAACCACGTCTGCCAATTAAAGAACCATCAGCAATTATTCCAGAAAGCTGATGCTGTAAAACTCACAGGAATAAAACTTTATGACTATCTTTGCAGCTATAAAAAAGATGGAATAATCCAGATTCTCGAGCATCCAAAATGGTTTCTCAGGCTCGTATCAGCATTTCTGTTTCACAAAAAGAAGGGAGACACTGCAGAATACCCTATGCACCTTCTTTGGATTTCCGAGAGAGGGGCTGGCAAAACCAGCTTCATGGAAGGAGTCCAGCAAAAGAGCGGAGAGACGCAGGGCATCATAGCTGGAAGCAATTCCACTATCAAATATCTCATTCCAAGTTTTAAAGAAACACGAAGACCAGAGATGGGAGCTCTGGCCAAAGCATCACGTCTCTGCGTCATTGACGAATTCTTCAGAGTCATCAGGATAAATCACTTAGACCATGACGATGAATGCGGGAAGATGAACGATCTTCTCGAGCATAAGGACAGGCAGGCTGGAAGCGGACATGGCATGATAAGAACCAGCATGACTGCACGAGTAATTGCTGGCACGAACCCGATTGCAGGAACAAAAGACATCATTAATCTTCTTGAAAGGTTTGACGATTCTTTCCTGAGCAGATTCCTCATTTACTATCAGACTGACGAGCACTTAAAACTCATTCAGCAGATGAAGAAAACAGCACAGAAAAGGTACACAAAAGATTGGATTGATGTCAACGACTTTCTCAGCATCCAGGATTATCTTCAGGGATTTGATGCAAAATATGACCGACAAAGACTCATCGACATCTTTGACAGATTCCTGCTGTTCTTCAATGAGCAGGTAAAAGGATTGTACGAGGCAAGATATCTGCATCACCTCGAATGCCTCACTGACGGAATCGTAAAAACGAGATGCCTCATAACAAGAGATGCAGCATTCACGGCAACAGAAGAAGATTATCAGGAAGTAGAACAGATATGGGGCACAATACTCAAAGGATGGTTCAAGCAAAGCATCGATGAACTCGTCTGTGATTTGAATGTACCAATAGAAACCCGTCTGAAATTTCTTCCTGAAGATGCAATGTTCATTCTGCACAAGCTTGCTTCAATCGGATACAAGGCAAGGATAACAGAACTCAAAGACAAATGCAGAATTGAAATGTCTGCTCCAAAAATAGCATTCCAGATGTCCCTTCTTCATAGAGGGGGATTCATCAAAGACAACAACGGAGAAGCAATCCATTACGCATGGGATGTAGAGGAGAGAAAATGAGACTCTACTGCACCCAAGAGGAAGAAGACTATTGGATGGGTGAGCCTATCTATGAAGAAAACAAATCCGTCGGATTTCACAGAATGTGGTTTCTTGATGTACTCTCAAGAAAGACTGATTTTGATATCAGCCTGCAAAGTCAGGAGGGATATTTCACGAAAAGAATGTCCTGGTCTGATTTGCATCCTGACAATAAGCTTCGGGCATACATCATTCATAGAACACTGCTATGCAATGAGATAGTGTTTGATCTTGATGCAAAAGATTACGAGCAGAATGTTGAGAATTTCAAGAGCATATATCCACGACTCAAGGAACTCGGTTATTTTCCTTATGTGTATTATTCAGGAAATAAAGGCCTGCACATCCACCTATTCCTTTCATTCAAAAGCCTCGTCAACGATTTGGATATGAAGATACAGAAAAGAATTGTCAAGCATTATGCGAGAGCAGAAACCTTTGAAAAACAATTCACAAAATTCATAACCAACAAAATACAATGGGCTCACCGATACTTCTCCGTTGACAAAGCCATTAATCAGACCAATCATCTTATACGTGCAGAGGGAAGCCTCAACAAAATAGGATTCAAGACATTCTTAGGACATACTCCAGAAGAAATTCCTTCAATAGCTCCAGTCTTCAATCTTGAAAACAAGGAATATCCAAAATTTCCATTTCATGAGATTACAGATTCACTTGAAACCATAAAGTACTCTCACCCAACAAACCTCGTGCCTCTGTGCGAAGAATTTGTGAAAGCAAAGAAGATAGGAATACAGGAGCCAACATACAAACCATTAACGGAGTTCTTTGATATAAAGCCAAAAGACAAGTCATGCATAAAGTTTCTTGAGACGGCAGATTTTGCTAATTTACAAGAAGGAAGGAAAAGAGCACTCTTCATTCTCGCATCGCATTACAAGGATGATCCTCAGCAGATAGTTATCCTGCAGGAATGGAACAACAAAATCCTCGACAATCACCTGACTGATTTTGAAATACAGAGTTCTGCAAAGAGCACAACAGGAAAAGTGAGCTGCAAGTACACTCACGAGTTTCTCGAATCAATAGGGTGCAGTCAAGTCTGCAAGGGGTGTTCGCAATGATTCAGGTGCAGGGCATTACAGATCCGAAGAAGCAGATGAAAACCATTCAGTTCCTAAAAAGTGTCCCGGAGTTCTCTGATATTGACGGGAGGAAAAGGGGGCCGTTCAAACCAGGAGACGCTCTGAGGATACATATCGACATTGCTAATCTGCTCATACTCAAAGGCAAGGCCAAAGAGTTTGATATCGACTGAGGTGAAACCATGAACGAGGCAATACAATTGAGAAACAAACTGATGGGAGAAATCCAGGCATTGAGGCAGGATAATTCATCATGGAAAAGAAAGATAGTGGAGAATGAAAAAAGAATTGCAGAGCTTGAACAGATTACAAAATCATTCGAGCATCTGACAAAGGAGGCAGTACAATGATGCAAAAACTAAAGCGAAGATACGTCTATGCAGAAACATTTGACGAAATAATGGCTTGGGCAAAAGAGAAAGGAATCAGAGCTCCGAACAGGAAAGATAATTTTCCATTCTTCCTGCATGAATATCTGAAAGAAAAAGGAGGCTGTCAAGATGTGGAAAGGATATGATTCACTCCCCAGTTATTTTGGCGGAAAGAGAAAGCTTGCACGAAGAATCCTAAGCCACACAGAAGGAGAAGTATTCATTGATGCGTTTCTTGGAGGAGGAAGCGTCTCTCTATTAGCGAAAGCAAGAGGATACAAAGTAATCTGCAACGACATTTCAGAAAGGTCAAAGATAGTAGGCAAAGCAATCATCGAGAACAAAAACTCCAAGCTGACAGATTATGATGTTTATGCATTGTTCAAGGAAACTGACAACCATTTCATCAGAGACACTTATCCGAATCTCCTGCTGGAAAAAGATGTGCAGTTCATAGACAACGCTTTTGCCAATGCGAAGACAGACCTGCAGAAACTTCTCTTAATCAAGTTCCTCGCTAAATACAAGCCATTTGGCATGCTGTCCAACAAAATACCTAAAGACCTGGAGACATGCAATATCAAAGTCATAAAACCGCACATCAAGTACATGTACAAGCCAGTCAAGGCACTGCAGCAAATCAAGGAACACATCAACTATGGAATCTTTGACAACGGAAAAGAAAACGAACACCATCAAAAGGATGTCTTTGAATTCTTAGAGAACGTGCAGGGCGACACTGTTTACTTTGACCCTCCTTATGCTGGAAGCCAGAGCTATGAAGAATTTTACAACATCCTGGACAGCATCCTTTTTCAGAAGAAGATTTCGGTTGAGAAAAGCAAGTTCAACACTGGAGATGCTGAGAAATTCATTCATCAGCTTCTTGAGAAATCAATGCACATAAAGAAAGTCATCTTCAGTTTTGGAGGTCCTCAGATTGACGGGCAAAGACTTCTCAAGATAGTGCAGGAGCACAGGCCTGCTGAACTCTATGAGATACAGCACAAGTGGGCTATCACGGCAAGTGATGAGCAGATGCAGACTGCAACTGAAATATTGGTGGTGACAAAATGAAAACTGAAAGAATATCTGTAAATCTGATAGATGAAAACGAGTACAACCCAAATGAGATGGATGAGAACCATTACAAAAAGCTTGTCCAGAACATCAAAAGAAAAGGCTTCAGAAAACCAATCGAAGTCAGAAAGAATGGAGAGCGCTACACGATAGTTGACGGAGCACATAGGTTCAGAGCGTGCAAAGAACTGGGCTACACTGAAGTAGACTGCATAGTGGATGAGATTGACGTAACAGAAGCGATGGTTGATACCTTAAACGCCAATATTCATGGCAGTCACAATCCCTACAAGGAAGCCATGATGTTCAAGCAGATACACGACAGGTACACTCTCCAGGACATTGAGAAACTGACAGCATATGGCCAGACTGAAATCAAAGACAGAATGGACTTGCTTGGCCTTCCCGCCAATGTCCAGAAGATGATTGAAGAGCTGCAGGAAAAAGAGCGAAAAGAAGCGCCAGTGGTTCTTACGTTCATTGTAAAGGAGACTGAGAGGCAGCTCGTTATGGATGCTTTGGGCTTATTTGAAGATGCTTCTGACAAGAATAAGGCACTATTGGCGCTGTGCAAAAGTGCTCTGGAAAAACAGGTGATTTCTGATGGAGCAAAATGAAACGCGGTCTCAAACGCCGTCTCAGGATTCAAGACTGGACAGATTCGGAGATAAGATACATGTCTTCACAGATGAAGAACGATTAAAGGGCAATAAATATATCTCTCAAAAGAGAAAAGTAGCTAATTCCCTGAACTCCTTCAAGCACGGGTATTATTCAAACAGGGTTCCTCACTGCCACACCTGTATCTTTAAAAGCAAATGCACGGCTTATGATCCTAAGGACCCGAAAGCTGCATGCAAAGTAATTGATATCCCTAACTACCTGCATCTGATGTCGGCTCTCACTTTTACTTCTGAGCAAGAGTTTGATGACTTCATTAACAAACAAATGCAGAGAGCATTCATGAAGAATCTGACGGCAAATGACCAGAAACAGATTCTTGATTTTGTGACAATCATTCTCAAAGTAAAGGACACAAAATTCAGAACTCCGCAGGAGCAGACAATCAATCTGCAGATAAATAATTTCACATCTGAGTTTCAAGTCTTGAAGGATGTGACAATCAAAGTTCTGAATAAGCATCCTGAAGTAATGCAGGAATGGAGGGCCGCAATTGAATCTGCCAAACAGCCCAATTGAGAAAGCGCTCTTTGACAGCTTCAAAGAGCCGAATTATTCCAACTTCATAGGATTCGTAAAGAGATATCTCGCTCCCTTTATGGAACAGTCCTTTGTAGAGGAAGATTACTACAAGGAATGGTTTGACCTCGAGCAACTTAATCAGTACAATGCCATTGAAGCTCCAAGAGGACACAGTAAAAGCGAGATGTTCACCGTATGGATTACAATCTACTATGCAATCTACAACATCCATCACGAGCAAATAATATCCAGCGTCAGCGGAGACCAGACCAATGAATTATTTGACAGAGTAAAATTCTTCTTCTATGTAAGCAATTATCTCAATGAACAATATAAGCCAGAAGGAGCAGACAAAAACGTCAGCCTGAGTTCATGGAACTCAAAGAAAATAGTTCTCAAGAATGATACAATTATTCATGCACGAAGCATTGCAGGAAAGTGGAGAGGGCTCCACGTTGACAGAATTGTCTGCGATGATATCATCACAGAAGACAGCACTTTAAGCGACAGGCAGACAATCAACAAATTTTATTCCGCAGTGTTCAACTGCTCAACAGCGAAGAAAGGAAAGATTACAGTCATAGGAACTCCCCTAAGATTTTCTGATATACTTTTTGATTTGAAATCAAATAAGCAGTTTAATTTCAAAGCGTATCCTGCAATTCTTGATTATGAAAAGAAGATTGTTCTCTCACCTAAAAGAAGATCATTCGAAGAATTGCTGAGGATAAAAGATACTATCGGCTCATTAAGATTTCAGTGCGAGTACATGCTCAACCCCATCGATGACCAGAGTTCAATCTTCAAAAGAGAATGGCTGAACAGGGCAAGAAATGAAAGCATTGACCTAATCAGGAACAGACAGGACTTGCAGAAATACGGATTCAATCCGACGCTACTCACCTGCGGAGCTGACTTCGCATTCTCAGAGAGAAAGAATGCCAATTATTCAGTATTTCTCACACTTGCACGATTAAATGACGGAAGGCTTCTGCTCTGCAATTACTTCAGAGCTCAGGGACTTACAGGCCAGCAGCAGGTAGACAAACTCAGGGAACTGCATGCCATTTACGATTATGATGTCATGGCTTTGGAAGAAAACAGCATCATGGCAATAAGCAAAGACCTGCACGGGCTTGGCCTGCCAATAAAGCTTCTCAGGACAGGCTCACGAGATACTGAAAACACCATCTCCAAGACAAACGCTATTCTGAGAATGACGACATGGTTTGAGAACAACCAGGTCATAATTCCTTACGGGAGCGATGAAGCAAAGGAAAGATACGAAATTCTTGAGCAGGAATTCAGAAGCTTCGCACTTGAAGACGGGAAAATAATCGAGATTGGAGTCCACCCGGACATACCTATTGCTTTCGTGTATGCAGGAGAATCTGCAAAGAAAGCAACTCAGGCATCAGGATTCGTGACAAGCATAGTACGATAAAAAAAGGAGGTTCAAATAAAAATGTTCAATCCAGAAAACCTTAGCAGAAGAGACAAAAAAATAATGAATGCACTGCTCTACTTTTATCCAAGAAAGAGAAGTGCATTCCACATATACGAGTACATCTCAAAGTTCAACCAGAAAAGCGGAGTCAAGAATCCAAAAGCACTCGGCCACATACTCACAAGGTTCCCAGTCAAAAGCTCGCTCACAGTATTCCAGTCATACGTTGATAAAAGCATTTCAGGAAGCAGATTCATACGATTATACGTTCTTGATGATGGCTTTGTAAAAAAATATTATAAAGAAAAAAACGGACTTCTGATATTGGACAGAAATAAGTCTAAGGAATCTGGTAAACATGGGGCAGGAAGAAAATAAGGCATTAATGGTGCTCTCACAAGTAAATGAGGGCATAAGGCAGACAGCCACGACAGTAGATTACTCTACTGTAAACTATACAAAACTTGAAAGCATCTACAAAACAGACCAGCTCATCTTCCAGGCAGTAAACATCATCAGCACATTCGCCATAAGCAAGGGATACCAATACGTCGTCTCAGAGAACACTGAAGAAGAAATGGCTATGAGAGATAAAATAGCTTCACTTGATACTATCGTCGGGCTTCCAAAGCTATTGACTGATATTGTACGGCATCTGCACATTTACGGGAATGCATATCTTGAAATCGTTTACTCCAGAACTGACAATAAGAAAGTTGTCGGTCTCGCACTGATTGATCCTAAGACCATCACATTCAAAAAGAAAGGGACTGGAGAAATAGACCTTGATGAAAGCGGAAACATAAAAGGGTACATCCAGACTGTAAACGCCAAAAAGATAGAACTTAATCCGAATCAGATAATTCATTTCAGAATCAACACCATTGCAGACTCTCTTACAGGAACAGGAATCATCGAGCCACTGGTCAAGATTATAGAAGCCAAAAGAAACATTGAGGTAGGTCTTGCAGAAGCAGTGTATCGTCATGGATTTCCGCAATTCCATGTGAAGCTTGGTGACAAAGAGCATCAGCCTACAGGAGAGCAGGTAACAGAAGAATCTGAAAAGTACAAAAGAATCAATTCAAAATCAGAATTCGTCACCCCCTATTATTACGAGATTAAGGTTCTTGAAGCTCCTGCATTAAAGGGCGGAGAAAGTTACCTCAAGTATTTCATTGACCAGATTGTAGCAGGAACGGGAGTTCCTCAGACCATTCTTCTTGGAAGCGGAGAATTCAGCAACAGGTCATCATCAATGTCACAGCAGGAAAACTTCTTTTTATACATCGCAGGAATACAAAGCCTTGTCGCAGAAACACTGCAAAAGGAACTATTCACAAAGATTGTCCTCCTCGATGAATGTCCTGTATATATGTTTTTCAATTCATTGCAGACAAAATCAGACCTGGAACTCGCCCAGGAAAGAGAGATTTATCTGCGTTATAATGTTTTAACTCCTGATGAGGTCAGGCAAGAAATGGGCTTGGAACCTCTTTCTACACCCCCAACGGATGAGCAATCCCAATCTGATGCATCAGGAGATTTTTCTTTCCTCAACGATAAGGAACTCATGCTCGAGCCAGATTCAGGATTTCAGTACATCCACGAAGAGCTTGATTTCGGAGGAGTGCTCCAGCAATTATCTGAACCTATCCGCTCACGATTCATCAAAGACCAGCAGATACTCACTTACAGAATCAACAGGATAATGGACAAAGCAAGGGCAAAAATACTCAACGAAATAGACATAAACACAAAAGACGAAACCCCGATTCTTGCACGAGAAAACATTCTCATTGATTCTGAAATGCTTGCCCCTGAGCGAGACGCTCTTGTCGCAGCAATCTTTCTCGATTCAAAAAAGAAATTCAAGCAGGGAATAAAACTTGGAGAGAACTTCATCAAAAAGAATTATCCCCAGGTTGCAGGAATAAAAGTCAAGAGCACAATCAATGAACAGGCCATCAGAGCTCTTGACCTGAGAGCATCGCAATTGGCCAATACTGTAAGCGAAGACCTTCTTGCAGCAACCCAGATTTCCATACGTGACGGAATAATGGCTCGCAAAGGAGCAAAGCAGCTTAAAGAGGACATCGAAGCAATCTTTGAGAAATATGGAGGCTCTTCTGGAAGATTCAATAAAGTCGGTACAAGAGCAGAACTCATAGCAAGAACAGAACTGCAGAGGGCATTTATCGAGGGAAATATTCAAAGCTTCAAAGAACTTGGAGTGATGAAAGTCCAGATGTCAATCAATCCTGATGCATGCGAGCAATGCATAGAAACATCATCCCAAAACCAGGATGTGTCCATACATCTTGCAGAGGGAATAATCCCAGTTCATCCACGATGCAGATGCGGATGGGTTGTATCATTAATTGAGAAATAAAAAGAAAAAGTGTCCCAGCCATAAGCTTGACTATTCCGACGAAACGCCCATTATTGTTGATGTTGTTGTTGCCATCGAGGCCATTATTATTGTTGTTGAGATACGCCAGGCGCCCCTAGAGTAGCCATTTCACTTTCCTGAAAGCCACCACCACTTCAGACATTAGCTGTCGTGGTTGTATTTTATAGCAGCAAGCTGCCGTAGTGAAATGACGTGTAGTTCCAAGCTACTCCATAACCTCATGGAAGTCCATGAAGCAACTGGGACAGAAAGCAAAATAAAAGAAGGAATATAAAAAAATATCGGTAATTTATCGCTTGTACAGCTGAGATACGGCTTTTAGCATGCCTTCTCTGTTCAGGTCTGGGTTATTGATAACTGCCAGTGTCTGCTCGAGAGTTGGCTGCACAATGCTTTGAGGAGCTGATTTTTCGCGCGCAACTGCGCCTCCGGCGCCTACCCCGACGAAACGCCCAACATCGTAGATGCTGTTGTAGCCACCGAGGCCATAATCATTGTAGTCGAGATACGCCAGGCGCCCCTTAGCTTGAGCGTCAAAACCAACATCATTGATTCTGTGATAGCTGCCGTTATTACTCCAGCCTTCTCCGCCCTCCTCCTTTTTGCCAAAGAGCATTTTAGCTAATGCTTCTCTGTTTTCAGGAGAGCCAGTAATCATCAAGACCCTGTCGTCCTGCATAAAAGTATCGTAATCCAGCTGGCCACTGCCGTTAATCTTTGGGCTGTCCTTGTCTAATCGAGCAAAGATAGTGTAGGGAGTTCCTGGTGCAGGCACATTGCCTTTCCTTGCATCTTCAAGATGTACTCTGGCAACAGTCTGGCCATTATAGCTGCCTTTTCCAACAGCAACCCATTCATCATCAGAAATGGGCATGAACGCATAATTTCCAGCCTGCTTGAATAGCTTTTCCAAGCCTTTTGCAGTAGCCAAAGAGCCTGCTGAATGCCATGCCTCGTAAGAACGATCTCCGTCTCTCTGTCCATGATATTCACCAGTGATTGTGTCAATCCAAGTAGGTCTGATTGCTTCACGAACTTCAGGATGAGTTGTCATGGACTGAATGACCATAGGCATGTCTGCTACGGTTAATCCATGTTCTTGAGAAAGTTTTTCAGCTTGATTTCTTGCCTTAACGTATCCAGTCTGGTCAGTAACTGCTGCCAGTACAGGTGATTTTATTTGCACGATTTGTGACATTTTGAGCGAACCTCCATTAAATTGACTATCTTTTTATAGGATAAAATCAGGTAGTATTTAAAGGTTTCGATTTTGTAATCACTACGAAGTAGTGTTGCTTATAAAAACAGCAGATGCCGTCAATCTTCCTTTAGGGGGAACTTCTCAATGAGTATGTACTCTTTTTTATTCATACGCACTGCACTGACCTGTACCTTGCTCCCGCTCTTCAAGCCGATTGCCTTGGCCTCTCTGGTAACCAAAACCCCTATCCCATTCCCATATGTATTCAGCTGCTTAACAGACCGTTCAATGATTTCCTTTTTTGAATCATTCATTCATGTATCTTACAGTATATAACTAATAAACACCGTATTATACAGTATATTACGTGACCAGAATCAATGTTAATAAATCGGATGTAATATACCTTATATTACGATGCAGGATACAGGCATAATTGAGAATGTTTACGAAGAACTCTGTTCATACGAAAATCTTGAAACCGCTTTCAACAGGGCAAGAAGAGGCAAAACACTCAAGGACTATGTGATTGAATTTGAAGCAAAACTAAAAGAGAATTTGCTACAGCTGAGGACAGAACTTCTCCTGCAAACATACCAGCCACAACCCCTCAAAACATTCATTCTTCGAGATCCAAAAACAAGGAAGATAAGCAAGTCAGCATTCAGAGACAGAGTTGTGCATCATGCAATATGCAATATCATTGAGCCTGTTTTTGACAAGAGGTTCATTTACGACTCCTTCGCCAACAGACTAAGAAAAGGAACCCTAAACGCAGTCAAAAGGTTTGACGAATTCAAAAGAAAAGTGTCGCAGAACAACACTATCAGATGCTATGTTCTCAAAGCAGATATCAAAAGTTATTTTGACTCAGTAAACCATCAAATCCTCTTACAAATACTCGGCAAAAGAATCAAGGACGAAAGATTACTGTGGCTCATAAAGACAATTCTCGACAACCATAAAGGAGAAGACAGCAACAAAGGCATGCCCTTGGGAAATCTCACATCGCAATTCTTTGCCAATGTCTATCTCAATGAATTTGATCAGTTTGTCAAGCACAAGCTGAGAATCAAATATTACATACGATATGTTGATGATTTTGCAATTCTGCATCAATCTCGCAAAGTACTTGAAGACTACAAAGAAAAAATTAATACGTTTCTCAAAGACAAGCTGGATCTCAAACTTCATCCAGACAAATCCCAAGTTCTCAAATTGGAGAAAGGCATCGGCTTTCTCGGATTTCGAGTATTCTACCATCATAAAATCCTAGTAAAAAAGAACATGAGAAAGTTTGAGAAAAAGATGGAACAGATGAAGCATGAGTATGGGGACAAGAAGCTTGAAAGAGAAAAGGTCATCGAGAAATTCGAAGGCTGGCTTGCATACGCATCTCACGCAAATACTTACAAATACCGAAAAAGAATGACGAGCAAATTCAACCATTCATTTCCAACTCAGACAGATACCACAATTACCTCGGTTAAAAAACATGAAAACTTCAATCATAAAGTTGACGAAAGCAAGACGGCATTCAGCCAGCAAAAGACACTTCAGCTCGTCAGAAGAGGCATGTCTGTCAAACAAATTGCGGAAGCAAGAGGTATCAAAGAAGGAACCGTCTGGGATCATGTGGCCTCTTCAATTGAGCATTATCAATTACAGCTGAAGTCAATTCTCCCAAATTATAAAATACGGAAAATTCTTTCCAATATTAAATCACCTGATGATAAAATCAAGGACATAAAAGAAAGAGTCAATGATATCTCAATATCCTACAACGAGATCAACTGCGTTCTTGCCAACGTCAAAGGAAAACACAAAAAGAAAAGCATGATGTATTTTATCGACTGGTACAAACGAACAAACTGTTTCAGAAAGTGCTATTTTAATAAAAATCAAAGGCAAGAATGCAGAGTCAAATTTCAGCAGCTCGCTGCCAAGGGTGCAGAAATGAATTTTACAAAGAAAGAATTTCTCGATTTCTTCAACAATCATGTCAGCATATGCGTTCTTCCAGACAAGGATAAGAGAAAATTTGTTTCATGGAAAGAGTTCAAACAGAGTCTCCGCAAAAAGAAACCCAATCCAGACAATAAACCATCCGACAATAAGAAACCTACATCTCCCTAAAATAATATTAAGAAAAAAACAGATTTCTCATGTTATGTCTGAACTACTGCTAAAAGAGATACACGGATTCGTCAGCACTGCTAAATCCAAGAAGGAAGAATCATCTAAGGAAATGATAGACGCATTTCTTTCCAACAACGCAGTAGCAGTCCAGATTAATTCCTTATCACGCTCACTTGAATATGTTCAGCTCCATGGCGTAAAAATCCAGCAGGTTCTAAGGGAAGGCACTTCCCTGAGAATTACAGGAGTGGCCATAAGCGAGGGCATGTGGAATGGCATATTCTATCCTGCAGAAGAGCTGGAGAAAGCATACAAAGGACTCGAGGGAAAACCTCTGAGGATTGACCATTCTTCAAGTATAAGGGATATTGTCGGGAAAGTCATCAGGTCAATATGGAATGCTGCTCAGAAAAGAGTAGAATTTGAAGCAATAGTCAATGATGATGAAATTGCCCAGAAGCTCCTGGACAAGCTGATTGATTCTGTGAGTGTTGGTGTGTTAATAGACAATGTTGAAGAAAACGGCGAGCATGTAGCCCGCAATATCGAATTCAAGGAATTGAGCCTTGTTGATGATCCTGCATGCAAAGATGCGAAAATCAATCCAATAGGAAACGGAGGCACTGATTAAAATGACTGAAATAAAAGAAATTGAGCAAGCCAAAGCCCTCCTGAAAAAGGCATCAGAAGAGATTACTGCCAAAACTCAGGAGATAGAAAAGCTTGCACAGGAAATGTCCGCAAAGGATAAGCTAATCTCTGACTTGACTGCAAAACATGAGAAACTGCTCAAAGACTTTGAAGCAGTATCAAAAGAACTCAAGCATATCAAGCAGGAAGCAAGAGATGTCGTTCTCAAGGAAGCTATTGATGCTGAAGAAAAGTTTGGCATTCTTGAATCCTCCAAAGAACAGAGGCTTGCCGAGCTAAGACAGCTTGACGAGACAGGCGGATTTGACCTGTACGCAAAGCAGACCAAGAAAACCTGACAGGATACAGGAAAAACCTACCAAAACTAAAAACTGACTACGAATACAACGACTTATCTACAGTCACTAAAGGGATAGAATGGATAATAATAGCAGGAGAACTTGCAGCAGCATTCTTTGG
>JBDRJK010000010.1:0-3782 GCA_043814985.1 Candidatus Aenigmatarchaeota archaeon
GAATGTTCTACCAAATACAGAAGCAACCTTTGCCATGATGTTAGCCTGAGCGATAAAAATATCATACTCTTGCGCTAGCTTCTTAGCGGCCTTTTTATCAAATTTCTCAAATTCATCAGCTGTTATTGCCTTGTCGCATACCTTGATCGCTTCATCTTTCAGTTCTGGGCCTACTAGAGCGCAAACCTTGATCTTTTTGCCCAGATTGAAGTGGAGCGGAACAAAGAACTCCAGCTGATTGTCAACCTTCTTAATGTCGAATTCCTTCAGCTTTATGATTAAGTCCAAACGCTGTTTGAAATTACGTTTAGAAGAATTCTCTTTAAGTTCTTTTAATGCTTTTTCGATATCTTTCTTTTCCATAACGAATCACTCCACCCTCCTACCAACAGCTTGCCGAAAAAACGAGCCCAAAGCGATAGTTTGCGGGATCTCTGTCTTGTTATGTACTAATAGCCAATATATCAACAGAAAATATGGCCATTTATAAAGGTTTTGGTGATGTGTATGTGCATAGCTTAAATTAGTGCTCTCAAAGAATAAAATGGGTTTTTCCCATTTAATCTCCAAGTGGAGATTAAAGTCATCATCTTTGCCATAACATCTGCCCCATTCTGATTTCTTAGAGTGCCCATAATTTTCTTAAGAACAACCATCTCCCTTAAAGATCTTTCTCCATTGTTGTTTGTCGGCTCAATCTGAGGGTGGATTATTCTTGTAAACCAAAACTCAAGACCATTTTTTATTGTAGTGATGACCGTACCAAGATGTGCATATGAAGAATAAATTTCTATCAGCCATTTCATTTCCTGAATGCACTTCCTGTGCAATTTTTTTCTTTTGTTTGGCGGATCCTTTATGCTGGCTGACTTGACTTTGGCAAACAAGTCCTTCATCCATTGATGCATTGGTTTTGCATCATCGTGCTTTTCTGCCATTTCTTTTGTTTCTCTTAAGATATGTGCCCAGCATCTCTGCAGATATGTTGTATATTCCTTGTATGCAGACATGCCATCACAAATAATAATTCCCCGGTATTTGTATCCCAATATCTCATCAAGAACAGACCGATTTCTTTTTTCGTGTATCACAAAAAAAATGTTTTTTCGTGAACGAAAAATCCAGAGCCAGTATGTTTTACCATTTATTTTGATTTTTGTCTCGTCAATATGCAGATGAGTTGCTCTTCTTATCTTTTTCCTTACCATCTCATACTCAGGAGTTGCTTTATCAGCAACTCTTTTCGTAATGTCATAAACTGCCTTGGAAGTTAAAGTAGTTCTGTATTGTCTTTCTAATGCAGAAATTGTTTTTCTAAGCGGAAGCCTGTCATCAAAGCGAAGTAATGTTATATGAGCTTGCATATTCTTTCCGAATATGCCCTTGTCAGGAACTTCTCCCGGCTTTGATTCCCAGCAATGACCGCAACCGCACTCATAGCAGCCCCATTTAGCCTCGACAATCTTTACTGGCTGGGGGTCTGGAATTTCCTCATAAATTTTTGTTTTGATTTCTTTCAGTCTGTTGCGTTTGCCACATTGTGAGCAAACACCATCAAAACAATTGATGAAATCTGTAGATTCTTTCCTTTTTCTTGTAGCTCCTTTGTATCCAGTTTTTTTGCCTACGGATAAACCTGTTATAGAAACAAAATTAGTTCTTGATTTTCTTTCGTCTTTGCTTGAGGGAGTATGAGGATTCTCATATCGGCGAAGTTTTTTCTTGAGCTTTTCATTCTCTTTATACAACTTAATGAATTCATCAATTATTTCTTTCTTGGACTTATCTTCCAAAGATTCAGCTAATTGTATCGTGCTCATTTTTCAACCAAAATTATTTTTACCTTTTTTCCAACCCATTCAACAGGCACATAGACACGACCGCTATTGCCGCTCTTGTTGACTTGTTTCTCAAGCATTTCATATCCAGTCAGTTGAATTTTTGTTTCTTTTTTCATTAGCTACAAAGTAGCTAACCTACTTTATAAAGATTTTGGTGCTGAAGAATACAAATCATAAAAAATCAAGAAATATTAGTTATGCACATACAACCATTAGAAAGCTTTATATATTTTAATTATTACTTGATGACTAAAATGACTATGGTGATAGATTACTCAATCTTTGATGTAATGATTATAGTACTAAATCTTCTTATCGCAACTGTGTTTGGCGTGCTTATAGGTTATTTCAGGAAAGACAAAATACATGGTGCAGGCTCAAGGACATTTGCGTTGATCTCTTTAGGAGCGTGCCTTTTCGCGTCTATCTCATTGTTTGGATTCCTCAATCTGCAGAATGCGGACATCAGCAGAATTGCAGCGGGCGTTGTAACGGGCATAGGATTCATCGGCGCAGGTGTTATATGGAAGCACAGAGAGCTTCATGGCGTGACCACTGCAGCAGCTATCTGGGTTGCGTCAGCAGTTGGCCTTGGTGTTGGCTTGAGGATGTATATCCCTGCACTTGTTGTTACCCTAATCACTATGTTGATTCTTAAATCAGGCCGTGATGCAGATAATCGTGAAAAACTGCTTCTTAAGAAAAAGAAGAAACGCTAATTGATCTTTCTTGAAAATGTCAAAAATCCTGAAGGAATCATACTTTCTGATACTGGTCTAGCTATCTTGCCGTCAAGCTTCCATTCGCGTTCGATAAGCTCTATTGTCTTGATATACAGAAAATTAGGGTGCTCCTTTATCTTGTTTGCGAAGGCCAAGCTCTGTGTTATGTTGGGAGAATAGTTCACAAAAAAGCCACCCAGTTTTAGGACTTTATTTGCTGTAGGGACAGCCTTATTTGGATTTGGTATGTCTAATGTGAAAACATCAATATCTTTTTCCTTTATCATGCTGGTCTTTGTTATATCTGCTTTTTTTACTTCCACATTATTCAGCTCAAGCTCTTTTACATTCTGCTGCGTAACGGCTATATTTTCATCGCTGATGTCGCAGGTTATGACTTTCTTTGCATGGAATGCTAGGAAGCAGGCTATACCGCCTGAACCAGAGCCCGAATCTAATATGATTGAGTCTCTGTTTACTCCAGTCTCTGTGATTATGATGCCGATATCCTTGACAGGGATCATCTGGCTTGTTCTTTTTATGTTTTTCAATTGGTCAATCAATGAAGGCTCTATCACGAAATACTCCTGATTTTTCAGTTTTATCTTTCCTGACTTTTGCAGGTCTGCTCTCTTGACAGTGCCGAACTTTGTGGAGAAATCCTGTGACAGAGAACGGATGTTGTGGAACTCCTGCTTCTGGACAGTCACATCTCTATTCAGATCTTTTATGTATTCCCTTTTCAGCTTTTTGATTAGAAGTTTTTTTATTTTCATTTTACAAGTCTTCTTCAGTTATGATTTTGAAATCATTTTGTTTTAATAATGCCGCCGTAACACCAATTCCTTCTGTTCTTCCGTCAAATTTTCCATTAGGAATTGAGCCATAACCGCATGATGGGCTGTGCTGCTTAAGTATAGCTTCAGTTATATTTAGTGTTTTTGCGATTTTCAATGTCTCTTCAGCGCCGTCTATAAAAGCTGTTGAAACATCATTTCCTGTTTTTGTAAGGGCTTTAGCTTTTCCTGCAAGAACATCCCCGCCTGTTCCGTTAGTTTCTGTAGGCTCTCTGGGAGTCCCAAGGCCCGCTAGTACTTCTGGACAGATAGGAACTAATACTTCTGTTTTCATCAGTTCTAGAACTTTGTCATTAGCTTTATCCTTTCCATTGTAGCGGCACTTACAGCCGATCAAACATGCAGATACGAGTTTCATTTTG
>JBDRJK010000011.1:0-90777 GCA_043814985.1 Candidatus Aenigmatarchaeota archaeon
GATTGAAAAATGTTATAGGTAAAGCAGTGAGTCAATATTCTAAAAAATTAAGTGTGAAAGCACAGAAAATCTACATCAGAAAACAAAATACTAAATGGGCTAGTTGTTCTAAATCAAGAAATCTGAGCTTTAATATAAGACTATTTTTCTTACCAGAAAAATTAATCAATTATGTTGTTTTTCATGAAATGGTACATCTGAAAGAAAGAAAGCATAATTTCTTTTTTTGGAGTTTGATCGAAAAAGAGTTTAAAGATTATAAGAAAATGGAGAAAAAGCTTTTGAATTATTGGTTTTATTTAACAAAAATAGATAAAGGAGGGGAATATGAGTTATGATAGTCACGCCAAAACATGGGTAACTAGTACAGGGAGTACAGTAACGGTTTTTGCGTTTCCCTATGGAGATGTAGAAAAAATCGGAGTTGGTGTTGCCGTAAACAATGATTATAAAAGAGAATCGAACTTTAATCCGTTTTCTCTTAAACAATCAGAAAGGGCGATTGATACTATGTTAAAATGTGGTGGCACACCTGAACAGGTTAAAGAACTTGCAGACTTTCTTCATAAAGAACTTAGGGTGGCTGAGGTGAAAGAAGAAAAAGAGACAAATCTTGCTGTAGACAGTGAAAAAGGATTGTCTGCTTCGGTTAAGAAGAAATCTGAGAAAAAGGCTTAATTGTTCTCCTGACCGAACCTTTCAGCCCTATTCTCAAGTTGAACTATTTTGGCCAAAAGCTCTATTTCCATAATAAGAAAGGTTTATGTTTGAACATAACATTCTTTGACTACTAGAAGTGGTAAGTGTCTAAATTTTCAGATTTATCATGTCTTTGAGAATTATTATTAGAGCAGTCCAAGCATGGTTTGCTTCTGCCAGACCCATTTCCTTTTCAAAGGGTTCAATATCATGAGCACATATTATTCTATCCATATTATGTACTTCCATTATTTTTTGTAGTAATTTGTCTTCACCAATCTGCTCCCTGTACTTTTTTATCAACGCTCCCAAAGTATCTCTTTCTCCAACAACTATAACAGGGTTTCTTTTTGAGAAAAATTCCTTAAGAGCATATTCTATAGACCTCGCAAACATCACTATGGCCGCATCGAAGGATTCGATATAATAACACTTTAGTCCTTGTTTGATGTAATGTTTCAACCTTTCAGGAATTTTTTCATCATTTTTTATTCTGTTATACAACAAAAAGGTTTCGTGTGAATCAACACTTTCCAATGCTTTTTCTGAAACAATCTTGTATCTCCATACAGACTTTCTACTTGTTCCGAAAATAACCTTTTTTTGTTTTTCCGATAGCTTGACACCTTTCGGAGCCCTTTGTATTTCAAATACCTTGAGTTTGTCAAATTTGTTCAACGTTTCTTTAATACGACCCTTCAAATCTTCATCAGCTATACTGGCTAAAAGCAGACCGTAGCCAAGTTCATCTCCCAAATCTTCACAAAAGCAGAAAGCCTGGCCAGCTGTTTCATTATAAAATCCATCCCTTCTTTCTCTAAGAATCTCTTTAACACCCTTTCCTTCACCTTTTTTGGCTAAGATAGTTTCTATGGCATTTTTGGTTACTCTTGCATCCTTGTTTAAGGTATCAATAATCCTTCCTTTTGGCCATGCAGAAAGTACTTTTATGTCGAAATTTCTACCAAGTTCTAGAAGTTCCGTTTTATTCAGGTTTTGTAGGCATTCAATTTTTATGACCATTTATGTATTCTTAATGTTTTAAACGATTTAAGCCTTTATTTTTGCGTTTTAGTTATAATTTTGTGAATTATGGCAAACTTTATATAATTCTGTGATATATCCATAATAGCGGCTTGGAAGTAAGCTATAAATAATTTAAACCGTGTCATTTTAATACAAATACGCGAACATATAGGATATTATATCCATAAAATAAGTGTGATGTCATGAAGTGCAAAGTGTTAAACGAAAAGGAAAACCCAATGCTCAAGAGGAAAGAGATAATGGTATCCTTGGATTATGATGGCGGCTCCACTACAAGCAAGGCAGACCTGCAAAAGCTCTTGTCAGAGCAGCTGAATGCGAGTATAGAGAGTGTTGAAATCAGTAAGATACTGTCTGAGACTGGCAGGACCGGTGGCAAGGCCTGGGTGAAGGTATGGCAGGAGAAGAAAGTCCCTATCTATTCTGAGACAAAGAAAAAGGGAGAAAAGACTGAGGAAAAGCCACAAGAGAAACCAAAGGAAGAAGTGAAGAAAGAAGAGCCTAAACCTGAAGAAAAGAAAGGTGAGTGATAGTGGGTAAGAAAAAGAGGTCAAGGGAAAAGAAAGGCAAGAAGCCTATTAGCAAGAGCAAGCACAACAAGTCCCAAGTATGGAAGAATTACAAGGATGGCAAGGCTCAAGGGAAGTGGTGCCCGAGATGCGGTCCAGGAGTTTTTCTAGCCACTCATAAGGGTAGAGTCACCTGTGGTAGATGCAAGTATTCTGAAATTGAAATTGCAAAGAAATAGAAATTAGATAAAATTCTTAAAAAAAGAAAATAAAAAATTATCTCCTTCTAGATTTTCTCTTAGGTTTTCTTCTAGATATACTTGTTGTTCTTCTAGACCTGCTCTTAGTCCTGCTTCTTGATGTTCTGCCAGGTCTTTTTTTTGGCTTCTCATCAAAACCATAATATGATTTTAAGACGCCTGTAAATACCCATATAACTATTGCCGTGATTAGGCCGTGCATGAGATCATAAAGACTTGTGAATAGACCAATTAAAAGAATTACAATACCGATTGCTTCCAACAACTTTACTGTAAGAAATTTCTCTTTTGGTTTCATTCAATTTACCTCCTTTACTATAATATATTTATTAAACCTCTATTATTTAAAAAATTTGAATTTTATCTATATAACTATGATTTGCTTAGGTATTGAGTCGACTGCACACACATTCGGTGTGGGAATTGTTAAAGATAAGGAAATTCTTTCAAATGAGAAGTCAGTCTACTATCCCAAGAAGGGTTCTGGTATAATTCCAAGGGACGCTGCGCAGCATCATTCTGAGAATGCTTTTGATATTTTGAAAAATGCTCTGGAAAAAGCAAAATTGAAAATGGACGACATTGATATTATTGCCTTTTCCCAAGGGCCGGGATTGCCGCAATGCTTGAGAATAGGGGCAGTTGCTGCCAGAGTTTTGGCATTAAAATACAACAAGCCGTTAGTTGGAGTTAACCATTGTGTTGCGCATATTGAGGTTGGGAAAATATGCACCAGCTCAAAGGATCCTGTAGTCCTGTATCTTTCTGGCGGGAACACCCAGGTGATAGCCTTTGCAGGGGGGAGGTACAGGGTTTTCGGGGAGACGCAGGATGTTCCCATTGGCAATGCTTTGGACATGATTGCCAGGAGCATGATGCTGCCAATGCCTGGGGGCCTCTACATAGAAAAGCTAGCCAAGGAAGGCAAGTATGTTGAACTTTCTTATGTTGTCAAGGGAATGGACTTGTCATTCTCAGGCCTTGCTACAGAATCAATAAAAAGGTACAAGCAGGGTGCCAAGAAAGAGGACATAGCATATTCATTCGAGGAGACATGCTTTGCCATGTTGACTGAAGTCACTGAGAGGGCAATGGCTCACACTGACAAAGAAGAAGTCCTGTTGGTTGGCGGTGTTGCTGCGAACAAGAGACTGCAGAAAATGATCAAAACAATGTGCGACGAGCGCGGGGCGAAGTTCTTTGTCGTACCAAATGAGTATTCTGGGGACAATGGTTCCATGATAGCTGTTACAGGAATTCTCCATAACAAGCCTATATTAACAGAGCAAAGCAGCATCATGCAGAAGTGGAGAGTTGACGAAGTGGATATAGAGTTTAAATAATTTTTCATTGCAATATTCTTATGGTTTCAAAAGCTGTAGAATATACTAAGTCCTTGGTAAAGGCTGTAGAGAGCAGTAATTATAATGGTACAGTTGAATCAATGGGAAAAATATGCGAAGAAGTTCTAGGATATAAGAAAATTGCTGAATCCTCTTTCTCAGAAGATGGCGATTCTTTTGATTTGGATGGTGATTCCGCTTTTGATCTTCTATCGGATTTATGTGTTTCAAAGGAAATGATGTGTAGAGTAAAAGAAGAGATAATAGAAAGAATAAAATATGATACCAGGTTTTTTCACTATGGTACAGGATTATCACATCATTATGAAGGCATTGTAAATGTTTTGTACTTCAAGACGGAACAGAGTCTTCAAAGATCACGAGATTCTCCAAATCTTCCATTAGGTAGTCAGACGATAGTAACGCATAATAAGAAATTGGCATATGATGAACCATATTTTTTTTCAGACGGATACGTCATGGATGAAACACCAATTCTTTTTAGTATGTACGGTAATAAATGGTTTGGAAAGGGAGAATTAGATTGTGTTCCTCAAGAATTAAAACCTCTTATTAAATTACCAGACGAAATCAATATAGTAGACAATCTAACACTTAATGAGTTCGTTGATGCTGTCAGACAATTCTAATTATCTTTTTTAATTCCTTCTTGTCGTCCAGCAATCTCTTGTACTCGTCAAAGTTTCTTATAGCTCTTAAAAATATAATTCTCATGTTCTTGTCTATGCAGTAGAGTATGTGCAGGTTCTCCTTCCTTGCCCTGAATATTAGAATTCCTTCAATGTTATCCTCGAACTTGTGGAGCTCGTGGAACTCTGCGTGGGAGCAGTCGAGAACATCCTTTATTATGGAGTTTAATTCATCCTCGTTCTTGATGTCCCTCTCGAAGTGCTTAGAAATTATTACATCCTTTATGTGAGGCCTTATCTTTGCGAAGTGGCTGCTGCAGCTGTTGCAGAAGTCCTTTTCTATCTTGCAAGCATTCTCAACCTTTACCATGAACTGATTATGGTTTTGGATTTTAAAAAAGGGATTTAAATCTTTACCCTATTATTCTAATAACATGGTTGGTGGACTTTGGTTCGCAGCAAGGCAAAGGGACAAGCTTGTTTACAGCATAATTGATGAAATTCTTAAAAACAACACAGGCAGTGAAAACGTTAGAAGGGCTATAAGCGAGATAAGGGCTAGAAGAATACAGGACTATGACAAAAGATTGGATGTTGTAAGAAGGGACGTTCTGAGAAGAAAAGTTTACCTCATACTCAACACCAAGACAGGAAACGATTACCTCAAAAACAGCAAAGTGCTTGCACAGGACAGTGGTTTGAAGGAAGAAGTCATGGAACAATTCTTTGATTATATGAAAGAGAAGACAGCCGAGCCAGGATTTTCAGTTTCAAGAATATATGATGATATTTTTCCTAACTCAAGACGCTAGCTTTATCCATTTCAATGTTCGATAACCGTATTTCTACAACAGGGATAATAATAAAAAGGATATCCCTAAATAAGGGAAATGGAATGGGAAAAAATGAAAATGTTGATGGAGCATTTTGAGACCTTTCCTGAAGCATTGATTCATAAAGAATTGAACTCCCTTTATTCTTTGCGTTAGTTCACATTACGGATAAACTACAATAACATACTTAAATTTTTAATATTTCAACTATTTGATAACTTAATGTGATGCAATGGAGAAAATAATTTTTGGGGGAAGAGGCTCGAAAAATGATCCTGTTCTTGAGGGACTATACAATAAGGAAGAGTTGAGCAAAAATGGGATAAAGGTAACTGATCCGACTCGTATAGAATCCTGTCATGGATGCCCTGACATAGTTGAACATTACAGCAAGGAAACACAATATTTTGCTAACAATGATGACAGAGTAGTTGGGGTTCTTATAGGAGGCCTTTCTTTTGCATTGCCCGGCATACAGGGGACACATGTCACTTATCCCATAATATCTGTGCCATTAGACATGGTTGCTTATCAGAATTTTATGCTTCCTTCAGGTCATGCTGTAACTTCTACGGTGGGTATTGAAAGAAAATTAGAAAATGGGTACACGACAACCCAAAGAAAAAAAGCTCTCACCATTGCAGAGAACATCCTTAATCTTGACACATATCCTGTGGCAATCAGAGGAGACGGGGACTTAGAAAAATTGGAAAAGGAGTTGGATGAAATTGGTATAGTGGTTGATGATGATAGTGATCTTATACTTTCATATGGTTCCAAGCCTCTGACCGATGTAGACGAGAAATGCATTCAGATTTGGGCAGATACACAATCTAGTTCGATGAGTGGGTCATATATGGATGATACAGAAAGATTTTTGGCAAGAACTCCAAACACTGTTCAGGTTAGGGGACTAAAGAATCTTGAGATATATGCTGCAAAAATTCTTTCTTTGAATGATCCTGAAATGAGAGAAGCCATTAAAAAAATTGGTGAGAATAAGAGAAAGGACTATAATGTTAGAAGCATTATAGATGAGATATTTACTCGTGATTGAATGGGAAGCGTAAAAGATTTACAAGTTTTAGAAACCCCTAAAGAATACCGTAGCGGTGTGGGTACTTTCAAATTTTCTAACAGATATAGTGTTTTTGACTGGGGTGAGATGCCCGATTTAATAGAAAACAAAGGAAGGGCACTTGCCACAATGGCTGCTTTTAATTTTGAATTAATAAATGAAGAAGAAGATTTATGGACGCATTATGTTGGGTTGCTTAGAGGTGAAGATGATATAGTAAAATTTTCTGATTTAGAAAATGGAAGCAATGGTTTAGATACGATGGTAGTTGATTTGGGCGTTAAGTACATGCCAGATCCCATAAAGGAAGGTGATGATGTTGTCGGTTATGATTATTCTTTTTACAGTAGAAGAAGAGGTGCAATTAACAACTATTTGATACCTCTTGAAGTGATATTCAGGAGAGCCTTGCCTGAGGGAAGTTCTGTGTTCAGAAAAATAGAAAAAGCTAAGAAAAATGAAAATCTAGATGAGAGAGAACAAGAGCTACAAAAAATATATGATTCATTGGGGGTTAAGTCAGAACCAAAACCCGGGGATTCCCTTCCAAGAACTGTTGTAGGTTATACGACTAAGCTTGAACCTGGGGACAGAAATCTAACAAATGAAGAAGCATATAAAATTTCTGGTTTAACTAAAAAAGACTTTAGAAAAATAGAAGAGACGACTTTAGCTGTAGAAGAAATAATAACAAAGCAGGCTGAAAAGACAGGGTTCACTCATTATGATGGTAAAATTGAGTTTGTTTGGAATAATGGTATGAAAGTACCTTTTGTTGTTGATGTTGTTGGGACTCTTGATGAAAACAGGTTTGGTTTTAATGGAGAGCAAGTCAGCAAGCAGTTCTTGAGGAAAATATATCAAACTACACAGCCTGATTTCGAGGAAGCTTGTATTGAATGGAAGAAGACTGGACCTGGGTGGCAAGAAAGATGTCCTGTAAAACCAAAGCCACTTGATCCTAAAGTAATAAAGCTCACTTCACAGATGTACATGGCTGCGACAAACCAGTATGTGGGTAGGAACATATTTGCTGATGTTCCTCCTTTGGAAGAAGTAATGGACAAATTAAAAGCTTTCAGGTGATTCTATGGTGGAAAAAAGCAGGACAACATACGTATGTCCATTAGGTTCTAGGTATGCAAAAAAAATGGGTTATATTTTTTCTGATGAGTTCAAACATCGGAGATGGAGAAAATGCTGGCATGCTCTTGCAGAATCTCAATATGAATTAGGAATAGGCGGTGTTACAAAAAAACAAGTTGATCAAATGAAAAGTCATTTGCTTGATATCAATTATACTGTTGCTGAAGCCATAGAAAAGGAAAAGAGGCATGATGTCATGGCTTATCTTCTTGCATATGCGCAACAGTGCCCAGATGCAGCACCGATAATGCATCTAGGGGCAACATCATGCCTTGTAGCTGACAATACCGAGTTGATGCAGATGCATGCCGCAAAAAATATGATAAAAAGAAAATTAGTCAATACAATTTCAAATGTCAGAGACTTTTCAATAAAATATAAGGATCTTCCCATATTGGGCTTTACTCACTTTCAGCCTGCCCAACCAACCACATTGGGAAAGAGAGCCGCCACTTGGTGCCAAGATTTAGTTTTGGATTACAGAGAAATATGTAATCTTGAAGAGCTTACTATGCTAAGGGGAGCCAAGGGAACTACAGGAACTCAGGCAAGTTATTTTGAATTGGCAGATGGAGATGAGAAAAAAGTCAAGGAGTTGAATCAGAAATTTGTAGAAAAACTGGGATATAAGACAGACTTTCCCATTACTACACAGACATATCCTAGGAAATATGATAGCATTGCTTTGAATGTTCTGGCCGGTATAGGAGAGTCAGCGCATAAGGCAGGGTTGGACATAAGGTTATTGCAGAACAGGAGAGAGATGGAAGAGTCTTTTGGAAAAGATCAAGTTGGAAGCTCTACAATGATGTATAAGAGAAACCCAATGAAGTCAGAGAGAATGTGTGGTTTGTCAAGAGAGGTGATAGCCAATTCTATAAAACCGAGGATGACGGAGATGACACAAATTCTTGAAAGAAGCTTGGATGATTCTTCTCCTAGGAGGATATATATTCCTGAATCATTTATGGCTGCGGACGAAGTCCTTAATCTTTACATGAACATAATGGAAGAACCCGTTGTATATCCAAAGGTTATTGCAAGGAATCTTAATGAGATGATGCCCTTTATTGCAACGGAAAACATTTTAATGGCTGCCGTTAAGAGGGGAGGAAACAGACAGGAGCTACATGAAATAATGAGACAGCATTCACAAGAGGCTTCAAGAAGAATAAAGAAAGAAGGAAAGAGCAATGAACTGTTGGAAATGTTGGCAAAAGATCCTAAAATAGGAATGACATTAGAGGAAATAAAGAGTACTATTGATGTTAAAGAATATATTGGTAGAGCACCCCAACTTACTGAGGATTATATGAAAGAAGTTAAAGAATTATTGGATTATGAAGAAAGTTTGTTAGGTTTAAAGTCTAAAGTTGAAGTTTAGAATTTCTAAAACTAAGGATTATTATACCAGCACAAATAGTAAGGATTTCCTGAAGTACTTAATTGAACTGTGTAAACACAAGGACTTGGAACACTTCTTCCATAAGTTGATTGGCATACACCGTCAGTTTCTGCAGTGTATTGATCCCATAAGGCTTGGTTCTCGTTGTATCCTTTATGTGCTTGGTAAGCAGTGTCAAAACAGTCATCTGGTCTTCCCTCACCTGATGGCACTGTTACAGGTTCTTTGGGAGCACACCAGTTCAATGGAGGAGCCTGGTTTCCCCTTTGCCTGTCATTATCAAAAGCGCACCTCTGCGGTATTATGTGCGCTGGAGTTGTCTCACATGGATGAGTGCATATGATTATTCCGTTCTCGTCGCATTTCTCTGCCACTGCCCAAGCTGAACTCATAACAGTTCTGCAGAAAGCGTCTGCTGCCTCGTTTATGGCAGCGCCTGGCGTTTCATAAGGACAGGAAACATGCTTCTTGTTCGAGCCCGGGAAAGGAATCTGATAGAAGTCGCAAGCCCACTTGCCAGGATAAGGACCTATTGTAACATTCTTGATAGTTACAGTAGTCCCACTGAATAATGAACCTAAGCTTGCAAAGAACTTTGAGATGATTTCCCATATTGACTTGAAAAAGTTCTGGAATCCTGTGAACCACGACCTCCCGGAGCACTCAACATACATCTCTCTATATAATCCGCCTATAGGTGTTGCACAATCAACACCTGCAGAACATTCAGGGCAGATGTGGCATGTGTTGGATTTGGTTGCGCATATGCCTGACTGAGGAGTTCCGTCGCAGTAGACGCCTGATATGTCGCCGTCAAGGCTTGATGTTGTTGCAGCGTCAGAATGGAAGTTCTTGCACACAACAGTAGTTTGTGCAGTGTAGCCAACACAATCCATTCCTAATTTCTCGCATACCTCGTCGCCAGTGTCCTCTGTCGGGTCTGTTGATGTTACAATGTAATAATCCTTACTATTGTAGTTGAATGCCTCGGAAACAGCAAATACTACTGTGGACAATAGAATAATCATGACGAATAAAGACAATAATTTTCTCATGTTAGAACCTATAAAATAAGAGATATTTTAAACATTTAAACATTGGCATTTAATATAATTAATATGGCTAAGAAAAAGAACTTGTGGTGGGAAGTCTTCAAATTAATCTATCTAAGTCCCATAAAAGATTTTTTTAATGAATTGAGAGAATCTCCGGAAAGTGAAGAAGCTTAGATTCTGAGTTTGTGTTTATTAATCTACTCTTAAAAAGTATTTTTTTCCATCTGCTCTTTCTATTTGAATTCCACTGTTCTCAGCATCTAATTCGTTTAATAAAGTGTTTGCCCTAACTGCACTTACAGGAGTTTTATGGTCTCTGTTGTAAAGGTGAGCTATTTCTCTGGCTGTCTGCCTCTTTGTTTTAACACAACTAGAAAGTCCCTGTTTTAAAATATAGGTAGGTACTTGTGAGACGGGTTGGAAAAGCACTGAGAACCTTTCCCCTATTGTTTCTTTTATTTTCTTTTCAAGATTAGTTGACATACCATCACTATAAAATATTTGATAAGAAAAGGATTTAAGCTTTGGTAAAGGGATTTAAATGTTTTATTCTTTTACAAATTAATATGAATTATAAAGAGATTAATTGGTCTGAACTAAGAAAAAAATCCATGCAATGGAAACCCACCTTGAACAAATTAACTAGGGAATTGTTAACATCTTCTGATAAAGCCGAGCTATCAAAATATAACAATGATGGATATTTTCATTATGTTAGAATCATAGAAGAAAACAATAATAGTACAGAAATTTTTGAAAAAATGAAAATGTTCTGGGAAAAGGAGAAAAGAGTTCCGGAGGAATGGATATCAATTCGTAGTTTGCCTGGAATTTGGACAGCTATGTTTAGTCCCGAAAATACTTACAGTAGTGCTCAACCTCCTATTCACATACTTAGATTTTATTTCAAAGATGGATTTTTTGTTTATGACAACGAGAATCCAAGACATAGAAAGATATCAAAATCTTGGAAGACTGGGGGTAGGAAGAACCCTTGGAAGAATTCAGAAAACATTCATGGAAATAGTATGGAAAAAAGAATGAAGGGGAATAAATATCCTTCTCATAAATGCTTTTATGAGGACAATAGTATTGGTGCAATAATTGGTTATCACGACTATATTTCTCCTGTAATCGTGCTTGAAGATTCTGTAGAAAAAGTTGAATTTTTGAGAAACTTTAAAATTTGATACTCACTTCAACCTGACAGTTTCCAAATTCTTAGGGCAAATAGTCTCAACCCTGAAAATCTTGTGCAAATCCCTTGCAAGCTCAACACACTTGGAGCTCTCGCCGTGGTCGACTATAATCCTCTCTGGTCTTTGTTTCAATCTTGACAAATAGTTCAATATTTGCTTATGATCCGAGTGACCGCTCAGTCCCTGCACATTGAATACCTCTAGGTTTATCGGGACAGCTGATGTCCGTCCGTTCTTGCTTTCCATTGGAACTTCCTTCCACCCCTTCTGCACCCTTCTTCCAAGGCTTCCCTCTGCCTGATAAGAGACAAAGATAAGGCCGTTCTTCTCGTTGTCTGCCAGGTTCTTCAGCCACCAGACACTGGGGCCTCCGACAAGCATGCCGGATGTTGCAATTATAACGCACGGCTCCCCGCTTTCCAGAATCTTTTTCCTGTCCTCAGTAGAGCCGACTCTTTTGAAAATCTCGTCAGTGAACGGGTTGATGCCCTGCTGTAAAATTAATTTCTGCATTTCCCTGTTGAAATATTCGGGATAGGCAGTGTGGATTGCAGTCGCGTCCCAGACCATGCCGTCAATGTAAATGGGATACTTGAAGCCCGACCTTGACAAAATTGCCATGGCATCTTGGGAACGCTCAACAG
This sequence comes from Candidatus Aenigmatarchaeota archaeon, assembly GCA_043814985.1. GTDB lineage: Archaea > Aenigmatarchaeota > Aenigmatarchaeia > Aenigmatarchaeales > Aenigmatarchaeaceae > JAFGAZ01. Next base: position 11,869 of record JBDRJK010000011.1, read on the forward strand.
CAAAGCTGGGAATCAATGCAATGCCTCCTCTTTCGCATACTTTATTGCAGGCCTCGATAACCTGCGATTCCGAGTCCGCTCTTTTGGGAGTTATGTCCTCCCTTGCCCCATAAGTTGATTCAGTGATGACTGTCTCGGCTCTTGAAAAATTGTTGCTTGCTGGCTCTAACAGCATTGTTCTATCGAACTTGAAGTCCCCAGTATAAAGGACGTTGTGCATGCCGTTCCCAATATGGACGTGGACAAGAGAACCTCCCAGAATATGTCCTGAGTTCAACAAAGTCAGTCTCATGTCAGGGGTTATGTCAGACACCTCTTCATATTTGAGGCATATCGAGTGCTTGACAGCTTCCTTGATGCCCCTGGTCGTGTAAGGCGGGGTTCTCCCTTCCCTCTGCGTCAACTCAATGTAATCCATACATAGCAGAACCATCAGGTCCCTTGTGGGAGCTGTTAAATATAATGGCCCGTCATAGCCCATCTCATACAATAATGGAATCAAACCGCAGTGGTCCAAGTGGGCGTGTGACAGGACTATTGCATTCAATTTGTTAATATCGAATTCAGGAGCAGTAAGATAGGGGAACTCGTTGTTGCCGGGCTTTATGCCACAATCTAATAATACCCTGCTTTCAGGCGTCTGCAATAATATGCATGACCTACCAACTTCCCTGAAGCCGCCCAGAGCTGTCATCCTGATCCATTCAGTTTCCTTCCACCCGCTGTGGATGTGCTTGCCTACCTTGTTGAGGAAATCCTTCCTGAATTTCGAATTCTTGTACAGAATGTCCCTGAGAACTTTTACAATTTCAGATGGAATTACTGGAGCCCTCTTGACAGTAGGCAGCCACCATGTCTGCTTCTTAATTTCTCTTAGGTTCTCTCCACCTTTTCCAATTACCAGACCAGGTTTTTCTGCTTCAATTGTGACAGAGCCGAACTCAGGCTCAAAGTCCATGTCGACCAAGCCAGCCTCCTTTGGGACAATAATCTTTATTATTTCCTTTGTCTCTTCAATGTCCCTGCAAATGGACGGGTCAGGCCTCAGTATCACCCTCTTCTTTATGGTCGACACCAGCATCTTTATCTCCTGACTATCTGAAACAAAGAAGTCCTTGCTCTTGGTGTAAAGAACTATCTCGCAGCCCTCGTACATTATGTCAGAAATCTTCGCATCTTTAGGAAGACTTTCCTTTACCCTGTCGAATAAATCACTAGTTTTTTCCTCTACCATAAAATTCCCTCTTTAAAGCAATTTCAAGAATAATAACAGTCTTCAATCATAAAAGCAATCACGAATATTTTTTGACTTCCTGTTCAGACAGCTGCTTAAAGCCGTTTTTATCAATGACAGCAACCTCTATCCTCTTCCCGCCAGATGCGATATCCCTTTCCTTTGCAGCCTTGATAGCATTGATGACTAGGGCGATTGCATCTGCTGTTGTCATGTTCTCCTTGAAGCCAGCCTCTAAAACACCATAAGCAAATGGAGAACCAGATCCAGTCGAGTAGTACTTGTCATTGTGGTCATAACCGCCGAACGGGTCAAACGAGTAAACATTAGGCTCCTTGTCAAAACCTGCCAGGATGAACTGGTTTATGTAAGGATAGTACTTGGAACCGTGCATTATGTTTGATAAAAGATTGGCTGCAGCCTTGACTGTTATTGGTCCCCTTTCAAGCTTGAATAAATTGAACTGCGCCTTTAGTAGTCTGACCATTGACTGGGCGTCGCCGACTCCTCCTGCTATTGTCAGGCCGATGTGGTCGTCCAGTTTGTATATCTTCTGCGCCAATTTCGAGTCCACCATGTAGCCCATTGTGGACTTCTGCTCTGCAGCTATGACAACAGAGTCCTTTGTAATCAGACCGATTGTAGTTGTTCCTTTTTTTACATCCATTAGTTCACCAGAATTTGACAATTAATGATAATATGAAATGAATGTATATAAAGATTACGGTGATTAGTAGGTCCTTGCGAAGTTGGCAACAACTTTGGCCTTTTTGCCGCAAACAATGCAGTTGCAGGACACTTTTCCCTGCTTGAATGGAATATTCGTTATCTTGGCTCCTGTTTCATCCTTTACCTTGTCCTCGCATTCCCTCTTTTCGCACCAACATGCTTGTATTATGCCGCCTTTTTCTAGGGCCTTCTTGAACTCCTCAAAGGTTTTGACCTTGTGTATGTTCTCGTTGAGGAACTTTGTTGCTTTATCCAATAGATTCTTGTGTATGTCGTCCAACAGGGCCTTTACTTTTGGAGCGACCTTATCAACTTTAACTATTTCCTTTTTACCGCTATCCCTTCTTACTAGCACCACCTGATTTTTCTCAACATCTTTAGGTCCTATCTCTATCCGCAATGGTACTCCCTTGAGTTCCCACTCGTTGAACTTGAAGCCAGGAGAGAAGCCGTCCCTATCATCAACATAAGTCCTGAATTTTGTCTTGATTTCTTTATCCAATTTTCCAGCTTCCTTTACTATCTTGTCTCTTGTCTTTGAATTGTAAATCGGAACTATGACAACCTGGATGCTGGCAACCTTTGGTGGAAGAACCAAGCCCTTGTCGTCTCCATGGGCAGCAATCATGACACCAATATTTCTTGTTGAAATAGCCCATGTGTTCTGCCAGGCAAACTTGTTCTCCTTTTTTTCATCAAGGAAAGTTATATTGAACGCCTTGGAGAATTTCTGCCCATCATGGTGGAAGTCAGGCCCCTGTATTGCCTTTCCATCGGGCAAGAGATGCTCTATGGTGGTTGTGAAGACAGCTCCAGCGAACTTTTCCTTGTCAGACTTCCTTCCCATTATTCCCGGCAAGGCCATGACATCTTCTGTGATTTTTTTGTAAATATCCATGATTTGCTTCTCCTCACCCAAGGCCTCTTTTTCAGTTGCGAAAACAGTGTGTCCTTCATTCCAGAGGAACTCCCTTGTTCTCAAGAATGGAACAGCGTGCTTGAATTCCCATCTTATCACATTGTTCCACTGGTTGTATCTCATTGGCAAGTCTCTCCAGGACCTTATCCATTTTGAATAGCTTGGATACATTATTGTTTCGGAAGTAGGTCTTATAGCAAGTCTCTCATCAAGCTCACTGCTGCCGGTGTGGGTTACCCATGCGACCTCCGGTGAGAAGCCCTCAACATGCTCCTTTTCCTTGTTCAACAACCTCTCGGGAATTAATAAAGGAAAGTAAACATTCTTTATTCCTATTTTTTTGAACTCGTTGTCCGTGAACTTTTGAATCTGCTCCCAGATGAAATATGCGTCAGGCCTCAGGATTATGCAGCCTGACACATCACTATACTCAGTCAGACCGGACTTCTGCAGAACCTCTAGGTACCACTTACCAAAATCTTCAGACTTTTTAAACGTTAACCCAAGCTCTTCGGACATTTGACTCACTTTTAATTTTGTTTCCTTTAATTTAAATCTAATTTAAACCTTTATTAATTTTTACTTGCATAAACTATTAATCGTGATTCTATGAAGATTGGGATTTTTTCTGATTGTCATTGTGGTTACAAGTACGATGAAGAGAGGGGAGAGGACAGCTTTATTGCTTTGAATGAGGCTATGGACAAGATCTCGGATTGCGACTTGATTTTGATAGCGGGCGATTTGTTCGATACTAGGATTCCCAAGCCGGAAGTCTTCGCAAAAACCGCGAGGATACTCAGCAAGGCACAGAACATCCCCTCCAGGACAAATTTTTTAGAAATAATCAACAAGGAAAGGCGCGAGCTATCGCCCTCAGCCCTGAGGGGAATACCCATTGTTGTTATTCACGGGACGCACGAGAAGAGGAGCAAGTACATGATAAATCCCATGCAGTCATTGGAGCATTCTGGCCTGGTTGTTCATCTTGATTCTGCCACAGCTGTCTTTGAAATTGACGGGGAGAAGGTTGCAATACACGGCATGAGCGGCGTCTCTGACAGGTACGCCAAAGACAAGCTAATGCAATGGGACCCGAAGCCTGTCCCGAACGCGAAGAACATCTTCATGATACACCAGAGCATTGACCCCTACATATATTCTCCTTTGGAACCGCCGTCAATAAAACTGGACGACCTTCCAAAGGGTTTTGACCTTTATGTTCTAGGCCATATGCACTGGAGCGAGATAAAGCCGTTCAAGGACGGCCAGCTTCTATTATGCGGGAGCACTGTCCCAACATCAATACACAAGATAGAGTCGGAACAGGGGAAGTTTATTTACAAGTACAACAATGTTGTTGAAAAGATACCTTTGGAGAAGCAGAGGAAAATAATCTGGAAGGAGTTCGAGGTATCGCCTAACATAATAGATACTGTTGAGAACTTTGTTCAGACACTTTCATTGTCAAAGCCCAAGCCGATCATAAACATAAAGATAAAGGGGACTATTAAAAATGATGTCCTGCTGCCGAAATTCTCAAAGGTCGAGGAGAAGTTCAGCGAGAAGGCAATCATAAACATTAACAAGAACTTGCAGGTCGAGGGATTCCAAGAACAAATTGAGATGCTAAAGACACTGAGAGACCAGAGGCTCTCTCCCGAGGAGCATGGATTGAAAATTCTACAAGAAAATTTAAAGCAGGTTAATTGCGGTATAAAAGTTGATGAGATATTCGAATACTTGGTTGAAGGAAACACAGATTTGATATTCAACCTGTTAATTGGTAATCAAAAGAGATTAGAATGATAACAAAAGTCAAGCTAAAAAATTGGAGAAGCCACTTGGATAGTGAATTTAATTTTTCCGATGGGACAAACTGTTTTGTGGGCTCAATGGGATCAGGCAAGACATCTGTGATGGATGCAATATGCTTTGGTCTGTTCGGAACATTCCTGCAATTGCAACAGAGAAAATTAAAACTGGAAGACATTGTGATGAAGAAACCAGTGAAAAAGGACAAGGCAGAAGTTTCTGTTTATTTTGACATCAATGGGACAGAGTTCAATGTCAAGAGGATAATAGAGAACGGAAGGTCTTCAGCTGAGTTAAGGAAGAATGGTGAATTGATTGAGGGTCCCCATGCAACCAAGGTGACAAAAGAGGTTGAAAGGATATTGAAGATGGACTATGATTTGTTCACAAGAGCTGTATATTCTGAACAAAACCAATTGGACATGTTCCTGACAATACCGAAGGGAGAAAGAATGAAAAAGATTGACCAGCTGCTAGCAATAGACAAGTTTGAGAAGGCCAGGGCAAACACGAGGTCCTTGGTCAGCAGGTGCCTTGACCTGTTGAGGGAAAAGGAGAGGATTGTCAAGAACCTCGAGGCAGATGAGAGCCTGAAGAAGATTGAGTTGTTGAGAAGACAGTTTATGGAATACAAGGAAAAGGAAGTCAAGTTCAAAAAACAGCTGGAGGACATTGTCAAGAAAAAGTCAAGGACTGAAAAGGACATCATTGTTCTCAAGACACAGCAAAAAAGAATGCAGGAGATAGAGGAAGAGAAAAAGAAGTTCACTGCATTGCTGGAGGTCACGGAAAAGGACATAGAAAAACTGAAGGACGAGCTGGTCGAGTTTGCGGAAATGACAAAGGACCAGATGGAAAAGGAAGCTGAAATAATATCAGGAGACATCCAAGAGCTTAACTTGCAAATAGAGAGCGAAAGACAAAGCATGGACAAGCTAAGGGGAGAATATGCAGAGGACAATGCTGCCATAAATCTGATAGAGTCAGAGCGGTTGCCGAAGGTCATGGAAAATGTCGAAGAGCTAAGGAGCATTGAAAAGAGATTGAAGAAAAGTCCATTGAGAAAACTTGAATCCGAACTAAGCAAGAGCAGGAGTTCATTGGAGAATGGCCAGATAAAACTGCAAAAGTCAATTGTCAAACTTTCTGAGATAGAGGATTCAATTAATGAGTTGAATCTTGCTGGGAGCGCATGTCCTGTTTGTGATGGCAAGCTGCCGCCAGCAAAGAAAACCAAGCTGCTAACAACAAAAAAGAAGAAAATAGATGAATTGAAAAAGGAAATTAAAAAACTTCAGCCAGATGTAATCAAGATTAAAAGATCAATAAATAAACTCGAGGAAGAAATCAACGAAACAAAATTATTGAAGCAGAAATTCGAGGAACTGAAGGATTCTGAAAAGGAAATGAGAAGCCTGAATGATCTGCTGAATAAATCCAAGTCAAAGACAAAGGTTTTCGATACCCAGAAGAGGATGTTCGAGAAAAACATACAGATGCTCGAGGACAGCCTCAGCAAATTCAGGGAAAAGCAGGAAAAAATCAAAAAGTTCCTATCAAAAGAGGAAGAGGTGACTGAAAAGCTTAACAGGTCAAAGAAGTACAGGCAGGATTTGGTCATGCTGGACAAGGAAAAGGAGCAGTACCTGTCATTCTCCCCAGCAATCTTGGATAAGTACGAGTCAGACTACAGGTCTATCATTATTCTGGAAAGGGAGATAGAGACAAATCTGAAAAACCTTTCAACCATACTGGACGAGAAGAAAAATCTTCTTGACGAGATAAAAAGCAAAAAGGAAATGCTAGAAAACTTCATGCTTGAAATAAGAAAGACCCATGCAATAACAGACCAGCTGAAACTTCTGGCAAACGCCCTTGTCATCACACAGGAACAATTGAGAAAGGAGTTCGTGTCAGCTGTCAACGAGGCAATGCAGACCATATGGAACGAGCTCTACCCCTACAAGGACATCTACAACATTAGATTAGGTATTGAGGGCGGTGACTATGTCTTGCAATTACAGGATTCGACTGGATGGATACCTGCTGACGGAATCGCATCAGGTGGAGAAAGGTCAATGGCCGCCCTTACATTGAGGATTGCCTTTTCATTGGTTCTGGCTCCGCAGTTGAAATGGCTGGTTCTTGACGAGCCAACACATAATTTGGACAGCAGGGCTGTTGATGAGTTGGCAAATGTTCTAAGGGAGAGGATAAACAGCTTTGTCGACCAGGTGTTCCTGATAACCCACGACCCCTCTCTGGAGAATGCTGTTTCCGGTTATCTGTACAGGTTGGATAGGGAGAAGGAGAAGGACGGCTTCACTAAAGTGTCACTTGTTTCAGGGCCTGATGTATTATAAACTTAAAAAAAAGAGTTAAAAAATAAAAGTCAGCTTAATATCTTTTTCTACCGAATTAAGTTTTATGGACGAAGACGGTGGAATTATGGGAGTTATAGACGAGTTCAGAGGAAGGCTCCCCAAGTTCCAGGACGGAAGAATAGACTATTCGAAATCCGACAAGGCTCCTGTCATAACTGTTTTTGTAAAATGCAAGAACAAGATTCTACTGCTGAAGCGGAGCAACAAGGTCAACGATTATCAGGGGAAATGGAATGCTGTTGCTGGCTATCTGGACAAGATGATACCTGTGCAGGAAAAAGTTCTGGAGGAGATAGAGGAGGAGCTGGGGATTGAGAAGAAATGGATCATGTCAATACGCATTGGAAAGCCCTATGAAATTGTGGACAGCGAAATAAACAAAACATGGATCGTCAATCCCGTGATTGTCGAATTAAAAGAATTCCCAAACATCAGACTAAACTTCGAACACACTGAGTTCAAGTGGATAAGAAAGGACGAACTGGTCAACTTTGACACTATTCCGAGACTGAAAAGCTTCTTTGAGGACTATGTGCACATGAGAACAATCATCTTTTGATAACATACTTAAATTAATAATCTTTGCAAATAAAATAAAACCATGGAGATAAAATTTCTCACAGAGCCGGCATTGCTGTTAAAAAACAAAGTGTTGGTGGTGGCTGATTTGCACATTGGATTGGAGAATGAAATCCTCAAGTCGGGAATAACAGTGCCATCTCAGATTGAAAAGTTGAAAGAAAAGATTGACAATTTAATAAAGCAGACCAGAGCAAAACATCTTGTGTTTTTAGGCGACTTAAAGCACCAGGTCCCTTCAATTTCCTGGCAGGAGCAGAAGGAGATTCCTGAATTCCTGAACCATTTTTCTAAATTAAAAGTTTCAATAGTCAAGGGAAACCACGACGGCAACATAGAGAGGCTGGCGCCAAAGGATATCGACATCTACGAACCCACAGGTTTTAAATTGGATAATTTCCTTTTGACACACGGTCAGGCTTGGCCTCTGAAAAAAGACTTGGGCGTTGAATATATTTTAATGGGTCATGTGCACCCTGCTGTAGAGTTCTGGAACGAGAACTTCAGAAGCACAGAGCCTTGCTGGATTAAATGTGGGATTGATAATGAGGAGCTTTTCAAGAAATACAAAATAAAGACTGATGTCAAGCAAGGAATAGTGATGCCCGCTTTCAACCATTTAATTGGTGGTATGGCTTTCAACTCTGATGACTTCAAGCCACTTGGACCTCTGCTGAATAATAATATATTAAAATGGAAAAAATCAGAAGTTTACCTTCTAGATGGAACATATTTAGGAAAGTTAGAAGATTTGAAACAAAAGTAAACCAACTTTATTAGATGTAAACAAAAGAAGAAGTTATCCTTCTTCTCTCATCTTCCGGTATTTGTTCCAATTTCTCATTTACTTCCTTATAATCTCCTTCCCATATTCTTTTACCGTTTTTCTCAATATCATCTAAAAGATTTAGATGTGACAAAATTTTAACTGTTTTTCTTCTCTGCTTTTTATATTTTAAATTTTCTATTCTTTTTTGGGTTTCGTTACCCATTTCCTTTATTAAATTAGGTCGAATTTTATATTCTCCGCTCTGAATCATATATATTATTTTTCCAAATCTTGCATCCTGTTCTTCTATTGGTAAATCAAATTCGTCAATCGTTGATTTCATGTTTCCCACTATAAAAAATAACAGAAAGTAGATATTTAAACTTAACCCTTCAGAATGAGTAAACTACTCAACGGCCTTGACAGAGCCGCCCTTTCCTAATCCCAGTTGAAGTTCCTCTCTGAACTGCTTGGTAAAGCCGTTTGCCACCTCAACTTCCTTTCCCTTCTCAATTCCTTCGCTCTGCTTTCCCCATAGAGTCAACTTTATAGAACCGGATCCGTCCTCAAGTGTAGCTTCAACAAGCTTTGTGACAGTTCCGAACTTAGTCATGACTTCCCTGGGTTCAGACATTTCAGCAACAGTTGCTTTCAATTCTATGTTGTTCATTCCCGTTTTTAGTTCATTTATAGTTACCATATTATCAGTTATCAATTATACTTTATAAACTTATATTATTGTTCCTGTCCAATAAATCATCAATAATAGCACTAGTATCAGGAGATACTCGCCGAAGCCTCCTGTTTTTATGGGGCCGTTGAACTTGGGCTTCTTCACAGGCCAGAGAGGCATTATCCCCCTATGTGTCAGCGAGTCTCCGATTAAGTGGCTGAAGAACCCGATAGAAAGAATTATTGCGGCAATCCTGTCCAACAGTCCTAATTGAAAACCTATGAAAAGGACTATCACCAAGAACCAGACATTGTGGAATACCTTCCTGTGGTATTTTCTGAACTTGAAATCAAAGTCAGGCAACAGAACTCCCACAAAGGCGAAGAGCGACATGTATATGGGGAAATCGAGGACAAACCCGAAAAGTATCAGGGTCAGAAAAGCGAATATTATGTGCGTCACTTTTTGCATAACAATATATACGAATGTTCTTTAAATCAATTTAACATGAAACTGAAAGCAGTGTTTTTCGATGTTGATGGGACAATAATACCACTGGATGTTGTGGTCAAGGCATTTAAAGAGACGAGCGAGCACTTCAACATCAAGCCACCAAAAGACAAAAAATTGTTGAAAGACATAAAAGGGCTAAAGCTTATCGAGGCCATAAGAAAAGCCATACCAGAGGCAAGGCCAATTGAAAAGGAGTTCGCGGCTTACTTTGAAAAAATCCAGATAAAGAATTTTAAAAAATATTCAAGACTTCTTCCTTACGTCAAGACAACTTTCAGAGAAATAAAGAAGAAAAAAATAAAGATTGGAATTGTTACAACAAAGTTGAGGAGCGAGGCATTGGCAGTTGTTAGAGGTTACAAACTGCCTTTTGATGTTTTGATAGGAAATGATGATGTCAAAAGAAGGAAGCCACATCCTGAACCAGTTTTCAAAGCTTGCAAGAAACTAAGAGTAAAACCACAGGAGTGTATTTTTGTCGGGGACACTGATTTCGACATGCAGGCTGCAAGGTCTGCTGGTTGCGTTGCTGTGGGCGTCCTGACTGGGCATGGAAAAAGGAACAATTTAAAAAAATCAGGCGCGAACTTTATTATAAAGGATTTAAGGGAATTGAGGAAGCTAATAAAATAAGGTGATAAAGTTCAAAAAATTTTACGTGACAACAGCAATAGATTATGTCAATGCAGAGATACATATAGGACACGCATATCAAAAGGTTGTGGCAGATGTTTTATCCAGATGGAACAAGATTCTAGGCAATCAAGTATTCTTTTCAACAGGGACTGATGAGCATGGTAAGAAAGTTTCTCTGTCAGCTCAGAAAGCCGGTAAATCTCCAAAAGAATTTGTTGATGAGATTTCAGAAAGGAACAAGCAGGCTTGGAAAGTTTTGAATGTAGATTATGACAGGTTCATAAGGACAACAGATGAAGATCATAAGAAAACAGTTTTAGAGTTCATAGACAAGATAAACAAGAATGGTGACATATACAAGGGAAAATACACTGGTCGCTATTGTGTTGGTTGTGAAAGATACTACACTGAGACAGAAATGCCAGGAAAGGTGTGTTCAATACACAAGGAACCATTAGAGGTGATAAGTGAGGATACATACTTCTTCAGACTAAGTAAATATCAAAAATTCCTTTTAGATTTGTATGAAAAAAATCCTGAATTCGTTCTGCCAGAAGAGAGAAGGAACGAGATGGTTAACAGGGTAAAGGAAGGTTTGAAAGATTTATGCATAACAAGAACATCATTTGATTGGGGTATACCCTTTCCCCTTGAAAAAGGTTATATAGTTTATGTTTGGTTTGATGCTTTGATTAATTATTATACTGCAGTTAAGGACAAAGATTTTTGGCCTGCTGATGTTCACTTGCTAGGAAAGGACAATGGATGGTTCCATGCTGTGATATGGCCTGCAATGCTCAAGTCAGCAGGCATTGAACTTCCCAAGACAGTTTTCATTCATGGTTTCTTAACATTCAACGGAAGCAAGATATCAAAATCTCTGGGAAATGCTATATCACCTGTTACATTGGCAGAGAAATATGACACAGATTCAATAAGGTATTTCCTAATGAGGGAGATTCCTTTCGGACAGGATGGAGATTTTTCAGAAGAATCCTTGGTGAGCAGGCATAACTCGGAATTAGCTGACACATTAGGAAATCTTGTTAACAGGGTTCTTGTTCTGGTTGAGAAAAACTTTGGTGGCATTGTTCCAAAGTCAGGAGAGAAGGACAAACTAGCAGAGCTGGCTATTGAGACTCCTGAGAAAGTAAAAGCTTCTATCGAAGATTATCAATTCCACAATGCTCTTAATGATATATGGCATCTTATTTCCGAAGCAAACAAGTATATCAACGAAAACAAGGTATGGGAAATAAAAGACAAGAAGAAATTAGGCGGGATTATGTACAATCTTCTGGAGACCTTGAGGTTCGTGTCAATTCTGACATACCCATTTATTCCAGAAACTGCTGAGAAAATAAGTGAACAGATAGGTTTGGAGAAAAATTTCTCTTATGATGATTTGAAATGGGGACTACTAAAAGAAGGAATAAAAATAAGAAGAGGAGAAGTCCTCTTCAAAAAAATAAAATAATCAAACTCTTGCCACGTGTGCGAAAGATGGTGTTATAACAATCCAGTCTTCATCAATGCCTGCTATGTCACCATTGATTGCCATGCAAGTTTTTCTCAATTTGTCAATAGCTCTCTTGAGTTCCGATATGTCCTTGCCTCTTAGGGCCTTTATCTTGACGAGAACTATGTTTCCATTTCTAACTTGCTTCTGGATTCTGTCAGAGTCTGCGAAATCCTCAATCTTGTCAACCTTTATTGATATTTTCCCTGCAGGTTTTTCCAATTCGCTTGTGTCAAGCTCGATGAATTCCTCTTCTCCCATTTCCTTAAAACCCCTTCCAAAAAGCCTTTCTAAAACCATTCACATCTACCTCCAAAATTATTATAATCTTAATTTATGCCCCAACACATAAATATCTATTTCTGCACGCTTTCCAGAGCCGAAACTATGTTCCATATCTGGGTTCTGGTGTACATTGGTATGTTAGGATCATTAGAAACCTCATCCATGCTCGAGATGACCGTATTCACCCTCACAGCCATGTCTTCCTTCTCATCTTTCAGAATGACTAAGGATTCGTCGCATTTTGCCCTGATATTTCTAGGCACAGTCCTGTCGTTAGCGACCTGTTGGATAAAATTGATAACTTCCTCGAACATGAAAAACACCTTACCGTGAACATGATACTAGAAATTATCTTGGTCTCAAGTGTTTAAATTGTTTACTGTTTAACTAGCTGCCTTTTCTTCCTGGTCCTTGAGAACCTCTTCCAGCCTTTCCTGACCTTGGTCCATTCTTTCCTTGAGCCTGTTCTCCTGCTTCTGCATGCTCTTGAGCCTTAAGTCAATGGTCTCTTTCCTCTCTTCCAGCTCTTTCTCCAGCTTTCCTTTCTCAGATTTTATCAGAATAGGCCCTACAGCCTTGAAAACATCCTCGTTTTTCACTTTCTTCAACTCATCCAAAGCCTTGTCAATCTCCATGTTCTGGATGTTCAGGCTTTCCTTCTGTATTAGAACAGTCTGCATTTGCTGTTGGCATGCCTGCAAGTCCATCAAGACCTGCTGGGCTTCTGCCGTTATTTTCATTCCTTCCATTCAAATCTCATCCATACTTATTGCAGTCCTTATCAGCTTCATGTAAGAGTTTATCCCGGCCAACAGCCCTGTCATGTCCCCTGACTCTATTGTCAGCACGAGCTTGTCTTGCTTGCCCTCCAGCTTCACGTCGAACTTCTTGGCGTCAATGTCAGGGCTTATTGCTTTTATGGCTGTCTCAGGGTCCTTACAATCTATCTCTATTTCTGCTTTCATCCTAATCTGCTTTAACTTTTACCACAGTTTCAGAGGCTTCCTTTAATATTATCTTGTACCCACAATAGGGGCACCTTACCTTTTCCTTCACCTTTTTGGGGTCGACCTCTTTCCTGCACTTAAGACATTTATACATTTTTATCACTCTTTGGAAAGTAAGCGCCACCGGCAAACTTGGTTTTGCACTTCTTGCAATACCAGATGCCTGAGGCGATCCTTTTCAGCACTGACCTCTCGCAATAGGGGCAGGTCCTCTTTTCTCTTGCTTTCTTCTCTACTTTAGCAATTATTTTCTTACCCTTAGTTCCATATCTAACACCGTATCTGCCTGTGCTACCAACTTTTTTGGTCACTTAATCAACTTTCTTAGTTCTTTGCCTTTTAAAATTGACAAGTCTGCTGCTTTTAAAACTTCCTCTGTGCTTAGATAACCTGTTCCGCCCTTCTGTATTGAGCAGATGTCGCCCTTCTTGTTGGTTGTTATTGTTATCCTTGCGTCGAGGTTCTCCTCTTCCTCCAGATTGATGTCAACCAAGAGGCTGCTGTTTATCTTGGCAACAGTTATTGCTATTGGCACGTCTCTGACTGGAAGCTTGCCTGTCTTTTCCTCTTGTATTACCTTTTCCTTGTCGTACTTTGGCATCTCTGCTGTCATGAGGGCAGCTATTGCTCCCAGGGCTGCAGCGTCAATCAAGTTTCCATCATAGTCTAAAACATGTATGTCAACATTGACCATCCACACCTTTTCCCCTGATTCTATGCACAGCTTATCCAGTTCAATGCACTTGCTCTCCCTTATGCCCCTGTCTGTCACCCTTGACGCCTCTATTGACTCTTCTCTTGGTGGTCCTTCCTCAAAGTCCGGTGATGCAACAGGAGACAGCTCTGTGTTAACAATCAAAACTCCCTCGTCCGGAACATCTGCAAATGGTGCGCCAACAGACATCTTGACACCGGCTAGAATATGGGTGTTCCCTATCTTGACTCTGGCAGATCCCTCAGCATTTTTCATGACATTGGTCTCTATGCTTATTGGTCTGAACTCCTCGAATTTCCTCTCGTCCAATCTAGAGTTCTTCTCTACCAGTTTCCTTATGTAGCTTTCATTCATCTTCAACATTGTTTTCACCTGTTTTGTATTTTTCTTTCAAGGCCTGCTTCTGCTTCTCAAATAAATCTGCACAACCTTTTCTCGCGTATCCCAGCATCTTCTTTAATTCGTCCTTTGTTATTATGCCGTCCATCTGTAACAAGACAACTTTGTCCTCGTTGCCTATCATTGCTACTGCCATGTCAACGTCTCCGTAGTTGTCCTCCAGTCCTGCGACATCCACTATAATCTCGCCGTCAAGCTTTCCAACGCTGCATGATGTTACCAGGTTCCTCATTGGTATGCCGGCGTCCGCCATAGCCATTGAGGCAGCATTCAAGCCTGCGCACCTTGTAGTGCCGTCTGCCTGAATAATCTCCACGTACACCTTTATCAGTGATTTGGGGTAGTCCTCGAAAAAAATAACATTCGACAAGGCTTCCCTCAATACCTTTGATATTTCAGTTCCTCTCCTGCTTCTGCCAGGCCTTATTCTCTCCTTTGTTGAGAACGGTGCCATTGCATATCTGCATTTTATTACAGCCCTTTGTGGGTCTTCAATATGCCTCGGATGTACAACGCTTGGACCATACACTGCTGCCAATGCGCGTGTGTTGCCAAAATTAAAAGTGGCAGAGCCTTCAGCTCTCTTTATCAAGCCTACTTCCATGCTTGTTGGCCTGAAATCCTCAAGGCCTCTTCCATCAAGCCTCTTGCCCTTGTCAATCATGTTTTTTGGTTTACCTACTTTTGCCATATCATTCACCTTTCTCCAATAACAGGGATATCTTGTCTGTCAAGCCTGTTGTATGCGAATCTCTCTCAATTGTCAAAACAGCCTTTGTTGCCAGAGCTTCATTGTCTCCCTTTATCCAGATTACGCCGTTCTGTCCAACAATTATCTGGCACTTGGTCTTGTCCTTTATCAGCTCTATCATTGAGCCAGCCTTTCCTATGACCCTTGGGACCTTTGAAGGCATGATTTTCAATAGTCTTCCGCCAATCAATTTCCTTGTCCTCTGGTCGTCCATTGTTAATTGGACTCTTTTTGTCTTGGAGACACTTAAAACTTTTGAATATATCACGTCTCCTATGTCATAGTAAACTGAGATATCTGTTTTATTCAAGTCAACGTATTCGCCGACAGCCTCTCCTAAAAGCAGTATTGCTGTGTATGGGGAGTTTATGTTGACAATCCACATTGTTGTCTGCATGTCCTCTACAAAACCAATAACTCCGTCCCTTGGTTTGGGAATGTAAACTCCTGCAAGAGGAATGACACTTACAAACCTTTCCTTTACTCTTGATAAACCCAGAATTTTTGATTTTATTTGATTCTCATCCCTGAAACTTCCTTGGGATGGGAGAAAATCTAGGCCTGTTGCCAGAGGTTCTCCAGGAATTACCAGTTGCCTTTCATTAACTAAAAGTTCAGATTTTACTTCATTCATTTTTATTCACCTACTCTTTTTATTATTTTAACCTCAACCTGCCCGTGGGTCAGGTTGTTCAGTCTATCATAAACTTCCTGCTGGATGCCAGCAGGTATCTCTATCATTGACAAAAGGCTTCCGTCAGAAGCCCACTCTTCTTTTAATAGGGTACCGAAGCTTCTTAAAATATTACTAGACTTGCCCGCGAACGAGGAGGGTATCCTGATTGCAAGCTGTATCCTCTCTATCTTTATCGGCATGATGCTTTGTATGCTGTTTATCACACGGTCAATCTGCTCCTCGACCCTCTTGTCCAGGTCAACCCTTACCTTTGCCTCGTCCATTGCCCTCAGTATCCTGTCTGCAGGATGAGGGAGGTTGTTCTGCGGGTTAACACTCCTCTTGGAAATAATGTTTGCAATTGCTTTTGTTTTCTCCTCAATCATCTGCCTTCTTTGGTCAGTTGTAAGCTGGACCTCGCCATCTTTTATTATTGTCTTTACAATAACTTTCATGTCATTGGTCCCGAAGACCTTGTTGATGTTTTCCTTAGATGCTCTAAGACCCTTTTTAGAATCCTCGTAAACCTCTTCAGAGGCAATTATATCATCTAGAGCAATATCTTTACCCATCCTAAGTTCCAGTGCTCTCTCAGGATCAACAAGTATTTCAAACTTTTCTCCTGATTTTGACAACCTGGCTATAACAGCCTTTTCTACAGAAATCATTTAACCAACTTTGTAAATTATTCATACTACCAGTACTTTTTGATGAATTTTAATCCATCGTTACCATGATATTTTTTAAATCCCTTACCATTAATGACAGCCAGTTCAATCTCTTCAGGTTTTAATCCCTTTTCTCCTACTTTCAAGGCCTTCACACCGAGCTTGATTGCTTCTTCCTCGCTTAGGTTCTCCTTCCACTGCTTCTTCAAAAGCTTCATTGCTTCTGGCGCTCCCCTTCCTATTACCTGTGCCTTCCAGCCGTAATATGCTGATGAGGGATCTATCTCGAAAAGCTGCGGGCCTTTCTCGTCTATTCCTCCAAGCAAGAAGGCAACTCCGAAAGGCCTTACGCCTCCGTATTGTGTGTACAGTTGCATCTTGTCGGATAATTCCTTGACTGCTCCCATGACATTTAACGGCTCGTCATAAGTCAGCTTGTAAACCTGTGCTTTAACCCTTCCCATGTCAATTAGGACTCTTCCGTCTGCCATGAATCCTGATATGGCAGCTCCCAGATGGTCGTCTATCTGATGGACTTTCTCTCCGCTGCCGTCAGGCACTGCCAGCTCCATTATTGGCTTTGATGCAATTAGAACAACTCCATTGCCAAATATCAAGCCTATTGAAGTTGTTCCCCTTTTAACAGCTTCCCTTGCATACTCTACCTGGAACAACCTTCCATCAGGAGAAAATGTTACTATTGCCCTATCATAACCCATCATTTCTGGTATAGCTTGTATAATATCACCTTAGATGTTATTACTTTACAATTTCTAACTTTATAAAGATTTTCATATATCTGATAGTTCTTTTTCTAGACCGTCCAGATCGAACTTAGCTCTGTATTCTTCCCAGCCTCTGATAAATTCAGTCCCCTTTTCTTTAAGATAATATAAGCTTTTTGTGGGACCACTTCCTGTTTCATTTTTCTCTGGCTTCCTATAACCAATATATTGCTTTTCTTCTAGAAATTCTAAATATTTTGTGATTTCACCGCCAGTGTTACTTTTTCTTGAAATTGCTGATTGGCTTTTTCCATTTGAATTCTTAAGAGAATTCAATACGTCTATACACATTTCAAATTTACGCCTCCTCATTATTATTACCTACAGACGATTCCAATTCTTCTGCAAATTTTTTATACTGTTTCCATTCACTGAGAAAATCCAATCCATTATCAGTTATAGCATAATGGGTCCTTTTCCCCACGCCCTCTGTTGAAGCATGTCCTCTTCGGATAGCCACGCGCAAATATTTTTTGGCAGTTGTTATATTCGCGTTTGAGGAATACATAATTTTAGTTACCCCTTTCTTACTCTTTTCAATTGAACCTAATATATCCATATACAATTGAATTCTATTTCTTTTCATGAAAGCACTAAGAATAATAAAAAAATTAAAGATTTAAACCCCCGCGAATCAAGACGTGAATTCTGTTAATCTTGTTTCACCGAAGAACTTCATCTTGGCTGCCTTGATTGTTCCCGAGACTCCCAGCACCTTGACAACAACCCTTGTGTCACCTATCCTTTCCATCAATGCCAATGAAGCCCTGATATGCTCCACAGTTAAGTGAGAACATCTTATCAGGCCCATCTGTTTCTTCTCATCATAAATATCCCTTGCAATCCAGATGTCAGCCTCGGAAGAGCCATGCTCTCCTAAAAAGTTCAGGATGGAATGCCATATGCTGTTGATAAGGTCCTGCAGCAATACCTTCTCTTCCGATATCACCTGATAGGCAATGTACCTTCTCCTTCCCCTCAGGCTCGGGGGCAGTGATTTCGGTCTTCTATCATCCATACTAATCAACCACCTCAACACCATCTGTTATTTTTGTGCCTTCCAAAGTCTTCATGTTGTTTTGGATGATTTCCTGCGGGACAGACGTTACTCCATGGAATGCCTTGCCCAAGTCCAGACCAAGGACATTTGCCATTGACACCAATTCCCTTGGTGCCCTCATGTCCCAGATGCTCTTGGCTCCTGAAGAGATTATGACCGGTGTCCTGTATTGGTTTGTCAGGTTGATGTTCTTTGTTATATGGTTGAGTATATATGACCTGGGCTTCCTGAAAGAGTAAAGAATCTCCCTGAAGTTTATCTGGATTGCCATGTTGTTCCTTGTGGCGCATGCCAAGCACACCTGATCCAAGCCGCTGTCTATTCTTCCCAACTCTGGGTGGGCAAGTATGTCCACCCTCGGGTCCTCGCATGCAGCCCTGTTAATATTATAGTTGCCTCCGGCGACAACAACAACCATGGCATTCTCCCTGGCCTTGGTTATCATTTCCTTTAGTTCGGGAACATTCTTTGCCTGTATGTAGGCCCCTGCATAGACTTCTGTATTAGTCTCAAGCTTGCTGATTGCTTCCTTTAGCTTGTCTATATTTTCCTTGTTCTCAAAGGTATCGCATATTGCTATTCCAGTGTATCCCAGCTTCTGCGCAAACTCGACTATCTCTTGTAGTGTATTATCACCGCTGGACAAATTGCTCTGGATGTGTAAGTCGTAAAATTTCGTTCAAATCACCTTTTTAGAATTTGCTTTTTAAGTTTAAAAAATAGGTTGGAAAAAAAGAATTGTCAATTTTAGTGTATATAATTCTATTACCTTTTTATACCTAGAATTTAAATAATTTTTAGATAGTATGCCAAACATTACGGAAAGTATACAAAAAGAAATGAAGAGCTTACCTACTAATTTTGTACTTATGGTATTAGTCGATTCTATTAATTATTCAAAGGTTAATTTAGGTATACTTGATTATATTATAAATAAAATGCAGGTAGGCGGAGTTTATATCTCTGTAAACAGGCCGGCTGACAGTATGATAAAAACCTTACAAGAAAAAAACATTAACACAAAAAAGATGTTTTTTATAGATTGTATATCCAAGACAGTCAGTGGAAAGATGGAGAGGAAAGAAAACATTTTATACGCAACCTCACCAGAGAACCTAACTGATATTGGTTTTGCAATATCACAAATAATAAAATCGACAAAATCACCAGATTATTTTTTATTTTTGGATTCAGTTTCGACTCTGTTGATATATAATAGTGTAAGAAGCGTTGCCAAATTCAGCCATTTTTTAATAAATATAATAAGAATGAATAATTTAAAAGGGGTTGTAATGTCCGTAGAAAAGGAAACAGATAAATTTGTTAGGAGAACGCTCTATGTTTTATCTGATAAAGTAATCAATTTTGGAGGCAAATAGTATGGCTCAAATCCCATTTTTATTAGGTGTAACTTCCTTGCTTATCATGATGGTAGCAGTAGTAATATTTACTATTTCTTATAGAAGACTCTCGAAAGGAGAGTTCAAAAAAATTTTAAAATGGCTGCTACTCGGATTTTATTTCATGGTAATTCCTTATAGTTTATTTGTAAGTCGGGAAATAGGTTTATTAGAAGAATATCACGAAACTATAAGTTTGACTATATATTCTTTCATGGTTATCACAGGTTTATGTATTCTTAAATCGTCATTTGTATTAAATAATTTTTCAAAAATTTTTGGGTTTGCTGATATAGGAGAAGAGTTCTCCAAAACATTCACAGATAATAGCAAAAATACAAGTAAGAGAAAAGAGGAGGCTGGGTGAAATGAAAAGAAATGAATTGATAGGAATTGGAGCGGCAATAGCCATGCCTCTTTTGATTTATGGAATTTCTAATTTACAAGGAATATACTTTACCTTTTCGTCTATAGTCCTGCATTTTATAATAGAACTTTTTAGCATTATTGTGGGAATAGTAATATTTTACTTTGCAGTTCAAGGATTTAGAAAAACAGGAGACAGACAAATTCTCTTATTAGGTTCTGCATTCTTGCTGCTGGGATTGATTGATATGTTTCATACATTTGCTTTCAAGAATATGCCCGCTATCATTGTTCCTACTGGGGCAGCATATGCCACTTACTATTGGATTTTAAGCAAAGTATTTGGAGTAGTTTTATTGTTTCTAAGCATTTTACTACCTAATGCTGTTGTCAATGAAAAATATAGAAAAAAACTAGTTTCGTGTGCTACAGTAAGCATAGTCATCTTTTCGCTTTTCATTGGCTGGTTTGTTGCAAATTATATTGAAATCTTACCTCCAGTTTTTATTGAAGGGGTAGGCCTAACTCCATTAAAGATATACTTGGAATATTCTGTAATGCTTTTGCTTGCTGTAACTTCTTTAATCTGTTTAAGAATGTTCATGAAAACCGGCAACAAAGTGTTGTACTGGTTTATTCTCGGCTTCATTTTCTTTATAATGAGCGAACTAAGCTTTACATTCTACAAAGACGTATGGGATACTTACATATGGCTAGGGCATCTGTTCAAAGTTGCTTCTTACAGCCTCTTTCTAATGGGATTAGTCCGATTGGGTAAAAAATCTTAATTACTTTTTCTCAGGCTCATTTCTCTTAAACCTAGCAAAAACTAACTAAATAGACAAGAGTTTAAGATAAGACTATTTCTTCATGCCTTTCAAGATGAAAGTGAAGATTAACCATGCTAAAAACCCGTATATCACGCCGTTGAAGACTGCTGAGACCAT
Source organism: Candidatus Aenigmatarchaeota archaeon (assembly GCA_043814985.1). Classification (GTDB taxonomy): domain Archaea; phylum Aenigmatarchaeota; class Aenigmatarchaeia; order Aenigmatarchaeales; family Aenigmatarchaeaceae; genus JAFGAZ01. The sequence goes on from JBDRJK010000011.1 coordinate 32,698, forward strand.
GGTTGTCGTGGCTATTCCCAATATTGGTTCATCGACAGCAGGAATTCCTAGTATGTCGTATATCTGTCTTCCAACTGGAAAGTCTGGATATATCAACGTAAATACCAATAATACCACGAAGACAATCAAGAATAATGTTGCACCTCTCATAATTTTAACTTTCAAGAAGGTCGGTTAAATACTTAACTATTTCTTGCTCGGCTTGCTTCTTCTCTCAAAGCCCCTTTGCAGGCTTCTGGATTTCTTTCCCGCAGATGTCAAGCCTCTGAAAGCTCTTCTCTTGGTGTTGCAAACCCAATTCAATTTTTTATCATTCTTTATGCATGAATGTTCTGGATCTACCATAATGACCTCGAACCACTTGTGCTTGCCATCCTCGGCAACGTAGTAAGAATTCAATACTTCAAGGTTGGGGAACTTCCTGTTGGCCCTCATCTCTGATATGTGCTGCATATTCATCTTGGGGTTCATCTTAGTAAGACCAGAGTGAGCAGGCTTCCTACCGCCAGAGGGCTTCTCCCTCTTCGAGGAACCCTTGCCAATCCTTATCCTTGTCATGACAAAGCCCTGCTTGGCCTTGTAGCCTAAGGCATGAGCCCTGTCCAGACGGGTGGGTTTGTCTATTCTTATTAGAACAGGTTCCTTTCTCCAAGAAATGAGCCTTTTCTTCATTACTTCTTTATGCTCTTCGCTTCTCCAAAATAATTTCATGTACTTTTGATAACCCACTCACATCACCTTAAAGGTTTCAAGCTAATGAATATATAGATACCACGCAAGGGTTTTTATTCTTTATGGTTCTTAGAAAACTTTTTATATCTTGAATATTATAAAGAAATCAGGTGAATTAATGGGTATAGGTAAAATATTGATTGGAATCGTACTGGTCGTAATCGGCTTGTGGGCAATTGTACCAATTTCCTGGAGCGGTTTGGGATTGTGGGAAGAACTGTACACAGTTGTCAAGGGCATTCTGCCAGCATTTGTAGTATTCATAGGAGCAGTGCTGGTCTGGATCGAGTCAGAAGAGCTGAAGGTTTCAAAGCCCAAGAGAAAAAGACGCTAGATTCTCAGGCTTTCTATTCTGTCTCTTTCAAGGGGGAAGACCTTTACAGGCTTTACTAATTTTTCTTTTCCATATTTTACAAGAGTTTCTTCTTTAGAATCAGAGTATCTGGCTGTCAGCTTGGCTGCCAAGTTTATTGCCTTCTTTGTCTTCGGTCCTTTCAGAATCGTTATGGGGCTTCCCCAGTAGGGAGCTTCGAACATGTAGTCTGTTTTATTCTTCATTGCCTTTAGCATGTTGTTCTCAATCTCGTTCCTGCCGACAATTATCTTGTTCTTCCCATGTCTGAAGTGCCTTCCCAGTTTCAACAGTTCAATGTCCTCTGGTTTAATTGCTCTCTTGTGCTTGAATAAATCTCTGATTTTTGCTGCGAACTCGGTATTGCAGAGTATGCAGCCTCCTGCAGGGTTTGGGAAATCCTTCAGCTTGAACCTTCTTGCCAGATCAAACTGCGGCTCCCTCCTTCTCCCGCTTATATCCAAAAGCTTGCTTCTGTCAACCCACTTCTTCTTTTCAGCCTCTGTTTCAGGCAACAGCTTTGCTGACAAAGGTCTTAGCAGCTTCCCCTTTAATCCTGCTTTTGTCTCGATCAATTCCATGGCGCTTCTGTTCTGGCTCATCGGCCTTTCACCGACAACCTCTCCTGTGAAAATGAACTTGGCTTTTATTTTTTTGGCATAAACTTTTGCCTTTTTCAGCATGAATATCCTGCAATCGATGCAAGGGTTCATGCCGACTCCGTGACCGTGCTTTGGTTTTTTTACTAATCTAATATATTCCTGGAATTCTTTGCCCTTTGTCACATCAACAATATGCAAAGGAGTTTCTTCGACTTGTGTGAACTTGAAAGCGCAGTCAGATAGACAGCATCCCTTGAAGGGGAGCTTGAAGTGCAATGCTTCTACTCTTATTCCCTGCTCTTGTATTAGTTTTATTGCCAGTCTGCTGTCCAAACCGCCGGATAACAGTCCCAGTGCCTTTACCATAATAGAAATCATTATAGAGAATTTAAAAACAATGCACAAGTTTAAATTTTTTTCTCCCTGAAATGTTATTATGACAGACTCCGGAACACACATAAGATTAAGAGCGCATCATGTTGACACACTTTCTTATTTAGACGGTATATGGTCAAGGAATTTTCTTGGGATAGAATATGGCAAAAAATTTGTGGAGAACATGGAAGCATTGAAGAATAGAATTACGCCTGACACTTATATTGAAATCGTCTCAGGCTTGGATGACATGTGCATTAATTTTGGGTGCCCTCGTGTTGAGTATTGCAGGGCAGGTGATTATGAAGCTTGGCGCAGGGATGTTATCAAGAGAATAGAGGAATCTGATTTAATACCTGTATTTAAAGAAGTCCTCAAAAAGAACGTGATTAAGAGCGAAAGCCCTGAGGCGCTTGATGCAGAAGCTATTGAAAGATACTATCTTAAAAATATTATTGATAGAGGCCCGATTCTCAAGTTTGAGAGCATTAAGAGATTTTGAAAAATATTTAAGCCGGCTTTATCAAGCTATTATATATGAGGGAATCCCTGAAAACAGGATTTAATTTTGGCCTAACTTCAGGAATAATTACAACCCTTGGTCTTATGGTAGGATTGCATTCTGGGACGCACTCGACGCTTGCTGTTATCGGAGGCATTTTGACAATAGCAATAGCAGACGCTTTCTCTGATTCATTAGGTATTCATGTCTGCGAGGAGTCAGAGAACAAGCACACGACAAAGGAAATATGGGAAGCTACAATCTCCACATTCTTGACCAAGTTCTTTTTCGCATTGACCTTTTTTATCCCGGTTTTTTTGTTTGAGCTTGATACAGCAATTATAGTAAGCATTGCATGGGGATTGTCAATGATAAGCGTTCTCAGTTTTAACATGGCTAGAAAGGAAAAGGAACCTTATTGGAAAGTTATAGGAGAGCATATTGCTATTGCACTTGTAGTTATAACCATAACTCATTTTGTCGGGGACTGGATAGCAGTTACGTTTGTTTAGAATTAAGTCCTGCCCTCCGCATTACGCTTGCCCTACAAAGAGTATGGGTTATTTTAAATCTTCTGACTTGCAAATAAATCTGTGTTTAAATGATAGGACAAATACCAAAAGATGTTTTGGAATCATTATTAGAGACTATTCCTGTAGAGTTTTCTATTCTTGATGAGAATGACAAAGTATTGGCTTGGAACAAGCATGACACAAGAATTTTCAAAAGACCTGAAGGTGTTATTGGAAGGGACGTCAGGAACTGCCATCCAAAAAAGAGCCTTGAAAAAGTAGAAAAAATAATACAAGAAATGAAAGATGGCAAAAGGGATGTGGTAGAATTCTACATAGACTTACCTATCGGTGAAAGCAAGGATAAGCATAAGATTTTAATCAGATATTTTGCTCTGCGTGACAAGAAAAATAAATATCTGGGTTGTCTTGAGGTTACTCAAGACATTACACATATCCAAAAGTTAAAGGGCGAAAAGAGACTACTTGATTGAAGCTGGTAAAAAGTGGAATGATAGTAGCGTTCCTGCCCTCCGCATTAATCAATAAATAATTCCAGCAACAATTCTCTCTATGGAACTTTCTTCTAATGCTTCGCTTTGCGCTAAGTGTAAAGGACGAATATAATTTAATTTTCATTAAGTTATTTTCACATAAGGTGGTTAATAATCAATAAATATTCCACCAACAATATTTAGTTATGGATAATGGAATAGTTGATTTCTGGTCTTTACCCCATGACAAAATTTATTTAAATTTAGAAAATGAATTAAAGGAAAAAATTTTCAATTCTTCAAAAGAATATGCTGGGAGCTGGAGCAAATTAGGAAAATGTCTTGGCCTTTCCCTAAACAAATATGGAAGCTGTAAAATTATAGAAAGTGCTAGATGTAAAAAATTTAGTTTATTTTTACTTGATAAAATTATAGATTATTTGAATTCTAATGGCGAGAAAATAGATAAGAAGAATATAGAAAAGAAAATAACAGTACTTTCCTCTAAAAGAGGAGGTTCAAACAAGTTAGCCAACAGTATTTTCAATCCAAAGATACCCTTTAATTTTAATACTGTTGACGGTGCTACTGTCCTTTCTTCCATTTTTTATGATGGTGGAATTAACAGCAACCTATTGCCTCATTATAGTAATCCAGACAATGTAGAACTGAGGAAAAGTGTGTTCGATTCTTTCACAAATGTTTTTGGCACATTCAAATCTAAAAAAAGCAACCCCTTAGAAAATCCTCAGCTATACTTCCCAAAAATAGTCGGAGTAATTCTTGTTTATGGTTTAGGATTATCTTATGGAAGAAAAGTTGTAAATAATCCATCCATACCAGAATTCTTATTTGAATCCTCTGAAGAAATAAAATCATCATTTCTTCGACAAGCCTTTGATGATGAAGGCTCTGTCCACAAGACTAAAAGAAATATAAGTTTCAAATTGGCCTCTTCTTCTGAAAGACCTGCTAAACTTCTTACCGGTGTAAAATGTCTGTTAGAGAGTCTAAACATAGAGAGCAATGGTCCTCATTATGTTGATACATACAATACTAAGAACGGCATTACAGCTTCCAGATGGAGAATATCTGTAACACATCAAGATAATTTAAAAAAGTTTTATGAAAAAATTGGTTTTCATTCATCCTATAAGAAAAATAGACTTAAGAATATTATTCATACATTAAAATACCCTCATTATTCTGTTAAAAATAGAAACAAAATTATTATAAAATCTTGCAGTGAACTTCAAAAAAGATACGGTTTTATAACTAGCAGAGAACTTGCAATACAAATCGACAGAAGTCGGGTCTTAGCTAAAAAGGTTATTCGAAAATTAGTAGATAGGAAAGTTCTCTTAGTTAAAGAATGCCGCCATGGAAATATGGGAGCTAAATATGTTTTAAGTGATAATTATGAATCTTTGTGTAAGATGTAAAGGTACTAGGATTTTATGTGGAAAAAGTAGTTGTCCATTGTTGATAAAGTTCTATAGTTATATGAGAACTAAACCACTTATTGATTCGACTACTCTCAATGGTTCATCGCCACCAGCTTGCTTTGTAGGTTCTTATGGATATCCCAAGGTTTTCGTGGGGCCCTTGGTGCCGCCGAAACACGGTGACACCAGCTTCATGGACACGCCTGAGATGTGGAGGGGCAAGACAATGTGGGACATAGTCGACTTCAGGTTCCAGCTGGTGAGGGGCAAGTTCGTGACTGATGTCAAGAACTTTGAGGGAAAGATAATCGAGCGGACTAGGGAGATTGCCCTGGCTCAGGAGTCTCCCAGTGCTGAGGTTGAGTTCAAGAACAAACCAAGAGGATTATCCTTTAACAGTGAGACACAGCCCTTTGGTCCGTCGGCAAATGTCATTGGCCTTAATATTGAAAACAAGGGCTACAACAAGAAAATAGAAAAAGCGTTCTACGACACTGACCTGAAGGCTGTGCCTGCTGTTGTTGATCTTTACAAGAACGGCGTGCTGATTTCAAAAATACAGAAGGCTTTTTCTGTGGGTGCGTTTGGAATCGGAAAGAGCAGGAGATTCGTTCCAACGCGCTGGAGCATAACAGCTGTTGATGACATGATTTCAAAACATCTCATAGAGCAGGTAAAAACATTCCCGCTGATAAACGAGTATCTGGTTTACGAGCACGCTGCTTTGGACAACCGCTGGTTTGTTTTAATGATACCACACGAATGGAGTTACGAGCAGATGGAAGCGTGGTATCCCAAGACATTGTGGAACCCGTCTGATGCAATTGACATATCAACAGCATGGGAAGGTTTCAACGGACTAAAGGGCTATCCGGATACAGCTGGCTGCTACTTTTCCACGAGGCTGGCTGCCACCGAGTACCTTGCCAATGAAAGGAGGCAGGCTGCTGTAATAGTATTCAGGGAAATCCATCCAGGTTACACTGTTCCTGTGGGTGTCTGGCACACCCGAGAGAGCATAAGGGATGCTGTCAAGAAAACTCCTGTTAGATTCAGCTCAATGAGTGGCGCCTTGGACTATCTGTCAAAGAAGATGACCATACCTGTTAAGAGGTGGGTTGAAAAATCCAGTCTTCTTAGGAACCTGATGCGACAGAGAAAGCTGTCAGACTTCATCAAGCCTTTCTAAGATAATTTAAAGTAAGGGCTGTGCTACTAGATGCCCAATAACATTGCAAGGGATTCAGAATCATGTCTCACGAAAGTTGCTCTGGGCCATTTTTTCTTTTGCTCTTTCTTGATTCTGTTTAGAGTACTGTTGTCAAACGACCTATAATCATCTGTTGCTATATTACAACCGAGTTCCACTGAAGCTACTGCCACTGAGAAATCTCCATTCTCTTTCAGAATTTCTGAAATAACAGGATATTTTTTTCGATAATATTCGGTTGGCATGAAGGCATTGCATACATTTTCTTTATTTTTTCTTAACCATTGTTTTATGTTTTCAGTCCCAGCCTTTTTTTCAAAGTTTCTGAGTTCTGCATAAACGTTATTTGTTATTACAGGGCAAATACCAGCATCAATGAGAAGTCCTTCTTCAATAGCATCAACTATTTTCATTCCCCTTTTATGATAAATAATGCTCTTTTTCATCAGAAATCCTCTTTTTTTCCCGTATGCGTGTTGTTGGCATTTTAAAAATTCATTTATATTCCTGCTTTCTTTTGGAATTACTGACGATATTAAAATATTCGTGTCAAAGACACTAATGTTTTCCCTTGGAATATTTACAAATTTCTCGAAATTAATTTCATCCATGTATATGGATTTTGGATTTAATTTTTCCAGTGTCTCCATAAGCAAAAAATGTGTATAAAGCTTTAAAAGTCTTTAATTGGACTTCTTGAAAGCTGTCAGACTCCATCAAGCCCTTCTGAATAAACTTAAAGTACGGGCTGTGCTATTAATAATAGGTGAAAAAATGAAAACAATAGTCGTTTTGGCAAGTTTGATTCTAATAGTAAGCTTTGCAGTTACAGCATTCGCAGCACAGGAGCAAATAGGTGTTGGAACAACAGCAACAGCAGTGAAGACAGCAGCAACACCAGCTGCAATACCAGTTAATCAGAAGAACCAGTTCAAACAAACACTGAGAAATTACTTCAAACCAGTTAATCACGGCTACGGCATAGGCTTTACAGAAGAGACCTATATAACAGCGAAGTGGCACATCACCAATGTCAAGATTTTGCCAAGGGTCAATGTCAATACAATGATAAGGGAAGTTAAGCAAGGAAACAACACTGACTGGGATGCTTTGAGAACTAGGATAAGAGAAGCATTGAATGCAGGAACCACTACTGTGAAAAAAGGCAGGATAAGAATAGAGGGAAGGGATTATGCCTTGACCAATATAGTTGTTTCTAGCGAATCAATAACAGCAGACATAAACCAGGTACCGAACTATTCGGCATGCAAGAATGATGACTTATCTGCAGAGGATTGTGAAACCAGTTCTGAGAAAGTAGGTGATATCTCAATGACAAAGAAGACCAAGGCAAGCCAGGAAGTGGCAGGCCGTGAGAAAGTATGGGCTGGAACTTTGACTCTCAATGGCATAGGGTACACATTCGTTACCTTCGTATATCCAAAGTGATTGAATGAACAAATTGATTATAGCTGTGGTTATAGTGATAATAGCAGCTGTGGCAATAATGATGCTGCCTCCAGCTAAACAGGAAACAGGAACATCAGACACAGTTACAATTCAGGAAGGGGCAACAGCAGAACAGACAACAGTGGACGAGTCATACCTTCTAGAGGATTTGTACATCAGCATGCTAGAAGAGGAAATGGATGCCCTGGATATGGAACAGACAGACTACAACAGCGAGATGGAAGAACAACTAGCTTCTGATATGAGCCAATTCTATTACGAATGATTTTCTTTTTCTTTTGTTTTAATTTATTTAGAATTAGTTATTGACTGAACAGTCCGAGTCTTCTTACTGCATCTCTGACAGCCTCGGACCTGTTAGGGTAAATGCCCTGTTCAATTAATTGATCAATCTTCTCTATCAATTCTCTTGTCAGCCTGATTTGTATTGGGTGCATTTAATCACTTTAGAAAACTTGGACAGAAAAGGATTTAAGCTTGAATTTTTTTTGTGCTTCTATAAGTTTTCTTATAAAAGTGCGTAATTTGTAGGACAAGTGTTAGACAAACGTAGTTGATGCGTAATGCTGGAAAAGCAATAAATAGTTTCAGTTACCATTAATCTTTGTGTGTTTTACACAAAAAAATATTCTATGTGAGGTGAGTAAATGAGTTTAGTTAGTAAAAGATTGAAAGGTAGTTCCGGCGCTGTCAAGGGCGCAATTGTTCTACTCACACTCGCGTTCATAGTTGCTAGCGTGAGCTATGTAATACCTGCTTTGGCTGTTCATAGTTCATCTGCTGTAATCAGTCCAGAATGGGTTATACCAAGTTCTGAATACACATTCACCATAAATGTAACACATACTTATGTTGGCGGTGACGCCATAAGGGAAGTTAGAATATACAATAATACGCCAGGACATGAGGGTTTTGTTTGCGGTGTTGCTCCTTCTGGATGGTGGCTTATTGACCAAACAGGAACTTCTAATTACTGCCAATACCAAACAAACACCAATTGGCTTTATTATGATGATTTTGAAGACTTTACTTTCAAGGCAACAATGATTCAGGCCGAATGTACTTTGGTCACATGTTCTCATCTTTTTAGAACATCAACAATAGATATCAAGGAACCACAAGGAGAGTTGTTCTATAATCTACCTGAAGTAAAGGTTGATTGTTTTGATCCTATAACAACAAAAACATATGGGGATCCTAAAAAACTTTTAGATGAACATTGGATTAATTCTTCAACGCCAATAACACTCACAGCAACAGATAATAAGGACTGTGATTCTGGTGTTGATTACATAAAGTATAGGTACTGTCTTGATTCCGGCTGTTATGAAGGCGAACCATGTGACTGTAGGGATGATCCTTGGACTACAGTAGATGACTATACAGATACATTCACAATTCCAGAAGATTCTGAACACTGTATAGAATTTTATGCTGTAGACAATGTAGGTAATGATGAAAAGATAAAATCGCAGTGTGTTTTTGTTGACAATCAACCGCCTTATTCTGTTAAGGAAGTTGGTGATCCAAAGCTCCCACAGGATATAGAGGAAGAAGGTAGCGGAGATGCAGGATGGTCGACAGAAGGAGAATATAATTCACCGACCCATTCAGCAAAGCTTTATGTTGCAAACGGAGGAAATGACTGGGCTGGAGTTGATATAGAAGTTGATAAAGCTTTAAAAGATATTACTGAATTATCATTTTGGGAGAAAGTAGCATGATGACACATTCGTAGAAATGGATGGGGCATTGGGACCGCTAGGCAGTACATTTGACTGGACAAAGATAGATGCTCTTGCTACACCAAGATGGTGGACACCTAATGCTGGTGGAGATGGTTTATCTGGAGCTGGATATGGTTATACTGTACCACCTGCTCTCTATGATACATTCACCAATCTTTTGACTAAAATTGATGACGGAACTTGGGATACGAATATTCCTGACACCAATGTGAAAGTAAAACTAATAAAACTAGTTATAGGTGGCTCAGGAAGTTGGATGAATGAAACAGCATTTGTAGATGATTTAAGTTTGAATAATGTCATCATAATGTCTGAACCACCAGAATATTGGGTAACTCAAAATACATCAATAACATTGGATTGTGTAGATCCAGAGCCTCATCCAGTTGATCAAGAAACTTTGTGCTATAGAGTATCTTTACACGATGATGGATTGGAGTATATAACAAACAATCCAGGTAAATATTGTGACACCTTCGGAGGAACAAAAGACGAAGATTGGTGTTGTGTAAATGTTGGTGTCAACCCACTACCAATTCATTTCTTAGAAGATTCACACCATAACCTGGAATACTTCTGTGAAGACTATCTTGGCAATACAGAAAGTCCATTTAATATACAGTGGTATTATGTTGATACTGTACCGCCAGCAACGACCAAAACATATGAGCCTGGTGTGTATGTAGACGGAAATACAGAGTATGCAGACACTGTTCATAGAGTAATATTGGAATCAGATGACGTAGGCGATATTTGTGTAATTGGTTTGGATGAAATATATTATAGGGTCAGAGTTTTGAAGAACCCGAACAACTGGCATTACTGTTATGACGGTTGTGACGGATGGAACGGAATACCAGACCATTTGGAAGCTTTCCAAGCAACCCCATGGTTAACCTATGATGTGCCATTCGGTTTGCCAGAGGAATCTTGTAACGTTATTGAATATTATGCTGTAGACAGTTTAGGAAACGAAGAAACAGTTAAAAGACAGTGTGTATTCTATGATGCAACAGACCCAGTGACTGAAAAGAGTTATGGAGAGCCATTCTTCAGTCCTGATGGAAATGTTACAAAGTGGATAAACACAAGTACTGAAATAACCCTTGCTGCAACAGACCCCGAACCACATCCTTCTGGTGTTAAGGAAACAAATTATAGAGTAACATTACTAGGAAGCAATGAGGCATGTGAAAGTAATAGTAGATGCCAAGAAATAAAAATAGATGGGGGTGGTTGGACACCATATACGGTCCCATTTACAATTGGAGAAGAATCATGCCATTTGATTGAATATTATAGCGTTGATAATGTCGATAAAGATGAGGACATAAATAGGCAGTGTGTATTTGTTGAAGACACAGCACCAACTATTTTGGAAAAGACAGTCGGTCAGCCAAGTTTTGAGAGAGAAGGAAAGACTTACATATCAGGCCAGAGTCCAATAACCATGAGATGTGAGGATCGGGGAGACCACCCAGTAGATTATGTCTCAATGTGGTACAGATACAGGGTGAGTGATGACTGTGCAACGTGGGGACCTTGGATTACAGACGGTTGCCAGGATCAAGTTGTGAACGGATGGTGTGATCCAACAGGACAAGGTGTAGTTGAAAAGACAATATACTTCCCACAAGACTCCTGCCATGAATTAGAATACTATTGTGTGGACGCACTAGGCAACGAGGCACAGCATGAATTCGAGATTGATGTTGTTGACAATCAGGCACCTGAAATAGAAAAAATAATAGTCGGTCCGCAATGGGGAGACTGTCCACCTGGAGAAGGTGATACATGCTTTGTTGACAGTGCAACCGAGATAATTGTTAATGCAAGCGATCCAGAGCCACATCCAGCAGGTGAAGTGCTTTGTGATTGGAATGTTGTTGTAAAGAATGTTGCAGGAGCAGAGATTGACAGTTATGGAGATAGTGGAATTACTCCACCATTCCCAATAACCTTCCCAGAAGAATCGTTCCACGAATTAACAATAGATTGTTATGATAGACTTGGAAATAATGCATACGATTTTGAAGTTTTCGAAGCTGATCATACATCACCTTTAATTTTGAAGAGTTACAATCCAGAAGAAATATATCGCGAAGGCAATGGATGGTGGGCAGAGTGGATAGACTCAGATACAGAAATAAACATTGAAGTAACTGACGATGGAGATCATAAATCAGGAATTAAAGAAGTCAAGTATCGTTATACAAGACAAGACAATGATGAATATTGTAACTACACTGTTGAAGACCAATATGAGTGTGAAGATGCAGTCGGAACTGGTGTTTGGACATATGTTGACCCAGCAGATTTTGATGACTTTACTTTCCAAATACCACAAGACTCATGTCACTTAATTGAAATAGTAGCAACAGACAATGTAGATAAAGAAAATTATCATAAACAGTGTGTATACGTTGACAATCAAGGACCAGACCCATTGAAAGAAGTATATGATCCAAAAGCAATGTGGACTCCAGGTATAGACGGAGATCAACCAAGTTACTTCTATCCTGAAGAAACTGCACATTGTTGGGATGGAACAGAGTTTTCAATAGACTGCTGGAAAGTTACAATGATGACAAGAATATCTCTTGACTGCGAAGACAAGCAGCCACACCCAGTTGATCATGAAGGCGTTTGCTTCAAAGTTGGTTTGGATGGAGAAGACGCAACTGAAGAATACTGTAACAGCAATGAAGAAGTATCCTGTGTCTTAGATTGCACTGATAACGAAAATGACATCAAGGGAGAAATGATTGATGGTTGGTGTTGTGTCGATGGTACAATAGAAAACTTTTATTTCCAAGAAGAAACAGAGCACAACCTAAAGTATTATTGTACTGATGCTTTAGGAAATGTAGGACCAGAAGACGAAGAGAAGTTCAAGGTTGAAGGAACAACATTTGAAATACCATTGTACAAGAAGTGGAACTTGATATCAGTGCCATTTGTATTATTGGACGACGACCCAGAAGTGGTATTCAATAATGTAAAAGAAAACATAATATCAGTCTGGGCATATGACGGAGACAAGGTATTATGTGGTCAAGAGTGGTGCGTATGGACACCAGGAGATGGTCCAGATAATCTAAGAATAATACCAGGTTGGGGTTATTGGGTATTGACAAACCTGACAGAAGAACCAGTAGAGGTATTGATTGGAGGAAGCTTGTTCAGTCCAAGAACAACGCCACCAAGCAGGGATTTGGTTTCAGGATGGAACCTGATTGGTTACTATGGAACAAGTTGGGAACTGTATGAATGTGGAGACTTTGAGCCAACATGCAGACCAGGAATCAATTGGTTCCCAGGCAAGTACATATACGGAGACCAAGTATACTGCGCCTTGAACTCGCTGGTAGACACACAAGAAGGATATCCAAGATGGAGTTCATTGTGGAGTTACATAAGCTGTGGAAGTCACACTGCATATTGGTTAGGATTGAACACATGTGCAGACCCAGATAGTCCACTACAATCAAACCTTGACAGAATGTATGCAGGTCGTGGATACTGGTTAGAGTTGGATGTAGCAGACATGTATGCACCAGCAACAACTTGTCTATGGAACAGTGACTATGAATGCAGATGGTCAGGCGGCGGAATAATACCTTAGTAAAAACGCTGCCCTTTCCTTTATTTTTATTTGATCAAAGGTGAGAATCTTGAACAGAAAAGTTATGTATATGGCAATTACGCTTGCATATGGAATGGGGGCTTTAATTGCGCCGAAAATAATAGTTAAGCTTTTATCCTTTTCGGCTTAACTATAAGCAGGTAATAAAAAATGAACCAAAAATTGATGTTGACTACATTTGTTGGTATTATGTTACTTTCTAATTTAGTTTTGGCAGTGCCAATCGCCCATCAATTTTATGGCAATGTCAGTATTAACGGAAGTCCAGCTCCGGATGGAACAACTGTTGTTGCTAAAATAGACGGAACAGAGGTTGGAAGCACAACAACTAAAGGTGGAAAGTATGGTTATGACCCAGTATTCATAATATCACTTTCTTCTATACAATCTGGAAGAACAATTAATTTTTTTGTTAATGGAAATCAAGCAAATGAAAACTTTCAATCTTGTTATGATTTTGCTTGTAGCACAGAATTAGATTTAACAGCTACAGGTGAAACAACTTCTGGCACTACAACAACTACTACAGGCGGCGGAGCTCCTAGCGGTGGCGGTTCCACACCATCAACAGAAACCACAACTGAAACAACCGAAACTACAGAAGAGGGTTGCCAGGAGAGATGGACTTGTTCAGACTGGGGAGCATGTGAGAACGGCATCCAGACAAGAGTTTGTGAAGACATAAACAACTGCGGAACAAACAGTGGAGAACCGTTCTCATCTCAGCCATGTGCAACTGTTGGAGAGGAAGCAGAAGCATCAGTTGGACCATCAGGATTCTTCCTACTAACGCCGACCAACCTGTTGATAGGGTCAGTTGTTTTAATAATAGTCGCGGCAATCACAATCTTTCTATTAAGAAGAAAATCCGAAAACATCGTACTGCCGCCCAAAGCGCTTCTTTAAAATTTATTCTGTAGTGCTTGCGTAATGTCAGATAGGCATAAAACTTTTTCCTACTAATTAAAAGTGAATGTCCAAGAAAAATAAGTTTCTCTTTATAATAGTATTGTCGATAGTTTTGTCGTCTTCGTTAGCCTATGCTATGATAAATTTCCCAGACTTCAAGATCTTCCCGACAATATACGATGAGATAATGCCGAATGAATTGCTTGAGGAGCTGAAGATTATTGACAGGCTGTCTTTCGTCAAGCTGGCCCAGCACGGCTACAGCCACGGCACAAATGAAAGCCGCCTTGATGTTTTGAAAGGCTACAAGATTCTGGAATACGATTACGGCTTGGACATAGAATACTATATCCCGCCTTATGATATTCCCCATGCATTCCCCGTGCCCGAAAAAATTTTCTACATACCGGAAAAGGCCGAGGGCATATACTATGAAAAGGAGAAGATGGACTACGGCCAGTCTTCAGTTGATGATAAATGGACAATGGCCATCCATATTCAGAACGAGATAAACACTACTTGGCTGGACGAGATATCAGAGGGAAAGGAGATTGATTACTTCCGTATTGATGACATCAACACGGACATAGTTGATGTAGATACCCAAAAAAACAGGATATACACCATGATCAACTTCTGCGGCTATAAGAACTGCACCCTTGTTCTGGGTATCATTCCTGTTGTTCCTAGGATGCAGGAGTCGGACAAAAGCTACCTTTTCTTCAACAAGGCAATGATAGCCTTGGGCATAATGATGATACTCCCCATATACCTTTTCTACTTTTTGAGTTACCAGTTCCATTGGTGGTTAAAATGAATAATGTATCAAGCATCATAATACCGGTCTATAATGAAGAGAAGATTATCATGAATATGCTCAAAAAGAATGTCAAGGTTTTTGAAAACAGCAATATGGACATCAAGGAGATAATCGTGGTTGATGACGGTTCCATTGACAACTCAAAGAAGGAGATTAAGAGATTCATAAGGGATTACAAAGGCAATATTGACATCAGGCTGATTCCCCACACAACAAACATGGGAAAGGCCCAGGCTCTTAACACGGGGATAAGGCACGCCAATGGGGAATACGTTCTCTTGTCTGATTCGGACTCTTTCATGGATGTTGAGGCGCCTGAAAAGATTATTCTGAAGATGAGAGAGACAGGGGCTTCATGTATTGTAGGACATGTTGTGCCTGCTCAGAACACCCTTCTGACGCGCCTGCAGAGGATGGAGTATGACTTTGACCAAAAGGTAATAAGAAGGGTGCAGTCCCTGTACACCAACGTGATATCAATTCCAGGACCGCTGTATTTCACCAAAAAGAGCATTGTTGAAAAGATAAAATTCGACAAGTACAGCATTGTCGAGGATTTCAAGATCGGGATTGAGATGAACAAGAAGAGGCAAAGGATAGTCCCGACTGATGCCGTGGTATACTCTTATGCCCCTACCAACTTTTCGCAGCTCAGGAAGCAGAGGCTCAGATGGTTCGGGGGAGTATTGAAGGAGACCCTGAGAAACAAGGATGTCTGGAAGACCAACCCGTTCTATTTTTCCAACGTGCTGATGTGCTTCACGTCGTTCTTCTTCACCATATCAACCGTAACTTTGTTTGGCCTGATGCTTTACTTCGCTACAAACCTGCCCAACCTGCTGGTAAACTTCGTGCTGTTCTTCCTTTTCTTCTGCTTTACAATTTCAGCTGTTTATGCCCTGTCTATAAGAAGGTTCGAGTTGGACACTTTCCTGGCATTCCCGCTCTATCTGACCTTCTTGTTCATAGTCAGGACAGAGGTTGTCATAAAAGTTGTTTTGAACAGGAAGTTCGTTTGGGGGACAAGGGAATACCGTTAATCAGTAGTGTTTCCCTTTAGGAGAATTTCAATTATCTGCGGCAAAGAATTGTTTATTGTATTGACAATATTCTCCAGTATCCTGTTGAACAAATAGCCCAATGCACTGTTCGCCCTTTCTGCCAGAACATTAGTGATGTTAGTACCTTCAAACAAATCCAAGATATCAGAGACCCTGGTCTGGTTGAACACGGTTATGTTGGGAAGCCCCCTGATGGTGATGTTGGGGATCCTTATGGTTATGTTGGGAATAGTTATACCTTGGGCCATCACAACAGGAGAAAGTAGCAGGAACACCGCAAAAACCAGAAAGGCTTTCATGAAGAATAGATTAAATTTTCAACTTAAATATTTATCAAGTTTTAATACTGCTTTATTTCCTACGGGTCAGTGATTAAGTATTTAAAACTTACTGTTTAATTGCTCTTATGAATAAGATATCCTTGAGAATTATTGAGCCTGTTGACAAGAACAATGATCTTGGAATAATGGCAAGGCTCATACCCGAAGTAAGGATAATATGCTCGAACCAGATAAGGGCGGGCATTCTTCATTTAATGGTCAACTCTCCGGAGACAATGCACTCCATGAGCGTTGAGAACATGTGTTTTAAACTGGGGATAAGACAGTCTGTTGCCATCCATCACTTGGAAAGGATGATTGAGTGGAGGCTGATCGAGGTCAAGAAGAACCAGAGGTACGGCAACAAGACCAGAAGGAGCATATGGGGTCTGAACCTTAAGCATCCCAACTGGATAACAGAATGCTACAAGAGCGTAAGGTCACACTTTTTCTCAGAAAAAGAGCTTGACAAGATAACAAACATAAACAAAAGCCTTAGAATTTACAGCTAATGTCGTATTCTTGTACAAGGAAAATCCGATTAAGTATTTAAACTTTTAATGTTCTGTATCACTCCTGTAATAATCCTGTACAGTTTCTGTGCGTAATTTGTCTCAGAGGGGATTAAATAATTCTTAATTTTATTCTGTTTATGATTAAATTTCTAGAAAGTCTAGAGATGAGTCTAGCGCCGAGGAGGGGCGCTATATCAAGCTGAGGTTCACCGCGAGGCTTAGGTTTTCCTAGGGAGACAAAATACCCAAAATATTATGGTGAAATTAATATGAATAACAAAATAATCGCAGCAATTCTTGGTCTTTTGATGGTAGCATCACCAGCACTAGCATGGAATGTTAACATAGATGCAACTGTTAATAATGCAGTAGCAGGTATATTTGGTGCAGGTGCAGGTAGTGATACTGGTTTCAGTTATGCAGTTTCTTCAACTGGTGGAATAAGTGGAAGCGGTAACATTGATTTACACGGTGGAGGCAGCAATAACGGTGGAGGAATGGGATTAGAAATAGGCGGATCAGGAGCAGAAGGAAACATATTCGCTACACACGACTTAACAGTAATCGGATGCTGTGCAGGACAATGTCCATGCCCAACAGGTTATGTATATGATGCATCTTCAGCTGTAGAAATAACAGGTGGAGATAACGTAGAACTAGAATTAAAAGGCGGAGCAGGTGAAGAAGGAGCAGGACAAAAGCTCAAAGTCGGTGGACATGACAACTCAATAGATGCCGGGACAGTTCAAGTAGAAATGGCTTCAAGCCTAACAGTTGACGGAGAAACATCAAGTCATGTAATGGGCGCATACGGAGAAAACGTATGGTTCAAAGCATTTGGAAAGCAAAAACTTGATGCAGTAGACTGTGCTGTAAACGGATTCTTTGTATCTGTAATGGGTTTCAGAGAAGCTGTTTGCGATGGCGATAACTGCGATTAATTAAGAACATAATCAAAAAAATCGACTCCCCTTTTTCCTTTTATTTTTTAAGGAATTAAAAATCGAAAGTTTGACTTGATACCTAATGGGTATTTAAAGTTAACTTTTTATTATTATAAAGTGGTAAAAAATGAAGAAAACATTAACAGGATTCGTGATTTTATCAATTCTATTAGTATTATCAGTAAACATCGCTATTGCTGAAGAAGAGAGCGTATCATTCGATGTAACTGAGAATGAGACAAACAGCAGCTATACTGTAAACATAGACATACAAATCTCAGGAAACGATACTCATGTAAGAGATGACCTATACGGAACAGCAACTGGTTCAGGACCAAGGGATGTGATTTTGGGAGGTGCTGAATTTGATCATAATAGCGAAGTTAGAGAGATTTGCTATCAGCCAAGCTTACAAGCATATTTTAACCAAATAGGAGACATACCACCATCAGGTTTTGCAGCATATCTAAAATCTTTGGGATATGATGATGAATCTCATATAAGTTTTATATGGAGTTTGTGCCAGCAAGAGTACATCAACCAACAGCAAGACGCATGGTCAACAGACTCTGGCGTACAACCAACTGATATGGTCCGTTACATTACAGGTTCCATAGACTGGTTGTTGGGAAGAGAAGCAAATCCTTTAGACGGATACAAAAAGATAGGAGTTGCCTTGGACAGTTACTTTGCTTCTGATAGGGATGTTTGGCTTCTGGTAAACAGAATAAACATTCTGGAGGTAAGAATAGAAGCATTGGAAAAGACAATAGAAAGAATCGCTTCTGAGGAATACTGTGAAATGAAGGTTGAAGCTCTAATGAAATATAATTTGAGCTATGTCAAGTGCGGAGAGAACTCGACCATCTATGCAAGAGTCGATCCAAACGAATTTGGTTTCAACATAATCGGTTACACTAACGAGGATCAATGCGCTGTAGAATGGGGATGTACAGATTGGAGTGAATGCGAGAACGGAATCCAGACTAGAAGATGTTCTGATGCAAACATGTGCGGAAGATATGAAAATAAACCAGAAGAAACACAGGTATGTGCAGTGGTTCAAGAAGATATAGAAGAGCCAGATTTAACTTATGTTTCAGTCAAGGAAGTCCTTCCAACAATACAGAGCTTGCTTCTGCCTTTGTTCGTGGTCTGAAAGCGTAACAGACCCTTTTGATTTTATTTTCTACTTTGAATAGAGAGTATGTCCCCGTTCTTCAGCTCATAGTCAGCAGAGACTCTCTTCTTTGTCCTAGCATCGATTGCTCCAATGAACTTGTCACCAATATCAGTGTGAACCTTGTAGGCAAAGTCAAGGGCCTGTAGGTATCAACTTTATATTATTGTTGTCAGAATTATAATAATGAAGAAAGTTATTTTATTTTCTATAATAGCAATAGTCTTGCTGAGCTCAATAACATTGGCAATGACAGACGTGAGAGCGTCAAATATTAAATCTAATAGAGTTATAGCGCGCACAAATTCTCTAGCAGACAGGATGCTATTCAGAATGCAGGGGTGCAAAATAATTCACGAGCTGGAAGATGCGACTGCAATGAATTGCCCAGAGGCAATTGCTTCGAGATTCGAGCAAGATGAAGTTCTTTATATAATGGATTTACAAGCAGACCAACAGATAGGGGCGGACAAGGTTTGGGCTTTGGGTTATGACGGTTCTGGGGTAACAGTCGCGGTTTTGGATACAGGAGTTGATTATGACCATCAGGAGCTGTCAGACAGCATAGTTGGAGGTATAAGCTTTGTCTCATACACATCTAGCTATTCTGATGACCATGGACATGGAACACATGTCTCAGGAATAATAACTGCCAATGGTGTTGTAGCCTCTGCAGAAGGCGTTGCGCCAGGAGCAAAGGTATGGATGGCAAAAGTTTGCGATTCT
Source organism: Candidatus Aenigmatarchaeota archaeon (assembly GCA_043814985.1). Taxonomy (GTDB): domain Archaea; phylum Aenigmatarchaeota; class Aenigmatarchaeia; order Aenigmatarchaeales; family Aenigmatarchaeaceae; genus JAFGAZ01. The sequence goes on from JBDRJK010000011.1 coordinate 52,261, forward strand.
GGTGGTTCTTGCTATACGAGCGATATAGCAGCTGCGATTGATTATGTTGTTGATGGGCCTGATGGTGCACCAAATACAGGAGACGAACCAGCAAAGATAATGAGCATAAGCTTGGGCGGCGGAGGAACTTCTAGGTCAAATTGTGATAATGATTACTTGGCTTCAAAAGTTAACTGGGCAGTAAGCAAGGGTGTGACTGTTGTAGCAGCAGCAGGCAATACCGGAAGAGTAGTTAGCAGCCCTGGTTGTGCAAGCGGGGCAATAGCAGTTGGGGCAGTTGACAAAGGCGATGTAAGACCATCTTGGTCTGGCTCAGGCAGTGCGTTAGATATAGTTGCACCAGGGGTAAGCATTTATTCTAGTTTGCCGGGCGGCGCTTATGCGTCTTGGAGCGGTACTTCAATGGCAACACCGCATGTTTCAGCAACAGTGGCTTTGATGAGGCAGGTGAACCCGAGCTTAACAGACAGTCAAATCAAAAGCATACTTTATTCAACAGCCAAAGATTTAGGAAGTGCAGGATGGGATAGATATTATGGCTGGGGAAGAGTCGACGCCTACAATGCATACTTGGCTGTTAAACCAATAGAACCTGAATGCACAATTGATTCAGAATGTGATGACGGATTATACTGTAATGGAGCTGAGACATGTATTTCAGGAGTTTGCCAATCAGGAGCATCTGTTGGCTGTTCCTATTTAGATAATCAATGCAATGTTGGAATTTGTGATGAAGCTTCAGATAGTTGTGTGGCACAACCAAGACCCGACGGAACTTCTTGTAATGACGGTTTGTTCTGTAATGTAGGAGAAACCTGTCAGGCTGGAGCATGCGGCGGAGGAGAGGCTTACACCTGTGGTGTTAATGACACTTGTACTATTGCTTCTTGTGATGAATCATCAGATAGCTGTTCAAGTTCACCAGTAGCAGACGGAACAACATGTGACGATAATTTGTTTTGCACAGTGTATGACGCTTGTACAAGCGGTATTTGCGGTGGAGAACAAATAAACTGTAATGACGGTGTAGGATGCACTGTTGATTCTTGCAACGAGGGAACAGGCTCTTGCGATAACACGCCGGATAATTCAATATGTGATGATGAAATATATTGTAATGGTGTGGAAACATGCCATGCAACATCAGATTGCCAGGCGGGAATCCCAGTAAATTGTAATGATAATAATTTTTGTACAGCAGATAGTTGCGTTGAAGGTTTAAAAACATGTGAAAACGTCTGGGAGGCATGTGGTTCGACGGATGGATGCTGCGGACCCGATTGCAATAGTATAAATGATCCAGACTGTGCAACAGCTGTTAAATGCTGGAGCGGAGATTACCAATATCTCTACAGGAATTCGAATCAGATGAAAAAATTCTGCAAGTGTGCAATGGGTATTTATGGATACAATAGTTACAGTTATAGTTGGGGAAGGGAAACAGTTTATTATTATTTAGACTCGGGAAACAATGAAGAGTGGGATACAAATTCAAGGTCATCATATCTTCCAGTAAACAAAGTAGTTTGTGCAGACGGTGAACCATACTCGACTGGCGAAGATTACTACTACGGTTAAAAATTCTTTTTATTTCCTGCTCTGTACGGGAAGGTATTTCTCTGTAAGCTCTTTTTTCATAGAAAAAATTTTGTTTATTATTTCCTTTCCTTGCCCAAATTCAATCTTTGTTCCATAATAATTTATGCTGTTCCTTATCCATCTCAATCTGTCAAACTTCCCATAGTCAAAGCCCTTGAGCAAGTCTTTCAGTAGTTCCCCTATGCAGACGTGTGATAGAACCTTGTAGCCCTTGGAAATGCAGACTGCCTCCAGAACCTCCCTCAGAGAATCATAGGCAAGGGAGACATAAGCAGATATGTTTATGCTGTCAATCGGCGCCTTCCTTACTGCCATCTCCTTTATGTAGGACATTTCTAACAATGACTTGACAAGCTCCCCATCTATTCTAGCCTTCTTTATCAACCCTTTCTCAAAGCATTCACTTAAGTCCATTCAATACTACCCTCTATGGCTATGCCGTTCAGCACGTTGCTGATAAGATGCTTGTTTTTAAGCTCTTTAACATTCTTTACCACAAAGAGTTGTAGCGTTCTGTTCAACCTCTTTTCAAACTTCCTGGTTTGAGGAAATTCCTTTGTCTTCTCGGAGACAACCAGCAGGTCGAAATCGCTTGTTTTTGTGTCAAGACCACTCGCGGCAGAGCCAAAAAGGACAATTGCCGGTTTCATATAGAATGCGTTCAAGGCAGCGACCAGACCCGATTTCCTCAGCTTCCTTATGTTATAGTAGGTCTTCAGGTCCCTGTAGGAGTCGCTTTCAAGGTCCGACCTGTACAGATTGAAGCCCCTTTCCTTCCTTTCCTTCAGAAGGCCCTCCTTTGCCATTCTTTTCAGTTCCTTGCTCGCAGTCGCCGGTGAGATTTCCGAAAGCCTGGCAACCTCCCTGACATTGAATTCCTTGGCAGGGTCCTCAAAGAATATTTTCAGTATGTTTAATTTATTGAACATATGTTTAATTTTATGAACAGACATTTAAATAATTATCTTCTGCTTTGAATAGAGAGTATGTCTCCGTTCTTCAGCTCATAGTCGGCAGAGACTCTTTTCTTTGTCCTAGCATCGATTGCTCCAATGAACTTATCACCGATGTCCGTATGGACCTTGTACGCCATGTCCAAGGCAGTTGACCCCTTGGGTAAGAGAAACACGTCTGGAAGAACATTGCCCTTCTTGTCAGACATTTTGGATTCGTTCTCAACAGGAAAAACAGCAATGTAATTAAGGAATTCAAAGACAGCCTTGTTCAGGCAGTCCTGGACACCGGTTGAACCATACTTGTCAAGAACAACCTTCCTTATCAGCTCAAGGCCCTTTTTCTGGTTCTCGTTCAGCTCCTTTTTTATTTCAAATGTCTTGCTTCCAGGGACATAGTCAATGAAACTTACCTTGGATGCAGTCCTCAGAGTTATCTCTGCCTCAGCAGAGCAGGGAACAATGGTCAGCTCAGGAAAATCACCCTTCATCCTTTCCAGATTGTCATGAGAGCTCGGCAAGTCAATTTTGTTGGCAGCTATAAGAATCTGTTTTGAAAGCTTTCTCAGCTCCCTTGCCAAACCCAAGGGTTCCAGCCCAGCCTCGTTAAGAGCAGTTTCAATGTGATCGGGCTTGATTCCCAGACCAGACAAGATATCAGATGCCTTCTCCTTGTCCCTTATCTTGGCAAGGTTCCTCTTGATGACTGAAGCAAACCAGAGCTCAATCTCATTCTCCAGGAACTTCACGTCTTCAGAGGGATTGTGCTTGTCTGTTGCATTGCCCTCAGCATCTGTTTTCCCAGACGCGTCGACAATATGTATCAGCATATCTGTCTGTATGATGTCAGTCAAGAACCTGTTACCCAAGCCTTTCCCCTCGTGGGCTCCTGGAATCAAACCAGCAACATCCCACAGCTTTACAGGTATCATCCTTGTCCCGTTAACGCACTGGGAGTTCTTGGGGCTGCACTTCAAGCCCAGTTCCTTGCAAGGACAGTCTGTAGTAACATAGGCAACACCAACATTGGGTTTGATCGTGGTGAACGGCCTTGAGGATATTGGGACGTCAATCATGGTCGAAGACTTGAAAAAACTCGACTTACCGGAAGATGGTTTACCGCAGATAGCAATTTCCATGTTTTATCACAAATTTTTACTATGCTTAACAATACAAAATAATTTATATTAAGGTTTGATTAATATATCCTTATGCAAACCCCTTTGTGCCATGATTGTTTGACATCTAAAAACTTGTGCGATACATGTCACTCAAAGCTAGAAAACAACGAGCTGACTGAAAAGGAAATCAGTGTTCTGAGATTCATCTACAACCTGAGCACCAAGACGATGAGCTTGCAGGACATCAAGATTGTAAAGGTAATTGACAGAGGAGTCCTTCTCATAATAACAGGAAGAGGGAATGCAGCAAGACTGGTTGGCAAGGGAGGCGCTGTTGTCAAGCTTATAGCAAAAAAATTCAAGAAGTCAATAAGAATCCTGGAAGAGGCCTCCAACATCAAGGACTTCGTGGAGGAACTGGTCACGCCAGCCAAGGTCAACGGCATAAACACCCTGTACAGGGACAACGAGGAGATATTCAGGGTGAGAGTCCCTGAGATACAGAAGAACCATTTGTTACTTTCTCAGGAAGACTTTTCCAGTGTTATTTCAAGCTTCTACGACAAGAAGGTCGAGCTTGTTTTCGACATCTAAATCAATTTTATCTTCTTTGCAATCTTCTTGATTGGCAGGATTAGTACTATCGATCCGATTAGGAATCCGTTTATCGAGCCTGATAATATATCGAAGGGATAGTGAACCCCGATGTAGATTCTGCTAATGCCGACCAGCAAGGCCAATGCGAAGAACAGTTTGCTGAACTTCTTGTAGAACGAGCCAAGTACCACTGCTCCCGAGAACGCCCTTTGAGTATGGCCAGAGGGGAAGCTGGGGCCAAGGTCCATCTCAAGGCTGAGAAAATTCAGGTCCGAAAGGTTCTCAAACGGCCTGGGCCTGGAAATTAGGAACTTGAGGAAAAACAGGGACACTGTGTCTATTATGAAGGCAAGGACAAGGTAGATTGATGCCTTCCTCTTGCCCCTCATCCAGAGCAGCATTACTGCCACTATCCAGAAGACTGACGAGCCCAGATAAGTTATAAACACAAAGAAGGGATCTAGCAAAGGGTTTGATATTGAGTTTACAGCGAGAAAAAGCTGTTGGTCGAACGCCATTATCTGGTCCAAGAACAGTAAGGAGACCGCGTAAATCGTAACACCAATAAGTATTTTCCTTTTCAATTCCATAAAAGTATTTAGATATAAAGGCAATATATAATGATTTTATGAGGAAGATAGTAACTCTGATGGTGCTGGCGTTTATAGTTTTTTCAATAGCAACAGCACTACTTCTTTTTGAAATAATATTCGGAGGAGGGTTAGAGGATTACAGCGTCATAATATGGAACTTTGCAATTTCCATTGTTTTGGTCATTATTGCGATAACCATTATCAGGTACAGGCATGACAAGAAGAAAAGGGGAAAGAAAGAGAAAAAGGAAGTTGTATATTATGAGGCAGAAGGCGATGACTACAGAACAGAGTATTATTAAATTTTAAAACTTAATTCTAATTATGCCGACAAATGTTACTATTGGTTATGCCAAGGCCCAGGCGAGGTACCTTAGCGCAAAGACCAAGGAAGAGAAGATTGCTGCTCTAGAAGATATGATAAGCGAGGCGCCTTCCCACAAGGGCGGGGAGAACCTTAGGAAGCAGCTGAAGCAGAGGCTGGCAAAGATGAAGCAGCAAAAGGAGGCCAGCACCTCGAGAAATAGTTTCAACATTCCCAAGAAAGGCGATGCCCAAGTCTGCATTCTAGGCATGACGCAAACAGGCAAATCAACCATATTGACTATACTGACCAATGCCAGACCGAAAATATCTCCACACAAGTTTACAACAGAAAAGCCCCAGATAGGGACAGTGGATTATCAAGGCGTTAAGATACAGATGATAGAGATACCATCCACATTCAAACCAATGTTCATGAGCATAGTGCACAGCTCTGACGCATTGGTTCTGGTTTACAGGAACAAGGATGATTTAGAAAAGATAAAGGACATAATGTCCAAGTTCAGAATCAGAAAGAAATACATAGCAATAAGCAGGGACGAGGAACCCGAGAAGATAAAGGAAAAGCTATGGGGCATTCTTGGTCTGATAAAGATATTCTGCAAGGAGCCTGGCCAGAAGCCAGAGAAAACCCCAATGGTTCTGAAAGAAGGCTCGACTGTGGAGGATGCTGCAAGTGACCTTCACAAGGACTTTTCAAAATATTTCAAGTTCGCAAGGGTGTGGGGTTCCTCAAAGTTTCCAGGTGAAAAGGTCGGTCCGGAATACAAGCTGGAGGACGGAGACGTGCTGGAAGTCCACATAACTTAAGAAAATTTCAATCCCTTCAAATCATTATATAATTCTAAAAATGATTTTCTCATTTGATTTGTTTTCTGTTCATTGGTTTCAATTCCATATACCATCTTGAAAAGCCTTTCAAAGTTCCTTGGTTTCTTCTTTAATTCAAGAATCTCGTTAAAGAGATTGTCTTCACTTGAGGGTCTTGTGTCGTTTAGTATAAACAATGCATGAGACATACTGTTCCATTCCCTCATTAAGAACATGTTCTTTTCTAAATTGCTTGGAGGTGTATTTTTCAATTTGTCAGCATACAATTGTGACTCTTCAATGTAGGTTTTAAAGGCCTCTTTTTTCTTTTGTTTTGGGACTGATATTATATAATTCTTCAATTTTTCAAGGATTTTACCAGGATCGTATAAAGCAAGGGCATTCATGACCAATCCTGAAGCCAACCAACAACCAACTTCAAAATTGATTTCGGAAACCAATCCTTTTTCTGTGTTGTAATTAAAGTCTATTATAATCCCACTGATTTTTTCATGCCTTATGTTAAAAATATCTAGATTTTCAGGAATTTTCTTAACGATTATCAATAAATCTATGTCCGAACCCTCTCTTAACCTGTCAGTCGCTAGAGAGCCGTACGCAAGAACGGCAATTAAATTCGAATCCTCCTTTAGCTTACTAGTGGCATCATTCGCTATTTTGAGATACTTTTCTCTTAATTTCATACAACCAATTAATCATTTTTTGGGCGTTTATAAATATTTATCAGAACAAATAGTAGTATGGAGATTTCTAAGAGGAATATGCCTTTGCCTGACAACTGGTATTCTGCAATAGAAAAGAGCAAGGAGAAGGCAAGGAAGCTGCTAAACCAGGTAATTGCAGTTGATTTGAACACTTCGATAGTTGTCGGCAGGCTGGAGGATGTCTCGCTGGACAAGCTTTTCAGGATACAGTACCCGTTCTGCAAGTTAACACTGAGCATGTCAAAGAAGTACAGGATCGACGAAAAGCTGGACAAGTCTTCTGCCGGCGACCAGATAGCGTTCGTGAACAAGCCGCGGATGATAATGGACATGACTGAATTATCAACAAAGTTCCCGAGGATACATGAGGACACCCATGTTGACATAAAGAGAGGAAGGTTTGGATAATGGCTTTGAAACAGATTGAATCAAGAGAGGACAGGAGCGAGGACAGAGCCCCGTGCCCAAGATGCGGCGAAAAGGCACTGATAATAGATGGCAGATTCATCAGGTGGCTCACATGCCCGAGCTGCAAGTTCAAGAAGCTTATAGAGAAACAGGACGAGAGTACAAGGGTAAGGGTAGTATCTCTTAAGTAATTATTTTAAATGACACTCGTCATAATTCTATTATGTTAAACAATTATTCTCCAAAAATAAGGAATGTTCTGAAAAAGGGTAAGATAAAGGTTGGAGACAGGATTTCTGTTACAAAAGGTAAGAAGACTTATGAGGGCCTGTTGATGCCTAGAGCCGAGATAGGAGATTTGAATTCTATTGTAATTAAATTGGATAATGGTTACAACATAGGCATAAGGTTTGAGAAAGGAACAAAAGTTAATAAGAGCAAGAAGAGAGAGCCCAGGAAAATCAAGGATGAGATGAAGTTCGAGATGGGTAAGGAGAAGTTCAAGAAACTGAAATTCGATCCTAAGAAGCCTAAAGTAGCTCTTATAATGACTGGTGGAACTATTGCTTCTAGAGTTGATTACAAGACAGGCGGTGTCAGAGCCTTGGAAAAGCCAGAGGAGCTTGTGGCCAATGTTCCTGAACTGAAGGATATAATCTACATAAAGGATGTTTCCACTCCCTTTAGGAAGATGTCTGAGGACTTGGGTCCAAAGGACTGGCAGAAGTTGGCAAAGGTAGTAGCAAGAGAATTGAATAAAAACAGGGGAGTGATAATTGCTCATGGAACAGACACTATGCATTATACTGCTGCTGCCTTGTCTTTCATGCTGAAGAACGTCTCCAAGCCAGTTGTTTTAGTTGGTTCACAGAGGTCTTCTGACAGAGGAAGTTCTGATTCTTCAATGAACCTTATCTGCGCTGCCCATGTTGCCATATCAGACATCGGGGAAGTTGGAATATGCATGCACGGCTCAACAGACGACCATTACTGCTATTTCACAAGAGGAGTAAGTGCACGAAAACTTCATAGTACCAGAAGAGATGCTTTTAAGTCAGTTAACGAGCCGCCCCTGGCAAAAGTCTTTCCAAGCGGCAAGATTTCAATTATTAACAAGAATCATAAGAAAAGGGGTGATAAGAAAGTAATAGCTGATGTCAAGTTCGAGCCCAAGGTTGCTTTACTGAAAGTTTATCCAGGAAGCGATCCAGAGATTATGGAATTTTTGCTCAAGAAAGGCTACAAGGGATTTGTCATTGAGGGAACTGGAATGGGACATGTTCCTACATCAGCTGAAAAGTCCTGGATACCTACCATTAAGAAATTGACAAAGAAGGGCATACCAGTTGTCATCACAACGCAGACAATATACGGCAGGGTCAATCCTGATGTTTACACGAACCTGAGAATCCTGTTCCACGAGGCAGGGGCGATTCCTGCGGAAGATATGCTTAGTGAAGTTGCATACATAAAACTTGGTTGGTTGCTAGCACATTATAAGAATATAAACGATGTAAGGAAAATGATGTTAACCAACATGGTGGGAGAAATAAGAGACAGGTCTACTATTGATTCCTTCTTTTAGCAGAGAAGATGGAATCCCGGTTTTTAATGAAAATTTTTACTGAATTCATATCCTTATTAATATTTTCCCTCCCTTCATTATTGACTTTCTTGTATTGTAGAATTTTATTTAAGAGTGCCAATTTTTTATACGGGTTTAATTCAAAGATGTCATTTTTGTATAGCTTCAGAAAACCATCTAGATTCGTTATTATAATTCTAGGAGGAGATGTTGATGTGGCCTTTGAAGGGGACGACTTTATATCTAAAAGATTTAGGCATTGGTTTGCCACAGCTAATTCATTATTGTTAACTGAAGCGAATTGAACTGCTCTATCATAACTTCCTACGTAAGCCTCTCCGGCTAAATAACCTTTGAGATAGTATACTGCTAACTTTCTGTTGCCAATTACTTTCTCTTTAACATGCTCCAATAGTTTTAATATGACTCTTCTAAAGATGGTGTTATTGTAATAGATATCTGTAGAACCCCATGGAACATTTTTCCTCATCTTGCCCTTTGTATTTTTAGTATAGTGTGGCGAACTAGATTGCTCATTATTGGGACTTAATTTTGTAGTTTTTAGCCAAAACTCTCTAGATGCCTTTTCATCAGATTCTGTATACTTTCTCTTAAGTTTTCCATTGAAGATTATTCTCCATTTCAGTTTTTCAGGGCTTATTTTAAAGAATTTGAAAAAATCTAAAATCCTTTGTATCATAACAGGTTCGCTGTTAACAAATTCTAAGCTCTTTGGATTAGTCTTTGTCGCTTCAGCCACTAACAGACCGCAAGAAGACACAATTAACTCATTTAAGGGTATTTCTTTAGGGATAAACATGTAATGATTTTTATAGCCTTTGTTGTAGTGTGAAGTACTGTACCAAAGATATGAATAATTTTCTGGTACAACTTTTTTGATTTCTATCCTTTTTACCAGCCTCCATTTATCTGAGAATCTGAATGATTTATTGATTTTTCTTCCTTCCGTTCTTTTGACAATTTTCTTATTTTCAAGATTTGATAGGACTTTTCTTACTGTCCTCTTTTTATAGTTTGAGGACTTGTATATTTCTTTTGTTGTTTTGGAACCATCTTGCAACAAGTCCGTGACCCTCAAATCCAAAGGCATTTTGTCTATAATTTTTTCTCCACTATTCGAGACTTTAATTTTACTGTCATTTTTTACCAATTCCTTTGTTAGAATTTTCATATATCTTAGTTCCTCTATCTATATTTAAAAAGTTTTGTACAACTTATATAAGTGCTAAAAAAATGTTAATTGGTATTATGATAGATATTACAAAGAGGACAGAGATAGAGACTTTTATGGTGTAGAAAATGGTAGAAATGACAAAACAAGAAGAATTTTTAAATTTAATAGAGAAAATTGACGGAAAGAATCCAAGATTGTTTTTGGAACTGTTTATGAAAAAATATAATCATGAAATAACTGATTATTGTTATGTGACAAGTTGCGAGCACAATCATATTGAAGGTACTTCCCACAAAGCTTTCTTTTATGAGATATTGGACGGTTCCCAATTGTGGGTAAAGGATTCCATAGGTAAGATAGTCACCATATCTTACAATAATTACAGAAAAGATGTCATGGAAGTCTGGAGGGAGCGTCAAAAAAGGAGGAATGGCTAGATGACCGATTACAAAAAGATAGGTTTCAAATGTGGAATAGAAATTCATAATCGTCTAGACACGAAAACAAAACTGTTCTGCAACTGCAAACCAAGATTCTCTGAATCAAAACCAATCTCATTAATCAAGAGAAAACTCAGGGCAGTGGCAGGAGAAACTGGACAAGTGGATGTTGCTGCATTATATGAATATCTGAGAGATAGGACATTCTTCTACCAGTGCTATCCTGATGAAACATGTTTGATATGCATAGACGAGGAGCCTCCAAAGTCTGTAAACAAGGAAGCATTGAATGTTTCGTTGCAGGTAGCAAAGCTTTTGAAAGCGGAAATACCAGATGAAATCCATATAATGAGGAAAACTGTTATTGATGGTTCTAACACCTGCGCCTTCCAGAGAACAGCAATCGTAGGTATGAACGGAGTCTTGAAGACATCACAAGGAGACGTTGGAATAACTAATATTTCTTTGGAGGAAGAATCAGCAGGCAAAGTAAAAAAAGAAGGCAATGAACTAACCTACAGATTAGACAGATTGGGCATTCCTCTTGTTGAAATGGGGACAGCACCTGACATAAAGAGTCCTGAGCATGCAAAAGAAGTTGCTGAGAAGCTGGGAATGATGATAAGGTCAACAGGCAAGAGCCAGAGAGGTATTGGTGTTACAAGACAGGACGTCAATGTTTCAATCAAAGGTGGAGCAAGAGTCGAGATAAAGGGAGTTCAAGAATTGGACATGATACCCCAGCTGATTAATAATGAAATCAAGAGGCAGCAGGAAATGATAAAGAAAGGAAAGAAACCCAAAGAAGAAACCAGAATAGCAAAAGCAGATGGGACAACCGAATTCACAAGGCCCCTGCCAGGAGGAGAACGATTATACCCGGAGACTGATCTGGAGAGCATTGTAATTACAAAGCCATTCCTTTCAAAGATAAAGGTTCCTGAGACATGGGACCAGAAGGCAAAAAGATTCAAGAACAAATTGCCAAAAGAAATGGTTGATCAAATACTAAGAAGCGAATACTTGGATTTGTTTGAAAAGTTTTCCAAAACTTACAATCCTGTTTTGGTTGCCAATACATTCACATCAACTGTAAAGGACTTGAGTCGCCAAGGTCTTGAGACAGAATTTACTGAAGAACAGTTTGATAATATTTTCTCTTCTGTTAAGAACAAAACAATTTCAAAGGAAGCTATACCTAACATTCTGGAAATAGTTGCCAGGGAAAAAACTTCTGTTGAGCAGGCAATAAAGAAGAGCGGCCTCAAGGGCATGTCAGAGGATGATTTGAGAAAGATAGTGAAGAAAGTAATTGAAAAACACCCTAACCTAGTCGAGCAAAAAAGAATCCCCCCTCTAATGGGAATAGTAATGAAGGAAGTCAGGGGAAGGATATCTGGCAAGACAGTTGCTAAAATTCTGAACGAAGAATTAAAGTAATCATTCTAGAAATTCCACAAAGTCAACTTTCCCATCATTGTTCATATCAAGACCATCGACAACCCTGGCATAGTGTTTCTTGTTGTAAGAATTACCTGAACATAATTCGTCAAACTTCAACAAAAAAGCCAATAAAGCAGCCTTTGTTCCTTTGTATCTCCTTCCACTGACAACCAGTATGCTCTTCTTCTTGTCATAGGGATTCTTTATCTTGACAATTATGCCGTAGCTTTCGTCAGAATAAGACTTCTTTGATATCTCTGAATAGAAGCTGTCAAAGTAATTGTCCTTGTACTTTACTTTTCCGAACTTTATTGGCAGCTTGGAATTGATCTTGGCTGTTATGGAATTGACAGAAGGGCCTCCAATGAGAATCAGATTGTTCTTCAAATCCTCTTTGCTTAATTCTGTATCAAATCTGACACAATCACCAGGAACGTAATTCAAGAAAGTCCCGAAAAACAAGGCCAAGTTGGTTGCATAGACACCATCATGACCTCTTTCCTTTGTGGGGCCATGTGGCTCAGGGCTTCCTATTACAATAGTGGCATTGAACTTGCCGTTTTGGATGAACGGTTCTAGGAACTTTTCATGCTCCTGCTTCATTTCAAAGAACTTTGATGACGGCTGCAAGGGCTTTAGGACCAAGACAAGAGCAGGGTCTGTTATTGAATAATACTTGGTTATTGCCCCCTGCCTCCTCTCCTCTCTAATTACTTTGATTAGATTGGACTTTTCCAGATTCCTTATGTGGTAGTATATCTTCTGTTCGTGCATTTTCAATTTCTTACCCATTTCCTTGGGATAGTAGGGCTTCTCAGCTAACAAACCTAATATTTTCCATGCAAGAGGAGAAAGCGCAACTTTCAATTCATCGGGTTTCAGTATCCTTGCAGGCAAACTTGTTGGTTTCCCGTTTTTCTCCTCAACTATCCACGTCATCATACCACTATAAAATATTTTTTAATACTATTATAATATTTTTAATAACACTTATATTTAAAATTTTCTATATTTTATTTATCGATTCAGAAAAAAAGCAGGGGAGATAAAACCCCAAGGGGCTTCCGATAATAAAATAAGCGTCTCCCTCTGCTTTTTATGGTTATTAACATGAGTGAAAAAAATATTCGAAGAGTATATCCTAGTAAATTTAGAGGTCCAATTCCATCTAGTGCTTATCTTCATGAATGTTGCAGTGGTTGTCCGTATGTGAATGATATGAGTTCTGAGTTAAGTGGTTTTGAAAGGTTTGACAAATGCTCTGAATGTATACCCAAATTAGACGAAGCCTATAGTGGACGCAAGCCCTTTGAATTCAACACAGAAACATTAGAAATAACAATAATAAAATAAAAAATAATATAGAAAAAACTAAACATCTAATTCTTACTTTAGGTTCTCTATCTTCTTAGCTTTGCGCCTATGAAGCCGCCAATCAGTCCTAAGACCAAACCCACTAGAGCCATTTGTGGTAATGCATACCAAGGATTTGCAGTTAAGGAACCAAGTATTCCTCCTATTAGGTCGTTTAGCCAGCCACCTAAAGGAATTCCCAAGACTGGTACTAAACCACCAATTGTACCACCAATTATGCCACCGACCAAGCCTGCCATTAGACCATGAATTGCTCCCTTAAATGGTGTTGCACCGCGTCCCATGTAGATACCTGCAATCAAAGCGCCTATTGCTATTGCGTATATTGCAAAGTCTGCTAAGAACCATGCAATCACAATAGCAACGATTATGTAGACCAAAGAACCTATTAACAATTTTTTCATGTAGGTCATAATTTCACCTTTTCTTAAGATGAATAACCTCAAATATAAAGTTTACTTAAACGGTTTCTGCGAACAAATAGGAATAACCAGCTTTTATGACCCTGATTCTCAAGAATTTGCCAAGAGCACCAGTCTCTTCTATTAGAACTGGTTTGTAGGCAAAGTTCCTACCAATCCACTGGTTCTCCCCCTTACCTTTCTTTGAGAACAGGACCTCTCCCTCCCAGCCAACCCACTTCCTGTTATTCTCCAGGGTTATCTCTCTTGAAAGCTTTGAGAGAACAGCGCTCCTCTTAATAACAATGTTGGGGTCTAGCTGTTCCATTTTTGAGGCTGGAGTGTTCGGCCTTGTCCCGTATTTTGACACATTAACCCAGTCAGGCCTCATTCTTTTTACTAATTCAAGGGTGTTGTTGAACTGCTCCTCAGTCTCTCCAGGGAAGCCGACAATCACATCAGTCCACACTTGGCATCTTAGGTTATCCCTGAATTCTTTGACAATGCTCTCAAATTGTCCTATATAATATGCTCTATTCATCCTTCTCAGCACCTCATTGTCTCCTGACTGGACAGGCAGGTGCAGGAAGTTGTATATCTTGTCGCTCCTGTAGGCTTGGATCAAGTCTGGAAGAATTAGAAGAACATTGTTGGGGTTCATCATGCCTATTCTCACTAGGAACTTTCCAGGAATTCTTGATATGTCCTTCATGAGTTCTGGCAGCTTTCCATTGCCATACGAGGCATTGTCCTGCGAGGTTATCCATATCTCCTTGCAGCCCTGGTTAACAGAATCCGAAACTTCTTTCAGTATTTTTTCCTTTGGATAAGAGAACAAATTCCCTTTGGCTATCCTGACGCAACAGTAGTTGCAATTGGAATTGCAACCACTTGAGATTGGCACTATGCCTATTACTGGATTCTTTCTTGTCTTGGGCAAACATAACTTCACTTCATCTGACTTTCCCAAGAACTCAATTTTTCTTCCTTCCAAAGTCTTCTTGACAGCTTCAACAATCTTCTTGACATGATGTGTGCTTACTAAGCTGGCATTGGGAGCAATCTTAACAAGTTTCCAGTAAATTCCCTCAGGCATGCACCCGGATATAATCAATTTCTTTTCAGGATAATTCTTTTGCAGTTCACCTAATCTGTATATTATTTTTTGTTCTGTTGTGTTTTTGACATAACAAGTAACAAGAATTGTCAAATCAGCTGCTTTCTCGTTTTCAACAATCCTGAAGCCAGCCTCTTCCAACAACCCTGAAATTATCTCTGATTCGTTTTGGGATGCAGAACAGCCGTAGGATTCAATGTAGATATTCACTTTAAGAATTATTTCTCCAAAACTTATATTCATTCTCCGATAACTGATACCACGACTTCCCTCTCCCTCTCCCCTGTGTCAAAGTTGGCAACCATTATCTCCTGCCAGGTCCCAAGAAGCATTTTGCCGTTTTTCACAGGAACATTTTGGCTGTTTCCTATCAAGCTGGACCTTATATGGGAACGAGCGTTCTCAGTATGGTGATATATCTGATACTTCCCAGCTATTTTTTCCAGGCTGTTTTTCAGGTCTTCCAGAAGCATTGGATCATCCTCGTTTATCAACAAGCCACTTGTGGCTCCAACAGAGAACATAACACAGATACCGTTTTTTATTTTTGATTTTCTAACAATGCTTTCAACCTTTCCGGTTATGTTTGAGAAACCCTCTGATTTAACTTTCACCTTTATTGTGTCCGTGTAGGTCATATAATTAAATTCGTTGGAGAATTATAAAAGACTACTTTTCAACAAACTTGGCGTCCTTTATTTCATAAACTCCAGAGTTATCTTTCCATACTTTCTCTGCCTTTGTTATTTCCAATTTTTTTGAGAATAAAGGACAGTCAAGAACAAAAGTTTCAAACTCCCCTCCCTCGCCAACTATGCTGATGTTGTGTTTCTTTTCCAATTTCAATAAATCCTTTATGCAGGCATCGTCTATTTTTCTTCCCAGCCAGCTCTCGTCAAAACCGTCAGCAGCAACAGCAGTTATTATTATTTCAAAACCATTTTTGAGCATTTCCCTCAGGAGCTTTTCAGGGTTCATTCCCCACAGAGGTGCCAATAGTTTCAACTTAAGCTCCTTGCAAACCTTCTCAACCCTGTCCCTCTGATACTTGCTTGCGATTGCCCCGCAGACAACACCCTCAGCATCAAGATTTTTTAGCAGTATCTCCAAGTCCCTAACCTCCTGCTCTTTTATTCCCAAAGATTCCTTGGAAACCATCTGAATTCCCATAAGCCTTGACTGCATTAGTGTTAATCCAATGTTAGGCGTGTGGTACATGTAGCTGTCAGGATTCTTGGAATGGATGGTTGCCGCATACTTTACTTCATGATCATCTTGTTTTGCCTTGTAAATGGCGTATATCGAGTCTTTTCCACCGGAAACCAAGGCTATCAATTTCATTTTAATCAACTAAATAACTTATAAATACTTTATTTATTATTATTTATAATCAACGAGGAATTCTTATGGCGTTTCATATAAAAATCGAAAATGTTGTTGCTTCATCTTCTTTGAATGTTCCCATAAAGCTCGAAAAGCTTGTTGCTAGTCTTGATAATATTGAATACGAGCCAGAACAGTTTCCTGGTCTGGTGTTGAGATTAAAACAACCAAAGGCAGCTGCTTTGATTTTTTCTTCGGGTAAAATTGTTTGCACAGGTGCCAAGTCTCCGAAAGAGGCAAAAATAGCTATATCAAAGATAGTCAGGAAAATGAACAAGATTGGCTTAAAGATACCCAAGAACCACAAGGTAAGGCTAGAGAACATTGTTGCATCTGCGAAACTGGACAGAGAATTGAACCTGAACAATATTGCTTTTACTTTGGAAAACACTGAATACGAACCAGAGCAGTTTCCTGGCCTGGTTTATAGAATGGACGACCCGAGGGTCACTTTTCTTCTTTTTGGTAGTGGCAAAATTATTTGTACTGGCGGAAGAAGTGTAGCAGATGTGAAGAGAGCAGTTGCAAAGGCAGACAAACGATTAAGAAGATTAAAGAAGAAGTGATTTTTATGGACGTGGAAAAGTTTGAAGAGTTTTTTAGCCAATACTATGAAAAAGATTTGCTAGCGGCAGCTGCAAAAGGAGACAAGGCAATAACTGTTGACTTCGAGCTTCTTGACAAGTTTGACCCTGAACTGGCTGACAAGCTGATTAACGAGCCTGAAGAGGTTCTTGGTTATGCGAGAGATGCCATATCGAACATTGATTTGCCTGAGGGAAGCGTGGAAATAGAACCGAGATTCAATAACATTCCCAAAGAGTTCAACATAAGGATAAGGAATTTAAGATCCAAACACATAGGAAAGTTTGTTTCTCTTGACGGTGTTGTTAGAAGGGCTTCTGAGGTAAAGCCAGAAATTTCTGTTGCTATTTTTGAGTGCCCTTTGTGTCAGGAAAGGATTGAAGTAAAACAGGCAGAAAGGGCAATAAAGCCGCCTACAAGATGCACCAATTTGGAGTGCAGGGTAAAGACCGGTTTTGTTGAGGTCGATAAGAAATTGTTTGATGCCAGGTGGATTTTTATAGAGGAGCCTTTTGAGATCGTTAGTGGTGAGAGACCAGGAGAAGTTTCTGTTTATCTTAAGAACGATTTGACAAGTCCCAGGATGCAGAGGAAAACTGATCCTGGAAACAGGCTCAGAGTCAATGGTGTTCTCAAGGAAATAAGAAGAGTAGCCAAGGGAAGGGGAAAGATACAAATGGATATTTATGTTGATGCGAATTATGTCGAGCCTACAGAGATGGAGTGGGAGGAAGTCATAATATCTCCTGAGGACGAGGCAAGGATAAAAGGTTTGGCAGCTGACCCTGATGTCTATGATAAAATAGTTGCTTCGATTGCTCCATCAATATATGGAATGGATGAGATCAAGAAGGCAGTGATGTTTCAATTGTTCGGAGGAGTTCAACACATACTTCCTGACAGAACCAAGATAAGAGGAGACATTCATGTTTTGCTTATTGGTGACCCTTCAACAGGAAAGAGTCAGTTGCTAAAATTAATAGCATCAATAATTCCAAGAGGAAAGTATGTCGGTGGCAGTGGAGCAACTGCTGCTGGTCTGACAGCTACAGTTGTCAAGGACGAGGAATTTCTGGGAGGCTGGGTTCTTGAGGCAGGTGCAATGGTTCTGGCAAACAAGGGCGTTTTGGCCATTGACGAATTCGACAAGATGTCCAAGGATGACCAGATTGCAATGCATGAGGCACTTGAACAGCAGACTGTTTCAGTAGCAAAAGCTTCTATTGTTGCCACGCTGCCTGCGCAGGTTTCTGTTCTGGCAGGTTCAAACCCCAAGTTCTTCAGGTTCGATCCGTACAAGTCTGTTGCTGAACAGGTGGATATACCTGACACATTGCTGGCCAGGTTTGACTTGAAATTTGCTTTGAAGGATGTTCCGGACAAGGAAAGGGACAACAAATTGGCAACCCATATTCTGGAGACAAGGCTTGAGCCAAACAGGGTCAAGCCTCTGATAGAGCCCGAGTTCCTGAGAAAGTATATTGCATACTGTAGGAAGAACTCCAAGCCCAAGATGACAAGGGAGGCTGCCGAGAGGCTGAAGAATTTCTATCTTGACATGAGGGGCATGTATACTGGAGAGGACACAATAGCAATTACTTTAAGACAGAACGAAGGTCTGATGAGACTGTCAGAGGCGGCAGCCAAGATAAGGCTGTCAGAAAAGGTGGAAGCCAAGGATGCTGAGAGAGCGATCAGCGTGATGAAGTTCTCAATACAGCAACTAGGCTATGATTACGAGACAGGTAAAATTGATATTGATAGAACAGATGGCGTTCCCGCATCGCAGAGAAGCAAGATACACACTATCTTGGATATAATTGACATGCTTGAGAAGAAGCTCGGCAAGCCTGTTGCAAAGGAGGAGATAATAACAACAGCAGAGGAACAAGGTATTAAAGTTTCAGATACAGAAGATTTATTGAGAAGATTGAAAACAGAAGGCTCTATATTCGAGCCAAGAATAAATTATGTTGAGAGGATAAGATAACATGGATATCAAAAGATTAACAGCAAAAAAAGCTTCTGCAAAGGAAATAGTTGACGGCAAGTTTGTGAAGAGGGAAGGCTTCCAGAGCAGTTATGTTCTTACCAATTTAGGAAGAAGGCTCTCAAGGGTCAGGGTTGTGGGCGTGATAGTTAACAGGTTCATAAGCGATGACGAGAAATATGCCACAGTTACTCTGGACGATTCCACGCAGACAATCAGATGCAAGGTTTTTGTCAACACCAAGATACTTGATGGCTTTGGCCCTGGGGATTTTGTAGATGTTTTCGGAAAGCTCAGGGAGTACAACGGGGAGGTTTACATGATGCCCGAGATATTGAGAAAGGCTGATGCTAATCTGGAAACATTAAGGATGTTGGAGATGGAGAAGATTTTCAGGGAGCAAAAGGAAAAAATAAAGAAAATCCAAGAGCTCCAAAATCAGACTTCTGACTTGAAAGAATTGAGGTCATTGGTCAAAGACTCGATGACCCTGGAAGATTTGGAAGGAATTCTTGAGGCCCAGGAAATGATTGAGGACATTGTCGAGGAAAAGACTGTTACATCCACTGAAATAAAGGGCAAGATACTTAAGTTAATAGAAAAGCTAGACGAGGGAAAGGGAGCTGACTACCAGGACATCCTGAAAAAATCAGGATTCTCCGAGAACGAGGTCGACTTTGCAATCCAGGACCTGCTGGAAACAGGCGTTTGCTACGAGCCAACTCCTGGCAAGATAAGGAAGTTGTGATATGGATTATGAAAAACTATTGAATAAAGCTTATGAGAATCTTCCTAAGGTCGAGGAGACAACAGAGAGGTTTGAGGTCCCTGAAGTTGACAGCATGATCCAGGGAAGGCAGACAATAATAAAGAACTTCTCCCAGATATGCGAGGCCCTGAGAAGGGAGCCCAAGCATGTAATAAAATTCTTGACAAAGGAACTGGCAACGCCAGCAGGCTTTGACGGTGTCAGGGCAACATTCCAGTCAAAGCTTCCGGGAAGGATGATACAGACCAAGCTCGGAGTCTATGTCAGGGACTATGTCATATGCAAGGAGTGCGGGAAGCCCGACACAAAACTAGTCAAAGAGGACAGGTTAACTTTCTTGAGATGTGAGGCATGTGGAGCCAAGGCCTCTCTCAAGTCAATAAAGTGAAGCAATGAAAGGCCAATTTTTCGTGATGGCTACTGTGATAATGATACTCACTCTTATGGCTCTTATTCGCTACTTCTACGATTTTTCAGATATCAATCTTCCAAGACTCAAGGAAGTGAGCGAGCTTAATTACATACCTTTCGTTAAAGAGACTTTAATTGATACTATCAACTCTTATAACGGAAACTGCAACAAGCTCCAGGACGATTTAACTTTCACAAAAGACTTTCTGGAAAGCAGGATGATTGGAAGAGGAATGAATCTTAACATAGACTATCAATTATTCTGCATTCCACCAAATCCTCCAGATGCTGATTTCAATTTCACCATAACCACGTCGAATCTTTACACGGAAACAGTTTTCTTATTTTCAGACGAAATGCCACCGCCACCACCATAGTTAAGCATATTTTAAACCAGAATAAATATTATATTATGCGAGGCGTATCCGTTATCATAGCTACTGTACTAGTTCTGATGATATCGGCTTCTCTAGTCACTCTCGGCTATACATTTTTCACAGAAATCAGCGATGAAGCCACAGATGTTGCTCGAAAGACAACAGAAAAAAGATTTTCTGCTATTGGAGCTGACATGGTAGTTGAGTCTGTGTCAGGCAGAAATATCTATGTTAGAAACACTGGAAGGACCAACCTTACTGCGTTTAGCGTTTATGTTAATGAGTTACCTGTATCCTTTTCAATTGATAAAGAGACACTGCAGCCAGGCGAGACAGCAACCATTACATTGAATGCTGATCCTGTTGGCCTGATAGAGGTTTACTCGGCACAGGGCGGTCCAGCAGACTATTATATTCCAGGTCCAGGAGTATGCGGTGATAGTATTCTTGACATCTTGGAAGACTGTGATCCTCCAGGATCAGACAGTAGTGAATGCTCTTGCTCAGGCATTGACGGCTGTAATGGAGATGATTATTATGATTATCCGCCATTCGGGGACTGTACAGCCTTGTGCGAGTGTGACACTGGACCAGGTTCAGGGGAGCCTTGCGAACCAACCATAACTTATGACGACCCCGGTTGTCTCGGTCCTTGTGATATAGATGGTACAGCCTGCGATACAGGGAGCCAATGCTGTAATGGTATGTGCGTGGAAGGAATCTGCGGGCCCTGTGTTTCTGGTACAAACTGTGGAGAAAGATGTAGTGACGGCTCTTATGATTTTGATGACATAATTAACCCACATACTTGTGAAGGTTCCACAAACGATGCCTGTAATGTTCTATTAGGAGTAGGAGAGGGTGACTGTGATTGTGATGCAAACTGTCAACAGCCTGGTTTAATCTGTGATGAAATACCTGGTACTGATTATTGTGTTGTATCAGGAGGAGGCGGTTTAATTGGCTTCTGGAATTTTGATGGAAATACCTTGGATAGCTCTGGTAATGGAAACGATGGGACAAATAACGGGGCAAGCTGGGTTAGTGGTATATCTGGTCAGGCTCTTGATTTTAATAACTTAGAAGGCGACTATGTTAATGTTGACGATTCTCCTAGCTTAGATGTAGACTATATAACATTATCAACATGGATATACGTCAATCAATATTTGAATGATCAAAGAATTGTTTCAAGAGAATACGGAACAACCGAACCTTACAATATATACTCATTAATACTTTCAGGAACTGGTGAGAGGAAGCTTCAGTTCAGAATTGCTCGAGACGGCCAAGCGACAAGAGATATTATAACAAGCGATGCTGATATCCCATTGAATACGTGGACTCATGTCGCTGCAACATACGACGGGAGCACTGCTGTTGTTTACATAAACGGAGACCCTAATAAAACCATTTTAGGTTTGCCAGGAACTATCATAGATAGCGACAGACCAGTTCTCATAGGTTCAAGTGAATTCTATACACCGAGATTTTTCGACGGAATTATTGACGAGGTTGAAATTTGGGACAGGGCATTAACTCCAGCAGAAATACAAGCAGAATACCAGCAATATGCACCTTCTGGTCTAATTGGTTTCTGGGGTTTGGACGGTGATGCTACTGATAGTACTCCAAATAATAATGACGGAACAGAAGTTAACATTGATTCTAGTGATTGGAAAACAGGAGCAGATTGTGTATCAGGAGGTTGCTTAGAATTAAATGGAGTGGATGAATACATTAATATACCAAGCATAGTTCCGGACCCTTCACAAGGTACATTTGAGGCATGGTTTAAACCGAATAATTTGCATGCAGGTATGATACTTTATGTTGGCCAATCAGGAGGAAATGGTCTGGGCGGCGAGCAAGAACTCCATATAAACGCTTGGAGTAGTGGAGCAGTGAATGGTTATTATGGAGGTGGTGTATTACTAGAATTAGAGGCTGGTTCATATAATGTTGGTGGATGGAATCATATTGCATATACCTATAACAACAATGGTGCATGTGAGTTATACTTAAATGGTGCTCCAATTGGTAGTGGAACACTCTCTGGGACAGTACAGACGAATTTATGGGAGGTTTCAACAAAGATAGGCAGACCATCTGCAAATGAACGATATTTCAATGGATTATTGGATGAGGTTAAAGTTTGGAACAGAGTATTAACTCCAGCAGAAGTTCAGCAAGAATATATAGATAATGTACCAAGCATGGGAGGTGAGATAGGCTTCTGGAAGTTTGATGATGGCTCTGGTACAATTGCTACTGACAGCTCTGGCAACGGTGATGATGGGACATTGAGAAATATGGAGGCTGGTGACTGGAAATCAGGAGCAGATTGTGTGTCCGGAGGTTGTTTGGAGTTTGACGGAGTGAATGAATATGTTGAAGCTGATGTTAGTGGTTTTGATTATATGAACGGAACTCTTGCGATGCTGATAAAACCAGCAGTTGATTCTAACCAATTTAGTAATCAAGCAAGATTTTATGGTGATTCAAGTGGGAGATTCAAGTTTTTTATCAATGGAGTTGAGGATAAACTATATTTCGATAACAATGGTATTTTGTGTGGTACATTACAGCTTTCGTCTTCTATTCTGGGTTGGAGCAAGGACGAATGGCATCATGTTGCGGTTGTGTGGGGCGAGCCAGAAAACACCATAAGCAAGTTATATATCGATGGGATTGATGTGACTAATTATGTCGAAACTGGTTTATGTGGAGATACACAGACATCCAACCATAGCATTGGCTCGAACTTTGGAGGAGCTTATCCTTTCAACGGAACAATTGACGAAGTCAAGATTTGGAATAGAAAATTAACCCCGGTAGAAATTCAACAGGAAAACCAGACATATGATACAGGTGGTCCTGGTGGTTTGGGTACAGTCGGTTTCTGGAAGTTTGATGAGGGTTTTGCGAGAGATGATGACAACGAACGTGATGATTATGCGACTGGTGATTCATGGGATGATGGTGTAAACAAATGGCTTGTTGTAGACACTAATGATATACAGGGTCAGTATGCTTCATTATATGTTTATGGAAGAGTAACACAATGTAATAGTACTGCTAGCAGTGATTATCGTATAAGAGTAAATGATGTAGTTGCTCAGACACTTAACATAAACTGGTGTGATATATTCGGTCTTGATACAGGTTCTTCTTTTCAAAGTTCAGGATGGGATTGGGTTAGGTTTGAAATTCCAAAATCTTGGTTGATAAACGGTGAAAACAAGTTTAATTTCTGGGATACTGGTGGTGCTTGTTCATGGGCTTGTGCTGACTGGCAGATTGGTGTTGACTTAGATAACTATTATACGAGGTCTGGTTGGTGTTGTAACTGTGGTTTGGGTTCGGACCCACCAAAGGGAAATACAGGAACATGTGGTGCAACAAGTAATGGAGAATTAATGATGTATTTGTTAAATGATAATAAGGCCTTAGATTCTAGTGGTAATAGCAACGATGGAAATCTTGGTAATGGTGTGTCAGGTGATGATAATGTACCCCAATTCATTGTTGGTATGTCTGGAAATGCTCTAGATTTCGATAGAATCAATGATTATGTAAGGGTTGATGACGATGACACTCTTGATATGACAGATGAATTGACAATAGCAGCTTGGATTTATCCCAGGAGCTTTGGAGAAAATGATTATGGCAGAATAGTAGATAAGAACTTTTATGGCGCGTACTCTCTTTATGTCAGGTTATCAAATCCCAACGGTTTCGCTATTGGTATCAGTGGGTCATCTCGAACTTCTTTTGGGAATGTAATAACGCTAAACACTTGGCAGCATGTGGCAGTTACTTTTAACAGAAGCGCCCCTGGCAATACAATAATATTTTACGTTAATGGTAATCCAGCAGGAGCCGGAACATATACAAATCCCATCCCTATAACTACAGACGATTTGTATATTGGTAACAGTGCAGCTTTAGACAGGACCTTTGACGGTTTTATTGACAAGGTCAAGATTTGGGACAGAGCATTGACACAAGCAGAAATCCAGGCAGATATGTCGTAATTATTTTTTCAAGATTATGTTCAGATAAGGCATCTGTTCCTTGACCTTTCTTTTGGAGCAATGTAAATGTTTTCCAAGTTCCTCATGATACTCTTCAGCCTCCTTCCTCTTGGTCTTTGTCCTGCCAAGGATAATCAGCATGTCAGGCGGTCTGTACATAGTGAACCCCTTCTTGCTTTTCAAGGTTGACATGGAAGCTATCATGTCTCTCATGTATTTCTTGAACCTGTAGTTCTGGTTCTTGTATATCATGCTTCTGAACAAATCCGCCTTGCTCAGGAACTCAAAGGCGAGTGCAATATCCTCTATATTACTATATTCGTTCGTGATGTTCTGCTCAGCCCACCAGAAAACCTCGTCAAGGTTCTTATCACATGAATCTATTGCCTTCAGTGCGGACTTGATGTCTCCCTTGAAGACTGCCTGCATTGTGTCAAAGATGTTTTTCTCCCTTTCCCTTATTCCCAGAGACTCTGTTTCCAGATCGTTTATCGCAGAGCGGATGTCGCCGTCAGACTCTTCGGCTATTTTCTTGATTTCAGCAAAGCCGATTTTCAGCTTCTCCTTTTTTGCTATTTCTGTCAGCCTTCTCTCTATGAGATTCTTTGGCACCTTCCTGAGCTTTACCAGTTCGCAATAATTTCTGACTGTTCTCAATTTCTTATCATAAGCATCCTGCGCAATGAGTATTATGGGATAACTGCTTGTTTTTATTATGTCTATTATTTCTGAGGAGCCTCCTCTATCCTCTCTGGACATATTATCTGCCTCGTCTATGAGAATTAATCTTCCTCTGAGCAGGGAACCATTTTTTGTCGCGGGTATCAATTTTTTGATAGAAGATGCATCCCTGCTGTCGCTTGCATTTATTTCTATGAGGTTCAGGTTCTTTTCTTTTGCAATCAATTCTATTATTATGCCCTTTCCAATGCCAGTTGGTCCGTATAGCATTAAGGCCTTTCCCCGCTTCCAGTTTTCCAGCCAATTTAAAACCTTTTTTATTACAAGAGGCTGGGCAATAATGCTGTCCAATGTTCTTGGCTTGTACTTATCAATCAACATTCAATCATCCCTTTCAGACACTAAGACGCCCCTGTGCCCACAGTTCCTACAAACCCAGATTTGGCCGCCTGCCCATGGCTCGTAAACCATGTCTTTGCTTTTGCATTTAGGGCATTCTTTTGTACTCATACTATCCTTTGTGAGCGGCAAACTGAGCCAGCATTGCTTCCAGCTGTATCAGTTCGTTGCCAGTCTGCATCCTGAACTCAAAATCCCCGACCTTCTCTATTAGGCTGGCCTTTGTTTTTTCAGAAACATCAAGATCGTATATCTGCCTTGAAATCTGCTTTATTATGTCCTGTCCTGCCATACCCCTCTTCAATAACAGCTCTTTCAAAATATTTCTCGAGTCTATGAACTTGCCCTTCAAGGCATGGTTAATCATTTCCCTTACCTCTTCCGGTTCTGCCTGGGCAGCAACCTCGTAGATGGTGTCCTTTGTGATTTTCTCCCCAAGTGTTGCTGAGGCCTGGAGGATGTTGATTGCTTTTCTCAGGTCACCTTCGGAAATCTTGTATATTGCCTCCAAGGCAGGCTTGTCTATTTTCAATTTCTCCTTTTTTACTATCATGTTCAAATAGTCAGAAACATTCTCTTCGGTTAAGAACTTGAACCTGAAAACAGCTGCCCTGCTTTGGATTGGTGAGATGATGTTTGAGGAGTAGTTGCAGCTTATGATGAATCTTGTAACGTCAGCATACTTCTCCATTAGCCTTCTCAAGGCGTTCTGGGCATCAGATGTCAGGGCATCACCCTCGTCAAGGAATATTATCTTGAAGGAAGAGCCGATTGGCTTGGTCTTTGAGAAATCCTTTATCCTGGTCCTTATGACGTTTATGCCTCTCATGTCAGAGGCATTGGTCTCCTGGAAGTTCTGCCTCCAGTTGTCCCCGAATATCTCCTTTGCAATGGCAATGGCGCAGCATGTTTTTCCTGTTCCGGGCGGTCCTGCAAATATCATGTGGGGTATGGTCTTGCTCTTGACAAATGACTTGAGCCTGTCAACAATGTGTTTCTGGTCCACTATTTCAGCCAATTTGCCAGGCCTGTATTTTTCTGTCCATATTTCGAACGCCATAGTATCACTTAAGTATTTAATGCTAACATTTAATAAATACGTTTAATAAACTATAAGAGTGATTTTATGCCAAAGACAAAGATTGAGGCTGTGACAAACAGGATATTCAACAGGATGTTTATCTGCATGAAGTGCAATGCAAAGATAAGGGCAGAGCCTAGAAAAGTCAGAGCCGGGAAGATAAAGTGCAGGAAGTGCTATAGCAAGGACTTGAGACCCAAATCTAAAGAAAGGAAGATATGATGCTAGCGTATCTCAAGATACTGAGACCAATAAATGGACTGATGTCCGTATTCGCTGTTTTCATTGCTGCTATGCTTGTAGGGGTTCCTATTTCTTTGCCGCTTTTACTGTCGTTTGCAGTGGTTTTCCTTGTTTCAGGGGCAGGAATGGTAATCAACGACTATTACGACTATGAGATTGACAAGATAAACAGGCCCAAGAGGCCAATACCCTCAGGCAAGATTTCAAGAAGAACTGCAATGGTTTATGCTGTTCTCTTATTTTTGATTGCGAATGTTATTGCCTTTTCCCTGAATAATTACATGTTCGGGCTTGCTGTTTTCAACACATTGGTTGCTTTTGTCTATTCGTGGAAGATGAAGAGGAGACTGTTGTTCGGCAACATGCTTGTCAGCTGGCTGGTTGCATCGACCTTCTTTTTCGGGAGCCTGTTGAACGAGACAATAGAGGTGATAATAATAATACTTTTCATGCTGTCGTTCTCCTCCAACATGGGGAGGGAGATTACAAAAACCATAGAGGATGTCAAGGGAGATATGAAGGTGAAAGCAAACACCCTGCCCATAGTTGCTGGGAAGAACTTCGCATACCTCATAGCATGCATATTCATAATATTCTCAATAATTTTCAGTTTCTTGCCTTATACTTTCAATCTGCTGAACATCTATTACCTTATACTTGTCATAATCGCGGACATCGGCTTCACAATCTCATGCTTCCTGATACTTATCTCGCCGAAGAAGTCCCAGAAAATCATGAAGATATCAATGCTCGTAGCGCTTGTTGCTTTCTTAGTCGGCACTTATTAGTGCTTTCTCGAATTTTTGAAAATCATCGATGATCATATTTCCATTCTTTCTTTTGTAAGTGGCGAAAATTCCTATATTATCTTTATAGACAAGGGAGTCTGGTGGATTGTCAGATATGTGCATTGCCTTTCCTGGGTTCACATTCTCTTTTTTGAGGCTCTTCCTCAAAAGTTTCAAACCGTCCTGTGGTCCCTTTATTATTATTTCAACACGGTCTATTTTTCCACCCTCTTTTGATTTAGTTTTGTTCGAAATGGCTTCATCAAAGTTAAAATATTCTTTAGCTGCATCCGCGCATTCTTCTGATTCCCGTGTAATCAAAATCATTTTCTTCTTTTCCCCGAAATTCCTTATTCTTCCCAAAAAATTCTTCGCACCTCGGTTTTGCATTGATTTTATGTAGATGCCAGAATACTTTTTCATTTCCTCGCTTGTAACATCGTAATTGCCAAGAACTCTATACAGCTCTTTTAAAAAATAATTCTCCCTGTCCCATTCTGTGGAATCCCTTCTAAGATGGCTCTCGGCATATAGCCTTATTCCATGAGCTCCCAACTTGATAGCATTAACTATCTTACCTTTCTTCAGCCTGTCCCATACAATGTAGAAAGCACCATAACAGGCATTACCGTTTATTAAAGTGTCATCAAGATCAACAGCAACAACTTCAGCATCTCTAATTTTATCCTTGTAGAAAGGTTCTAACTTGGTTTTCATTACTCTTTTCTTGACAGAACATAAATTTAAATCTGTTAAGGCCATTTATTAATTGACGAACATGTTTGACAAAATAGAGAAAATAATAGCAGAGAGGAAACTGACGCCAAAGGAATGTGAATACCACACTTTGAGAATCCTGGAGAACAACGGCAAGGTGAGGGTTTTGGTTGTAAAGGGCGAGGGCAAGGCCTATGTAGAACTGGTATGTCCCCACTGCGGCAAGTACACTTATGAAGAGCAGGAATACAAAAAGGTTTCCAATGCCTCCAAGATAAGGCTCAGGATAGAGTGTTCTGGCTGCGGCAAGAAGACCAAAGTGGACAAGCTGAAAGCAAAGAAGAAAAAATAGATTTATACTACTGTTCCATATTTCTATTATGCCCTGGTAGCTCAGCTGGTAGAGCGTTTGCTTGGTAAGCAAAAGGTCGCGTGTTCGACCCACGCCCAGGGCTCATTAATTTAAATATTCTTCTATTATAATCTTTCAATACGGGTCTGTAGTATAGTCTGGTCTAGTATTCCGGCTTTGGGAGTCGGTGACCCCAGTTCGAATCTGGGCGGGCCCACTTTATTTTTTTCTTGTAAACGTCAAGAAGCCAGTATGAGCAAGCATATGCGTCTTGGGCCTGGTGAAGGTCAGTCCCTCTATCTGCCACTCCCTTTCTAGATTCTCAAGGATTCTAACTTTCCCGAATTCATATTTTCTCAGCTCCTTCCAGACCTTTTGTATCTGCTCAATGTGTAGAGAATAGATGACCAGCCACCCTCCAGACTTTAGACTGTTAAAAGCGTGCTTCACAACCTTCTCAGCTTCTTTCATGTCCAGGGTTATCATGTCAACATTCTTCTCCTTTATGCCTTTGGTTATGTCAGCATTCCTTATTTTTATAGTCTTTATGCCAGAATTTTCAATGTTCCCTTTGGCCAAATCATAGAAACTTTCATTCTTTTCATATGTGAATACCTTGCAACCAAGATTCCCCAAGAATATGGATAAGAAACCAGAACCTGTTCCCGCGTCAACAAGCTTCCATCCTGGGGCGCAGCCTGTTATGGAAACTATCATTCCCAAATCCTTTGGCGTGATTACCTGCGGTCCCCTCTTTGCTTTGTTCAAAAAATCCGTGATTGTGTTTAGCCTATTCATGAAATCTTCTCGTTTATAAATAAAATGGAAGTATAGTTTTTATTAGTTTGCTATATGATGTGTCTAAACCATCTTTCTAAGCTTGGAAATAACGTCAGATGTTACAGCTTCAATGCTTCTAGAGGAGTCTACAATTGTGAATGGTATCCCGAGGCTTTCTAGAACGAAGTTTTGGTTGTCATAAACCTTTTTGTAAAATGAAATTACGTCTTCTGGACTCTCGTTAAGATAGTATTTTGTCCGTTTTGGTATTTCTTCCAGTGGAACGTCCAAGAAAATTGCATGCACTTCATAATTATTCAACCTTTCCTTGAATTTCTTCATATATATGTCTGCCACTTCTTTCGACTTTTCCATGGCGTGTGCTATATTCCCTATATGCCAAGTCTCTGGAAATACTGGATCGGTTGAACCCAGATAATTATCGTCTCTCTTAAATTCCTCTTCCATGACCTTTGACTGAAAATAGCCAGATGACTTTATACCAGCAGTATGTCCTTCCTTTGTCAGTTTTTCAGCAATCTCAGGAAGGAACAGATATCCAACTTCTTTTAATCTAGACCCAATTGTGGATTTACCAGAAGTGTGCGTGCCTATAATCGGAAAGACTCTCATAATAGTCAAAGGTTTAAAACAAATTTAAACCCTTTCGAGTACCTAGGTATTCTTCATACAAATCTTCTCATTTATAAATATCATTGAAAAATATAATAAAATATGTTAGAGTTATTATTGGTTGCAATAGCACTTATAGGAAGTCTTGCATGCGGCATCTATGATCTTAAAACCTCAAATGTCCCTGACAAGCTTGTCATAACAATGATAGTTTCTGCTTTGTCCATACATGCAATAACAGGATACTACGCAGGAGACTTTACTGTATTAATAGACTCATTCCTTTACGGTGGGCTGTTCCTGGCCTTTGGCTTGTTGATGTATTTCACGGGACAATGGGGAGGGGGAGACGGAGAACTTCTGGTTGCAATGGGAATCATGTTGCCGACTCTATCCTTTGTCAACACATATTTCCCCTTTGCCATAAGCTTTTTCATTAACAGCTTCTTCATCGGGGCTGCATATTCCATTATCTATTCAATGGTTCTTGTTTTCAAGAATCCTAAAATAGGCAAGAAGTTTTTTTACAACATGAAGGATAAAAAAATAATAATCGCGCTTGCAGCGAGCCTTTCGCTTTCAGTTGCGTTCCTGCTTATCTGGCAGCTGATTCTGTTTTCCATATCGTTCCTATCTTTCATAATGATATTTTTCCACAAGTACTCCAAGACAATAGAAGAGAGTTTTTACATGAAAATACCTGTGAGCAAGCTCAAGGTTGATGACATGCTTGGCGAGGACATACCAGGTCTGAAGCTCTACAAGAGATACATCAAAGGTTTGACTGAGAAGCAGGTCAAGTTGATCAAAAAGAATAGAAGGTATGTTGTTGTCAGAGAAGGTATAAGATATGGAATTGTCTTTCCATTAACCCTGCTGTTCACTTTGCTCTTCGGTGACTTCTTCCTGCTTTTCATTTGATTCTTTTTTGTACTCGTTTATCATTTCCCTTGCAGCTTCGTCATAGCCGATTTGTGGGTCAAAGCCCAGTTCTGTCTTTGCTTTTGTCAGGTCAAATGTCCTGCTGGCTGTAATCTTGTCTATGTATTCTGGTATTAGTTCATTCTTTTTCCCTGTTATTTTTCCTGTCAGTGACTTGGAACGAGCTATGGTCTTTGCAAGGAATTTGGAAACTTTCTTTTTTGGAGGCTCCACTTCCAGATACTTGCACAACAAGCTCCACAACTGGTTCAAGGTTTTGAACTCCTTTCCAGCGACAATATACACTTGCCCGGGCTTTCCCATGTTCTTTGCCAGAACTAAAGCCTGAACCAAGTCTTTAACATGTATCCACTGTATGAAATTCTTCCCGTCCCCTATCACTGGCATATTCCCGTTCTCTAGTCCGGATATGATATAGTCATATCCTTCCCTGAAGTCTGGGCCGAAAACATCAGTTGATCTTATTATTATGCCGCCAGCTTCCTTTACAAGGCCCTCCGCCTCTAATTTGGTTTTTCCATAGAAGTTTGAGGGTTTGCAGGAAGTTTCCTCGTTCAAGGGCAGTTCCTTGAACTTGTTGCCCATGACTGCAGTTGAACTCAAGTAGATGAACCTTTTGCCCTTACTGACTTCCAAAAGGTTTTTGGTGCCTACAACATTTACCTTGAACATCTGGTCATTTGGTGTGGAATAGTCAACAGCAGCTGCCAGATGAAAAACAGCGTCAACACCCTTCACAGCCTTTTCAAGGGATTCCTTGTTTAAGAGGTCTCCGTAGAAAACCTCGACATTCTCGTCCTTTACCATCATGTCTTTAACTAGAACCCTGACCTCATCCCTGCTTCTCAACAGTGCTGGAACAAGATGTCTGCCAACTCTTCCTGCAGCACCTGTTACCAGAACAATCATTTTACCAACTTGATATAAAACTTGCCGGGAAGCTTGTTTGCCGCCCTCTTGAGGGCCATCCTGACACCGGCTTCTGAATTATTATTCGAATTAACAGTTATTATTTTCTGTCCTATCTTGACCCTTGCTGCCATGCCAGCAGGTTTTCCAAAGCTCTTTCTCATTCCTTGCGAGAACCTGTCAGCTCCTGCTCCTGTTGCCATGGCATTTTCCCTTAGAACATTATGGGGATAAATTAGAATCTTGAGGAAGAAGTTGTTTTCACCTAACTTCTTGGTTAAACATTTCAATGTTGTAATTCTTGCGGATTCCAATGAATTGGACCTTATTTGGATAAACTCCCTGCTTACCAGGTTGAATGTCATAGGATAGTCTCCTTTCTTACCCATTTCAAACTGGTGTATTTTTGGGACTGGAACTCCCTTTACATAACTCTTTCTAGGCTTGTGTACTGAAATCCTTGTATATGCCTTTTTCTTTGGATGATGATATGATCTTCCTGGTCTTAAGCTAGCCATAAACTTACCTTTCAAACATTTGTTAGAGAATTTTATAAATGTTTCTAAAACTTAAATAACTTCTTCTTTTCCTTCTTTTTTGTAGCATGATGCTTCTTTATCTGCTTCTCTACTTCCTTGACTGCCTTAGAATCATTGCTCACTCCGCATGTGTTGCCAACGCCGATTATAAGTATTTTCTCGTTCTTCCTTGACCTATTAATTGATGCTTTTACAGCTTCAACTGCTGTTGGAATTGAAGCAAACACCTCTTTCTGCATGTGCATCAAGGCTTCCTCGTTTGAGACCTTTATCACAACAGCATCCAAAGGAATTTTCTTCTTGACAACAACCTGCTCTATTTCGAATCTTTCAACGCCGATTCCGCCCATTGCAATTCCAACACCCTCTGCGATTGTCCCTGTTTTCTCGCCCTCCAGCTTGAGTCCAGCGTCGATTGTTATTATCTTGTTGATTCTCTGCCTTTTCAAGAATTTGGTCAAGAACTTGCCAGGATAACCTGTTGCTGCGCCTGGTCCGTCTGCCTTTGATATCCAGACATCCCTGTTGTTTATCTTTGTTTTGGCAACGGCAAAAACTTCATCTTCGAATATTTTTGGCTTTTCTTTTATTAGACTTGCTGCGACCAGCGGGCCTATGCCATCGCCTATTGGCAGGCCATTGACAAAAGCATGGGTTGCCTTCATTGAGGCCTTGGCAATGCTTGTGATTAATGGTATCTGCATCTGGATGATCATTGCGTACTGGAACATCTTGTACTTCTTAATCAGTTCAACATAGTGCCTCACTATCTTTGCTATCTGGTGGGTTGTTATTGCTCCAGACAAGGCATTCTTGATGTTCTTCTTCTCGTCCTTTGATGCGCTTGGATTTATCTGGTTAACAAAATATGTGAACCTAGAATCGTAATTTTTAATAATGTGGTCGAGCTTCTTCATTATCCCGTAAGGGTCTGTCTCGATGGGTGTCACGGCAAAGAAATCCATGAAACTGTTAAGCTCTTTCTTGACATCCTTTTTTGATTTTTTGGAGATTGTCTTGAAAATATATCCCCTGGATTTTATTGCCATCTGCTCAAGGTCAGCTGCCTCTTTCTCCAGCTTCATTATTGTCTGCGTTGTCATCAATCTAGGGCCGAAGAAAATCGATATTATTATTAAAATAATCCACACAACCGTGGATATCCAGTCCCCTCCAATTTGGGATAGCATAAAATCACTTATCTTGTTTGTTATTTAAATAATTATCTATATAAGCCATAACAAAATTCCCGTTATTAGCGGGACTGACAGGTTGTCGTCTATTCTCGGAAGCATCTCAACAATTGTCACGACAGCAGCAATAAAAATGGCTTCCACAGGGCTCACAAAGAACAGTAGTATAATCAGGGTGGCTGCAAAAAATACAGTGCTGCCCTCCCAGCTCTTCTTTTTATTGATTGGCAGCTTGTGCTTGCCGAAAAAGGTTCCCACAACTGTTGACAAGGCATCTGATAATGACAGGACAGCTATGGAGGCTATTGCTATCTCAGTTTGAAACAGTGCTGTAACGAGAAAGCAGCCCATGTAAAACATTATTGCTCCGCGGAACGGCAGCTCACTCTCCCTTTCATATGTCTTGAACTCGTCTTCTATCTTGTCTTCAAACTCGTCCAGTGCTCTTATCTTTACTAGTTTGTACTTTTTCTTGTTCTTCCTGTATTCCCCCATGACAAGGAAGGTGAGTGAAACCAAGAGCATAAGCAAGGCAGCATACCACTTTCCGAATATGTGAATAAGTATAATAGAGAAAACACCCAAAGCATGAACAATCTGTCTCTTTATCTCAAAATCCATAAAATCATTTTTTTCTCTTGAACGGCCATGCAAGTATCTTGAAAAAATGCACTATGAAATGGTAGAACTCGTAAACAAAAAACATTGTCAGGCCTACGAACGCAAAGGTTATACCAGTCTCTAAATTAGCAGTTATTGGCAGTCCCATGTAGCTGGCCACCCACGGGAAGGCAAAGCTTGCAACAGATATTATAGAGACCTTTACAATCATCTTGAACAGCTTGTACATGACAAAAACAAATACAATAAATGTCAGAAAAATGATTATAGTCTCAATTGTCACTTCAACAACCATATATGATAATTAGTGCAGGCATTTTTAAAAGTCTTAACCACTCTTTAAAAGCCTTGACAAAAAAGACAAAAAGCTTTTCTCTTCCTCTTCCCCAACTAGCCATCTGGCGAATCTTGTCAGCTCCTTGCTTGCCGAGGACCTGGGCTTGTGCATGACAATGGGTCTTCTCTCTGCCAGGCTCTTGTGAACGTTCATGTCATAAGGAATGGATGCAATCACAGGCAACTCTGTCAGAATCTCTACTTCCTTTTCTGAAAGCTCATGCTTTCCCTTGGTGATCATGTTCAGCACAACGCCTATTGGCTTTTTCTTCATGCTCTTTATGATGTCCCTGCATTTTATCACGTCTGTTACAGCGGGCAGGTTCGGGTTTGTGACAAAGATTATCTCATTGCTGGCCTTGATGGCTGAAAGAGCCTCTTCCCCCAATCCTGGAGAAGAGTCTAGAAGAATAATGTCAACTTTCTTATGCAGCTTGCTTATGACGCTCTTTAGCTTTGAGGAATCCACCCCGACCATTTCTCCCAGACGTATGGAGGCAGGGATTACCTTCATTCCACTCGGGTGGCTGTACATTGCATCCTTGATTTTAGTTTCGCCTCTTAGCACGTGGTTTAATGTGACAGGGCAGTAGTACATGCCAAGGGAAAGGCTTAGATGTGATGTGGTTAGGTTGCAGTCAACAATCGCGACATCTTTTTTGAGCTTCTTGGCTAGGACAGCACCCAAGTTAGCTGTTACAGTGGTCTTACCAACACCGCCCTTGCCTGATATTATTCCTATTCTTCTTGCCTTTTTCATAAAATCACTTTTTAGATTTTCTGGTCCTCATGTTCAAAATCTTCTCCTCGTATTTTGACTTAAGCTCCTCATAGCTTTCGCTCGATATCAAACCCTCTTTATACTCCTCTTCAAGCAAACCTTCAGCATCTTCCAGTCTTATTATTTCTTCTTCTGTTTTTTTGTTTGGCCCCCTATTATCCAACATACTCCCTCCTCTCTCCAAAAGTTTCTTTATCTTCAGACCCGGAACCTTTCTGACAGGTGGCTTATCGAAATTCATCATGGGCAACCTTCTGCCTACCTTACGGCCTTTTAAAACAAAGAACAAAAACATTCCTAAAACTATTATGAGAAGTGCTATTATTAAAATCCATTCAATGGATAAAGTTTCAATGGTTTCAATAACTTCTGCTTGCGGTATTGACAAGTCATACTCGGCCCTTTTGATGAAATTCTCAGCGTCTATTATGTTTTCTGTTGCATCCTCATAGAGCCCATTGGTGACAAAGTTTGACGCAGCATTCAGCAGGGACTCTGCCTCGTATAGTGATTCTTTTATTGAGTCAATGTCTTTGCCCATTTTCTCAGCCCTGTCAGCATCTTGTTTTAGATTGTTTATGCTGTCCCTGAAACCCTGTATCTGGTAAAGAACCATTTCAGACCTTGATGTGAATACCCTTATTGTGAAGCCTTCGCTCACACTAACCTCGTTTGACTTGGCATTCAAGGAGAAAGCATACTTGCCCTTTTCTTCTTCAACGGGAACATGAAGTTTCACTATGAAAGATGCTGTCTGGTTTGGTGCTATGTTTGTTTTTTCTGTCTGGACTTCAAACCAGTTGGAATTCCCATCGCTTATGAAAACTTCTACATTGTCAAGTTCAACATCCCCTGAATTTTTCACTTTAACGTTCAGATACCTTATCCAGCCCTTTTCAATCAACATCTCCTTCTCGTATTCTATTATCTCAAGGCTTGGGGTCTGGGCAAGAGCTATGTTTGCGAGTATCAAAAACAGCAGCATTAAAGAAATTATTTTTTTCATTTCGCCCACCAGACCACCTTTTGCTTTGACCCGAACTTTGACTCTTCGTTCCTGCAATCGATCATGTCCATGGCTTTCAGCTTGTAACAGTGGGAAATTGCTGTAGGCCAAGTCACGTTTATCTTTTTAGCGATTTGATAAGTGGACAAGGGACTTTTCAATTTCTTGAGAAGATTCAATATATTTTTGTCCACATCTGAAAGTATCATAATATATTATTATAATAATATATTAATATACTTCTATGTCTTCCTGCTTTGGAGACTCTTCGGTCATTATAGTTTCAATCTGTTTATTGCCAGTGTTAGAGGAGCCAACAATCTTGTTTAAGCCTTCCGCAAAGACGTCTGCGATGTCATTGTACCCATAATCCCTCCAGGCATCACTGACGTCCATTAACAAGCCCTTGACTAGAGACTCCTTCATGCTGTCCCACAGTTCCATGATCTTCATCTCAGAAACAGTTTTGTCCAGTTCAGACATTAGAAATGTAATATCCCTTACATTCTCTGTTCTCATTATCATGTTCAGGATCTCGAAAAAATTAATTTTCATCTCATTCCTTGAAAGCTTTTTGCTGACTTCCTTCAGCTTTGACAGCATGTTCCTTACAACCTCGGTCTGGGTCTTTAGGGTTATGCCTATTTCTTCTCCCTCCAGAGTCTGGATTTTGTCCTCTAGCTTTGACATGCCGTCCTTCATCTCGCTTATCAATGAGGGCAAAGGTTTCGTGCTGAACTCCTCTTCGCCTTCCAGCTTTTCAATTTCCTCGTCCAGCTTTTTGAGAAGGCTGAAGTTCTTCACCTTTACCTCATTGAAAGACCTTTCTGATAATTTGCCTTCTCTGTGCTGTGCCTCAATGTCTGCCAGCAGTTTTGAGACATTTGTCCTCTTGCTTTTCAGTTCGTTCTTCTTTGTTACTATCTCCTTTACCGGAACTTTTAGCACACCCTCAACTTCCCTTATCCTATCTTCTGTCTTTTCCAAGTTAGAGGCAATCACATTGTCTACCCCTCTTTTGAAAGCTTCCAAGTCCTGCTTCGAGGCAAAGGCAGTGAGCCTGATGTTCATTCCGTCAACAGATTTCATGAGCTCCTTGCTCATATCGTCGACCTTATCCAGCTTCATCTTGAATCCAGGGAACTCTTTTAATCTGTTGTCCATTTCCATGTAGAACTTCTCGGACTTTGAGGCCATCCTGTCAATATCAGACTTTGTGTTTTCATTCTTTCTTACAGTCTCATTCACTTTGTCGAGGATGCTCTCCATATTCTCCATGCTTTTTATGTTATCAGTGACCTTTTCCACGTTCCTCAGCTTGTTAAGCATCTCCTTGTTCATGGCTTCCAGCCTCTCTATCTTCATGGCCTTGTCTTCAATCTCCGCCCTCCTTTTATCCATCTCCTTGGTTATCCTTTTGGGCTCAATGCCAGAAACAGCATCCTCAATGAACTTTATTTTTGACTCCATCTCCTTTATTGAGGATTCTCTTTGAAACACAAGGGACCTTAGTTCGCCTATCTTTTCTGTTAGCTCTCTTATTCTCTCGTCTGCCTGAAACTTAACTTCCTTCAGGTTCTTTATCTCGACTGAAAACTTTTCCATGTTCATGATGACTTTTTTCAGGTCGTCATCCTTTTCAAGCTTGTATTCAGGCTTCTTCTCTTCCTCTTTCTCAGGCCTATCCCTGATTACTCCCTGCTCTTTTAAAATCTCGCCAACGGTTTTGCTCTCCGTACTAATCCCTCTTTTCAATAGTTTTTATTCTTGATTTTATTGATTCTATGTAAGTCTCGGCCATTCTCATCTGGCCGGTCTTTATCTTTTCCAATCCCAGTTTCAGTTCCAGTTCCATATCATAAGTATCAATTCCCTGCTTCTTTAATTTTTCTACATATTCTTCCAATTCCCTTATTTCCTTCATGAACTTTTCATAATTGTCCAGTTCCTTGTCTGTCAGCCTGAAGGTGTCATGCAACAGTGGTCTGAATGTCACGAACCAGGGCTTACCGTCGTTGTAGTCTGGGTTCTGCACCATGCCTGTGCCGACTTCCAATTTCGGAATTGAAGCGGAATATTCCCAGCCGTACTTGGTTTTTATCCTGTTAACATCGCCTGAATACTTGGTCCTCAATTGCGATTCGGTTGCAATGACAGCCCTTATTGCTCCCTTGAAGTCCAACAGTACCTGCGATATCATTATCAGACCGATTCCCCATTTCCTGAATTCTCTGACAGCCCTTTCAACAGCGAGGTAGCCTCCTCCCTCCAAAGTTGCT
>JBDRJK010000012.1:0-36338 GCA_043814985.1 Candidatus Aenigmatarchaeota archaeon
AAGACTATCATTATTGTAATGTGTTCTTTGCCAAATTTCATTAAAATAAGAGGAACTCCGGAGCTTTTATTTCTAATTCAAAATCAAGATATAATAATTCAGAGCAGTGGCAACAGTGACCCACAATATGTACGGTATTAGAATCAAGCCTGCTTTCTTGTCAATCCTGTAGAACTTGATGATTGTAAGAAGTATCGCAAACCACAAGGGTATTATTCCAGCAAGCCCGTAGAGTGGGTTCTGTAAGCCAAAGAACAGTAATGACCAAATCGCGTTAAGACCTAGCTGTATTGAAAATAATGAGATAGATATCTTGTCTCTCTTGTCCCAAACAAGATACAGTGATATTCCCATTAGAGTGTACAAACTAATCCACACAGGACCGAACATCCAGCTAGGCGGCGTGAAGAAGGGTTTGTTTAAGTCAACATACCACTCTCCAATAGAGGGTGCTGTGAATATTGAGCCGAATATGCCTGCTCCCTGGCATATGAGAATGAACAGTAACAATTTGATCCATTTGTTCATGGTAAGTAATTTCTTTTGGTCATTTAAAAATCAATTCAACGCTTAAATTTCTAATTGAACAAATATTTGGTATGGATTTTGGCATGGACTTATTGAGAAAAATTCATTATCCTTGTTCTCACAGCAGCGAGAGTGATTGTTCATTGGGAAATGAATGTAATTACAAAACTTGTCCCAACTACGATCCAAAAAAACTTGGTCTCGGCTCTTCCCCATTTTTAACATATAGAGAAATTACAATGATTGGTGGACTAGTAGTAAAAAAATAAAAGATAAAGAGATTGAATGTCTGCTAAAAGGCAAAAAACTTGTGTTTTGATTGATCTCCATCTACCTACTAAAGATAATTGCTTGGAAAATGTAAAAAAAATACCTAGTGTTAAATATACAGAACAGGTCTACGGTCTTTATGAGGCTTTGGCAATGATTGAGACCAGCAATGCTGATGAATTAGATAAAAGCTTGTACGAAATAAAAAACGACGATAGTGTGAGATCAATCAATGTCCTCCTTCTTACATGCGGCTGGAAAAGGGAAAATGATGGAAGAATAATAGAAGAAGACTACTTGGGTACTGAATAATAAGAATAAAAAATTTACTGTTGTAATAGAAGCATGGCAAATTTGTTTGATGTAAAAACAAGTGTGAGAACTCTTATTCCAAATATGCCTCTTGATACAAGAGGCATTGATGAAGATGCGCTAATGCTTGCAGTGGGCAAAAGGAGCGATAAGGACAAAAAAACATCAGTATACTTAATCAGAAAGGAAAGTACCGATATTGTTAGAAGAAATTTAGACCATAATGACATACCTCTCGTAGCAGTGGAATTTTTAGGCAAGCACTTCGGGAAGCAAATATGCCCGTTTTATTTTCTAAACAGTGTGCCTGCCAAACTAAGGCGTTTAACAGGGCATAAAGACGGTTCCTTTGCAACTTATGAAGTACTAGAAGACCCATTTTCAAATCCAATAAAGGGAAAATTAGATGAAACAGAACAGTTGCAAAGAGTAATGCCAAAGGAAAGCCTAATTCCCGAAGATCTTGAAGGAAGATATGCAAGACCTTCATCAACGGAAACCACTTCAAAAAATTACATGAAAAAGCCGAATAATACTTATCTTAAGGCATGTAAATTATTGGAAAACGGCTTAACTTATCAAAATGCAGAGGAAGTTTATTCCAACGCTGAAAAGTACTGTGATAAATGCAAAGAGCCTCATAATTCTAACCCAATGACAACATGTGTAGAGGGCTGCGATATCTGGAAAATTAAGAATGTTGCCTTGAATATTAGAACAGAGCCTCTGGAATTCTTGAAATAACAGTTCCAACATATTTAAACCAGGTCATCAAATTTTATCTATGAGCATTGCATTTTCTCTTGGCTTGGCGCTTCTTGCCGGTCTTTCCACAACAATAGGCAGTCTTTTCGCCTTCCTAATAAAGAAGAAAAACCCCAAGTTCTCCTATCTGTGCGTTGCCTTTGGCTTCTCGGCAGGAGTAATGATATTTGTCTCGTTCACAGAGCTGCTAGCCTATGGCATACGTGCCACTAACATGCTGACTGCTATTATAGGCTTCTTTGGAGGAATCCTTTTGATTTACCTTGTGGACGTCTCAATACCTCACATTTACGAGGAGGAGAAGCACGGCATGGGAAAGCTGAAAAGGACAGCACTCATGATTGCCTTGGGAATTGCCATACACAACTTCCCGGAAGGCATAGCAGTCATGTTCTCCTCAATAACAGACGCGAGGCTGGGAATACTTATTGCCTTGGCAGTTGCCCTCCATAACATTCCTGAGGGCATTGCAGTTGCCCTCCCAATATTCTATTCGACCAAGAGTAGGAAGAAGGCCTTCTGGTACTCGTTCCTTTCAGGCATTGCAGAACCAATAGGAGCTATCCTAGGCTTTTTGTTCTTGTACCAGTTCCTTAACGAGTTTATTCTCGGAATCATACTCTCTGCGGTTGCTGGCATCATGGTCTTCATAAGCTTTGACGAGATGCTACCCTTTGTCTACAAGCACAAGGAATCAAATGAACACTTATCATTATTGGGCATGTTTTTGGGTATGTTCATGATTGCACTAAGCATGATAGTTTTATGATTTCTATCAAGAATAAAAATAGCTATTTTCTGGAGACGAACTCATTCTCCTTTATGTAGAACCTTAGTAGCAATTCTTGCCCTTTGGAGAGTCCTATTCTGGTTGTTTTATGAATCTTTGGCTTCTCCTTTGAGTCCTCTATGAACAGCCTGTCCTTAGTCAAATCCAAGCCATCAAAGCTCTTGTCTATGCCAAAAGCTTGGGTCAGCTTGCCAGGCCCGTTTGTGAGGTCCTTTAGCTTATCCTTTCCTCTCCTTTTTTTCATCAGCTCAATTCCTTCAAGGGGCTCTAAAGCCCTTATGAGAACAGCGCTAGGCACACCCTCTCTTTCGGTGACAACATTGAACATCCAGTGGTTTCCATAGGTAAAGTAGACATAAGCTATCCCAGGCTTCTGGTACATAAGTATATTTCTCTTAGTGACCTTCCCAAAGGCATGGGAAGCAGGGTCAGTGGCCCCGAAATATGCCTCTGTCTCAACTATCTTGCCTTTGCACCTGCCATTGACCAGAATCTTTCCAAGCAGATCCTTGGCAATTGTTTTGGTGTTCCTTGAATAGAACTTTCTGTTAAGCCTCATAATAAAACTATAGATTATTAAAGTTTAAATCTTAGCAAAATTTTCTCAACTTATCAATGTCTATAGATTCCAAATTTTCGTTTTTACAGATTTCCAGTGTTTCAAAATCATATTTTTAATTTCTATCAAATCTATAGATTCAATTTCATGAATTTTTCAAAATTTCACAAACCAAATTTGCACATTATACAATTTTCACAAATTCTATAGGTTTTGAAAAATGGGGAAAATGAAATTTTTAATTCCTCAATTGTCAAAAAGCCATTGACTTAATTTTTTGCCTGAGAAAATTTATTGTTAAAATCAGGGAAGCCAGGTGCCAAAACAATCTATAGCGAGCCCCTAAAGCCACCCCTGGAATACCTGAATAATTTAAAAAGTTAGACAATCGTCTATTTTCCCGTTTTTAGCCATTTTTTATGCATTTTTGTAAAGTATGTAAAGTATTTTATTATTTTACTAAGGAAACAAGAATACTTTATAAAGTATAATTCAAAATTGAAAAACATAATTTTAATTATTTTTCTTTCAACAGCCTCTCCAGCATATCCCCGAAAGATTCCCCAGCTTCCTTTTTTTCAGAAAGCCTTTTTTTCAAATCCTTTGTTATCATGATGGTTGTGAACTTGCCAGATTTTTTTACAGCCCTCTTTGCAGGTAATTTTATTTTTTCAACAGAGGCTGGCTCTTCTAGTGGTTTTTCTATAGGAATTTCATCTATAGCAGGCTTTTCTATAGGTTTTGGTATATCTAACCCTACCTTAGTGGGAGGCTCTTCTATAGATTTCACAGTTGCAACCCTGTTTTCCTGCTTTACTTTCTCAATCAGGTCCTTCCACAAGGAGTCATCAGACTTCTCCTCACCTTTCTTATTGTCAGCCATAATTATGATTACCAGTCCCTGCTTTTATATTTTTTCCATAATCTATAATTTTTTAAGGCTGAAACCGTAAAGTATTTTCATTAGTGATGCTATGGTCTGGTACGAGAGATACGGATGGACATCTAATCCCTTTGAGCTAAAGCCAAAGCCAGATCTCATATCAGGCTTTGATGAAATAAGGGAAGAGCTCTTAGACTATATCAAGTCTGGCAGCTGCTGCCTCCTCTTGGGCAAGGAAGGCATGGGCAAGACCACTCTCCTAAAGTGGCTGGAGAAGTATGCTATATCAGAAGGCATCCCTCTTTATATCAACACCTCTGGTATGAAAGGAGTGGAGCTGAAGCAGATGGACCTTGACAAGCTGATTAAGGAGAAAACAGGCCTCCTGGGCAAGATGCTCAATAAAGGCAAGGAAATCATACTTCTCATTGACGAGGCCCAAGACCTGCCACCATTGATGGGAAAGGCCATAAAAAGGAGCTTTGACAACAATGTCATCAAGGCAGTTGTTTTGGCATCTGAAACAGACAAACTTGAGAACCTTGGCAAAAGCCTCTTGGACGATGTTTCTAAAAGAAAGGTCAAATTAAGACCTATGAAGCAGGAAGAAGCTTTGAATATGATATACAACAGGGTCCAGTTCAGGAACCCCTTTGAGATTGGAAGCCTCGATATCATCTTCAATAAAGCCGGTTACATACCAAAGGACATTCTCGAGCTCTGTGAGTTTCTGGCAAAGGAGAACCAGAAAACAACACTAACCAAGGCATTTCTTGTCAAGTACTTTGAAGATGTGGAGACTGAGCCAGATTTAGAAGATTATATGGGGAAGTTCTCACCTCTCCAGAGGAAGATCATCAATGTTTTGAGATGGGAGAATGCCAGACCCAGTGAAATAGCTGCCAAGCTGGGAAAGCCAACAAAGACAATAACTGGCCAGCTGGCTTATTTGGGTCTTAAGTCTCGTGTTGAGGTCATGAAGAGAAAAGGAATAGAAAAACCCATTGTTGAAAAGGCTTCTGAAAAGCCACCCGTCTACAGATTAACTAAAGAAGTAAGAGATTTCTTAGGCGACAACTAGAGTAATTTTAAATCCTAAGTTTTCCATATTCTATACATGTCAAGGGAAAGGCCTGTATGGTTCTGGGCATTGATCGTTATTCTAATGATGATATGGATGTTGGGCGGAACCCAGGCAGTCATATACATTCTGGAAGGCCAGATAATCCTTGGCGAAATAGTCATAATAATATCCACCATTATTATAGTGGCGTTATACTATGGCTTTGAGTGGTGGTTTACCAGAAGGCAATAATTCTTTAATTCTAAAACTTCCTATATCTCTATCATGAAGAACATAAGCTACAAGGTATTCCCCTGGCCAATGAGAACAGTTGATCTTGAAAAGACTCTGAAAAGTGTAG
This sequence comes from Candidatus Aenigmatarchaeota archaeon, assembly GCA_043814985.1. Taxonomy (GTDB): domain Archaea; phylum Aenigmatarchaeota; class Aenigmatarchaeia; order Aenigmatarchaeales; family Aenigmatarchaeaceae; genus JAFGAZ01. The sequence goes on from JBDRJK010000012.1 coordinate 5,532, forward strand.
AGCAATTTGTCAACAAGCCAGGTGTGCTGGATGTCATATCGATTATTAACACGACTTTCGGCATAGTGGTCTGGTACAAGACAGTCAAGGGCTTCAAGATCATACAGAAGAAACCTTAATTGGAACAAAAAATATTTAAGCTTAAGAACCTTAATTATGGAAGGCTTTTTCTCTCCCCTGAAAGTGATATAATGACAACATGGGATAAACTTGTTAAAGGTTTGGCAAAGAAGAGCTTTGAAATCAATGAATTAAGAAAGGATTTGACTGAAGAGGATTTCAAAAAATATTGTAAAAAAATTGAAAGGTTTTATACAAGCAACAGATATTCTGGCGAAAACAATTCCACCCCGAATCTAGTTTCCTACAAGACACTAAGAGATTTCAAAGAAAAACATGCAATAACAACCGTGATTCATGATTATGGAAGTATTATAGATTTCTGTTATCCAAATGATTTAAATGGCGGTGAAACTGTCTGTAGACCTTTCCTATATGCTGGTGTCTTTACACAGAAATATAAACCAGAGCCTGAAACACCCACCATTGAATTATCAGAATTAGAAGATTGGGGTATTATGACTGGAAATGTGGCATCAGGTGAAATTCTTGAGAAGCCAAAAAACTTAAGTGAAAGTGTTAAGAAAATAAATAAACAAATTGTCAGAGAACTCTTGGAAATGAACCTTATAATAAATTAACTTTTTATTTGTAGTGCGTTGAAAGTCAAGTATTTAAAATTTAGTTTGCATTTCTTATTATGGCAGAAAGAGTTGAGCTAAGCGCTTTTCTGAACGAGCTCATATCAATTCTAAAGAAAAAGTTCGAGGTCTACGACGGTAACATAAAATCAATGAGGCAGGACATCAACAGGCTTTCAAATTCCCGGGACGATGCTTCTATCAGGGAACTGAATAACAGGATAAAGATATTAGAGAACACTTTGAACTCAATGAAGGCCAGGACCCAGGTTGACACGTCAATACTAAAGGTATTGGAGAGTGATAATGGTGAAAGAAAATCTTGAGCCGATAATAAAGGCCCAGATGAACACGCTGAAGGCCCAGATAAACATACTGAAGGATTATGTTGAGAGCTCCGAGGAGAGCAATGTCAGGCTGAAATACATCATAGCGAACGAGCTTGTGGAAGCTCTGATTCAGAGGTTTGAAAAGAACGAGGACAAGATAGACTTCATAAAGCAAAAGATAGAGTCAATTGAGATGAAGCTGGAGGAAAAGATGTCAGAGTTACATAGGATAGCAAAAATGGAGCTTAGCGAAGAGGCCCTCTCCAAGTCAATATCAAAGCTGATGAAAGAGAAGGAAGTAGAGGTCGACTCGAAGCCCCTTCTTGACCTGAAGAATATTTAGTCTTCTAAAAGAGTGATAGGATTTAACTTCTCAAAAGATAGCTTTAAATATTTCCCTAGTCCTAAGAAAATTAAAACATCATTGGGGGTTATTTGTATGTATGACGTATTTGATGAAGAATTTGAAAAAGAAGAAACAGAAAAACCTGAAAACGATTTTGACGACTGGTGAAGTTGCCCGTTTTTGTTCTTTTATTTTTCTATGAATAATTGTCCGAATAGGCTAAAGGCTATTGTGCTTGATATGAAAAATGTTGCTGCAGAGCCTATCCATGGCCCAAGCCACAGTATAAGAACAGATTTGAGTACCATTGCTATTATTACTGATACAAGCCAAGCCAAAACATACTTTGACTTGAATGCCTTCTTGGTGACTAAATTCAGGTCGAATGCCTTGCCGAACTTCTTGGTCTTGATGTAGTTCAATATGCCGATTGGAGACAGAAATACTGCAACCAACATCAATAGTAATCCAAGAAGTATCATTGGAATCACTATGGCAGACATGCTAAGAAGTGTTGGTAGCATCTGCATCCAGTTCTGTGAGAATATCTCTCTTAATCCACCAGCTGCAACTGTTGTTGAAACGCCTTCTGGCATTAGCCCGATGAATGTCGGCAATAGGTACGCAGCTGTGTAGCCGATTGACAATGTCAAAACTATTAATGACGGAATTGCGTAGATGAACATTATCAGGTACGACATAAAGCCCTTGATGAACAAGTCTTCGAACTTATTCCAGCCAGGCATCTTTCTTGAAGGCTTGTTACTTCCCACGCCCGAGCATTCCAAGACAAATCCCTGCGTTACCCAGTTTATCACTGGAACAGCGCTGAGTATAATTCCAAGGAACAGCTTTCCAAGATCAGTAAAAGGTTTTTTGACAGCATCTTCGTAGTTTATCATTTAATACCCCCTTATTTTATAATTATACTTTGTTTTCCAGTATAAAAGCATTCACAGAAGCCGAATAATGTTTTCCTTGAGCTTCTTCCAGTCCTTTGCCATTATTACTGCAGCAGCGGCAGGTGCATGCCCCCCACCGTTTGCATTCTTCAAGTCTTTGATAGATTTTCTTGCAAGCTCACCGCAGTCAACCTTTCCGTCCTGCCTTCTAAAGCTGACATGCATTTTGTCCTTGCTCTTCCTTGCAACAACAAGGGTGCAGTTCCTGTTCTTCATGCTTATTTTTGTTGAGATGGGTGATTTTATTGCGAATTTGGTTTTTAATTCTAGAATTATCAGATTTTTATTTTTAAATATCTCAGCTTCCCCTTTCCAATTTTTCATGACACATTTCATCTCTTCCTCGATCTCATCGTACATTTTTTTGAGCTTTTTTGCTGGTTCTGTTTTTAGTTTGATGACATCCATTGGAGATTCCGACTTCATGTAGATTTTATACCCAAGTTTTATTGCTCCAATGCCTGAATGGAAATAGCCAGAGGTAATCAAGTTGTTAATGTAACCGAGTTTGTTATCAAATGTGTAGAGATTTTTACCTTTCAGGTAGGGATACTTTTTGTATATCTTATTCAGAAAATCTTTCCACGCTGGTCCAGAGCAGTCGTTAATTATTCCCAGGCCTGCCACCCAGTCCATATCTTCTATGTCTGCTATCTTCTTGCAGATGTCAAAGGTCATCTTGCTTGCAGCGTATTGGGAAGGCTTTATCTTTGATTTCCAGAAAGAAGAGTTGACATGAACAATGTTCTTGACCCTGTTAAGATTTCTTTTGACTTGATGATGGTCTATTATCAGAATCTTGTGCTTTTTGGCAAGCTTCAGCATGTATTCAGGGTGTGCGTCCGCAGCTATGTCAACTATTATTATGTTGTCCTTTCCCTCGGACAGCTTTTTGTAACTGCTTTCCATGGTGGCATTGAACATGTCATGGTAGGCTGGAATCGCCTTCGGGTATTTTCCAAAAAGCCTCTTCAGAGTCTTGGCAACAATGACAGCAGCCCCTATACCATCTCCATCAGTATCATAGATAATGACAGTTTTACCTCTGCAGTTTTTTATAAATTCAACAGCCTTCTCAAACATATAGAATATTTTCCACGACTACTTAAAATCTTGAGTCTACTTGCTCTTCTTTGCAAAAGGCAGCGGTACTGGCGAGGGCAGCTGCAAGTCGTCACTAAGTATTATGGACTTCTTCGCGCACTTGTTGAATATGGTGTTCACAACCTGGAGGCTGATGTCTTCCGGAAGCTTCTTTTCCTTCTTCCATAACTCCAGCATCTCCTTGTACTTGTCGTCAACAACCAAGACATCCCCACCAATGATGAACTCAGCCACTTTCTTGTCTTTGGGAGCTAGATATTGTGTTGAGAACACAAACTCAATTAACAGAGCCTTTTTGTCAAAGCCTGGCAAGCTCTGCTCCTTGACACTCTTCAAGTCTGTAGTGCTGTTAACCTTTACTCCAAAAGTAACTTCTTCATACTTCTTTGCGTCTATATTCTTTATACTCATTCCAACTACTGGCATAATATCACTGTAAATAATGAGAGCAACAACTATTTATTTGTTTTAGAACTGCTAATAATCTTTATGAGCAAAAGAGTTTTGATGGTAATCGCGCCCAATGATTTCAGGGACGAGGAGTTCTTTGAAACCAAAGGTGTTCTGGAGGATTCAGGAATAGAGATAACTGTCGTCAATTCCACAGGCCAGCCCTCAAAAAGCATGTTCGGCAAGATAGTCACGCCGGACAAGAACTTCTATGATGCTGAAAGTGAGGAATATGATGCAATAGTCTTTGTCGGGGGTCAGGGAACGCATGCTTACTTCGACAATAAGAGAGCTCTCAACTTGGCTAAGGAATTCAACGAGTCAGGAAAGATAGTTGCGGCAATATGTATAGCCCCTGTGATACTTGCTCGCGCAGGTTTGCTATCTGGTAAAAAAGCAACAGTGTTTCCATCTGGCAGGAATGAGATTACTGCTGTGGGAACATACACAGGATCTAAAGTTGAGAAGGACGGCAATATAATAACAGGTAATGGTCCAGAAGCAGCAGTTGAATTCGGGAAAGCGATTGCTGAAGCCCTTTAGTAAATTTCTTAAACAATGGATTCATATTCTTAATAGATAGCCCCGTCGTCTAGTGGTCAAGGACAATGGCCTCTGGAGCCGTAAACGGAGGTTCGAAAGATTTATAAGGAGGTATGTTCCTCTTTAAGTCATGAATATAAGAACAGCTGGTTTGATAATATGGAAATGTGAAGGAACTAAGAGGGGAAATAAAAGAATGGTTGAAATGTGTAATTCAGATGATTGGATAATTTCCACCTTTATGAAGTTTCTAATCAAAGAGATGAAAGTTCCAAAAGGAAAGATTAGATTAAGAATATTCCTTCATAAAGACGATGTTGAAAATGAAGCAAAAAAACATTGGAAAAAAATTACAAACCTAAAAGCAAAAAACTTTACAAAAACGATGTGGAAAAAAAGAGGAAAGTGGAATAAAAAGAAACTCCTCTTTGGAACTTTAGTCATAAGAGTACATGATAAAAATCTTTTTAATAAAATAAAAGAGGAAGCTAAAACCTTATAAATCCGAATATCCTCCCGGGGCTACTTTTTATTAATAAAAAAAGCTATTTCTCATACATGTGGATTGTCAAGGCTTCAGGAGAGACAGAGAAATTTGATATTAGAAAAATCAAAAGAACCTGTTTAAAGTCCGGGACTTCTAGGAACCTGGCAAACAAGATAGCCAATGAAGTTAAGAAAAAAACTTACAGTGGAATGTCAACAAGGCAAATCCTGCAGATGACCTTGAAACTTCTTGGAAAACAGAAACCCTTTATCGCAGCAAGGTACGACCTGAAGGGGTCACTGTTCAGGCTGGGACCGGCAGGCTTTGCCTTTGAGAGGTTCATTGCTGAAATACTGAAGGATAATGGTTTCAAGACAAAGTTGGATACGATGAACAAAGGGTTCTGCGTTGATCACGAGATAGACATAATCGCAACATTGAAAAACAGGAACTACATGATAGAGTGCAAGTATCACAACCTTCCCGGTATCTACACAGGATTAAGGGAGGCCCTGTACACGTATGCAAGGTTCTTGGATTTGAAAAGCGGATCAAAGAAGGGATTGTGCAAGGACTTTGATCAGCCTTGGCTTATCTGCAACACCAGATTCTCCGAGGATGCTGTCAAGTACTCAAAATGCGCGGGCTTGAATCTGGTTGGGTGGGACTACCCAAAGAAAAAGGGCTTGAAGGACCTTATGGAAAAAAACAAGCTTTACCCAATAACCATGATAAGGAATCTTGACAAGTTCTCCCAGGAAAAGCTGTCAATAGCGGGCTTAGTCTTAATAAAAGACCTTACTGAATTATCTATTAAGGAACTGCACAAGATCACAAAGATTCCCGTAAAGAAATTAAAAACACTTGTCAACGAGGCAGAGAGGATAACATATGGTTGATGCAATAGCAATCATACAGGAAAGTTATACATACATCTTTAATCAGATATCTCCAATCATAGGAGAGACCTATTTCCAGTTGTTTTTATTCACATTCGGCTTGTTCTTTTACGCGGTTTTTGTTTGGTACTTCTACAAAACCTTGTCCAAAAGAGATTTGTTCAAAATAGATTTGGAAAAATACAACCTGCCTTATGTTAAGCATAAAACTTTAGGAAAGGTAGGGAGCGTTCTGGCATATATTTTGAAGTACGGCCTTATTTTCCCAGTTTTCATATTCATCTGGTTTTTAGTGCTGTCAATATTCTTACTAATACTGACAGAAGAGGCTGTTGTAAGCCAGATACTCCTGCTTTCAATTGTTGTCGTTTCAACAGTAAGAATAACTTCATACTTCAAGGAGGATCTGTCAAATGATTTGGCAAAACTAGTGCCTTTAGCGCTTCTAGCAATCTCGTTAACAAAACCAAACTTCTTCGAAATAACAACTACGATAGCGAGATTATCGGAAGTTCCTGTTCTCTGGTCGCAAATATTAGAGTTCCTGATATTCTCAATTGTTCTTGAATGGGTTTTGAGAATCCTTTACCTGTCTAAAAGGGGAATTAGTAACAAAAGAACAAGTAAGACTGAAAAACCGCGAGATATTAGACAAAAAGAAGTCTACGATGCAGAATCTGTTAATAAGACTTAAACCAGAGGGATTCCTGTTATCTTTTCTATTAACAAGCTCAGTGACCTCAAATCATTCCTGTCAAGCTCGTGTACATTTACCTTTCCAATTGCTCCTGCTACCATCTTCACTTCCTCGTTGCATGCGTTCAGGAAGTTAGCAACCTTCTTAGAGGCATCTTCAACATTAAGATTCTTTCTCAGTTCAGGATCCTGGGTCGTGATTCCCATAGGGCATTTGCCTAGATAACATTGCTTGCAGTATGAGCATCCCATAGCAACCAGCAGAGGGAATGACATGAAAACCGCATCAGCTCCCAAAGCCAAGGCCTTGGCAACATCTGCTCCCTTGTTGAACCCGCCACCTATTATCAGGTCTACCTTGGAATTCTTGCCCATGACCTTTCTTGCTTTCACAACTGCTGACAAGGCAGGCGTTCCAAAGTCGTCAAGCATTATTCTAGGTGCAGCTCCTGTTCCGCCTTCCATACCGTCTATTGCTATCACGTCAGGCTCTGCTTTCAGAGCTAGTTTCACATCCTCCTCAACATTGCCTGCACCTAACTTGATTATGATAGGCTTCCCTCCTGTCAGTTCCCTCAACCACTTCACCTTTTCCTTCAGGTCGCTTATCGAGTTTATGTCAGGATGATATGGGGGTGAGTGCACATCCTGTCCCATTGGAACGTTCCTTACCTTGGATATATCTTCTGTCACCTTGAATCCAGGCAGAAGACCTCCTTGGCCAGGCTTTGCTCCTTGGCCTATTTTGACTTCAATCGCGTCTGCGCATTTCAGATAATCATCATTGACTCCGAACCTTCCTGTAGAATACTGTGCAATCAGAAGCTTGGCGTTTTCCCTTTCTTGAGGAAGCATGCCTCCCTCGCCAGTGTTTGTAGTTGTTCCCATAATTGCAGATGCCTTTGCTATTGCAATTTTGGCCTCCTTGCTGAGTGCCCCAAAGCTCATGGCACCGACCATTATTGGTATTGAGATTTTCAACGGCTGCTTTGCGTTCTTCCCTATAACAGTCTCAGAAACAATCTTTTCCCTGAAGTAGTCTATTGGCTTTCTTGCCAGCTGGGCCGGCATGAAAACAAGGTCGTCAAAGCTTATCCTGTTGAGCTTGTCAGACCTGCCGCCAGATACAAGAGGCTTGCCCCTTACTGCTCTAAGTTTTATTTGAGTTACCCAGTCTTCCATAAAAACCCCAATGAAATATCTATATATTATTCTAACCTTATAAATAATTTACATGACAGACTACGACATTATAATTGTTGGCTTGGGGCCTGCAGGTTTGGCAGCTGGAATCTACGCTGCTAGGAGAAACCTCAAGGTTCTTGTAATTGGGGAGCTTCTAGGAGGCCAGATGTCCTGGGCTCATACAGTTGAAAACTATCCAGGAATAGAGCCAATGCCAGGAACAGAGCTGGCTCAGAAAATGAAAAGCCAGGCAGAGAAGTTCGGCTGCGAAATCAAGATGGAAGCTGTCAAGGGATTTGAACTGAAAGACAAGGTCAAGAAAATAAAGACATCTTCAAAGGAATATGAATGCAAAGCTGTCATATTTGCCACTGGAAGTCATTACAGGAAACTGGGTGCTGAGGGCGAGAAGGAATTCATAGGCAAGGGCGTTTCTTATTGTTCTACATGCGACGGTCCTTTCTTCAAGGGCAAAAGGGTTGCTGTTATTGGAGGCGGCAATTCCGCTATCAATGCTGCACTGTATCTCAATGAGATTGCATCCGAGACCTATATAATACACCGCAAGGACCAGCTTACAGCAGAGGAAGCCAGCCAGAAGAAGCTAAAGGAAACTTCTGTTAAAATCATCTGGGACTCTGTTGTTGAGAAAATAGAGGGTGATCAAGTTGTCAAGAAAATCATAATCAAAAACATCAAAACTAATGAGACAAGCGAGTTGGAACTGGATGGAGTGTTTGTCGAGATAGGAGAGATACCGACCACTGATATTGTCAGCGTTGCTGGGATAGAAGTCAATGAGAGGAACTTTATCAAGGTCAATGAAAACTTTGAAACAAGCATAGAGGGAGTCTATGCTGCAGGCGATGTTACTGGTTCATTCGCTCAGATAATAACTGCTGCGGCAGCAGGGGCAGAGGCTGCAACTAATGCTTATCTCTATCTAAAAGGCGGAGTCTACGGCACAAAGATAACATTTGATTACGGGGAGAAAAAGGCGAAAAAATGAGGAAGTCGACCAAGAAGAAAATGATGGGAATATTTATTTCTTTTGCATTTCTGGCCAGCATAATAACTGGCGCCATATCCTTTGTGTTGCCGTCAGATAACCAGCAGGAAGTCTGGGCCGCCAGATTGGAGATAGTTGTTTTCAACGAACTACAGGAAATACCAGCCGAGATTGGTGTTGCAAATGAGACAAGGGAGAAATTATTCACACTTAATAATGACAATATAATATACAAAGTTGTTGACGAGGATGTCAGTTTGAAGGAATTCTTTGAGATATGGGGAGAGACCTTCAACTCCACCTGTATCATGGACCATTGCAACACTGAGAACAACACTTTGAAGATGTATGTCTGCAGCAACTGCCTAGAAGTCTATACTGATTTTGTGGAGAACAAGGATTACCAGTTTTATAGAATAAAGGACAGGGATATTGTAAGAATTGATTACCGTTAATCTTCTAGAACAGCTCTTATCCTTCTCACACCTGAGGCAATGCTTTTTTCCTTGACTATCTTGAACTTGCCCAATTCTTTTGTGTTCTTGACATGAGGACCGTTGCATATTTCACAAGAGAAGTCCCCAACAGAATACACAAAGACTTTTTCTCCGTACTTTTCCTTGAAAACAGCTTGTGCTCCCATTTTCTTAGCTTCCTCAACTGTTGTTTCCATTTTGATAACAGGAATCCCCTTCTTTATCTGCTCATTGACTAAGTCCTCAACATCTTTCAATTCCTTCTCAGTCAGTTTTCTGTCAAAGTTGAAGTCAAACCTAAGCCTCTCTGGTTTTATGTTTGAACCTTTCTGCATAATATCCTTCTTCAGAACCTTTCTCAATGCTTCATTAAGCAAATGAGTTGCAGTGTGAAGCCTTACTGTTTTTTTAGAAGTGTCAGCAAGCCCGCTGCCGAATTTCTTTTCAGCTCCAGCCCTAGATAATTTCTGGTGTTTCTCAAATTCCTCTTCAAAACCTTTAACATCAACTTCAATTTTGTTTTCCTTTGCGAGTTCCACTGTCATTTCAATTGGGAACCCGTAGCTCTGGAATAGTAGGAATGCGTTCTTGCCGTCAATTCTTTTTTTATCCTTAGAGATTTCATTGAACTTTCTCAAACCCTTTGCTAGAGTTTTTCTGAACTTCAGTTCCTCTTTCCTCAATTCATCAAGAATAAAATCCCTGTTACTTAACAAATGCGGATAATCGTTTTTGTTAATATCAATAACAACTTTTGCAACATCATTAAGAAACCCTTCTTCTATTCCCAACATCTTGCCGTGCCTTATTGCCCTTCTTATCAATCTTCTTAGGATGTAACCATGCTCCACATTCTTCGGTACTATCTTTTCTGCCAGAATGAAAGTCGCAGCCCGGATATGGTCTGTGATTATTCTTATGGAAATCTTCTGACTCTCATCAAGGCTCTTTAAATTTACAAATTCCTTTACCTTTTCTATAATAGGCATGAAAGTTTCAGTATCAAAAACGGTTTCTTTTCCTTGGAAAACAGTTAGTACTCTATCAACACCTAGACCAGTGTCAACATTTCTTTGCTTTAGTTTTTCATAACTGCCGTCTGGTTTCTTATTATATTCCATGAATACATCGTTCCATATTTCAATGAATCTTCCACAGTCACAGCTGGGATGGCACACCTTTCCGAACTTGGGATTATGTTTCCTACAAGTATCATAGAACATTTCACTGTTCGGGCCGCATGGCCCTGTCTGACCAACAGGTCCCCACCAGCACATCTTCTTGTCATAAATGAAAATCCTACCGCCTTCAGAAAGAGGCACATTAACTTTCGGTTCAATGCCTACTGTTTTGAATAATTCTGACCAGGCTTTGATGGACTCCTCGTCCCTTGGAGCGTTTTCATCGCCTTCAAAGGCGCTTACATAAATCCTCTTCGGGTCTAGACCAAGAATGCTTGTCAGGAATTCAAAGCTCCATTCAATTGCCTCTTTCTTGAAATAATCGCCTAGTGACCAGTTGCCTAACATCTCAAAAAAAGTAAGGTGTCTATTGTCACCAATCTCGTCTATGTCATCACACCTGAAGCATTTCTGGACATTCACCAGTCTCTTTCCCCGTGGATGCGGTTGACCCAACAGAAAAGGAACCAGAGGATGCATGCCTGCTGTTGTAAACAGAACAGTAGGATCATTCTCGGGAATAAGCGAAGCATTGGGAATAACATTGTGCCCCTTCTGCTTGAAGAACTCTATGTACAGTTTTTTCAGCTTTTCCGAATCCATTTTCATAACTATCAATAATAAAATATTCGTAAGTCTTTTTATAAATCAATAACTAGAAAGATCAAAGGAAAAAATAAAAACACTCGGACGGGTTTACTTCTTGAACCAAAGTTCCCATCCAATTATAACAACTGCTGCTATTGCTATTATCACTACACCAAGTTGCAAAATGTTTTTAGGAATAGCCTCGAACAAACCTGTCGGTGGTAATCCCAAGGTCAATGTCACTTCCTTTTCTGCTGTTGCTTCCTCGTTTGAGGTTGCTGTGAAAGTCATTGTCTGGGTCTCTGTCACGTTCTCAGGAACATAGATTATTATCAGGTAGTCTTTCGACTCTCCTGCTCCTATGTCGCTTGACAACGGGAATACTAATACCCAGTCGCTTGGAACTCCTGCAACCGTCATTTCAACTCCTGTCAGTCCTGTGTCGCCGTCGTTGTTAACAGTTAGAACCATCGTGTCATTCTGTCCAGGTTCTACTGCTATTGAGTTCTCGCCAGCTACTGACAGTGCTACTGTTGGTGTTACTGGTTCTTCTTCTACAGGAGATACAACTTCCTCTTCTACAGGTATCTCTTCTGGAACTTCTATTGGAACTACAACCGGTTCTGTAGGTGCGATTTCTTTTCCAATGGCCAGCTCTGCTCCAGCAGTCAAGGTTGAGTATGTCCCATCAACGGTCCATATTCCCTCGTTCCCTGCTGTGTATGTGCTGTCGCTCCATTTTCCTCCAGCTCCATTGTCAATGTCCCATAATGTATTGTCTGTAACATCAATTTGGTTGCCGTATATGTCGCTTGCTATTGCACTAAACACGATTCCTTCCCCAGCATTCACTGCTGACATTTCTGGGATTATAGCTAGTGAAACTAACTTTCCAGCGCTGACACTCACGGTTGAGACTGTAGAAAGTTCGTTCACCTTGTCCTCTACTGTGACCTTCTGGCTTCCTGCTGTCTTCAGCTTCATTGTGAATATCTTGTAGCCGTTGTCTGCAGTGTTGAATGTGTAGGTCTCTGGCAGTATTGCCTTGGCGTCTGTGGAAGCAAAGCTTACTGTTCCTGTGTAGCCGCTATCTATTCTTCCGGAATTGTCATAGGCGAAGACAGTCACGCTTAGCGTGCTTCCTGCCTTTAACTTGCTTGCTGTAACCACTTTCAGACGTGCAGCGACTGATGTTCCGACCCTTGTTGTCATAGTTCCGGTCTGTACACCGCCTCTTGCGTCAACTGTCAACCATTCCATTCCATAGTTACCGCTTGCGCTTGGTGCCTGAACTGTCATGTCAAAATTCAAACTCTGGCCGCTTGCTATTCCACTTCCACCCGTTGTCCATGTTATCCTGTATGGATACATTTGTCCTGTTCTTGTTGTGATTTTGTATGTCCAACCTTGTGGTGTGGTTATGTCCTGTACAGAGTACACTGGCTTTTGGTCCACTTCTGGAATCACAAGCTGTACGGTTACAATGCCGTCAGTGCCTGTGTTCTTTACGTTCAGAGAGATTTCCTCCATCATTCCCATAGGTATTTCTGAGGGGTTGATGGTCACTGTTGCTGCATGAGATGCCATAACTGCTGTCACTGAAAGAATCAATAATAATACTATTGGTGCAAATTTTGCTAATTTCATACTTACTTAATAAGTACAAAAAGATTTAAGCTTGTTTTTGTCTGGTTTGTGTAGTGTTTATGCACTACAGAATAGAATATTAAATGGGAACATAAATTGCTTTAAGCGCGTTCTTTGTTTCACTATTCGTTTCTATAACACTTTCAATAATTTTTTGTATGTTATGTGGTGTAAATGAACTTATTTTTTTATGATCAAATCCTTTGTCCAATTCTATTTCACCAGCTGCCATGTTCCTAAATAGAGGTATGAGACTTGACATATTATTTGTTGCTACATTCATGTCTGAAAATTGTAGTGCGTGTTTGTTTGTCATGTTTACAGAAACACCCTTACCCGCATAATTTAATGCCATTGCATCTACTATACTGTCACCCAGAAAACCTAATTTTCCCCTGTCATCAGTAACTGACCTCATGGCGTCGACTTTCCTATGACCTCCCATAATTCCTTCTTCAGTTAAAAATAATCTTTTCAATGCGCTCCCTTGTTTACCTGAACATTTGTCAAATAATTCTCTTTGATACTCTAAATGCGTTTTAATCTGTCCTAATTTAAGAGATTGATCATAAGCAACAGTTAGGCTTTGGCATGAAGCTAAATAATCTGATAAAAATTGACCTAATTCTTCCTTATTCTTGCTTAAAGCAGTTAATGGTGACCTTTGTTCTATCTCTTCAATTAAGTTACTTTTTGGTCTTTTTGGTTGAAAACCATTTGTGAAAACCTGTTTAAATGGAATGCCATAAATTTCAGCAATATTTAATCCAATTGGTGGGTTGGAATTTGTTACAAAATAAACATTATCAACACCAAATTCTTCTATTGCCCCCTCCAATAGTGCACCAGCACCGGGATTCAAATTATGCTTTACCATTTTTTCAGCAAGATAGTTAATTTCTTCATCAGTCTTACCATCATATGCTGCTATACATGTTACTAAAAGTGGTGTTGTTCCCGTGGAATGGCGAGGATCACTTTTTCTTAACTCGTCAAAATACCTTTTGTCATCATAACCATCAAATTCATCAACTGCCTTGCCTGGAAATTTTGTCCTTGTCTCTTCTGATAATTTTTCATGGATAACATATGCAAAATCTCCCTTTGGATTTACAACAGGACCTTCCATGTCCAAGAAAATCTTTTCTGTATTCAACATGACACCTTGTCTTTTATTTGTTTACTAAAAGTTAAATACTTTTTCTAAATTACGGTAACACTACAAATAGAATTAGAAAACTGATTAGAGAAGCTTATGAAAGTCTGGCTAAAATAAAAAACTAACCAAAGAGTCCAGCCAAACCTTCAACTGCTTGCTCTGCCTTCTTCTCTATATCTTCTTCCACTTCTGCTTTCTTCTCAGCCTTGCCCTCTGTGGGTACAGCTGCTACTGGCATTGCTGCCTTGCTTATAGCTTCTTCTATGTTGACTCCGTCCAGTGCGGCGACAATTGCCTTGACCTTTGTTGTGTCAGGCGTTAGTCCAGCTGCTTGCAAGACTTTTGTCACGTTTGCCTCATCAACTTTCTGTTTTGCTGAATGCAAAAGCAAAGCGCTGTATATCATATTCATTTTTACACCTCATTTTTTTACTGATTAGCATTATCCTCTGTTTTGACTTCTTCCTTGGGGGCTTCCTCAGCCTTTGGTTCTTCCTTTACTTCTTCTGTTTTTGTTTCTTCGGCTGGTTTCTCTTCTTTTGGGGCATCCAATTTTAGTTCAGCTTCCAATGCCTTTGCTTCCATCTGAGCTTTAGCTAGCATGAAGCCTATTGTCTCCTTTGTCGGGTAATCAGCATTGATGGACAAGTTGAATGCGTTTTGTATTGCCATTTGAATATCATTCAACAATTTAGTCTCGTCAACGAACATGTCCTCTGCCTTATAGACAGTCCCTCTCTCATCAAAGACAACAACATTCAAGCCAACACTCATTGGCTGTAATTTCAGTAATTGTAAAGCTGAAGCAAGATCCAATGAAACTGGCTGTCCTGCCTTACAAGCCACAAAGTCCCTCATGACAGCAATCTTACCCTTGTCTACTTTCGCTGGAATTTTCACCTTGCTCAAGGTTGAGATGGCTGGTCCAGGCATCAGTTCAGTTGGCCCGGCCTTTATCTCTATGTCCTCTTCAGGCATATCTCCCGGCTTTGCTGACGCGGGAATTATCTGCTTCTTTATCGCCATGAAAAGCTTGAAGGGGTCCTCGTTTGTCAATATTAATGCTGGATAGCCCTTGATGTATTCCTTGAGATTCTCCTTCTTGGCTTTTTCCATTGCGTATAGAATCATTCTCCTCTTGGCAACCCTTATCAGGGCCCTCCCTTTCAAATTCATCTTTATCTTCTGCAAAGCAGAAGCGGGTGTCTTGCACAAGTCCAGGACTCCTATGATAGGATACTTATTCATAAGGCTGGTCAGATCTTCAACTGTCTTTATTTTGTCCGGCCTTACAGTTTTTCTACCTTTTTTCTCCATTAAATCACACTCTGAATTTTACAGGCTTCCCCATTGTCATTTTGATAACACAGTTCTTTATCTGTTCCCTGTTTTTCGGAAGCAACGGGATAACAGCATTTATTACAGCATCAATATTCTCCGCGATCTTGTTGTCGTCCATGTCCTCTGTCCCAACACTCAAGTGAATAGCCGGAGAAGTCTTCAAGTGTATCTTAATAACATTCCTCTTGCTGTTTACAATTGACTTCAAGTCAGCAGAAGGGGCAATTGGTGATGGCATCAGGTTTCTCGGAGCAAGAATTGGTCCCAAGAACCTTCCGACCAGAGGCATAAGTGGTGCCTCGGCAATAAAATATGAGCACTGCTTTGCGATATTTCTGATGGACTTCTTGTCCTTTCCCATTTTCTCAAGTTCGTCCTTACTGATAACAACAACGTTTTCCAGACCCTTTGTTTGTGGAATAAGATTGTCAACTATAAGAGCTATCTTGTTCTCCCTACCATAGCCATGGGGGAGGCTCACCTCTGCCTTGACCCTGTTCTCAGGCCTTTTCAGGTCTATGTTCTTCATATTGATGGCTAGGTCAAAGCTCTGCTTGAAGTTCCTCTTTTTCATGTCCCTAGCTTTCTTAATAGATTCTACTATGTTTTCTTTAACCATTTTCATACACCTCTTTTATTAAGAACTTTAATCTTTTTAATCAGCATTTTTCTCTTATTTTCTACCTTTTTAGATAATTTATAGTTTTCATTGGGTCCTTTTCTTAAGGTTTTGGAAAACTCTAATAGCAACTCAGCTTGTTTTCGTTTTACTATCAAATATGGTAAAATACATCTGCATAATTTTGCTGCTTTGGACCCAAAACATTGCCATCTGTAAGAGTCTTTGTGATTAGGTTTTGCTCTTTTTCTGAGAAGAATATTACCGCCAAAATATTTCACAAAAAATTCTAAAACCCTCTTATCGGTGTTCATAACATCCACACCACATAAGTAATTTTGTGTTCTAGTGAACGTTATAAAAACATGCCCCTCGCCATCAACAATACCTGCTATATATCCTTTCAAATCTTTAGGTATCTTCACTTTGTTTGCTTTCTCCATTATTGTTTTTACACTCAGTCTTGTGGGTATGTTGTTATGTCTGAGGATTTTATACATTGTATTTTTGTTTATACCAAACTTAGATGCTATGTTTATTGCGTTTCTATTTGTAGAAGTATAGTAATTTATGATTTTAGAAATATCATTAGGATTAAGATTCTTAAAATCAGTTTTTCGAAGACTTCTCATCATGTTAATCTTCTCCTCCCTAAGGAGTAATTGTAAAAAATAATACAGTTGTCAACTATTTAAACGTTTTCTTCATCCTCATCCATGTAGACCAGCTCGCCAAGGGAAAACGACTCGTCCTTACCCTTCGGCTTCTCGATTTTCTCTAGCCTGCCAAAAATGTCTTCCTTGTGCTCGGCCAGGCTTGCGCCGAACCTGTTTATCTTCTGCTCAAGATCTAGGGTTTTTCTGGAAAGCCTGTCCAGCATATTGTTCCTCTCATCCCTGTGCATGTTCATCTTTTCCTCCAGCTTTGCTATTGTAGGGTTTGTGCTGACCCTGTGAAGAACATCCTGCATTATCTTTTCCAGGCTCTCGATTTTCTGGGCAACTATCTTGGATGCGTCAGCCTCTCTTTTTGACTTCTTTTTCTCTATTTCTATCATTGACCCAAAGCCCAGTGAGTCGATTATAAGCAAGACTATAAGGACTTCCATAAAGTTGTATCCCAGCATCTGCAATAATGCTGATATTACTGTCAAAAATATCAGTATCCAAAATGCTGTTCTGTACGGCATAAGAAATAGTGCTTCCCAAAAAGATTTAAGCTTATTTTTACCTTAATTTCAACCCTTTCAGTATTCTTTGTAGCCTGCTCTCCACCTTGTAGGTCTCCCCTATAAGCTTGGAAGATAGTTTGATCAGCTCCTTGCTTGCAGCGCTGTATGGCTTGAACATTACCACAGGCATCTTTAGTGTTAGACTTCTGTGCACGTTCCTGTCATGCGGTATTGTTGATATAACAGGTAGCTTTGTCAGCTCCTCTATTTCCTTGCTGGTCATCTCATACTTCTTGTTGTTGGACATGTTGACAACAACTCCAAGGGGCTTCACGCCGATTTCCTTTGCGACTTCCTGGCATCTTACAATGTCCATCACAAATGGTATGTAAGGATTAGTCACATACAAAACCTCGTCGCTTGCTTTCAATGCTGCAACCCCTTCCCTTCCTAATCCAGGGCTGCCATCAAGAAGAATAATGTCATTGTCACTAAAAAGTCCCTTTAGCTTGCTCCTCAATTCAGTTATGTCAACTCCGTCCAAATCAGACAATGAAAGAGACGCAGGCACTACGTTCATACCACTGTAGTGCTCGTTAACAGCTTCGTTAATATTATATTCCCCTCTTAGAACCTTGTTCAAAGTTATTGGGCAATAGTACATCCCCAAATAGAGACCAACATGTGATGTTGTAACATTACAATCAACAAGAGTAACGTTCTTTTTGAAGTGCTTTGCCAGAGATGCTCCTAGATTTAGGCCTACTGTTGTCTTGCCAACTCCTCCCTTGCCTGATATTATGCTTATAATCCTTGCCAAACAATCACCTTACTTTAAGTCTTTTCAGAGGGTTTCTCTACTTCTTTTTGTGGTTTTTCATCTTTTTTAACCTTTCCCTTACCCCCAAAACCGCCCAAAAAGCCACCTGACTTCTTCCTCAAGAATGGCAGTCCTGTTTTTGGTCCTTCAATAGCCTCGTAGCCTTTGGGTATGTCTCTGACAGCTCCTGTAGGATCTTTTGAAAAATAGTATATTCTGGACTTTCCCTTGATCTTGACATGGAGCCAAAACTTCTTGCCGTTCTTGTTTTTAAAAATAAACGTGCTAAAGAAACCCATAGTATAAGTATTTTTGCTGCTGTTTTTAAGCTTATGTTTCAGTCTCTTCAGTAGCTCTTAAAAGTTTGGGCCTTTTCACTGTCTTCTTTCTTCTGCTTAACAAGAACAGGAACAGTAATCCCAACAAAACTGCGATTATTAGTATCCAGAACGGGCTGAATGCTTGTGGTACAAATATCATGAATGATGCCTGCGCTAAAAGGAATACGCTCTCCTTTAGATTTTCCTTAACTTCGTCCAGCTTTCCCATTGCCTTTTCATAATCCCCAAGTTCGAAATAGTTTTTTGCACTCCCAATGTTTATTTTGGCAAAGTCTATGCTTTCCACAGCCATAGTAGTGTCAATATCTTTCATGTAAGCCTCCAAAATATCTATTTCCAGTTCTGTGATAAGATATTCATAGTTAAGAATCCTTCTTCTGACCTCTTCCTCAAGAGTTATGTTGTAAGGTATTACATTCAAGTTTATTTTATATGAACCCTTTACTTCTCTGGTTATGATTTCAAAATCAATAGGATATGTTCCAATGGGTATGTCAGAATCCGTGTCTATGTCCATTAAAAATATTACAGTTTCATTGATGTCCAGATAGTAGTCCTGTTTCGGATTCACATCAATATCCAGAATATTTGATGCTGAAAAATGGAATTTGAGTTCATGTAAAGTCTGGTTGCCTATGTTTTTTACCTTTATATTCGTCAGTGTGCTTTGGCCAGGATACAAATAGATTTTCTCGGAATAGTTAACATCCATTCCTAAAGGTTGGGCGTCCACAAAATATACTGCGGGCGGCGTCCAGCCTCCCCCACCACCCCCACCTCCCGGAACATACGGACCAGGAGGACCAGGTGTTGTATTATAAGTTATGTAACCAGCATAAAAAGATCCCCATGCCTCTGCCCTTTTAGTGCCATAGCTTATTTTTAATTTTATGTAATAGAAGCCTTGTTTGTATGCTGCGTATGTTGATGAAAAATACCTTCCCAACCCTGGAGTAAGATATACGTCTGAATCATAATAGTGGGCAACTTCTTTTAGTATGGAGTCCTCATAAAAATATACATATGCTTCAATTTTTGCCGTGTAAGCTTCTGTCCCGCTGTTAAGGATTTCAATAGAGATGTTCTGCATTTCAAAGGGATTCAATACTATGAAAGGGTCATAATCAAACAATAGTATTTCTACTTCCGTAGAACTTTGTATGGACAAATCAATCTGGCTAAAAGCAAAGCCAGTTATTGCTGCCGGAACAGAAAGTACCAGAATTAGAATTATGAGTATTGATAGTGAAATGTCAAACCAAAAATTTTTACTCATATAACTAATTTGAACTCCAGATATAAATTTCTCTTTATTAAGATTTTCTGTATATTATGATTGATGCTAGAATAACTAGGATCACCACAGCAAGGTAAAAATAATCCTTATCCAACTCATTTTCAGCCGAGCTTATTGTTTTCAAACTCCCTTCTTCAGAAACAAATTCAGTAGAATCTTTAATATCTTTATTTTCAATACCGATTGAATCTTTGGAACCACTTAGATTAATTTGAAAATTAAATAACCTTTGAGGAACAATTTCTATCCCGCTCGTTTCATCAGATGTTTTAGTTCCAGCCTCAATAACAACAGAATAAATGCCAGCTTCACTGTCTGAATCAGGCTTTACAAAAAGATTTACAACCTTTGCCTTTATGTTATCGTTCATATACGGTAAACTGATATACTCTTCGCCGATTGAGTTGTTCAAGACAAACTCATCAGGGTCAATTATTGCTATCCAGTTTTCAGGAGCATCCTTTACTGACAATTTTAAAGTATAAGATTCACTATCAATATTCCAGAAAAGCATTTTGAACTTTACTGATTCATCATTTGATATTTCAACATAATCCTCCTTCACAATACTTCCAAGGCTTATGGCATATACTTCTGACGATAACAAAATGAAAAACAAAATAATAATTGATATTTTAAGGAGGATTCTCTCCATTTTCAACACCCCATATAAAAACCGTTCCATTGTAGTAACCAGCATAGACAGCAGGAACATTTATCCAATACCAAGTTGTAATATTCGTATTCTCGGGAACATCTAATTTAAGAACATTGATTGTATATGACAATTCGAATGATTCAGCATAATCATTTGTTGTGTTGCTCCAAGTCACATTATTAACTGGGATAAGAGAATTGTAGGTAGTGTTTGTCAGATTGGTTCCGTTTATGTAAAAATCCAAATTACAGCTACCTGGGTTAACAGTTATATTGTACTCATCGCCATCATTCCCATCTGCTCCGTTCTCTGTCGTTCCAGGAATCAATGAGCCGAAATTTATGGAAGGCCACTGAACAGTCATGTCTACAGTACAGTCGTTTATTGTTATGGTTGCACTATTTGTGCTGTTATCTAACATGTCTATGTAAGACGAATTGAACAAGACATTGATTTTCCAATCACTATTAACATTGCCAGTAGCATTTATCGTCCAGTTAAGCTGGCAGAAATCACCCAATTTCATTGTTCCACACGATCTCATAGCATTGGCTGGAGAATCTTGAATGTAAAATGGTTTATCACCTTCTGTTGTATTTATTGGAATATCTGGATCTGAGGACGAAAGATTGTACATTATTGTTCCGTTGACCTCTCCACAAGGCCCATCCTTGCAAACTATTGTTGCGTTTACACTGAAGGTCTTGTTTTGTATTACATTTAGAGTTGCTGTAGTGTCAGGATTCGTTAGATTAACCTCAAGATAGCTTGGGTATCCAATATAGTACTGAATATAATCCTCCACCAGCAAGCCTGGATCAGCATTACCAGTTGAATTTATTCTTATTCTGACTACTCTGTCTGAAGAATTATAATTCATAGGATTTGTAGTTTTATTACACCACCATCGCGTTGGTGTATCAGCCAAAACATTACCAGAGTCGCAGTCTGAGGAGACCCAATTTGAGTTAAACCAATCATATATCTGTATACTGTAATCGTCAGATACGTTAGATGTGAAGTTTATAGTAACATTGATAAAATTAATGTTACCATCTACTATTTGTGTGGAGTTATGCCAAATCTCAACTAAATAGTTTCCAAATCTAAAATCTTCCGGTATATTATAGGTTAAACCTTCTCCCAAAATGTTCAGATCGTCATAGTTTCCTGAAGGTGTTTCCCCATAAACTACAACCGGAGCTCCTGTTTGATTATACTGTATTATTGGATCAGGAACAGGGTCAGCAAAAACAATTAGGACTGTTATGAAAAATAAACCAGAGATTAAAAGAATTGTCCTTTTCATATCAAAAATGTTATTCATAAGACTTCCTGTCAGGCAGATTATTTTTTCCTTCCGAACAATCCCTTGAATTTAGCAAAGAAACCATCATCATACTTTACTCCAACAATCCTAGCAGCAATCTTGTAGAAGGCCTTGCTCGCAGAAGAATTCTTCTTAGAAAACGTAACCAAGGTTTTCCTGTTAAAATCTGCTAATACATTCTCGTCCTCAGGAACTATTCCAATAATAGGCAATTGTGTGAAATGCTTTATCTCCTCCATCTTGATTTCATAGCTTTTGTTTCTAACTTTGTTGACTATCACGCCCATAGGGATTGGTTTGGAACTCAAAATGTTGATTACCTGTTTGCACTTCTCTATATCCACCATGGAAGGAACGTGAGGGTTGGCTACAAACAGAACTTCATCGCTTGCCTCTAGAGCTATCATGGCCTCCTTCCCCAAACCTGGTGCAGAGTCAATGAAAACCAAGTCATAGTCAGAAAAAACATCTTTCAGAGTGTTTTTCAAGTTGTTGACATCAATGTTAACAATCTTGTCTAGATGCAGGGAAGCAGGTACAACACTCAGACCAGAGGCATGATTGTAAATAGCATTCTCTAGTTTTGCCTCGTTTCTCAAGAAGCTGTTCAATGTTACAGGATAAGAGTACATATCGAAATAGAGACTCAGATGCGGCGTAGTGAAATTAAAATCAATGACTGCGACCTTCTTATTAAATTTTTGAAGGGCCACTCCAAGATTGGCCGTTACTGTGGTCTTTCCCACACCGCCTTTGCCTGAGCAAACACTTATTATTCTTACCATTATTTATCACCCTTATTTTTTCTTAATTCTTTAGAGAATTCCATAACATTGGGAAACTCCGTTATAATCAGTTTGTCATACGATCCAATGTTCTTAGAGTCAGGTTTATTAATCCTAGGCTTACTACTCCTTAAATAATTTCCAACATCGAGCAAAAAACTACCTGAATGGGTTCCTCCAACCTTTCTGACTTTCCTTTTCTTTAAAATTACTGCCACAGAAAAGCACACTACTGCAAATATTGCAATGTAAACCAAGTCTAAATAATTGATTTGGGGTAAGGCAAAACCAGTTGCAAGGCCTGTGGGCAAAGCTTCGCTTTCACTCTCTTCAAATATGTTGAAACCAAAAACCTTTTCTTCGACTATGCCACCGTTTTCAATTTTCAGAGTAGCGCTGGAAATCCCAGGTTCAGCATAGACAGGTACAAAGAAGTCTATGTACAAGGTCTTTTTTTCATCGGATTTCAAGTCTATGTTGCTAGAGACAATGTTGTAATAGCTTTCAGGAAGGCCTTCCAAGGATATTTTTATGTTTTTAATGTCCGCCTGCCCGTTGTTCAATATGTCAAACACTTGGCTGTAATTCTCTCCCCTGGCTATTTTAATTGTTTCCGGAAAGTCTATGAAAATGGATCTGCTCTTAACAATTTCAAACTTTTCCTCACCGCTGAAATCTTTGTAAGGATGCTTCTTAGCCTTCAATACTAAAGAATAACCCCCCTCTTCTTTAGGAGAGGGAATTTCTATTGAGAAAACGCCATTTTCATCTGCGACAACATTGTAATCCTTCTTGGTGTTTTTGATGTAGGCGCTTATGCTGGCATTGCTGACAACACTCCCATCACTGTCCTTTACTATCCCCCTCACGTTCACCTTGTCACCCAGATAGTATATTCCCTTGTCAAGGCTGAAGTCCACTGCTATGTCCTTTGTCTCGCCTATCACAAAGGCTGAGAGCGTTGAGGAGGTTACCTTTACCCTGTTTCTTACAATGTCTGTCTCACCAATAACCTCCAGCCAGTTATCGTTGCATACTTTTCTTCCAGAATTCCAGTTTGAGCATCTGAAAACTCTCAGATTGTTTTCATTTATGATGTTCTTTTCAGTGTACCTCATCTCTATTTCAGCTCTAGAGTAAGACAGGTCTATCTCATAATCATGCAGACCGCCATTTCTTATGCCGGGCACGATGTTCTCCTCTGAGTAAAAATGTTTTATGGGATCATCAAAGCTGCTGATTGAAGCCCCGGACAGATATATTACGGAATTGGGAAAAGTGATTTCAAGGTCATAGACGCCTGGTGGAAGGGAACCTGTATAATGGCCGTAGGAGTCTGTTACCAAACTTAATTTTTCAACACCGCTCTGGATGAATTTTATTTGAACATTGATTACTTTGTTATCCCTATCAAGCACCTTCCCTTCAATTGACACGATGTAGTCTATTGGTTCGCTGTCAGAGTAGGAAGAACTCTTGTGATTTAGATAGGCTTCCAGCTGATACTTCCCTGAAGATATGCTAGGAGCAATGAACTTGACATCAAACAAGCTGTCATGCTGTGATACTGCGGTTATTTCAGCGTCAATAGAGTTTATTTTGATGTCAACATTGTCCTTGTTCAGGCCAATGAGACCTCCCTTTTCCAAGGCCTTTAGCGTGACAGTTATGTTGTCGCTGCTCTTGATCCAGCTCTTGTCTACAGAAACAATGCTGAATTCAATACTGTTTCTAACATCAACAGAGATGTAGTCTGTTGCATTTGTCCTATCATAGAATGCAGTAACTTTGACATCGTATATGTCAGATATTGTAGGAGAATCTATTTTTAGTATCCAGCCTTTGTTGATGTCATAAGCAGGGTCAATTTTCAAATTTTTCAGTTGATCATTGAATGAGACATTGAAAGCTACACCAGAAGATATTTTTGTATCGCCTCTTTTAAATATGAAGTCTATTTCTATTGTGTCCCCGAAATAAG
The DNA here is from genome assembly GCA_043814985.1 of Candidatus Aenigmatarchaeota archaeon. Lineage (GTDB taxonomy): Archaea > Aenigmatarchaeota > Aenigmatarchaeia > Aenigmatarchaeales > Aenigmatarchaeaceae > JAFGAZ01. Next base: position 29,637 of record JBDRJK010000012.1, read on the forward strand.
CAGGGTTGGGACTTATGGCATTGATGTAACCTGTGAGCTCGGAAACTGTAAAGCTTTTCACTGTTGTGTTAAAAACGCTTTCATTGTTCCTGCAAGTTATTGTTGCGTCAAACTGCCCAGTCCTGTCAAGGTACTCCTTGCTGACAGACAGGGTATATTTGCTGCCGGATTTTGTGAAAGATTTTCTTGGAATAGTAATATCAGGTCCTGTTATGTCAGCATAAACCTCTTCTATTGTCTTGTTTTCACTTTCAAAACAATTTAATGAAATAGTGGCATCCTCACCCAACCAGAGATCGTCCGAGGGTGCGACAGTTGTGTTTTCAATTACAGGAGCAGCTGAGACTAGAGGAATTGCTATTAAAAACAGTACTAGTGGCAGGAGCATTGCCTTGCTCATTTCTTTAACCTCCTTGGGATCATGTATATGTTGGACCTGCCGACCTTGTGGAGTTCCAGTTTCCCCTGGTTTTTCAGGGCTTCCATATAGCCAGCAGCAACATCTCTTCTTATGCCTAGTTTTTTAGCAATCTGAGAAACAGACAGCAGCTCCTTGCTTAGCAAATCTAGAACCTTTCCCTCAAAATTGTTGTCAGTTAGCCCCTTGTCTGTCAAAGTAACCATCATCCATATAGCAGCTATATAGATAACACATAAAATTCATATATATATTTTTCTGTATCAATATAGATACTATATAGAGGCTATATTGAAGAAAAAATCACTTGAAAAAGGCTATTCTAAGGCTGTCCATGACATAAAGGAGCAGTCCAATAAGGTCCTCTCCCTTGCTCATTTCCACTCTTTCTTCTGTATGGTACATGCCTTTGTTGGAAACTATCTCCAGACTGATATTTGATGGTCTCCAGATGGTTGGTTGGTATTTTAATACGACCAGCTTAGACCTGGCCTTGGGTATCGCATCTATCACTGCCTGCTCGAATATCCAGCCAGGGGTGTATCCCTTTGGTATGACTACAATGTTTTCTGCATATTTCTTGCTGTAGAGGTCGAACACTATGTAGTCGTCGTAAGTCCTCAGGTCCCTTATCTCAAAATTGTCCTCAGGCTCTTTATGGCCTTTTACTATTATGTCAAAATTTTTGTATTCCTTGATATCATTGCCAAAATACACCTTCAATTTTGCAGAATAATCTCCTATATTACTAGCATACCAATAGATGTATGAAACCTTTTTGTCGCCGCTCATGAACTCTGTTTCCTGGCCCCACCCACTGAATATCATCTCGCTTTCATTGAATACCTCAGTTTTTATTCTGGCTTTGTAAGGAATGCTTCCAGTGTTGTAGAATTCTACTGAGAACTTTACAATGTTAGAGGAGCTGTCATAGTTCAATGAGCTAATATTCCCCTCAAGAGTCTCGGTTATGCCAACTTCTACAACAGCAGAATAAGCAATGCTAATCAGAAGCAGGAAGAAAATCAATATCATAAGAGAGCTTTTCATCAATCAAATTATAGACAAAAAATTATAAATAGCCTTCTTAGACACAACATCAATCTCTCCGGAGTAGTTCCCCGGTTCGGAGTCCTTGCTATACAAAAAGATTTCAATTGAAGCCTTCTCATCAGGTTTCAAAATAAAATTGTTTTTACTAAAGACAACCAATGGCGATATGTTTCCGTAGGCATTCAAGAACACTTCATTATTGTCCCCCCCCTTGTTTGACACTTCAATGGTCCTTGTTACATAGCTACCATTGCCAGGGATTATGCCAAAGTTGATGTTCCAGGGATCTGTCACAAAGCCTATAACGATTGTTTCGTTAAGGTTCTCTATTGGCATTATTTCTACACTAGAGGGATATCTCAATATTTCATAATTGTGAAAAAAGGTAGAGTAATTTTCAACGGTCCTGATACTCACAAACTCCTCTGGTACTGGCGGCTGCTTGCTGAATATAAACAAGAATGCAACAACCAGAAACACCAAGACAACAATGCCCACGACTTTCATTTTATTCTCCTGTAAATTACTGCTGAGACAACAAAGATAATTATTATTACAATTAATAATAAAGACGTAAATAGCCCAGCCTCTTGTCCCAGGGACATTGTTGTCGGAGGGGTCAGTGTTATGAAGGAGCTTTTCTCTGCCCTGCCAGTGTTGTAGTCAATGACAGTGTAGATTTGATAGTCATCAAGAGGAAGTTCAGTTGTTGTCAAATACCCCTTGAGGGTCCTTATTTCCTTGGGCTTTACATAGCCCTTACCCAAACTGATTTCCTTTATTAGATTCCCGTTTTTGTCATACATTCTTTGGGTGCCAGTGGCGGAAACTGTCGTTGTGCCAGTATTCTGAAAATACGTGTTTATCTCTAGAATGTTGTTTACATGCTGCCCTGCCTCGACATCCAGAATCACTCCGTTCCTTATAGCACTTCCTATAACATCCAACAAGACCTTGACAGATGTTATGGCAACAACCCTGCTTCCAACAGGGGCTGTTGATTCTTGGGATGTTAGAGGCACAGGCTTTATACTTACTATATGCTCTCCTGGCTCTGCATTTTTCGGGATGTCGATCAGGAAGCTCACTTGCCTCTGGCCTTTTATCACCCCCCCTACTGTTTTTAAGGTCCCGTTGGTTGGCTCAAGCTCCACAGGGTTGTTTATTATTTTCACCCATGAGGTTATGTCCTCTTCAGAAGTATTATCATTAATAGAATCAGCATTCATAGTAACTCTTTCAGGTTCTAGCTTAATTAATATAGTTTCCTCAGAAGGCGTTATTATGTAGAAATTTACTAATTTTGTCGTACCCGCTTCTACTTTCCCCAGATTCACTGTTCCTGGGGACACCCCGACAGCGCCTTGTGCAAAGGAAATGTAGGCTAGAATTAGAGAAAATATAATAAAAAAAACAGCTATAGAACTATTTTTCATAGATTTCTATTGTATCTACAAAAATATAATAATATTTATATACCAAGCTAATTCAATTATTATTACCTCTTATAAGGAGTCGTATAAAGATGAGAACAAACTTATTGGTTTTCGGAAGTGTCTTTCTCATATTTTTGGTATTTTTTGCAGCGATTACACTGATAAGCACGACACTTGTTTTGGCAGCCGCCAATGACACAGTAACAATAGATGTCAATGTCACAGAAGCAGCGGCAATAGTGGTAATTCCAGATACATTAAACTGGACAAGTGTTGCTACAGGTCAAGTGGGTGGAATAAAAAACCTGACTGTAAAAAACGCAGGATCTATAAACGTAACACAAATATATGCATATATTGACACCTTGGTAACAGAAATTGCAAGGCCCTATGGAAGCAGCGACCCACTGGACTTCTCAGCAGGCGGGGTAATAACACTAAGAAATGAGACTGACACAAAGTATTACTTTGCTGGTAGAATAGAGTGGAACTGGACACAAGACATACCCAACCACGATTGGTCTGCTTTAACTACATCAGATGCAACAGCTTGGGGCTACTTTAGGAACACGAGCAGCGACTATGTCTGGGTTTTAGGCAATGGGACAGCTGGGAGATGTAATGAGACAAACACACAGTTCTCTGTGGAGACTGATGTGGACATAGGTACAACAGGCACAAGAACTCCAACCAACACTATTAGCATAACCGCAAGTAGTAATGACCCAAATAATTGGGGATATGGAAGCATGATCACTGGTCCTTTAACTGGACATTGTGTAGCAGTAACAACAAATTGCGATAAGATATTCATTTACAACTTTGACAGAAGAAGCAATTTCACTGACTGCGCAAACACTGATTACCTGTTTGCAGGTAATTTGACTCCAGGAAGTACCTTCATAACGAGAGTAGATGCCTGGGTTCCAAACGGATATCCAGCTGGCTTTTTAAACCAGACAACACTGACAGTCTATGCCAGTTCCTAGTTTTATCTTATTTTTTTATTCATTTCTTCTAATTTCTTTTCTAAGCTTTTTCTCATCTTATTGTAGGCATTGGTAGTTATCATCCCTTCAGATTTCTCCCTTTCCAATACCTTTAGCATCCTGGTCAATTTATCTCTCTCTTCTTCCAGTTTTGGCTTGTCAACCTCTTTCCTCTTTACGCTTTCTGTTAGTTTGCTTATATGGATCATGTAAGGCCTTAGCAATGGCTTGAGCTTCTTTTTCTTCCTTAAGTAAACCAAAATAAATACAATTATTATTATGACAATTAGCAGGATTAGGATTGTCCATATGGAAAAGAAAGGTTCTGGTATTGGAATTTCCAACAGGTCCAAGAATTCCCTAGCCTTTCTAAGCAAGGTTGTTGCGCTGGAAACCTTTTCCAATGCACTCTCAAGCTCCTCGTTCCTTATATCCTCCTTGGCCTCCCTTATGTAGGATTCAACAGTTTCAATGATTGATGATATGTCTGAAACATCCTTGCCTTCCCTCTCTGCTATTTTGACATCTACCTTTAGGTTTATCAATTCCTCTTCCAGCCTTCTAATTTCGTTTTCCAGAAGCTCTTTAATCGAACTATAGATGTTTATCTCCGTTGCTTTCTGATTGCTAACAACACCAGAAACAGCTAAAATGCTCGCCTTATAATTTCCAACATTTGCGTTGTCAGGTATGTCAAATTCTATCAAAAACACTGATGAATTATCTGGTGTGAGCGTAGAATATCTTTCTGGGCTAATGCTAAACCATTCTGTTGGGATGCCTAATAGAAATAGGCTAACATTATTCAGTTTAACTCTTCCATTGTTCTTGACAATCACCTTTTCTATTCTTGTTATTCCTCTAGCTAAACTTATGTTGTTGTTATAGTCTGTTATTAGAATGTTTGCCGCTATTTCCGGTGTCTCATCTCTTATATAGTATGTGTCCTGTCCTCCCGGTGTTGGTGATGGTGCAGGTTCCGGTGTTGTACCTTCTATTACACTGAATGTTGAGTTTGCATTAATTGGTGGCTGGACATAATCATAAGTCACCTTTGCGTTCAATATATAGCTTCCTTCAAGTTGGTTGCTTAGAACATATGCTTGTCTTGTGAAGCTCTGGTTTGTGAATGCAGGAGTCAGAACAGCCTCTGACCCATAATAATAGTGATAAATAACTTCATTTTGGTAAAAATAACTTGTTCCACTCAAATCAGTGATATTATATTCAATAAAAACATCCTGCGTAACACTTCCCTTGTTTTCTACTATTATTGCAAAATCTAGATAAGTTCCCTGAGGTACCTCATTTTCAAACAGACTTAGTCTAACATCATAAGGTCCGCCTTGGCTAACTCTGTATGCTTTGATTTTAGCTGTGTTGAATTGCCCTTGTGTTATGTTCAAAACAGCTAGATACATACCTGGTGGCGTGCCATAGTCCATTTGATAGTCAAATGTGTAGTAACCAGTGCTTTGCTTTGTCATGTTGCCTATACCATAGGAGAAATAAATCAGATCATCGGGCCTGTAAACTGTTAAGATTATATCGTCCGGATCAACAGGCCTTCCCTCGCCGTTGTAAACCAAGATTCCAAACCTCATCTCATTGTCAGGATACCAGACTACTGCAGTTTCAAGGTCGGCAAACAAACCAGTTACAGTTATTGTTCTCGATTGGACTTCAAATGTATTGTTATCTTCAACATCTAAAGTTTGATTTAGGACATCATCATAGAAACTATAGTTTGCCATTAAAGTGTAGTTGCCTATAGGAGCATCTGATGTTAAGGTGAATGTCGGCATCGGAGATATTGTCCCTTCAGAATCCGTTTGATAGTTCGAATAATAGGAAATATTGCCGTTTGAATCAATTATGTTAAAAGTCACATCAATACCGTTCATTCCGTAGCCGGTTGCATTCTTGATTATGTAGTATATCGATCCAGTATCCCCCTGATAGTATATGCTAGATAATGTTGTTGATGTTAGGAGTACCTTTTTGTAAATCGTAAAGTTCTCAGTTAGATTGCCACTATTCCCTACATTGTCCATGGCAGAAACAGTTACAGTATAGTTTCCCCTCAAGCTGGTGTTGCCTAAATCATTTGTATAGTTCAGGTACCATTGAGAGAAATTCCCGCTTGTGTTGACCAAAGACATTGTAGTTTGGTTACTGGAACTGTCCGGCGTTGTCACAGTTACATTGGTCCAAGATATGTTGGTACCAGACCTGTCTGTCGTATTCACAAAAAATTCTATAGTACTGTTCTGGTCAGTAAAATTCGGTACAATGGAAAGGTTTATTATAGGTGGCAGATAAGGAAGCAAAGCCACATCCAATGTCATGTTGTCTGGATTAGCATCAGACTGGACAGCGTTGACAACAAAAGATGAATTATAAATGCCATAAGAGACATCGCTCACATTGTAAGTTATATTGAATGTGTAATTGAGACCCATGCCTACAGTGAAGTTTGTTTCATTGACTTTGGTGTAGTTCCCTTCCTCAGGGGATATTGTAAAGTTTATCATGTCGTTTCCAAGGTTCATGACATCTATTTCACAAGCAGTTCCGATTAGAGGATCTTCATTTTTTTCACAATAAACTGGTGTCATATTCCATGTTCTATTTGAGAGGACTGTCACATTCAAGGTAATGTTAACATAGTCATCGTTCTCAGCAGAGACATTAACAGTACCGTTGTAAGTACCGACAGGATAGCTTACTGGGACAGTAACAATGACAGCTACAGAGTAGTTCTCATTGACATTGATGCTTGAAATGTTGACAGGATCAAAACCTA
>JBDRJK010000013.1:0-52827 GCA_043814985.1 Candidatus Aenigmatarchaeota archaeon
CCACAAGAGTACTGCACAGCGTCGTTTCCTTGGGGACTGCAGTCTGCTGTGTTGTCATCCTTGCAGCTGTTGCTGTCTGCAGCCTCACACCTGTTTGAAGTTATATCATATTTGTTGTAACAATACTCAGTGCCTGTCACAGACTCGGTTCCTGTCTGTACATACCAAAGACTGCAGTCTATTGTTCCGCAATTAGTATCATCAGGCATTAGAACATTACAGGCACCATTTGTGTTGCACAATTCACATAAGCTACAATACCAACCATCCGTTACCCTTGAGCATTGCTGGTTTGTAGCTGTGGAAGAGCTACAATCTAAACAAACATCAGAATCTATATCAGAACACTGATATGTTGTAACATCCCATAATCCAGTCTCATCACATGTGCTTGAGAATCCTGTACAAGAAGTATAAGATGTACAGTCTGACCCACCTCCACAATCAGAACAACCAGAACAATCGTCTGTACAATCACATTGAGAAGCGTAATTACATGAACTGTCACCCCAAGTGCACGATTCTATACTTGAGCAATAGTCATATGTTGTCCAGCCGCTCCATGTACCATATGAACCACTACATGACGCGCTAGACCCAGAACAATACCTTGGTCTGGTTCTACTAGTGACATCAGCACCGCATCCTGTGCCTGAGCAACCATACTCAGTCTGGCTGCCACATACATAGCTTGATGGTCTGAAAAAGCCACTGGGATCACAACAGTCTCCTGATGAACAATCAGCACATGCTGCACAACCCCCGCCTCCACAATCAACACCTGTCTCACCGCAGTCCTGATAACCATTGCTACAGTGTCCTGCACACGGATCAGCACAGTCATTATCATTACTAAAAATACATCCAATACCACAACAACCATTGTTATTAGAACAGCCGCAGTCAGGATCCTGGCTAACAGTACAGCCCGAAGGACAGTTGCCGTTGCAGCCGTTCGGCGTACACACTGGAACACTAGCTTCAACAACATAGTTTGCAGAACCGCTTCCTGAATAAGAGCCGCTTGTCGCGGTAACGCTGAACGAGTAAGTTCCTATAGAAGCGGTGCTTGGTGGGTCAACTGTTATTGTTCTTGTTCCTGAGCTTCCAGGGGATAAAGTAATGGAAGAACTGCTGAGCGTGCAAGTCCATCCTGACGGGCAGCTTCTTGACAGGGTGAATGTGTTGCTGCCGCAAGAAGAAGTGTCAGTATTTCTTATAGTGACAGTATAGCTTCTTGCGACCCGGTCGCCGCTCTGCGAGGCTGGAGATACTGACACTACTGGATTGTATCTTACACAAGATGTTCCCTCGCATATACAAGTAGCAAGATTGCATGTTTCTCCGGCTGCACAGTTGGCATTGCTTGCACACTGTATACCCGGGCATCTGGCCATGTTACAGGCGCAACTGCCGCCTGAGCATGAGCTTGTCAATGTCCATCCCATGCAGTCTGCATTGCATGTGTATATCTCACTACCACTGCAGTACCTAAAGCCGTTGCAATAGTTGCATGAAGAACTTGACGTTTGATAAGGTGTGCACACACAACTAGTAGTTGGACAGGAAGCATCGACGATACAATAATAAGACCCGGGTGAAACAGAGCAGCCGTTTTCATCGTAATAAAGCATACATATCTCGCTCGATTCACACGTTCCGGCCCAGTTACAATAAGCACCACAACCACCCAATTGTAAATATACCCAAGATTCCGTGCACGGTCCAATACAACGAGGGTCATTAGGAATGGTAGATGTAGGAGAACACGTACATGATGAAGGACATGTACCACCACTACAAATCCTATTGCATGTTGCAGGATAATTATACCATGTAGTGCCCTGACAGCCACTAGAAGTGCAAGGAGAAGTTCCACATACCTGACCGTTGGTACAACCGCATGTGTATGTTGCAGTTCTAGAACCAGCAGAACTTACAGTGCCTGAACAGCCGCTTGTGCAAGTGCATCCTGAGACGCTAGTGTAAGCATAACTATGAGAGCCTGTCAAACCACTGAATCTTACATAAGCATAACCAAAACCAGAACTGTATAATGTCCAGCTTCCATCCAAACTAACACCCCAGTTTGTATTCGAAGGTAAGCCGTTCTGGTAGAATGTGAAGTCATAAGTAGTAGGAGGAACACAACCTGTAACAGTACATGATCCTCCGCTTGGTATAGTGCACGAATTAATTCCGCAAGTGCCATAATAGCAAGTACTGCCGCTTGTGCACCAAAGTCCAGCAGCCGGACCTGTACAATGTGCTCCACACTCACCTGCTACACATATGCATGGGTCGTTTGTACAACTACCACTAGCGCAATTTCCTGGACAGAAGGTCATTGTCCAACCAGATTGAGTGCTGCATTTTTCACAATCACTTGGGCTGCATGTCCCCCAAACACAATAACAATCAGAACACGTTTGACCAGACTGACAAAGGCCAACATCCGAATAATATCCTGTGGTACATTTTTTAGTAACGCCTGAACATGTATATCTACAACAATCCCTGTATCTACCGCAGTCTAAGTTTGTTTGGCAGCAATCACCAAGTCCATTACAATTGGAATCAAGACAGTCTATTGAGCCATCACAGTCGTTATCCACACCATCACTACAACGCGCATCCGTATTTTCAGCAACTGCGAAATCTCTCCATGCCCAACTGGAACCATCATAGGTACATCGTTTAGTGGTTCCAGATACATCTCCCGTGTAACACCAAGTTGAAGGATATACAATCAGGCTATTACAGTTTCTAGAACTGCTGCATACGGCAGTTTGACAATTGCTGTCACATATTGTTGTAGATGAGTATAACATACTAGGACAGCCGTCATCGCAGGTTTGGGAAGCACCGCATGCCTGTTCGCATGTGGTGCGTAAACTATATGCCGTAGTACCACACCTTCGGCCCGTTGATTGCCTATTGCCACTGCATTGTACACACTGTGCTCCATATTGAGAATCATCAGTGTCCCAGACACCTTGAAAGGTATCTTCACAACCCAGACCTGATCTTAATTTGCATATCTGCCCTTCAGAGCCAGGGCATGGTCTCCATTTGGCTTCTGGTCCATAACAGTTAGCAATCGGAAAAAGAGGTGGGTTTAGCTGTTCATACCAACAACATACAGAAATACCGCACGCACAACCAGAATTAAACATATCACCCTCAAAATCCCACTCTGTAACAGTAGGACCAACACAAGCAAATGGATTGCTTGCCACTGGTGGATTTGTGTAGAATGTCTGCGAAATTAAAACGCATGCATAGGCATAGCTTGTAATCAGAAGAGAGAATGAAAAAAACAACACTATAAGCAATATCTTTTTATTCATAAAATCCCTCTCTAATAGAATCAATCCTGACTATTTTATTATTATCAAGATGCAGCCTTAAAATTCTTTCATTTAACTTATAGTATCGTGTCTTATATGAAAGCTCCAGGTCAGAATCTGATATGTTAATGTCCTCTTCTTTTATGAATTCTATAGGTCCGTCTCCAATGGACATTACAAAATTCCTTGCAACATCAAGAAGAGAGTTTTCATTATTTAGGGAAATATGCATGTACATACCGCTAATACCTTTAACAGAAGGGTATCCTACTATAATGCTCCAATCACCAAAGTCATAGCTAGCTTCTAATTCCTCCACGTTTGGTATGACTCCAAATGATTTTTTAAATGAATTTATAACTGTTTCATTGTTTTCATCTAATGAAGATAGAGGAGTTATGAATGAAAAATCAGTCAAAACTTGATAATTTCCGTCATCACAACTAAGGTTCATTATCAAGCCAGCTGCTGGTGACTTCCCCCCTATGATAGTTTCATAGCCTTGTATTATACACCCTTCAATATTTGGTTGTGCACCTTTCATATCTTCAAGCAGAACTTCAAAAAAATCCCAGTCGCCTATTTTTTCTAAAGAAAAGGGTTCCAATGCTTCAAAATGTTTGACTATTGCATTATCAGAAAAGTCAATAGGACAAAAAAATGAAATTCTTTTATCTTCTGTTTTATAAACATCACAGCCCTTTAGTTCATCCCAATATGCATTATCTTTGAGCCAACCCCATCCGTTCAATTCATAACTTATGTTTCCATTTTCATATTTAGCATAGAAAGGTCTTCCATTACAAAACAACCAAAACCCTCCACTACCACTTAAAAAATTAATATCGTCTCTTAATATCTCACAAAATTTTAGATTGTCTTCTAAATGATTCAAAACCTCATTTCTCATGTTTCCTTGAATTCCGTTAACAACAAGCATATAGATAGCTGGTAGTATCACTAGAAGTAGAATCACTGCCAGTAAAATTAAGGACCTTCTATCCATATGCCTCTAATTAATTATTTTTAAGTCTCAATATAAAGTTTCTTCAATGTCTATATCTTTAGATATTTTACAATATTAAAACTGTTAAGCCATGGAAGTTTGCTGTTTTTAGGTTCAATGACTGATGAATCGAAAGAATAAATGACAGGATTGTGGTCTTTAGTGTTTGTTAGCTGTTTTGCAGTCTCATAAGCCTCTTCAATATTAACCCCTTTCATGACTAGAGGCATAAAATTATCAGTAAAAACTGCTCCAACATTTTCACCCACAGAGCTTGTCCCTATCGCTGCTGTATTCCTAAGCTGATTTGGTTCAATCAGTTGTTTTAGATAGCTTTCAGCACCACACGATTCATTTATGAATACTCCCCTTCCATAACTTTTTGAATTTAATGCAACATTCATATCTTTTGCTAATACACTTTCTACTGGTCCAAGCGGTCCAGGTCCGTGCCCCCCATAATAGATAAATATCGTGTCATTATCATCTGTTTTCAATTCCCTTATCCAATTTAAGAAAGCAATAGGTGTGATTTCTCCGTCTCTATGATCTACTTCCACATTATAATCCTTTAAAAGATTTCCTTTGAAATTATCTTTTAGCCATTCTATACCATCTAAAAGACCAACATCTTTTTCTACACTTAATTGATTTTCGTTGTATCGAGGCTTCTCCAAACTAAAAGATAGATTTATTTTATCGTCTGAATAGCCATTCTTCTTTAAGATATGATATAGTCCTAAAATTCTTCCCGCAGATGATGGAATACCACCATTATTCACTAGGATAGCATGCCTCTCACTCAGATTGCTAGAGTCATCCTCCAAATCGTTCAAAGGATTGGTCCCCTGCCTTATTTCTGCTATATTAGTCGGACCGCTTTTGTCCCAGTTCTCTTTCAAGGCATTCTCACTAACCATTCCAGAATCTATAACATCCCTGGCCACATACCACCTTTCACTCGGCAGTTTCTGCATTGCCTCTGTTTCAACTGAACTAACATTTCCATCACTCAAGACAGAATCAATCAAGTTTGACTGGATATCCTGGACCTCTTGATTCTTGTAATACACTCTTAAATTGGCAGGTATCAAGCCAGAGCCAACATAGGCTACACTATCCACCAATGCCCTCTCATTTTCGCTCATTATCCCGTCAATGCCAAGAGGTCTTAATTTTTCTTTTATTTCAGGTGATAAGCCTTTGCTGTTTGCATATTCCACTACAGGATTCTTTATTGGTTCGATATCTGGTTTAGTAGAATTACCAGGAACATCAGGTTCAACTATAGGCGGATTAGGATTATCTGGTTTGCTAGGTTCATGAGAAGAGAAACCATTAATAAGATTAGAAATAGCAGGTAAGCCATACTGAAGAAATAATGCGCCACCAACAGTAAAAGTACCTATTATAACGGCTGTAAGTGCGGGATGTTCTGAAATAGAATTCGTATACCTCTCAATAAGCCCTTCAGGTTTCAGCTTTCCGCTTCTTTCGATTTCATTATCAATATCTTCTCGTGTCACTTGGGGAGTAGGGCCTCCCAGCATTATAGGATCACTTATTGCCTCGTAAACACCCTCTTCCACAAGCGCATGAAGTTCCTGATATTCCTGAAACTTTATGGGATTGTTCTCCATCATCCCAATGATAATTTCTTCCCTTTCATTTGCCTCTTTTGGTAAGCCGACTATTTCTGCTGTAATTCTGTTTGTTATTTCAAGAGGTCCTTGATATTCTCCTTTTATTGTCATATCCTTTATCTCCCTTATTGCCTTTTCCTTCGATTCCTTTACAAAGGGAAGATTAATCAAAGCATTTTGATACCCTCCATTAATTCTTTTAATGTCCTTCAAGAACACCTCATAAGACGATTTTGCTCTTTGGGTCCTTAATCCAGGGGATAGAACTGAGTAATTAGGACTCTCAACATAACTCATGACAGGCAATGCTGGTGTTGGAGGTATTACTATTGTAGAATTCTGCCTGTGCAAATCAATCATAGCCTCTTCAAAAACCTTCCTCTCGCTCATAATATAATTTAAATTGGAAAACCTTAAGAATTGTGCTTATATTATGGTACTCTAGAAACCGAGTTAATACATGCTAACCTTCAGGGTGACATTGTCGCTGGTCACAGAAGCCCTAGTCATGTCAAGGGTCCTGCCTATCTCGCCAGGCATGAAATCAAAGGCAACATAGACGCTTAGTGTTCTGAAGATAATCTCGGAAGCGAAGACTATGCTCCCCTTGTTGACCTCTCCCATTATCTTTTCGCCAGTCAATTGGGTGGCATTCACCTCTATTTCCTTTGGGAACGTCCAAACCATCTCGAAGTTCCTGTACTTGCCAGTGGCAGAGCACTTCTGCCATATGTGCTTCCTGTCGTCAATCTCTATCAGGTCATGCTCGTCGCATATCTGGGCACTGCTCACTATGTTGTAGGTGATGCCTTCTGTCTTGCCTATTATCTCGCCCCTGTCAATGTTGAAGAAACACTTGTTGTTCGTTCCTGTCCGGGCAGTCTCAAGTATCCTGTCGCTGCAAGCGTCAAACTGGGCCTTGATATTGCCGACTTCGACCATGTCCATTGACTCGCCAATGGTCTCGATTGCCCATGGAAGGGACAGTGAAACTAGAGCGACGCTGATAAGCAGTATCATAACTGCCTGGAGAACAGTAAAACCCATATTAAACTTATTTTCTTCCCAGAATATAAATCACTATTAGACTATTATGGCTAGAGAAATTAGTAAAGGGACTTCTTTTTCACATCATTATGTTCTCGTCTATTATGAGCCCGCATTTCCTGCAACTTACTTCCCCCATCGCCCTTGCAAACTTGATTGAGCCGCATTCCGGACACAAACATTTCATAATAAATCTTAAATCCGTAAAACATTTAAGCTTATTCTTGCTCGGAAATATGTTTTTCAAAAATTATACACGGAAACATGAGTTAGAAAAGCTTTTTAAATATTTCTGAGGACAACTCATTCTTATGAAAGGGGCTAAGCCAAAAAAAGTGAAAAGGGCGTGCGTTGACTCGTCAGCAGTAATCAACGGCAGGGTCACTCAATTGATTAAAGAGAAAAAGCTTGATAACTACGAGCTGATAATACCTGAATTAGTGCTGGGAGAGTTGCAGGCTCAAGCATCAAAGGGAAGGGAGATAGGCTACATCGGTCTTAAGGAAATCAAGAACATCAGGAAGGTGGCAAAGAAGCACAATGTAATCATAAAGTTCCTGGGCGAGAGGCAGAAATACGAGGACATACTCCTTGCCAAGTCAGGTAGGATTGACGCATTGATAATCGATGTTGCCAAGGTCAACAAGGCTGTATTAATCACATCAGACTTATTGCAATCAATAATAGCAGAAATCAAGGGAATTGAGGTTAAGTACTTCAAGTCTTGGGAGAAGGCCAAGAAGATCAAGATAGAGGACTTCTTAACTAAGGACACCATGTCCCTCCATCTCAAGGAGGACGCCATTCCCTATGCCAAGAAGGGCAAACCTGGAAAAGTCGATTTTGTTGCCTTGAGAAAAAAGAATATGACCCGGGAGGAGCTTGACATAATGGCAACAGAGATACTCGACTCTGCCAGGTATGAGGATGACTCGTTCATAGAATACGGCGAGCACGGCGCGACTGTTGTGCAGCTGAAGGACAAGAGAATCGCTATTGCAAGGCCTCCCTTTTCTGATGGCTTGGAGATAACACTTGTGAGGCCTACTGTCAAGCTGATTCTTGATGATTACAAACTATCTGAAAAACTGAAGCAGAGACTGGACAAAAGGGCAGAGGGGGTACTTTTGGCAGGCCCTCCTGGCTCTGGCAAGTCAACAATGGCAGCCTCGTTAGCTGAATTCTATCTGAGCAAGGGCAAGATTGTGAAGACAATGGAGCAGCCAAGAGACTTGCAGGTTCCAAAGGAGGTGACGCAGTATGCTCCACTAAATGGTAGTTTCGAGAAGACTGCTAACATCCTGCTTCTGGTAAGACCTGACTATACAATATTCGATGACATAAGAAGGAAGAAGGAGTTCGAGATATTCTCTGATATGAGGCTTGCTGGAATTGGGATGATTGGAGTTGTGCATGCGACCGACCCTGTTGATGCGATCCAGAGGTTCATAGGGAAGATCGAGCTGGGAGTCATACCCCATGTTATTGACACTATAATATACATCAAGGATGGAATGGTTGAGAAGGTTTACTCACTTGAATTAACTGTCAGGGTTCCTTCTGGAATGACAGAAGCAGACTTAGCAAGGCCCATTGTTGAGGTGAAGGATTTTGAAACAGGAAACCTTGAGTATGAAATCTACACCTACGGCGATCAGACCATTGTTATTCCTGTCAAGGAGAGGAAACAGTCAGGAATGGAGAAGCTGGCAGCCCAGAGGATCAAGAACGAGATAAGGAAGTTCGACCACTCCGCAGAAATAGAGTTTCTCTCTGAAAACAAGGTCGCGGTGAAGGTCGGGAACGAGGTGATACCAAAGCTCATAGGCAGGGAAGGCAAGACAATAAAGTCAATTGAGGACAAGCTTGGAATCTCAATAGATGTGCAGCCAATGGTTGAATCACTGGGAAAGGAAATAAAATTCAAGGTGCATGAGACTGGAGGCTATATTGTATTCGCTTTCAAGAAGAAGAGAGCTGGAAACAATGCGAACGTCTACATTGATAACGAGTATCTTTTCTCAGCAACTGTTGGAAGGTCCGGTCAGATAAAGGTTTCAAAGAACTCTGATCTGGGCAAGTCTGTGATAGGCGCCCTTACAACAAAAAGACAAATCAGTATTTTTGTTTAAATATTCTTGTTTTCTATTAATCATTAAGCCTCCGTAGCTACCACTAGAGGTAGTAAATTCGATTATTGTTTGTGTTCGAGTATAATTAATAGATGAAACTTGAGATTCCTTCTAAAATCGATGAAAATTTGGCAGAACTTCTCGGTATTATTGTTGGCGATGGTTATGTCAGGACAAAGGATCCTCGTTGGCTATCGATAGAGGTAAACGCGGAAGAAAAAAGTTATATAGAAAAGCATGTTATACCTCTGGTTTCCAATATTTTCAAGTGCAAACCTGTCGGCAGATTCTTCAATAGGAATGGCATTAATAACACATATGGCTTTTACATCTGCAGCAAGAGGCTTACTGATTTCTTGAATTACCTTGGTGTTGCCAAAAAGCACGACAAAATAAGAGTTCCTGAGGTTGTCATCAGGAACAAGATGCTATATTCCAGATTTTTGAGAGGATATTTCGACACTGACGGATGCCTGTCATTTGAGAAGAAACATAAAGACATTTACTACTATCCAAGGCTTCTCTTGTCTTCAGTATCTAAGATGCTGATAATGGATGTGAAAGGAATGACAGATGCTCTGAATATTTGCGGAACAGTTTTCATAACATCACCGGGAAGGAAGACAAAGATGCCTCTTTACAGGCACTGCATCAGGGGGCCTGAGAAGCTTGAGAAATGGTCCAAAAGGATAGGGTTTTCCAATCCTAACAGCCGTACAAAATACCTCATATGGAGGAAGTTGGGTCATTGTAAGACCAATACGAGCCTTGAGAAGAGAATTAGCATTTTAAATAATATTAACGACCTTTAATTTAATATGCCTCGGTAGCTCAGCTTGGATTAGAGCGACTGACGAAAGGTCGAACCTCCTATTCATCTGAGAAGAAAGCAGTAGGTCGCGCGTTCAAATCGCGTCCGGGGCACTTTTTTTATCTTTAATGAAGTGTCGTGGGTTCAAATCCCATCGAGGGCATAAATTTATTTAATTACATGGTGGTTATTCTATTATGCCAACTCAAGAACGCACAAAAACAGGCGTAAAAGGCATGGACGATATAATGGACGGAGGCCTTGTACCGAATGCCTTAACTCTTCTGACAGGAACAGCTGGTACAGGAAAGACAACAATCTCCTCACAGTTCATCTATGAAGGAGCCAAGAAATACGGAGAGAACGGCGTCTATGTCACTTTCGAGGAGCCTGTCGAGAGCATCAAGAAAAGCTGCTTGAACTATGGTTGGGATTTTGAACCTCTGGAGAAAGAGGGCAAGGTCATATTTGTAAAATACGACCCATTCCACATCGAAGATATTTACGAACTGATAGAGACCAACATAAAGAAGATAAATGCCAAGAGGGTTGTCATTGATTCCATATCCGCTTTAGGTTTGTACGTCAAGGAGACACCTGAGATAAGGAGAATGATTTTCAACATATCATTCCTGTTGAGAAGGCTGGAATGTTCGTCCATATTAATCTCTGAGATACTTCCAAACCAGTCAAGCCTGTCAAGGTTCGGTGTTGAGGAGTTTGTAACAGACGGTGTGATAGTTCTGTATTACAAGCAGGTGGGGTCGCAGTTCTCAAGAGCCATGACTGTCTGGAAAATGAGGGGTTCAAAGCACTCTTCTAGATTACACCCCTACAAGATAACGGACAAGGGCGTTGTTGTATATTCTAATGAGGAAGCCCTTATCAAATCCCAAAGTTAGTTTTATTTAATAGGAAAAAACTAAATTTACTATATGCCTAAGAAAAGGGCCGAGAAGGACAAAAAGACTGCAGAAGTAAAAATCAAAAAAGTCAGGGTAGAAAATCAGCAAAGTGACCTTGAAAAGGCTCTAAAGAAAACAGCAATAAGGCTGTTCGGGAAAACAGCGGACAAGTACTCGGCAAATTTCATCAATGTCAAGCAATCACTGATAACATCTGGCACTAGGATGTTGTTCAGAACATACATATCTCTGATGTTGTTCATAACAGCAATCACTTTCTTGATAACATTCGTCTTCACACTGGCATTCGTGCTTTCAATCGGACTGGGTATATTGTTTTCATTAATAGGAATCATAGTGATGCCGTCGTTTTTTGCATCAATAGTCTTCCTGTTGATATACGTCTATCCGATATCAGTATCAGAGAGCAGGAAAAGGGACCTAGAGGCTAACCTGCCTTTTGCAATGACGCACATGTCAGCTGTTGCAGAATCAGGAGCTCCGCCATTAACGATATTCAAGATACTTGCCCAGTTCAAGGAATATGGCGAGGTATCCAAAGAGGCTCAAAAAATAACTAGGAACGTTGAAGTGTTTGGTTTGGACCAGTTAAGCGCTTTGAGGGACAGGTCCCTTAAGTCTCCGTCGCCGAGCTTCAGGAACATACTGCAGGGAATCCTTTCAACAATACAGACAGGAGGGAACCTAAGGACTTATCTGACAGAGGAATCCAAGAAGGCCATGTTCGAATACACCATGAGAAGGGAGAAATACAACCAGCTGCTGTCAACCTATGCTGACCTCTATACTGCCCTGCTTGTGGCAGCGCCAATGATTTTTATTGTTGTGATATCCACGCTGAGCGTGATGGGAGGAAGCGTCTTCGGGATGAGTCTGGAGTTCACCATGATACTTGGTCTGGGAATCCTGGCACTCCTGAACATGATGTTCCTTGTATTCATCCAGATAACACAGCCTAAAATGTGATCAAATGAAAATGAAGATAGACATGGAAACAAAAATAACAATTGTTCTGGTAGTCTCAGGGCTCTCGCTTTTTGTAATAAATTTCCTGACCATATCCTATGACCTGATAAGCCTGATATCGGTCAGCATTGTCATCACGGGGCCTGCTGTCTTTGAATACAAGAAATACAAGGACAACAAGGAGATAGAGGAGAGGTTCCCAGATTTTTTAAGAGATATAACAGAGAACATCAAGACTGGCATGACCCTGACACAGGCCATCAAGTCAACAAAGAGAACAAATTACGGTGCCTTGACGCCGCATGTCAAAAAAATAATCACGAAAATCGACTGGGCCATACCATTCGACCAGATTTTAATAGAATTCTCCAAGAAATCAACCCCCTTAATCCAGAAGACAGTGTCCACAATTCTTGAGACTTACAGGGGAGGCGGCAACATAACGCAGGTTCTGGATGCTGCGAGCAAGACCATAAAGGAAATCAACAAGATAAGAACAGAGAGGTTCTCATCAATATACAACCAGATGATAACTGGTTATGTCATCTTCTTCATATTCGTGGGCGTCCTGATAATCCTGAAGAACTACCTTGTCCCAAGCCTTTTCTCGTTCGGCGCGGGCTTCTCCATAAGCGGTGTTGAGAACATAGGAGAATTCTACAACATGATATTCCAATGGCTGATCATTCTGGAGGGTTTCTTCTCAGGTTTGGTTGTAGGCAAGATGGCTCAAGGAAGCATGATAGCTGGATTAAAGCACTCGCTGTTATTGGTGGTTGTTGGCTACGGGGCGTTTTTGCTGTTCATGTAAAACTTTTATTATAGCCTAAAATAACTTCTATATTATGAGAGCTGTAACCCCGATACTTTCTCACAGCGCCCTTTTGCTTATTGGACTTATAGCAGTCAGCCTCATAATAGTCTCAATATCAGCATCATTCTCCACAACAGAGAAGGACCTGATTAGAAGTGAATTAAACTACATTGCCGAGGCTGCAAAAGGCAAGATACTGGAGATTTACAGTGTTGCCAGTCAGACAACTGAGTACTCTAACTCAAGTTTCCAGTTGGGCCTGCCGCAGAAGATCGGGGAGAACAAGTACCTTCTCGCTTTGGATCAGGATAACCTGACTGTCAGCATAGCTTTCAAGAACGAGGAAATAGAAATTGTAAAGGCTCTTAACATTGATGCGGAGCTCAGCGGTGAAGCGTACTTGCCAGCTTCAATTTTAGCAGAGAAAATCGGGGGAAACATAACAATTAGTTTGGTTGGTTGAATGGCACAAATAGATTTTGCAATTGCGTTTGTAGTTGTCTTCACTATGATATCATATTCTGTTTTCATTGTTTCAGGCACTATCACGAAAGACTTCAACTATTTCAATCTGAAAGAAATAGAAAAGTCTCATGACTCACTGTCAAGGCAGCTGTTTGACACAATGGACAGCAAGAGCCTGATTTCAAACTTCAAGGAAGTACAGATTTCATTCGAGGAGATTGGCGGGTACAACCATACTGAGAATCTTAAAATATCAATCAAGCCGCTAGTGGAAAAAATACATGTCTACAACCAGACAATGGACGAGATAGCATCTGTAAACTCCACAGAAGGAAACTACACAAATGTTTCATTCAACATGGACTTTTCAACAAACCAGATAATCTATGTCAGTGTTTTTTATTCAGGTAGCAACACAGACGAGATAATATTCAACAATAATGTAACACAGGACAATGTAACGGCAAACATAATTTCTGAAAAGGACGTTCCAGTACTTTCGCAGAACAGGTGCGATTACCTGAGAAGTCTGGGTTACGATGCAGCAAGGAACAGCTTCGGTTTCACGCACAGGTTCAGGATAGACAACCACTGCGTCTATGGAGAGGTCCCACCGATTGCTGCAAACATAATAGTAAAATCAGTTCCATTATTCGTTGAGAGAATAGACGAGAGCATCTATCCGGAGCAGGTAATTTTGAAGGTGTGGTAATGAAAGCAACATTTCATACAATAGAGGCAATAATAGGGACACTGATACTTCTAGTAGGAGTGATGAACATCTATCCAATCCAAGATAACGAGGAAATTTATTTTTCAGACGAGGGCTTCGAATGCCTGAAGTATTTGGACCAAAGTGGACTTTTGAGGCATTATGTCTACAACAATCTTCTCAATGAGTTGAACAGCACTATCAGGTCTTGCCTGCCAGGAATAACTGATTACGCATTCCAGATATGCTCTTCATTGCCTTGTACGGCAATCCTTCCGACAGACAGGTCAACCTTCCTCTCAAGTTATTTGATTGCCGGTATGAACAAGGGTGCAGCAAACTATGACCCGAGAATGGTCAATTTATGGGTGTGGTCAAAATGAAAGGACAAGTGTTCATGATAGTCTCGATTTTCATTCTGCTATTCCTATTCCTATTGAGAATCAACACCCAGACAATTGATGTGAGACCTGAGGACATGTTCCATGAGGACTTTTCAAATCTTAAGAACGAACTAATAAGAACAATTGACATTTCATTGCTGAACCAGGAAAACCTTATGGGCAATCTGAACAGTTTCATCATATTCTCAACAGACATCTACAAGAACAAGGGATACACAGAGGACGTGCAATACTCAATTTCAACGTCAGGAGATTCAACAACAGTCTATTTGAACATCTCCTTGTCGTCAGCCAACTCTTATCTGAAGGAGAGCCTAATAATAAACAGAACTTTGTCGGTGTTCGCATGAAAGGCGTAAGCGTAATAATAGCAAGTGCGATCGTGATTGCAATATCGATCACTGCAGCATACTTGGTTCTAAACTTGGGAAGCCCTGGGCCAGACAGATTAAAGGAGATGATGCTGATGCAGGAGGCCAAGGACACGCTCAAGAGCATTGACAATGCTGTCAGGTCTGTCAGCGGGGAAGGTCAGGGCTCAACAAGAAGCCCAAGACTGACAGTAACAGGAGGCTACTATACAGTGGATGCTGATAACGAGACTGTTGTTTTTGTTATGGACAGCTTTGCCCAGATAATAGGTATAGATGTTTCCAAGACAGAGGACAACATAAACATTAGAGGCGAATCAGGAAGGATCTATCTTAACCTGACTTACGTTGATTTTAACATAACAGGCGGAACAGAATTTGGAAAGGGGACATACACCCTAATAGTAAGAAATGAAGGATATGATGCAATAAACCAAAAACAAATTGTAAGCATCTCTGTTTAAGACAAAACTTTATATAACAGCTTCAATAAATTAAAATCTGAGTGATATGAAAGGTGTATCTCCATTAATCGCATCGGTTCTGCTAATAGCAATAACAATGACGCTAGCTGCTATTTTAGCTAGTTTTGTCTCAAACTACACACAGCAGCAGTTGTCTTCTTTGCCAGCATGCGTTGGAGGTACAATAACTTTCGCAACTGCAGACTATCCTGACTTGCAGGGTGGGGAGATTATTGCAATAATTGATATTGGCAGCATTGACCTTTCAGACTTCAGAATTGAATCTATTAATTCAACTGAGCACGTAAATATTATAACTGCTACTGGAACCACTTCAATTTCAGCAGGCAGTTCAGGAACTATTAGGGCAGATTTCAGTGGTTTGGGCGTACTCACAGGTGACAAGACAAGAATCGTAGCAGGCAATTGCCCGGACGTCAAGACAGGATGGGTAAATCTGAAATAGTTCTTAAATAAACAAGGGGTGAAAATATGGCTTACAGTCACAAAAACAGCAGGGGTGTAACATACTGGTTGCACAGCAAGGGAAAACTATTTTTCTTCTCGAAGAAACCAGAAGAATCTATTGACCTACCTGAACATCTTGAGGTCTTTGAAAACGCGAGAACAGGTCTGCCAATGGTAAGGAAGAAACAGTAACCCTTTATTAATTTCTTTCAAGTATTATTAATGGTATTATGAGAAAGAACAGGGGGGAGAAGAAACGGTCAATGAGACCCCAAATATCATTATCAAGCTTATTGATAGTTCTGATATTGTTTTCTGTATTATCCTTGGCTGTCATGAACTTTCTTGACTCTTCTGAATATTACACAGCAGATGTTTTAGAAGTTGAAGGAAGCGTGGTCACAATTGGGCACGGCTGTATGGCCATAGTTGCCGAGACATCTCCTGAGAGAGCATATTCCATTGAATTGGGAATCAAGGGAGTCATAGAGCAAAGGCCAAACACGCATGACATATTCTCTGAGACCATGAAGAGCTTCAACATTACTTTAGACCACGTCACAATAGACAATCACAAGGACGGCATCTACTATGCGAACCTATTGCTTAAGTCGAACGAGAAGATTCTGAAGCTTGATGTGAAGCCATCAGACGGCATTGCCATGGCTTTGAGAAGCAATGCAACAATATACATCAACAAGACAATGCTGCAAGAAGTTGGAGTAAACATCTGCTGATTAGAAACAAATATCGCAATCCTTTAGTTCTGGAAAGGCTTTCTTGTGAATACTGCAAAGAATCTTGCTTTTTCTCACCTTCTTGCAGATATTACAGAAAGGAACTATAGTGTTTGAAGAATCCAGTTCGCCTGAAGCTATCCTGCTTGCAAACTCCTCTATCTGCTCATTGATTTCCTTGTCCCTTTCCAGGATTTTTATCTTGGATCCTCTCAAATTCCTCGAGTATTGTGATATTGCGGACTGGGTCAGACCTAATTTGGAGGCTGCATCCTGTTGGGTAAACTTATACTTCTCAATAAGTTCCTTTGCTATTAGTGCCCTTAGGGTTGGCAATAATACTTGTGCAACAGTTTCGCAATATGGCTTCATTATAACACTGTTATATTATAGCATTAATAAAGTTTAAATCCTTACCCACAGTAAAAATCAAGGAAAATTGGTTTTACGACTGTCTAGTGGCTATTTAAATACTTGTTTGTTCAATAATTTATTAACTGGAAAGTGGCAAAGCTTAAATATGAAATTGAGATTATAATTAGAGTGGTAAAATGATTGTTTCACAAGAGGTTTTAGATTCATTAAAGCAAATCGGCTTAAATCTGTATGAGAGAAAGCTATGGGCAGCATTGCTTTCAAGGGGAACATCCACAGCAGGCGAGTTGTCATCTTTAGCAAAGGTTCCTCACAGCAGGACTTATGACGTTTTAGAATCATTGGCTGAAAAGGGCTTTGTGATGATGCAGTCGTCAAAGCCTTTGAAGTACGTTGCAGTTGCGCCGAACGAGGCTTTGGAAAGATCTAAAAGAAAAATAAAAGAGCAAACCGACATAACAATAAACAGAATATCAAAATTACAAAATTCTTCGACCATAAAGGAATTGGACATGTTATACAAGAAGGGAGTCAAGCTTGTCCTGCCTGGTGAGATGACAAGTTCATTGAGGGGAAGAGATGCCTTGCACCAGCAAATGGAGACAGTCTTCAAGCAGGCAAAGAACGAGATATCAATTCTTACAACAGCAACTGGTTTGGAGGACTTGGAAAAGAAGCACTCCAACCATTTGAAGAAAGCTTCCCAGAGAGGAGTCAAGATAAGAATCGTGGCACCCTTTACCAAGGACACGATGAAGGCAATAGAAAAACTGAAGGACTTTGCGGAAATCAGGAAAATTGGCAAGTCTGACGCTATTGGAAGGATTTCTCTTGTTGACGGTTGTCATGTGGTAATGTCATTGACAGATGAGAAAGTTCATCCAACACAGGATATGGCCATGTGGAGCCAGAGCCAGCACGTGGCAGAGAGTCTTTTGGGTCCCATGTTCAAAATGCTTTGGGAAAAGAGCCAGTAGTTTCACACGCTTCTATTATTTGAGTTAGATGTTTTACGCAATTACTGAATTAATTCAGTCTCAACAATTATATGTATCAATTCTTCGCCTGACTTTAGATAGTCTGTATAAGAAAAACCAAGATTTGAAGGTGTTCTATAAATTTCTATTTTTTGTCCTGTTTCTAAACTAATTTTTTCATTTTTTTCAATACTAATTTTTTCACCATCTTGAGTTTTTGCCAGATATCTAGGCTGCATTCCAATACCACGAGGATTAAATTTTAATCCTTCCTCTCCAGTAATAATACATTTTAATATTGTTGGTTTTTTCATGAAGTATAATTAGAAAATAAGCTTTAAATTCTAAACGAAGGTGGGTCTCTTAGTGAGCAATCTGTTCAAAGAAAGTTTTCTGAAAGGATAATTCTTTGTATTATCTTTTATTTCTTTTGTCAGATCTTCTGGTGTCATGTTACTTACCTTCCCTGTTTCTCTTAGCCTGACTGCCAAGTTTCCAGAATCCTTTTCCTTCTGACCAACGACAACTATGTAGGGCACCCATTCCATCTCAGCGTTCCTGACCTTTTTCTGGATACTTTCTGCATTGTCATCAATATCAACTCTTATGTTATTCTTCTCTAGATTATCGGCTATACTTTCACAGTATTCCACAAAAGTATCATTTATGGGACAGAGTCTGACATGTGTTGGCGATAGCCATAATGGATATGACGGCGTCTTCTTTTTCAATGCATCCTCGAGAATCGAGAACATCCACCTTTCTATACTACCAATTGAAGAGTGGCATATAACACATCCTTTTTCTTTTCCATCTTTGTCCACATACGTTATGTCGTATACTTCAGAATCCTTGACATCCAATTGAACAGTGGATAGCTGACAGTTACCGCCTACTGAATCTATTCCTTGGAACTCATGTTTCACAGCCCAGTAATGTTTCATATCAGATATTGTTTCTATGAAAGCAGGAAGCTTTGAGTATTTCAGCATCTCAATAAACTTCTCCTTGTATTTTTCATAAAAGGAATCTACAACTCTGAATATTATTGCGAATTCAATTTTTGTTCCTTTCGCAAGATCATCATATTGTTTGTATAATTCTTGATATTCGTCCCAACCTGCATCCAAGTCATAACAGAAGCAATGTATATCTGGCATGTGGAAAGCCCTAAGTCTTCTTAGACCGGAAAGTTCTCCGCTCTTTTCGCATCTGAAACTTTTCGAGAACTCGTACATCCTAAGCGGTAACTGCTTGTAACTGAATGTTGCCTTTTTTAACATCTTAAACAGGCCAAAGTCGCCTGCAAACCTCAGAACCATTTCCTTGTTTGGTTCGTCTGGACAGCTAACAGTATAGTGTCTTTCATGGAAGCTTCCACCCTGCTCTCTGATTTCCGAGTCATTCCAATCATAAAGTATTGGAGTATCGATTTGTATGCATCCAAATCTGTTTACTGCTATTTCATATGCCCAGTCAACCAGAAGCTCGAAAAACAACAGCCCCTTTGGATAGAGTTTAAAGTTACCTATATCACTTTCCGGTGCATAGCCTACCAGTTCCTGTTGTTGCATCTCCTTTATTGAAGGAGGTTCTGCACCTTCTACTCCTTTGATCTCTTCTGAGAATATATATTTGGAGAGTGCATCGTTTTTTACTTCTTTTAGAATTTTCTTCAATTTTTTCTCGTCTTTCAAATCAATCTTGTATTCCTTTCCTTCTGGTGTAAGTATGAAGTGTCCCTTTTTAATATCTTTTACAACATCTTCTCTTGTTTTTTTAACTTCTTTTTCCCCAGTTGTTACTACTTTAGATTGTTCTGCTAATGGATGCCCCTTTATTTTTATGTTGTATTGCTTGGTCCAACCGAAGGGAGCGCGATAAGTCTCCAATTTAATTTCCTTGGCATAGTTTTCCATTTCATTCAGAACCTTCAGAGCAGTTCCTACTCCAGCTGGAGTATTACTCAGATGAACAAAGGGGTAAATCAGAATCTTGTTGCACTTTATTACTTCAAGGCTTTTCTTTACCTCATCAATTGCATTCTTTGCAATAGAAACATTATCTCCTTTCTCAACTGCAGTGAACAAGACAACTATGTTCTCGTATTTGACAGTCTTCTTTTCTGCCTCTTCTGCAGCCTTTATCTCCTTCTTGATAGGAGTATATTCAATGAAATCTGAATGATTTTGAAGTATCCTCATAAGACCACTATAATTTATATGAATTATTAATTTATTAATTCACTTCCATCATAAAATTTAATTTTATTTTGCCCTGTATTTTCTCATGCTAATTTCTTCGGCTTTCTCCTCTTCTAATATTTTATATATCTCTTCCTGCTTTTTGGAAAAATCCGCGTCATTATTAACACCACAGAAGTCTATTACGATATCATGTACGTTCCTTCTAACCTTTCTCGTGCTTATATTTACGCCGGTCATGCTTTCCAAAGAGTTGATAATCCTTTCTATTCTAGTTTCAGATGTTATTGTAGTTCTATATACATCATTGCCAGTTTTTTCATGTAACATTCGCGCTTCTTCTATCATAATAAACATAAATTATGAAAAGCATTTAAAGAAATCGATTCTATTATTAATTCATATAGCCCCGTCGTCTAGTGGTCAAGGATAACGGGCTTTGGTCATGCGACTAAAGCACTGAGCTTTTAGCTGTGAAAGAAACCCGTTGACGTAGGTTCGAATCCTACCGGGGCTACTATTAATATTTAAACTTTGATTGATAATACAAAAAGAGTGATAATAATGGGTCTATTTAGCGGTAGAGAGCTGAAAAAGAGAAAGAAAAAGTACAGGTGGAAGAAGACCAAGTACAAGGTCAGAACACTTAAGCTCAAGGAGAAGAGAGATCCTTTAGAGGGAGCTCCGATGGCCAAGGGCATTGTCATTGCTAAGAGAGCCATTGAGCAGAAGCAGCCCCATTCAGGATTAATTAAAGTTGTAAGAGTCCAATTGTTGAAGAACAAGAAGGAGATAACAGCCTTTGTCCCCAAGTCAGGCGGAATAGGCTTCATAAACGAGCACGACGAAGTAATAGTCGATGGACTTGGTGGATCTCAAGGAGGACCAATAGGTTCTCAGCACGGTATGAGGTGGAAGGTAATCAAGGTCAACAAGTCTGCTTTATCAGAATTACTGAAAGGCAAGAAAAAGAAAGAGGGTAAATAATGTCTAAATTAAAACTTTTCGATAAATGGGACACAGAAGCCGTAAGTGTTGAAGATCCCGGCTTGAAGGACTACATAAATCTGAAGCCAATAATAATTCCAAGGTCATCTGGCAAGTATTCTGGAAAACAATTCCACAAATCCAACATGCATATTGTTGAGAGACTGATGAACCATCTCTTTGTTGCAGGACATAGAGGCAAGAAGCACAGAATCTCAAGCGGAAGTAATGTTGGAAAAACATTCAGTGTGATGGACATACTCATTAAGACCCTTCAGAATCTGGAGAAGAAGACAAATAAAAACCCCGTCGAGGTTCTGGTCAGGGCTGTTGAGAATGCTGCATTGAGGGAAGAAGTCACATCCTTCCAGGTCGGTGGCATAATAGTCAGAAAGGCAGTCATAACTTCACCACAGAGGAGAATTGACTTGGCCTTAAGATTAATATCACAAGGCTCCTACCAGAAGGCTTCCAAGAGCTCCAAGAAAATGAGCCAGTGCCTGGCCGAAGAGCTTCTCGCAGCCTACAATTACGACCCACAGAGCTCGCACGCCATAAGGGAAAAGGAAAGAATAGAGAGAGAAGCTGGCGGCGCTAGATAAAATTACCTTTGGACAATTTTTCCTTGATGATTTTCTCGTCCTTCTTGATAATTCTCTCTTCCTTCTGAACGAACTTCTGTATTTTCGGTTCCTCTTTCTTGAAAATAAATTCTGATATCTCGGCTATTGCTGTGAAGACAGTTGCTATCACAATCACTGTCGTGAGTATTACCATGTTGAACTCAACACCGGTCAAATACATGGCGCTCATGTCCTCTATGACACCGAAAGCTATAAGGAATATGAAGAAAGAGATGAATCTGACAACCCTTTTCTTGTGCTTGTGTCTTCTATGGTGAATTTTCTCCGTCTGCATAATATATATTAATTGAAGAGGCTGTATTTTAAGCTTAATAAAAAAGCTTAAATAATGTAATTTCTTATTATTCAAATCACGTGGTTAAATGGTCAAAGAAGATTACTCAGAACAAATTCAAAATTTAATGAACATACCTGATAATATCAGGAACATTGGTATTGTCAGTCATATCCACCATGGCAAGACAACACTGACAGACGTGCTTGCAGCCAAAGCAGGATTAATAGCAGGACAATTGGTTGGGGAAAGGATGCTCACGTGGATTGATTCTCAAGAAAGGGAGAGGGTAATGACAATCTACGGTGCAACAGTCACCATGCCTCACGAGTACGAGGGCAAGAAATATCTTATAAACCTTCTTGACACGCCAGGTCACGTTGACTTTGGCTCTGATGTCACGCAGGCCATGAGAGCAGTGGATGGAGCAGTTGTCATGGCATGCGCTATCGAGGGTGTAATGCCGCAGACAGAAAATGTTCTGAGACAGGCCTTGAAAGAAAGAGTAAAACCAATCCTATTCATAAACAAGGTTGACAGGGCAATAAGGGAGTTGAAATTAACACCTGAGCAATTGCAAAAGAGACTGGCTAAGATAGTCATAGATGTCAACAGATTCATACAAAGACGTGTCGAGCCCCAGTTCAGGAACGAGTGGGTTATGAAGGTCGAGGACGGCTCTGTTGGCTTTGGTTCTGCATTGAAAAAGTGGGCCATTTCAGTTCCCTTCATGGCAAAAACTGGCGTCACCTTCAAGGACATAATTGATTTGTGTTCCCAGGAAAGGGACGAGGAGCTATCAGAAAAGGCCCCAATGAACGTAGTTGTTTTGGACATGGTCATAAAGCATTTGCCTTCGCCAAAAGAAGCTCAGAAATACAGGATTAAAAAGATATGGACAGGCGATGTTGAGTCTGAAACAGGAAAGCAACTAGTGAACTGCAATTCTGATGGCAAGCTGGCAGCCGTGATAACAAAGGTCGTGTACGATCCTCATGCTGGCATGATTTCAACTGTTAGAATATTCTCCGGAAAAATAACAAGGGGCCAGAATATATATTTCGTTGATAGTGATAGAACCACAAAACTACAGCAAGTTACAACTTTCATTGGCTTGAAAAGAATCCCTGTTGAATATGCTCCAGCAGGGAATGTTGTTGGTCTGGTCGGTTTGTCAGAAGCAATTGTTGGAGAGACCATAACTGATGCTGGCAATGTCATAGACAAGTTCCAGGCAATAAAGCACATCTTCGAGCCTGTTGTTACGAAATCAATTGAACCAAAATCCCCGCAGGATTTGCCAAAGCTGATAGACATACTAAAGACACTGGGAAGGGAGGACACGACTCTAAGGGTCAAGGTGAATCCTGAGACAGGTGAGACTCTTGTATCTGGTTTAGGGGAGCTTCACCTTGATGCAAAGGTAGAGAGAAAGATAAGGGAAAAGGGCATAGAGATAGTGGTATCACCGCCGATTGTTGTTTACAGGGAAAGCGTTTTTTCAAAATCCCCTATTGTAGAGGGCAAGTCGCCGAACAAGCACAACAAGTTCTCCATCTCAGTCGAGCCTGTTCCCGTTAATATTTACAAGGCAATGATAGAAGGTGACATAAAAGACGGGGTGATAAAGGGCAAAAATGCTGAAGTCAGAAAGACGCTTGTTGAAATGGGAATGACAAAGCAGGACTCAAAGGATGTTTTGATGATTCACAATCACTGCATGCTTGTTGATTCTACAAAGGGTATACAGTACTTGAACGAGGCAATGGAGAATGTGAAGAGCGCCTTTATTGATGTTACTGAGACAGGGCCTCTGGCAAAGGAGCCCTGCGCTGCCATGATAGTGAGGCTTCATGATGCAGAGCTGCATGAGGACGCTGTTCATAGGGGTCCAGCACAGATAGTGCCTGCAATCCGTTCCCCCATTAACACGGGAATGATAAAGGCCGGTGTCAGTTTTCTTGAGCCCAGGCAGATACTGAGAATAGACACTCCTGTGGAGTACATAGGGAATGTTGTTGCTGAGACCGGCAACAGAAGGGGTGAAATAATAAACGTCGAGCAGGAAGAGTTCACGGCTATTGTGACTGCAAAGGTTCCTGTGGCAGAGATGTTCGGTTTTGAGGGAGCGATAAAGTCAGCAACAGGTGGAAAGGGATTCCAGTCCCTTATAGACGTTGTTTTTGAGAAGATACCCAATGAATTGAGGGAAAAGGTTGCATTACAAATAAGGGAAAGAAAGGGACTGCCCAAAGATATACCCAAAGCCTGAAATAAAGATTTAAATAGATTGCTAATGTAATAAGCTAAAAGGTGAATTATAATGGCAAATAAACCACATTTGAACTTAGTAACTGTAGGTCACGTAGACCACGGTAAATCAACCTTAGTGGGTAGAATGTTATTTGATAGCGGTGCTCTAAAGCCGGAAGAACTGAGAAAATACAAAGAACTGGCAACAGAATACAAGAAAGAAACATGGGAATTCGCCTTTGCCATGGACAGGTTAAAGGAAGAAAGGCAGAGAGGAGTTACCATTGACTTAATGCATAAGAGATTTGATACTAAAAAATATTACTTTACGGTTATAGACGCACCAGGTCACAGGGACTTTGTTAAGAACATGATAACTGGAGCATCCCAGGCAGACGCAGCCCTTTTGGTCTGTTCTGCAAAGGATGGAGTCCAGGAACAGACAAGGGAGCACGTGTTCTTGATAAAAGTTTTGGGAGTGAGTCAAATAATTGTTGCAATAAACAAGATGGACGCAGTTGAATACGGCGAAGCCAAGTACAAAGAAACAGTGGAAAGCTTGTCAAAGCTTTTGAAGACAGTTGGATATGACACTAGCAAAATACTATTTGTTCCAACGTCTGGTTGGAAGGGCGACAATGTTTTCAACAAGTCAGAAAACATGGTTTGGTACAAGGGACCAACAATATTTGAAGGATTAGACACTTTATCTCTTCCAGAGAAGCCAATTGACAAACCTTTGAGACTTCCAGTTCAGGATGTTTACACAATTACTGGAATCGGAACAGTTCCTGTTGGAAGAATTGAGACAGGAGTCCTAAAGGCAGGAGAAACAGTTATTTTCGAGCCATCGGGCGTATCTGGAGAAGTAAAGACAATCGAGATGCACCATGAGCAGGTAACAAAGGCAGAACCCGGAGACAATGTCGGATTCTCAGTGAGAGGTGTGAACAAGGCAGACATCAAAAGAGGTGACGTTGTAGGCCTAGCCTCAAAGCCACCAACAGTTGCAAAGGACTTCACAGCACAGATAATAGTTCTGCAACACCCGAATGTCATAACAAAGGGTTATACACCAGTTTTCCATTGCCACACAGCGCAGGTTGCATGCAAGATAGTCGAGATTGTGAAGAAAATCGATCCAAAGACAGGCGCAACCATACAGGAGAATCCAGACTTCATAAAGACTGGAGACGCAGCAATAATAAAGTGTGTTCCAAACAAGCCGCTTGTCATAGAAGCAACCAAGGACATACCACAATTGGCAAGGTTCGCTATCAGAGACATGGGACAAACAGTTGCAGCAGGAATATGCTTGGAAGTAACACCCGCTAAGTAAAACTGATTTGAATTTTTAATTTAACTTTTTCTTTTATTTTGACTCAGTTTGTAATAGATATTTAAATACTTCTGCAAATAGATTAGAGATATGCAGAAGGCTAGGATAAAATTAATGAGCAGGGACCCGAGGAAACTTGAGGACGTTTGCGCAGAGCTGAAAATGATAACTGACAAGTTCGGGGTAGCCATGCACGGGCCGATTCCTTTGCCGACTAAGAAACTCAAGGTCACTACAATGAAGACTCCCTGCGGTGACGGTACAGGTCACGGCAACACGACATGGGACAGATGGGAGATGAGGGTTCACAAGAGGGTCATTGACATTTCTTCTGACGAGAGGACCTTAAGGCAGATAATGAGAGTTACAATACCGGACGGCGTGTCCATTTCTATTCAACTGAAAGATTAACGCAATCTTATCAGGCTGTTTTTGTATTTAACAAACCACTTTATGAAAATACCGAATACCATTCCTAGAAACAATGTGAAGAGCATCAAGAATATAATGTTCATGAACTGTACACTCTTGTTATAGACTCCTGTTAGAAATGGTAATATTAAGAACACAATAGAGAAAAGGACCAATATGATGCAAATGTTAAACAGGAACTCTAGGAACTTTGTATCGATTTCATACTTTGATGGCATATAATTACTTAAATTTCAAGATATAAAAATTCCTTGAAATAATGGTAGTGCTACATAAAGGAAAATATAATAAGAAAAATAACATAGTTCTTCATATATGAGCATAATAGAGAGAAATAGAAGGAATGTTATTTCTAGATGGAAAAAACAACATGAAAAGGAATTAGAACGGATAAAGTCTAAAAAGAATGTCAATTTCTTAAAAGCAAGAATCTGTGGTTTTTTAGTTGGTGATGGCAGTGTATATATAAGAAAAGAAAAACAATCCGGAAAGGTTCATCATGAAATAAAGTTCTTTCCTGACCATGAATCATTGATAAAGCCTTTTATTTATGCTTTCAAAGAAGCTTACAATAAGACACCTAAGGTAATTAAAAAGAATAATTATTATGTTATAAGGATTAATTCGAAAATAGTTATTCTTAATTTATTATCATTATGCTCTTTTAGTTCGGAAGGATGGACAATACCATCCTTTAAGGAAGTTGAATGTAAAAAAGAATGGTTAAGAGCAATGTTTGATTCAGACTCTTATGTTGGGAATGAATATGTTAGATTGAAGACAATTAACAAAAAAGGCTTGGAACATGTTAAAAAATTACTTCTTGAGTTTAAAATAAAGACATCTAGAATATATGTCTACAAGCCTAGAAATGAGAAATGGAAAACCAACTATATGCTGGATATAAGGGATAAGAAATCTCTGAAAATCTTCCTTAAAGATATAGGATTTAATCATAAGCTTAAAAAAGAAAAGTTATTAAGTTTAATTAAAAAATATGATATGCCGAGATAGCAATGCCGAGATCGCATAACCTGGTAGTGCGCTAGATTTCGTAAAAGAAAGGCGAACCTGGAAAGCTAGTTTCCGCAAGGATATGGGGGTTCAAATCCCTCTCTCGGCGCTCACATTTAAATTGAAGCTAATATAAAAATTAGAATATGGCAAGCGATGTGTTGGATGTTTCGGAAGAGCTTAACTTTCTGGACAAGATAATTGAAATAAACATGTCCCTGAACGATTTGGTTGATGACAGGGCCAGCTTCCTCTCAGGAATCGCAGGCATTATTGCAGTGGTTTCCTTGACGCAGCTCTTTTCCGCAACTGGTTTGGTCAGAATAGGTTTTCTGGTCATAACACTGACAGGCTTAGTGACTATATTTCTTAGTGTGGGAGTAATAAGACCTAAATCATTGAAAAAGAAAAGAATCAACCTGATGTATTATGGCGGCATATGTCACTATGATGAGAAGAAATATTATTCGATGATAAAGGACGTTCTTGAAAACAAGGAAGATATGGTTAAGGAGTATGTAAAAGAAATACATGATCTGTCAGATGAATTAAAGGCCAGATTCAAACTGATAAGAAGGACAGGGGACGTACTTGTTTCAGGTCTGATTGCAGGCTTTATTCTCATTTTTCTATCCTTCCTAATGCCACTGTAATAGATTTAAATAAAATAGTCTGAATTATTCTTTCATGCTGGAAGCAACGCTGATGGTAATTATAGCAAACATCTCGCCAGCCTTGGAGCAGATTGGCGGCATACCAATAGGCTTGGCTCTTGGGTTAGATCCCTTGTATACGCTTTTGGTTTCGTTGACTGTCAACTGCCTGCTTTTCTTCCCAGTCTATTTTGGACTGAAGCTTTTTTACGACAGGGTATTCTCTAGGATAAAATTGTTCAACAAATATCTTGAAAAAGTAAGGAGAAAGGGGAAGCCTTACATTATCAAGTATGGAATTCTTGGTTTGACTGCTTTCATCTCACTACCAACTCCATTGACAGGCACCTACACAGCTTCAATTCTCAGCTGGTTCCTTGACTTGGACTGGAAAAAGTCTTTCATAGCAATAGCAATCGGTTCGACCATAGGCGGAGTGTTAATCCTTGCAACTTCTTTAGGGTTCATAGAGGCACTAAAACTGATTTTCAGCGTTTAAAACAATAAAATTAAATAATTAATTCTTGAAAGACTAATTGTGTCAAGTAATAATACAGAGCATTTAATAAGTAAAATACCTGAAGAAATCCTTGAAGATATTCTAAAACCTAATAAAAAAGGGTATATGTTGAAATGCTGTAATTTAGAGTCTCTAAGTGCAGGCGGTTATATTACTCATGCTCTAATTGAAATTCTGTACGCGACCGGTGAGAATGGTAACAGAGAGGTTAGATACCAAAGAGGTAAAAGTATAACAGTAACTCCTAAGGGATTACGTGCTCTTCAAGATGCTTTAAAATAACCTTTAAATATTCTTCCTTCTAATAAGAGAATGGAAAGTTTTCGTGTGTACGTGTTCTGAAAAGACTTAAATACATTTAGAATGTATTAAAAATTCAAATAAAGTTGATTTTATGCCACAAAGAAAAAGACCAGGAAGAGGTAGCAAAGCGTTCTATCCTCGCAAGAGGGCTAGACGTATCTATCCAGCTGTCAAGAATTGGGCAGAGTCAAATGAGATTAAACCATTGGGTTTTGCCGGCTACAAGGCAGGCATGTCCCATGTTGTCATTGTTGACACGGATCCAAATTCCAAGACAAAGGGCCAACAGATTACAAGGCCCATAACAGTTCTTGAATGTCCCCCTCTTTCTGTTTTAGGTTTCAGGTGCTACTCAAAAAGTAAAACCTCATTTGATGTCTTCTCTGAAAAATTCAACAAAAACCTTACAAGGAAAATGAAAACACCCAAAAAGGATAGGTCCTTGGATGAGCAGTTGAAAAAGCTGCCGAAAAATATTTCTAAAATAAACTTAATTTGCCATACCAATTCTAATTTTAAGAAAAAGCCAGAAGTCTTTGAGATGGCTCTTGGAGGAGTTGTTGATGATCAATTGAAATACGCAAAGGAAAGCATCGGGAAAAACATAAAAGTGTCTGATGTCTTCAAGGAAGGGGATTTGGTTGATGTTATTTCCATTACAAAAGGAAAGGGATTCCAGGGACCTGTCAAGAGGTTCGGGGTAAGATTGCACGGTAGAAAGGCCCAGAAAATGCACAGGCACGTTGCTCCATTGGGGCAGAACGAACCCGGTAAGGTAAGGTGGTCAGTCCCGCAAGGAGGCCAGCATGGTTTTCACAGAAGGACCGAGGTAAACAAAAAGGTCTTGAAAATATCTGACGGCTTTGAAATAAGCGGTGACTTCCTGAACTATGGCAAGGTGAAGGGAGACTGCCTCTTGCTGGACGGAAGCGTTCCGGGAGCAAGGAAGAGACTGATAAGGATGAGGTTTGCAATCAGGCCGAAGAAAGCCTATCCAGTTGACATAAAATACATTTCAAGGACAAGCAAGCAGGGTGTGTAAAATGAATGAAAAATTTTGTCATTTAAAGGCATTAGAAGTTGATGGTGATATATTTTTATCATTCTTCAATAGAAAGGAAACACCTCGTGGTTGTACACAAGTAGAGGTATTAACTCAAAATCAATTTTATAAATTAAGAGAAGATATGGGAGTAATAATACTACGCAATAAAACAGGAATGGATATAGATGTGGAACAATACAAATTCCTAAAAAAATACTTTGAAAAAGGTGTAAAAAATGAAAGCCAATATAATTGATACTCAAGCAAAGCAGAAGGGGCAGATAGAATTGCCTAAAGTTTTCAATACTGCATTCAGGCCAGACCTGATAAGGAGAGTTGTCATTTCAATCCAAAGCCACAAGAGGCAACCAAACGGTGTTGATCCTTTGGCTGGTAAGAGAACTTCTGCGCACTATCATGGTGTCAGAAAGGGTCCACACCACATGATGAACACAGAGACTGCTAGGATGAAAAGAATCCATGGCGGACCACCCGGATTGAACATGAGGGCAAGGTTTGTTCCACAAGCAGTTAAAGGTAGGGTGGCACACCCACCAAAGGTCGAGAAGAAGTGGGATCAGAAAGTGAACAAGAAGGAAAGAATACTTGCAACAAAGTCCGCAATAGCGGCAACATCAATCAAGGAGATTGTGATGGAAAGGGGACACAAAATAAATGGAATTAACCTACCGATTATTATTGTTGATGATATTCAAGGCTTTACAAAAACAAAGCAAGTCAAAGACTTTTTAGAAAAGGTCGGACTGAAAAATGAGTTGGAAAGAACGAAAGTCAAGAAAGTCAGAGCAGGCAGGGGGAAGGCAAGAGGAAGAAAGTACAAAAAGAGAAAATCCGTCCTCTTCGTTGTTTCCGAGGACAAGGGGATATCAAAGGCAATCAAGAACATACCAGGGACAGACTTTTCAATTGTCAAGAACCTTAATGCGGAACTGCTTGCTCCAGGAACCCATGCTGGAAGGCTGGCAATATGGAGCGAGTCTGCAATAAAGAAACTAGGTGAGATTTATGGCTGAGAAAAAACAAGAGAAAGCACCCATTGTTGACCCTTGGACTATATTGCTCTATCCTTTGCTGACTGAAAAGGCAATTGGAAAGATTGAAACTGAGAACAAGCTAGTCTTTATTGTTAATAGAAAATCAAGCAAGAAACAAATTGAATGGGCAACTGAGAGAGCATTTAATGTTAAGGTCATTAATGTTAAGACATTGATCGACGCCAAGGGAAGAAAGAAGGCTTGGATAAAACTTTCAAAGGAGCATCCTGCAACTGAGATTGCAACCAGATTAGGCATGTTGTGATGATTATGGGTAAACGAATAATTGTAAGGGCCAGAGGTAAGGGAGGACCGCCTTACAAGAGTCCTGGCCATAGATTCCCAGGCAAGATTAGTTACAAGTTCAAAACAGCAAAGGTCATTGACATAATACATGATCCCTGTAGGGATGCACCTTTAGCTAAATTAGAAACAGACAACAAGGAAAGGTTGATAATAGCTGCAGAGGGACTGAAGGTCGGTGATACTCTGGATATGGAAGGCAAGATGGAGAAGGGAAATATTTTACCTTTAAGCAAGATTCCAAAAGGAACATTTATTTTTGCAATGGAGAACTATCCCGGTTCAGGACCAAAGCTGTGCTGCTCTGCAGGGATAAATGCGTTCATAGTGTCAAACGAGCCTGGCAAGGTCATTGTTCAAATGCCTTCAAAGCAATCCAAGACATTCAATCCAAAATGCTTGGCAACAGTCGGTATTGCGGCAGGAGGCGGAAGGGGAGACAAGCCGTATGTCAAGGCTGGACAATTATTTCATGCAAAGGGGGCAAGGAACAAGCTTTGGCCAAGAGTGTGTGGAGTAAAGATGAACGCAGTTGACCATCCTTTTGGTGGTAAGGGGAACCCCGGTATACCAATGACAACATCAAGGCATGCACCGCCAGGAGCAAAGGTGGGTTCAATAGCAGCAAGAAGGACTGGCAGAAAGAAGAGGAAGTGATGATTATGGCTAGAATATTTACGTACAAGGGAAAAACAGTTGAGGAACTGAAGACAATGAGTCTGGACGATTTCATAAAACTGCTTCCTTCAAAAGAGAAAAAGAAGATGCTCAAAGGTCTGAGCAAGAAGGAGAAGAAATTCTTGGAGAGGCTCAAGAAGTCTGAAAAGCCTGTAAGGACACATCTGAGACAGACGATTATTATTCCCGAGATGTTTGACAAGACTGTCATGCTTCACAGCGGTAGGGAGTGGGTAAGGCTTATAATTAAACCTGAAATGGTTGGTCACAGGATGGGAGAATTCGTGCTTACAAGAAAGAGAGTTCTCCACAGCGCACCTGGTGTTGGTGCCACTCGTGCATCGAAGTTCATGCCTTTGAAGTGATGTTATGAAATACGCAATTACCAACAGGACAGCATCTGCCTTGAGCACATTAAGGATATCGTTCAAGAACGCTACCAATGTGTGCAAAAAGCTTAACAAGAAAAAGCTTGTTGAGGCAAAGAAGTTTTTGACGGATGTGGTAAACCAGAAGTCCACAATAAGAAGAAAATACTACACAAAAACTTCCAAGGAATTATTGGAAGTGTTAAAGCAATTAGAGTTCAACGCAAGGAAAAAGGAGTTGGACGCGGATAACATGTTCCTCTTCATTTCAGCTCACAGGGGTCCGACAATGCACAGGGCCAGGAGAAGGTGGAATAAATTTGGAACAAGAATGAAATCAT
Organism: Candidatus Aenigmatarchaeota archaeon; assembly: GCA_043814985.1. Classification (GTDB taxonomy): domain Archaea; phylum Aenigmatarchaeota; class Aenigmatarchaeia; order Aenigmatarchaeales; family Aenigmatarchaeaceae; genus JAFGAZ01. The sequence goes on from JBDRJK010000013.1 coordinate 32,082, forward strand.
GTCATGTTCAAGCAGTATTAAGTGATAAAGATGGCTTTGGAAAAAAGGTTCGTGAAACAGGGAATAAGGGATAGGGACGTCGAGGAGTTTTTGGCAAAGGAGTTTGATAGAGCAGGCTATAGCCACTCCCTGATACAGAGAACTCCCCTAAGCATAAGGATAACAATATTTGCCAGCAAGCCCGGCCTGATAATCGGCAGGGGAGGCAAGAACATAGAGATGATGACAAGAGTCCTGAAAGAAAGGTTCGGCTTTGAGAACCCACAGATGGATGTTCAGGAAGTGGAAAATTCCAATGTGGACTCGCAAATTATTGCCAAGTGGATGGCATCTGCAATTGAAAGAGGACTGAAATACAAAAGAGTTGCCAACATAGCCTTGGAGAGAGTCATGAGCTCGGGCGCAGCAGGAGTCAGGATCAGGATAGCAGGTAAGATAGGTGGCGAGAAGGGAAGGACAGAAAAATTCTCTTCAGGGTACCTGAAATATTCTGGGGAACCATCCGAATCCATGGTTGATACTGCCTATTCCCAGGCAAACCTCAAGCTAGGTATGGTCGGCATCCAAGTCAGGATAATGAAGGAAAGGCCAAGGGAATTGGTAGTCCCGGAAAAATTCGAGGAAGAGAAACCTGTTGAAGAAGCTAAAGTTGTGAAACCCGAGGAGCCAAAGGCTGATGAAGCCCCCAAGGAAGAACCAAAAGTAGAGGAGAAGAAAAAGGAACAAGTTAAAAAGAAAAAGAAAGCAAAGGCAAGAAAGAAAAAAGTAAAAGAAGAAAAAAGTGAGGAAAATGGCGATAATAAAGAAAAAACAAATGAAGGAAATGAATGATACTGATTTAGTTAAGCGTTTAAGCGAACTAAGATTAGAGTTAGCAAAGGAAAAAGGTCAAGTTGCTATTGGTGGGACTGCCAGCAATCCTGGGAGGATCAAGGAAACCAAGAAAACAATAGCAAGACTGCTAACTGAAATAAAGAGGAGGGGTGAAAAAACTGTCTGAAGTATGTCCCATTTGTGGCTTGCCAAAAGAACTTTGTATTTGCGGGGCAATCGCAAAGGAAGAAGCCAAGATAAAGGTCTTTGAGGAAAAGAGAAGGTTCGGAAAGAAAGTGACCATAGTCGACGGCATCGAGGAAAAAGCCAACCCTAAGCAACTTGCAAAGAAGCTCAAGACAAAACTCGCGTGCGGAGGAACCTACAAGAACGGAAGAATAGAGCTGAGGGGAGAACACGGGAAAAAAGTAAAACAGCTCTTGATTGAATCAGGTTTCCCAGAAGAAAAAATCGAGGTCGAGTAGGATGATTTCAGCCAAAAACCTGATAAGGCACGAGCTCATAGGCTTGCCAGTAGAGGTTGTAAATAGCAGCAACGAATTCCAAGTCGGGATAAAGGGATTGGTTGTCAACGAGACAAAGAACCTCTTGGTTATTGAAACCAAGAAGGAACTGAAAAAAATTCAGAAGAAAGGTTCAAGCTTCATATTTAAAATCCCAAGCGGGAAGAAAGTTAAGGTCAATGGAAAAAGAATTGTTGCAAGGCCTGAAGACAGAATAAAACTCAAGGTGAAAAAATGGTAAAACAAAAAGTCAGGAACATTGGTATTGAAGCAAAAGCTCCAGAAAATTTTTGCAGTGACAAGAAGTGCCCATGGCACGGCACATTAAGTGTCAGAGGCAGAGTCTTGAAGGGAATTGTTACTAGTGCCAAGGCTCTAAAGACAGTCATTGTCAGATGGGATTTCCACAGGTTCATGACGAAATACGAGAGATATGAAAGAAAGCACAACAGAGTTGCAGCTTATTGTCCTGAATGCATTGATGTAAAGAAAGGTGACACAGTCAGAATTGCAGAATGCAGACCATTATCAAAAACAAAGAGATTTGTTGTAATCGAGGTAGTTAAATGAAACCAATATCAGCCAGAATATCAAGGGCCTTGCAAGTTGAAAGTTTCCTAAAATGCGCAGACAACACAGGAGCAAGAATGCTTCAAATAATAGCTGTGAAGGGATACAAGGGCGTGAAAACAAGACACCCCAATTGCGGAGTGGGGAACTGGATCATTTGCACTGTAAAGAAGGGAGATCCAAAAATGAAGCACCAGGTTGTGCATGCTGTTATTGTCAGGCAGAAAAAGGAATACAGGAGAAAAAGTGGAATAAGAGTCAAGTTCGAGGACAATGCTGCTGTACTAATAAATGAAAAGGGAGAGACAAGGGGAACAAAAATAAAGGGACCAATAGCAAAGGAAGTTGTTGAAAGATATTCAGTCATTGGCAAGATAGCTACAATGGTGGTATGATGAAATCAAAAAGACCAGGAAAACAAAGAAAAGCCTTGTATCAGGCGCCGTTGCACAGGAAGCACAAGCTTGTATCAGCTCACTTGTCAAAGGAACTGAGAAAGCAAATGGACAAAAGGTCATTGCCTGTTAGAAAGGGAGATGATGTCAAGGTAATGAGAGGAAAGTTCAAGGGAACAATAGGAAAGGTTTCGAGAGTTAGCTTAAAGAAATTAAAGGTCTACATTGAGAATGTAAAAAGGAAAAAAGTTTCAGGCGAGGAAGTTTTCGTTCCAATACATCCCTCAAAGTTAATGATAACCAATGCGATTATGGATGACCCAAAAAGAAAAATTGTGGTTGATAGGAAGAAAAAGGTGAAAAGGAATGGTAAAGCTTAAAAGATTAGCAGCGCCCAAATGGTGGCCGATCAAAAGAAAAGTAAAGAAATTCGTAATCGCGCCTAGAGGTTCTCATCCAAGGAAATCTTCACTTCCACTCGTTGTCTTGATAAGGGATGTCCTAAAGCTGGCAGAGACAAGCAGGGAAGTAAAGAAAGTAATCAATGCAGGAGAAGTTCTCATTGACAACAGGAAGATGAAGGACACTAAGTACGGTGTCGGCCTTTTGGATGTGATTGAGATTCCTTTAATGAAAAAAGTTTGGAGAGCTGTTCCAGAAAACGGTCTGAGCTTTATTGAAATACCTGCCAAAGAAGCAAAGCTAAAGATATGCAAGATAGTTGACAAAAAGACCCTGAGGGGTAACAAAAACCAGCTTAACTTGAATGACGGCAGGAACATCATAACAGACAAAAAATACTCCACTTACGATTCATTGTTGATTGAATTGCCAGAGCAGAAGATAGTTGACCATCTGAAGTTTGAGAAGGGCTCCCTCGTGCTTGTCACTGGGGGTAAAAATGCTGGAAATCTGGCTAAAATAAAAATCATAGAGAAGAACAGAGTTTGGCTCGAGGATGAGAAGCTGTTCGAGATTCCAAAGGGAATGTTTGTTGTCGTCGGCAAGGAGAAGCCGGTTATAAAATTGAAGTGATTATATGAATCCAATGAGAAGCATCAGAATAGAAAAAATAACAGTAAACATAGGCTGTGGAGACTCTGGAGAAAAATTAGAGAAAGCCAAGCAGCTTTTGGCAGAACTGACAAAGAAGAAGATTGTTGTCACAAGGACTCACGGGAGAACAACATTCGGGATGGCTCAGAACAGGCCAATAGGCTGCAAGGTCACGATAAGGGGCAATGATGCCAAAGAGTTTTTAAAGAAGGCTTTGGTGGCAGCTGAGAAAAAACTTCCAAGAACTGTTTTTGATTCTACAGGTAACTTCTCCTTTGGCGTAAAGGAGCACATTGACATTCCTGGCGTCAATTACGATCCCAACATTGGAATTTTCGGTATGGACGTTTCAGTCACGCTGGAAAGGCCTGGGTTCAGGATCAAGAAAAAGAAGTTATCGTCGAAGGTAGGCAAGAAGCACCTGATCAAACCAGAGGAGGCCATTGAGTGGGTCACAAAAAATTTCGAGGTACAGATAGTATGAAACAAATTACAGCTTTAATTTTGACAGCAGTCGTCGTTGGCATCATAGTCATAACTCAGGAGTTTTATTCTCCTGTCGAAGAAAAAGTTTATGATTATTCGGCTACGGAATTCATAGAACCCAGTAACACATTCACATTTTGTTATGTGGATGATGACTGCTTTAAGTTCAAGGGGTCTGCATGCCCGGCTGATTCAGGCGGAATCGAGGTATGCGTCCATAAAAATTATATTCAAGAATACAATTCAGTTATAGAAGATGCTGCCGGAAAACAATGGGAACGCGGCTGCCCAGAAATATATTTGGTAAGCGAAAAAATGTGCAGTTGTATTGATAGTAAATGCACTTTAATGTGATAACATGGAAGCCAAAAAAAGAAAATTCGGTAGGGGAAGCAGGGTCTGCAGGCGCTGCGGAAGACGCGGAGCCATCATTAGACAGTACGATCTTTACTACTGCAGGCAGTGTTTCAGAGAGGTTGCAAAAAAATTAGGGTTTAAAAAATATTCGTGATATTATGAGGCATGATTTGCTGTCAGATGTTTTATCTGCAATAAAAAACGGGGATAAGGTCGGTAAGAGAGAGACTATTGCACCTTCGTCCAAGTTTGTGAAGAATGTTTTGTTGATTTTACAGAAGCACAACTACATTGGGGACTTTGAATACATAGACGACATGCGTGGAGGAAAATTCAAGATACAGCTGTTGGGAAAGATCAACGACTGCAAGGCAATAAGACCGAGATTCTACATAAAGGTGGAAGACTATGAAAAGTTCGAGAAGAGGTTCCTGCCTGCAGCCGGTATGGGTTTCATAATAATCTCAACATCAAATGGCTTGATGCTTCACTCTGAGGCAAAGAAGAAGGGGGTTGGAGGAACCCTCATAGCATTTGTTTATTAGTGGTTATATGGAAAAGATGATTGAAATTCCAAAAGACATTGAAGTTGAAATCGATAACTTCAAAGTCAAAATAAAGGGAACGAAAGGTTCCTTGGAGAGGGATTTCTATAGCCCTTTGTTCAGGAAAGAGATTGTCATCAAAAAAGATGACAAAACCATTTCCATAGCAACGGAATCCAAAAGAAAAAAGGTCAAGGCAATGGTAGGAACAATCGAGGCGCACATAAAAAACATGTTCAAAGGCGTGACAGAAGGCTTTACAGCAAAGTTGAAAATAGTCTACTTGCACTTTCCTTTCACACTTAAGATTACTGGAAGTGAGATTTTGGTGAACAATTTTTTAGGAGAGAAAAAGCCTAGGAAGACTGTGATTGTTGGGGACTGTAAAATGGAGATTAAGGGAGACGAGATAACAATTACAGGAATCAACAAAGAGGAAGTCGGTCAAACATCTGCGAACCTTGAAAGGATAACATGGATAAAGGCCAGGGACAGAAGGGTCTTCCAGGATGGCATCTTCAGAACGTTGTGATTATTATGAAAAAAAGAAAAAAACCTAAATTCCTGAGACAGGGATCAAAGAACGTAAAGAGAGTTAGCAAGAATTGGAGGAAGCCAATGGGCAGCCATTCAAAGCTGAGAAAGCACAAAATAGCAAGAGGCTGCATGCCTAATGCAGGCTATGGTTCCCCGAAGGCTATCAGGGGACTTCATCCATCAGGTTATGAGGATATACTGATTCACAATCCAACTGATTTGGATAAAATAGATTCAAAAAAACAGGCTTGCAGAATCGCATCAACTGTTGGAAAAAGGAAGAGGTTTGATATAATGAAGAAGGCTTCGGAATTGAAAATAAAAATTTTGAACCCGTTAAAAATAGAAAAGAAAAAGCCTGAAGAGAAGAAAGATATCAAGAAAAAGAAGTGATGATTATGTATATGATTGGTAAGAAAATATGTCCGCTTTGTGGTGTAAAGGGTAACACTTGGAAGAAAGACAGAAATGTCTTTGTTTGCCCTAGCTGCAGTTCGTTTTTTAATGATTTTGGAATTGTATTGGAACCTGAAATCAGAAAGGAGAGTATGTTTTCATGAACCTACAAAAAAAGCTTGCAGCAAAAGTTTTGAAATGTGGAGTTAACAGGATTTGGATTAGCCCTAAGAACGAAAAGGTAAAGCAGGCAATAACAAGGAGGGACATCAGGAGGTTCATCAAGGAAGGCGCGATTAAAAAGATTACTGCCAAGAAAGTTCCAAAGAAGGTCGTGAAGAAGGCAAAGCAGCAGAAGATGGGAAGCAGGAAAGGAACCAAAGGCGCTAGAAGGGGAAAGAAAACATCGTGGCTCAGGATCATCAGGCCTCAGAGAAGGCTACTCAAGGAACTAAAGGAAAAGGATCAATTAAAGGATAACACTTACAGAATGCTTTACAGGCTGGTCAAGGGTAACATGTTCAGAAGCAAGGCGCACCTAATGATATACTTGAAAGATAAAAAACTTTTGAAGAAGGGAGCAAAATGAAAAACAAAACCGCCATAATAAAATTTAAGAGGAGAAGAGAGAAGAAGACCAATTACAAGAAAAGATTAGCTCTGTTGAAGTCTGAGAAGACTAGATTAGTCATAAGGAAGAGCATATCCAATATTTCCATTCAATTCATTAATTTTGATACCGAAGGCGATAAAACAGTTGTCACTATAGTATCAACTGAGTTGAAGAAACTTGGTTGGACAAAAGGTGGAAACATTCCTGCAGCTTATTTGACAGGACTGCTTGCAGGAAAAAAGGCAAAGGAAAAGAAAATTGTGGAAGCCATTTTAGATTTAGGATTGCAAACATCAACAAAGGGTTCAAGGCTTTATGCAGCCTTGAAAGGGGTGTTGGATTCAGGGGTGAACATTCCTCATTCTGAGTCAATCCTTCCCAAAGAAGACAGGATCAAGGGGAAGCACATATCAGAAGATGTTGCTAAACAGTTTGAGGATGTCAAAAAGAAGATAGAGGGTTAACATGCCAGAGAAAAAAACAAAAAAAGAAGAAACAAAAAAGAAAAAGCCTGAAGAGAAGAAAGAGGTAAAGAAAAAGAAAGCTCCCAAGGAAGAAACAAAAACAGAAAAGAAGAAAAGGGAACCTAAGAAAGAAGAGTCTAAACCAGAACCAACAACAAGGGAGAAGCCTAGATTTGAAATACCTAATGGATGGAAACCTAAAACACAGTTAGGCAAGAAGGTCTTAGCCGGGGAAATAACTGACATTGACGAAGTCTTTGCTAGCGGTGTAAAGATTGCTGAAGCGCCCATTGTTGACATGCTGCTTCCTGATTTAGAGAAAGATGTTATATTTATTGGAGGTTCGACTGGGAAGGGAGGAGGAATAAGGAGAACGCCTTTTAAGAGAACCGCAAGGATGCACAAGAGCGGTAGGAGATACAGAATGTCTGTCATGGCTGTTGTTGGCAACAGGAACGGGTATGTGGGAATTGGTTTGGCTTCAAGCCCTCCCGGAAGGCACAGGGAGTCTATTGAAAAGGCAACCACCAGGGCAAAGCTGAACATAGTTCCCATAGCAAGAGGTTGTGGTTCTTGGGAATGCCTCTGCGCAACACACCACTCTATTCCGTTTACTGTCGAGGGAAAAAGCGGATCCTCCATAGTGAAGCTTATACCAGCGCCAAAGGGACTTGGTTTGGCTGTTTCCAACGAGATTAAAAAAATCATGACTTTTGCAGGAATAAGCGACATATGGTGCAGGTCTAGGGGAAACACCAAGATGAGGATAAACTTCGCAAAGGCAGTTTTAAACGCGCTGAAAAAATTGAATGTTTACAAGATAAAGCCAGAATTCGAGAAGAAAGTAGGCATGAAGGTAGGTAAGGAAGAGTGATATGTACGCAGTAATCAGGATAAAGGGCACTGTTGGTGTGAAGAAGGAAATTAGCGACACTCTTTCAATGTTGAGAATGAACAGGAGAATGCACTGTGTTGTATTGAGAGAGACTGACAATAACAAGGGAATGGTCCAGAAGGTCAGGAGCTGGACAACTTATGGGGAAATAGATGACAGTGTCCTGAAGCACATGATTGAGAAGAGGGGAAGGAAACTGGGAGACAAAAGACTAAGCAAGGAAGAGGTTCAGGATGTTTTCAACAAGATAAAGGAAACTGGAAAGATTCCCAAGGAAATAAAGCCTGTTTTCAGATTGACTCCCCCGTCCAAAGGTTTCAAGAAATCAACCAAGCAGCACTATCCTAAGGGTGAACTGGGTTACAGAGGCAAGGAAATAAATTCGTTGTTAAAGAGGATGATTTGATGGCTACTAATGCGACAATCTGCTTTTTGATAAAAGATAATAAAATATTGCTTCAAAAGAAATCAAAGGAATTATTCGGTGAAGGAAAGTGGAATGGACCTGGTGGAAAAATAAAACAGAATGAAAGTCCTTCAGAATGCGCTAAAAGAGAAACTTTAGAAGAAATAAATGTAAGGGTTTCAGATTTTAAGAAATGCGGCTTTTTGAAATTCTTTAAAGGCGATGAGTCTTTTTTTGATTGTCATGTGTTTTCTACAAATCAATTCGAGGGAGAACCCAAATCTGGAAGAGAGGGCATTGTAAAGTGGTTTGATTTCAATGAAATACCGTTCAATGAGATGTGGCCTGATGACAAGTTCTGGATGAATCTGATGCTTCAGGGAAAACAATTCGAGGGAGAATTTTATTTTGATAATAGCTTAAAAGAGATTTTGGATTACAAGTTAAATGTGGTTTAAATGGTTGTGAGAAGGAGAAAAAGGATTACTAGGTTGAGGGGGAGTAGGACCCAGGGCTTTGGTAGCCATAAGAAGCACAGAGGAGCAGGCTCGAGAGGTGGGAGGGGAAAGTCTGGTCTGCAGAAGCACAAGAAGTCTTGGATGCTGATAAACGAGCCAGACCACTTTGGGAAAGGGGGCTTCAAAATTCCAGTTGGTGCGAAAAAGCAGATACTTGCAATCACTCTAAAGGACATCGACATCCTTGCCAAGAAGATGAAAAAAACGGAGATTGATGTTTCTGAATTAGGATATGATAAGGTCCTGTCAACAGGAAAAATAACACAGCCTTTGACAATCAAGGCAAAGAAAATTGTTGACAAGGCAAAAAAGAAGATAGAGGAAGCTGGCGGAAAGGTGATAGAGGATGCTTGATTGGGTAGGACTCGCAGAAAAGATACCGACTGTTGCCAGTCCCGTGCAAAAGCTCAATTTCAAGGAAAAGGGGAAATGGACACTTATAATATTAATCTTATTTTTCACACTGGGTTCAATAACAATCTGGGGTGTCAACCCTGATGCTGTTGCACAGTTCGAGTTCTTGGAAATTGTTTTCGGTTCCAAGTTCGGTTCACTGATAACATTGGGTATCGGTCCAATTGTAACTTCCTCGATTATATTGCAGCTGATAGTTGGGAGCGGCATAATCAGCTGGGACCAGACAACAGAGGATGGAAAAAGAAAGTTCAGCGCTGCACAGAAACTCATGACAATCTCGTTCTGTTTCATACAGGGAATAGCATATGTGATAGCAGGAGCTGTCCCACCCGCAACCCCAGACGCTTTCCTAATGGTCTTCGTTGTACTGGAGCTAGCTTTCGGTGGAATAGTCATAATGTTCATGGACGAGGTAGTTTCCAAGTGGGGCTTCGGTTCAGGAGTATCGCTTTTCATAGCAGCAGGAGTTTCAAAGACAATAATACTTAGAACCTTTAACCCGTTAAGCCAGGCAGGATTACTTCCCGACCTTGAGATAGGAGAGCTTCCTGCAGGAATAATACCAGGCTTCATAGCCTCGTTCATACAGGGTACGCCTCTTTTCATGAACCTGCTTCCGCTGATAGCAACAATAGTTGTTTTTATTGTTACTGTCTACATTCAGAACGTGAGGATTGAGATACCAATGGCGTTCTCAATGCCCTTCGGAACGTCCTCTGGAAGAAGATGGCCCCTGAAATTCTTGTACACATCCAACATCCCAGTCATCCTGACATCTGCTGTTGTGGCAAACCTGCAGGTGGTGGGTAGGATTCTCTACCAGAGGGGAATCACCTTCTTAGGGGCTTATGATGCCCAGGGAAGGCCAACAGAGGGTCTCATGTATTTCCTTTCCGCTCCAACAGGGGAAATTGGAATAATAATTGTCACAGTGCTTGCGAGTGTATTAGCTCTCTTCTTCGCCTTTATTGCAATAAAGGCCTGGAAAAAGAACGCTTTGAAAATGAGCGTCTTGGGAGCAGTGATCGGTTTAGCTCTGGGATATTTCTTGATTTCATTTTATAACATTGCCACAATAACAACAACAAGCGTTGTGAGATCCATAACTTACATGTCAGTCTTCATAATCGCTTCAGTGATATTCTCCATCTTTTGGGTCAGCACAGCTGGAATGGATGCAAAGTCAGTGTCAGACCAGTTCAAATCATATTCGATATTAATTCCCGGTTTCAGGCATGATCCAAGAATAATAGAGAAGGTCCTGAACAGGTACATACCTGCCTTGACTATTTTAGGCGGGGCCTTTGTTGGGTTCTTGGCAACCTTTGCAGACTTGACGTCGGCAATTGGGACTGGAACAGGAATTTTATTGGCTGTTATGATAATTTATCAATTCTACGAGCAAATAATGTCACAACACAGGGACGACATACCACCAGCAATAAGGAGATTCCTAGGTGCTTAAAATGAAAATAGTAATGTTAGGTGTAAAGGGTTCGGGAAAGGGAACTTACGCTTCAAGGCTAGCTCCATTGCTCGGAATACCTCACATCTCTACAGGAGACATATTCCGCGATAACATAAAGAATGGGACAGAGCTCGGCAAGAAGGTGGAGGAGATACTGAAAGCTGGCAAATTCGTTTCAGATGAGTTGACAATAAAGATTGTGGAAGAGAGGCTTGAAGAGCCAGACTGCAAGAATGGTTTTATTCTTGATGGCTTCCCAAGGACACCCAACCAAGCAGACGGTTTGAACAATGTTGAGAAGCTTGATTTTGTAATATATTTGGACGTCCTTGAGGACGTAATAATAAGGAGAATATCAACCAGAGTCACATGCAAGAAGTGCAAAACAATTTATAATACTGAAGTCCTAAAGCCTAAGGAAGAGGGCATCTGTGACAATTGTGGTGGAGAGCTCTACCAGAGGGACGACGACAAGCCGGAGATAGCCAGGAAGAGAATAGAACAGGATGAGAAAAACTTAAAACCTTTGTTGGACTATTACAAGAACAAGGGATTGTTGAAAATAGTCAAGTGTGTCAAATTCAATGACCCTCCGGAGAATTATGTTAACCAGATACTGGAGATAGTAGGTGCGAAAGAATGACACTGCTAGGATTGAGCCCAATAATAGAGGAACTTTTGCTAGCCTCGGTCATGGTTTTCATCACATCGCTTTTTTACAGGTTCCTTATGGACCAGAACAAGATGAGAGACTTGAAAAACCAGCAAGATGAGAAACAGAAAAGAATGAAAGAATTGCAAAAGACAAACCCTGAAGAGGCGAATAATGTTATGAAAGAGATATTAGGTCTTACCAACAAACGAAACAAATTAATGATGAAACCTATGCTTGTAACCTTTATTGTTGTTGGGTTGGCTTTGTCATGGATGAGTGGATTATATTCAGGATTTATTCCACTTTTGCCTTTTGTATGGCCAAGCTTCATGAGTTGGTTTATTGGTGTTGAAGGCTTGATAAAGCCTTGGCTGGCCTGGTACATAGTAGTTTCATTTCCTTTAAATTCCATTTTCAGAAAAATATTAGGTGTTGAAATATGAGAAACTCCAATTCAATAAGAAAGATCAAAAGAAAAGCTCCAGGTGGACACACAATTGTTCGCTTGAAGAAAAAGAAACCCAGCTACGCCAAGTGCAAGGAATGCGGGAAAAAGTTGAACAGGGCAAAACTGAGCATCAAGAAATTAAAGAATCTGCCAAAGACCAAGAAAAGATCAGAGAGGCCTTTCCCAGAATTATGCTCAAGATGCATGAGAAAGCACTTTAAGGAGAAGGTGAGATAGATGTATGAAGCAGGAAGAATATGTTTAAAGATTGCTGGCAGGGAAGCTGGCAAGTACTGCGTTATTGTTGAGAGCGTTGATGACAATTTTGTACTAATAACAGGGCCAAAGGCAATAACAGGGGTCAAGAGAAGGAAGTGCAACATAGAGCACATAGAGCCAACAGAGAACAAGATTGATATTGCTTCCAAGGCTGATGATGCATCCGTTGAGAGCCTGTGGAAAAGTTCTGGTTTGGTTGAGAAGCTTGAGATAGAGGTTCCTGTTAAGAGGGAATTCAAGAAGAAAGTTAAAGAAACCAAAAAGAAGAAGTAATTCTCTAGAATATATCGTTGTAATACAAATCCTCTTCCCAGACTTCGGCCTTCACTTCTTTTATGCCCATTCTTCTCAGTTCTATGTTTGCCTTTTCCTCTGGAACATCCTTGAACAGGACAACAGTTCCCCTGTGCCCGAATTTCTCCCACCCTGAACTTTTCAGCTTCTCGATTATTTCTGTTAGCCTTTTGCTGTTTTTAGACCAGTCAAATTCGTTTATCAGTATTTCCATCATGATTTTAAATAAAAAACTGAAACAGATAAAAAATACTTACCACGCTTAGTTGTAGTCGGACTTTATTTAAGTATCTTTAATACCAAATAATCTTATCTATGGGTTGGCTAATAAAAAAACACGAGGCGTCCTTGACTGATCATGGACATTATCCAGGGGCAAGGCCTCTAAAGGAATACATAAAAAACGGTATAATAATTCTAGACAAGCCTTCGGGACCCACTTCCAACCAGGTTGATAACTGGGTCAAACAATTATTGAATATTAAGAAATGTTCCCATGCGGGAACCTTGGATCCAAGAGCATCTGGAGTTCTGGTAATAGCCATAGAGAACGCGACCAAGCTGATGCCTATATTACTATCCTGTAAAAAGGAATACGTCGGTGTAATACGCCTGCACGAGGATGTTGACAAGAAAAAAATCCAAAAGGTCTTCAAGGATTTCAAAGGAAAAGTAAAACAGCTGCCTCCATTAAAGTCCGCGGTTGCCAGAAGAGTGAGGGAAAGGGAGATATACTATCTGGAAATACTGGAGATTGACGGCAAGAACATTCTTTTCAAGGTAGGCTGCGAGGCAGGCTTCTATGTAAGGAACCTAGCTGTTGATGTTGGAAAAAAACTCGGGGTGAAATCACACCTTCAGGAGCTTAGACGAACGAAAAGCGGAAACTTCTCTGAAGAGCAAACAATAACTTTGCAAAACTTGTTTGATGCAGTTGAGGAGGAGAAGATTAAGGAAGCTGTTCATCCAATGGAGATAGCTATTGAGACAATAGGGAAGGTGGTTGTTTCTGACACGACAATAAGCAACATAACCAATGGGTCGCCTCTCTATGTCATGGGAATAAGCAGGCTCGAGGACAACATAAGGAAGGGAGAGTGGGTAGGCATGTTCAGCCTAAAGGGGGAGTTGATTGCAATTGGAAAGGCTTCAATGGACTCCAATGACATTCTCAAGAAAAACAAGGGTCTGGCAATCAAGGTTGACAGGGTTCTGATGAAGAAGGGAACATACCCCTCAGCTTGAAAATAATCTGGTATGGTCTTTTGAATAATAGTAAATAACCTTTTTCTTGATTGTCTGTGCTCCAAGCCTGTTGATTATTATGAATACTGCTGCCGCAAAAACAACTACAACGATTATTGGAATCAAAAGGTTGAACTCCTCTTTTTTCTCTTGTGTTGTCAAGAGGTATTCCTCGGAGTTTGACCATTCATTATCAGTGTCATTGACAAATACCCTCCATCCTATGACAAGACCTGTGGCAGGGTTCAAATCCTTAAGAACCTCGACATAATCCTCTGTTCCCGACAATGATGACCAAGAATCATTCACCCACGTTCCACTGTTGTTCGTGGAGAATATGAAGCCGGACAAACCATTATCATCCTGAACCTCAATTGAAAACATAACCTCCTCGCCTGCCACACTATTGTTTACATTGTGAGATGAATAATAAGGGGGTGTGTTAGGAACAGGTTCTTCATACTGAACAGTCAATGCCATTTCCGACGTTGCTATTTTTGTTGCACTGCCTGCCTTTCCAGTCACCCTTATTTCTACGTAGTGCTTTTTCACGTCAGCATTTGAGGGAATGTCAAAATTTATTTTTATTATGGTCGATCCCCCAGTAAGTAGGGCATTAGGTACATTTTCTATTGTATACCAATTAGAATCGATGCCCGTTAAGCTAACCTTAATGTCAGTGATAGTTTCATCCAAAGTGCTTGAGAGATTAAAGGTTCCCTGCCCACTCTCGCCAATATTTATTCTTAGGGATGATACATGAGTTATCTTGAATTCCTTTTTGATTACTGGCTTCTCCCCTTCTTTCGGCAAGACAACAATAGTCTTGTTGACACTCTGTTCCGAGTAATTATGATTCCCTTCAGTATCGCATATGTACAAATATGCTCCAACAGGAAGCGTTGAAACATCGGTTCTTGAAAGAGCGCTTGTGTTTCCTATTTTGGTTGAATTCCTGCGAAGCTCGAAATCACCAATATCTATTTGGCCCGTGTTAGAATAACAAGTCACCACTGTTGTCGTACCGTTATTAACTTCCTCAAAGGGGACATAAAAAGTCAGTGCACGAGCTTTGTAGATATTATAGACCTTCTTAGTGGTATTGTTTCCCATGTTTGAGATGTCCTTGGCGAACCACATGTAGGATATGTTCCTAGCCCTTATGTCTGTAATATTTATCCAATATGAATTGCCGTCATTATTAATCTTAGGAGTCGTGCTTGTCGTATAATTTTTCTTGGATCCCGTGAAATTGGATTCGAACTTGACCTCAGTTAGGTCAGCATCAAACCAGCTTATTCTGAAGTTATATGTTCCATTTTGCGAGTATAATGAGCTGTATGGTGGGCTTGTGGTTTCCTCTGAATATCTTGGAGCAAGGTTGTCAAAATAATAAGTTGATGAGGAAGATGTGTAGTTCTCATTACCATCCCAACTTCCTATAAGATTGAAAAAACCCTGGGTGGTGAGGTTCAGTATTCTGTATATTACTGAGTTATGGTCCTCAGTGTCTAAACCAGGATAGTTGGAGTTCAGGTGAACAGTCATTCCTGGTATGTCCAAATAGACAGTGAAGTTGGCCACTCCATTATGTTTATAGCTCCTGTTGCTTTGGCTCCCGTTCAATATCAATGTTATGGGAAATGATGAATTTTTTAGAATACTATAAGATTCAGTGAAGGTTATGATACCGTCTGTATTGTTTACATACCATTTGTAAGAATAATCTCCTGTTGCCAAATCAGTTAGATTAAACCAGTATAGGTCACCACTATTCTGAACTGCTGGTGCGGTGTCATTAGTATAATTAACACCACTCCATTCGAAAGTCACATTTGAGACATTGGATATGTCATTAACATCTATCTGAAAGCCGTAATTCCTGTCAGGAGCGTATTCGGAATTTGTTGGAACAGATGTGCTTGTATCAACAGCCTCTGCTATCAAAAGCATGCTCAAAAGAAATACAAGCAAACATAATAGGAGTAATTTCATATTAATATATAAGAGATATTATAAATTAAAAATAAGGTGAATATATGTTTTTGAGAAAGAAAAAAGCGACAAAGAAAAAGCCCAAAAGAAAGACAGCAAAGAAGAAACCAGCTTTCGGCGGCTACATGATAAAGCCGGACGAGAACTTTGCAAAGATAGTCGGGAGCAAGCCATTGTCTCCCTCTCAGATGACAAAGCAGGTCTGGGTCTACATCAAGAAGAAGAAGCTTGCAAATAAGTGAAGCAGTCGGACTTTGAAAAAGTGCAAATTCTGTAAGATTTAAAAATGTAGGAATATCTAAAATTCTTAGGCCGCTGTGGCAGAACCAGGTTAATGCGCCAGACTTGAGGACAAATGATTAGATGGCTTGACTCTGATTAGCGGAGCATGAAGAGTGATAGGCGGAATGATGTCAAGTTATCTGGTGCCCGCAAGGGCTTGCAGGTTCAAATCCTGCCGGCGGCGCCTCTTTTTTATTTAGAAAAATAAATAAAGTTATATGGTATTTTTAGCCCAGATGATACCGTTTTCAGCAAGTTCCATAATATCTATTGCTATCAGTATTGGCTTCAGCGCAGCGACAGTCTGGCTGAGCGCGCAACTTGTCACAGGCAGCGCATCATTGAAGGGTGCACTAATATTCTCTGTGCTGGCATACATAGTCCTCTATTTCTTGGTATTCATTCCAATACCATCAATCCCCTTTGTCAGTCTAACGATTCTAATTGAAGTACTGCTAAAAAGCCTGTTTGCTATGAAGTTCTTCAATACAGACTTCCGCAAGGGAATATCCATAGCAGGCGTGCAAACCCTGTTCGGCTTCATGCTTATTATACCCTACTTCTAGCCTTTAATTGGTCCTTACGCTTGAAACCTTCTTGGTCTTTTCCATTTTAGTATCAATTCTCTTCATTTTCCTTCCCACTATGGAGACGCCGAGTGTAGAAACAACAACGCTGGCAATTATAACAACGATTATTATGTCAGGGAATATCTCGGAGCCTGGGATGTTGGATGCCCTGACAACCTCTGCAAGAACTGCTGCTGCCAGACCCCTTCCCATAACAGATGTCATTAACATCTTGTTGCCCTCCAGTATCTTGTCTTTGAAGGACATAGCAGTGACCGAAACATATCTTGCCGCGAACAGGATGACAGTTATTATTATGCCTAAAAAGATGGCTGTGTAATTGTTCACAGCGAATATAAGGCCGATGAATACAAAGAAGAAGGTCCTTGTGAAGAAAGATATCTGGGACTGGAACTTCTTCATTACCTTGCTTGCTTCTACCCGCTCTTTAATACCAAGAACCCTGAAAATTCTTATCCCATTACCTAAAACAAGGCCGAATGTAAGGGCGAATATGGCGCCGTTGCCTCCCAATGATTCTGTTACTGAATAAAACAGAAGCACAACAGCCAAGGTCAGTATGTCATCATATATCTCCTTCTTTATGGACCTCATTATCTTCAACCAGAAAACACCGAAAACCAAGCCTATGACAATGGCAATTGAGAAAGCTCCTGCAATCTTATTGGTTGCTTCGTAAAGTCCCCCGTTGATAGGGCTTATTAAAAATTGTAGAATAGTCAAGCCAAAAACAACAACCAAGGCATCGGTAAAAGCTGACTCCAGGCTTAGGATGGTAGATATCTTGTCATTGACCTTTATTCTAGTTATGAGGGGGATGACAACGGATGAGCTTATGCCGCCCAATATTGCTCCCAGAAGCATGCCGTTCATGAACTCCCACTGCAGGATGAAGTGGGTGTAGAATGTGACAAAGGACATTGAAAGAAAAAAACCTACTATTGTTAAGGCTGTTGCCCTAGGGCTGTCCTCCAAGACCTTCTTTATGTTAAGGTTGAGGCCGCCGTCGAAAAGTATTATAACCAGTGCTAGTGATGCGAAAATCTCTGAGAAGGGGTTAAGCAAGACAGGGTCTATTATCTTGAATATTGGACCTAGCAAGAAGCCCACTGCGACCAGGATTATTATGTCAGGCACACTTGTTCTTTTAAATAGATAGTTTCCTATAAAACCTAAGATTAGGATTATGCCAGCCAGTGCAAAGGTCAGAATCACAGACATAAATAAAATATCAGATAAGTTAAATATAAACCTTCCCAGAAAGAAAGCCTTTGATAAGATTCTTTGAATACCCTATAGAGTTATTGGTCTTCTAAGGATTTAAATCTATTTTGGAAAAGGCTTAAAAGCTTTACTTAATTACTATTTTTATGAGCATAGGTCTAAAACCTGAATTGTATTCTTGTCTTAAGATGCTAGAGACACTAGAAGATAGATGTGTAAAGATATACAACTCAAAAAATTGGGACTATAGAATCGCTTCTGCTCTTATAGGTAGGTATTTGAGCATACGCAGTATACTCTTAAACCATCTAAAAGAAGAACAAGGAAGATTCATACCAAATGTAAAAAGTGAAATAGTTACTTTCGGTGAAGAAGAAGCTGCTTCTCTTATCCAAGAAATTTTAACAGCTTCAGCACTAGCATCTTCTTATTTGAGGTCTCTGGGTGGAAGCTTGGAAAAAGAACTGGAAGACAAAAAGAAAGAGCTGGGACTAAAGGAAAAGGAGATGAATTCCCTTAAGAAGATACTGAAAGACTCCTTAGAAGCAGTGGGTGAGCTTCCCGAGGTTCAAAGGTCTAAGGCTGTGGCTGACTGGAAGAAGAGCCATAGGGACATTGAGAAAAACTCTAGGAAGAAATAAGCTTATTAATACTTAGCAAGGAAGGATAATTGGGAGGTGTGAAAAATGGCTACAGATGAAGAAATAAGAAAAATATCTGGAAAAATAGAAAAAGTAAAAACAGGACTTGTAATTCTTTGTGATACTGAAGGAACTATATCTCTAGAAACAATAGGAAAACTAACATCTATGGAATTACTTGGAATTATATCTCTTTTAAAAGACAAGAAAATAGAAGATTTTCCAATAATAATTGAAAAATCATTATAACTAAAAAAGAATAGTTCAACAGTTGTCTGATAACAGAGTTCTATCAGAAAACCGATAGCTTTATCATTCGGATAGATATGACTATTCAATACGAAAAATCAATCGACTTTTAGTTTTTAAACTTAGTTCTACGCCAACACAACAATTAGGTTAGGTGATGTTATGGAAAATGGTGATAAATATGGTCAGAGAAATTGGAAGGGTTGTAGTCCCAAAAAAAAGAAATGAATTTGAAGATGAATCATATTCTGAATTTGCATTGAGAGTTATGAGAAAGATGAGAGGTATTGATGATGTCTAGGGAAGATGTTGTTGCAGAAATTGACCTTGAAGAAGCTGTCATTAAGATAGCAAAAGCCAAAGGAATAAACAAGTCAGCAGATGATTTAATCAGACAGTATTTGACAGACCCTAAAGTGATGACAGACCAGATTGAGATGAGTAATGACATTGCAAAAGCAGGGAAGAAGGAAAAACGAATTTATTGGTATTAGCATGAAAGGCAAGTCAAGGAATGTCTATATTAATAATGATAACTTGGAATTTTTGGAAGGATTGGCTAGGGACAATGATAGTAATGTCTCAAAGCAATTGAATAACGTACTCGACAGTGTTCGGGGGATAGACTTGGAAGAGATGATAAGGAATCTGGCTATTTTGAAAGAGGTGGATAAATATGGAAATCTTGAAGAGCGTATTCAAAAATTGGAAGATGAGAAAAATGGACAAAAAATTTGAGAGTGCTGTATCATTCTTTCAGACAATGAAAGGGTTGAGACCTGCATCAAATGTCAAGCTGAAGGAATTGCAAAGAATGTTCGAGTTGCCAGATGTCCAAAGTGTGAAAGATGCTTGGAATGAGAGCGTCAAAAGGAAGACCTCAAAAACAAGAGAGCATCAAAAAAGAATGAAGGACTTGTGGAAGACTTGGGAAACCAACTGGAACAAGAGAGTATTTTTCACTGTTGAAAGTCCGAGCATTGTAAAGAGGACTGCAAAAGAGAACAAGGTTTGGATTCCTAAACCTTTTGATTGCAATGGCAAGTTCAAGTGTCTTGGCTGGGTCATCGGTGGGGACAGAAGCATGGACAAACCAAGCTTCACGAAGATGCCAGAATCACAATACGAAGGCAAGTATCCAGATTCAAAGTGTGATAATGAATTGAACATACTTGAAAAGATATTTCCTTTTTTCAAAGAGTATGTTCCAAGAGAGCCGAGTGGTGATGTCTTAGAGTTCAATGAGTTCAGGCACAAGGTATTCTTGGCAAGGATACCAAACCAGAGAGGAAAAGGCTACGAGTATGATGTCGTGTGTAGGAAGTGTGGGACTCACTATAAGATTTATGCAAGAGTTCTGATTTAGAATAGGTACTCACAGTCCCAAGCAGACAAGCATGAGAATTGACCTACCAAACTACCTTCTTTTCAAATAACTTTTTAAAGTATTGTTTATAGAAGTAAAGTATGGTTTGTATATCAGAGATAAATGCCTTGATAAGCTTGCTCATCATGGTTGGCGTGTTGTCCCAGAAAGAAATGAGAGCAACAATCAAGGACAATGACTGGATAGTTTTTGTAATCATCATGCTCATAGCCACCAGCATTATTAATTTGAAATGCTAGAGACCAACAGCCGAGCATGACCAATGGATAAGCGTTTGGATAGCCTGAAATCAGGTGAGCTGTGTAATTCTGTGAAGCGTGTGCAGGATTTCAAGAACCATTTGACAATACAAAAAAGTATTGACAAGTTGGGATATTTTTTTAAATGACAGATATGTAAATATTGGCATGAGTATTTTAAAGATGATAGGAACAGGACTGACAATCCTAGTGCTTATAGCAGTTTTGCTTTCCCTCTGACCACCAGATGATTGTCTCTTTTTTCCCCTAGTTGTTGCCCTGATGATACAGTGATTCCAGCCAGATTACAATATCCAAATCCATAGGTGAAATGTCAGCTATTTTCCCCTTATATTTTTTTGACCACTTCGGGTGGTAAAATCAGGGATTTAAGGATTACAATTATTGACATCACAAAAACAAACAGTTACTTTACTTGTTTCGTTCGGTTCTATTAAATTATAGACTGTAGAATTGTAATCGTCAATACAGGTATTCTTACAATATGTAAAAGGTTCTCTTCCGAAAGAAGCTCCTGATTCATATGCCTTTACAAAGTTAGGTTCGCATTGAATCCTTGAAATAAACCCTAAAATTTCTTTATTATAACTAAAAATAAAATAAAAAGCAATAGCAATTAGAATTATAGCTAAAATAAAATTAACTGGCATTTTGTTTTTTTCAACCACTCTAGTTGATTTAGGAATTTTTGGAGTAAATGTTGGAAACATAAGTTTCTTTCCTTCCATCTTATCCAA
>JBDRJK010000014.1:0-109107 GCA_043814985.1 Candidatus Aenigmatarchaeota archaeon
GGGGAAGACTTATTCCATAGCAGGAAGAAAAATGAAGATTTACGGGGACGGCGGGGGGAAACATGAGATCAGACCCGAGTGGATGAAGGACGGCATCACGGTAGAGGCCCGTACAACCGGGGGGAGAAATCAGGACGCCTATGTCAGCTATAGAGTTTTAGTGGGAAATGCGGAAGCCGAGGCAAAACCGGATATCTCTAATCTGAGCCTGTGATTAAAAACATCTCTTAAATCCTGATTTTTCTATAATAAGAAAGACAAGGGAACTTGTTTTAGAATGTCAGCTATCTTGACCTAGAATTATTTCGCTAACCATCTTTTCAATGTCAGGCTCTTCCAGAGTCTCTTCGTATCTTAAATACATAACAAACTGTACTAACTCAAGAACAAAAACTTCTAAAAGGTTCTCTATATCCACGTTTTTAGTATCAACAAAAATCTGAAAGCGATTACCGCCTGCATCTTCTCTTAGTCTGACAGTTATAGAAACTCCCGAACCTATACTTCTTACTAACTCTAAATCACTTTCATGCGGTTCTAGACATAATAAAGGTGGCTCAAAATCAAAATTAAAATAATTTCTAACCATCTCATAAGCTTTGTGATAAAGCTCTGACACTATTTTTTTCATTCTGCCCTTTGCCATACCCGAATTTTAAACTCAAGCATTTAAATAGCTGAATCTTCAGCTGAGAGTCATATCTAAAATGTCTGTTTTATCCAAGCTTGAAATTCCTGTTTAAATCATTTTGTTTTCTATTTGAATTATGACGATTTATGAGGACAAGAGAGCTTTGCCTTTCTTTGCTTACAAGGTTATTCTTGACGAGATGAGATGCCAAAACCCCGAAATATACTCCTATATGGAAGACAGGGGCTTTGTCATGGATGAGCGCGATTACTTGAACTGCGTCTCCAGAACCGTACAACATGGCAGCACCAGAAATGAGTGGAATATTTTTTCCAAATACCTGGAGGACGCACACATCGCTAATATTGATATTTTTTCCTCCGAGCTGAAAATGTTGTCTGACAACTTAATAGACAATGGGAGGGTGCTGTATGCCGGTGTCGGAAACGGGGACCTTGTAGAGGGGATGAGAAGGTTCACCAATGCGGAAATTGTGGGGTTTGACTATTCCAAGGGAGTGTTAAAGGAGTGTGGGGAGCACGGTGAAATAATACTTGCCGCCTGCGACAAAATACCTGTAAAGGACGAATCAGTCGACCAGATATTCGTTACTGGTGTTGGTTGGAACGATAAAAGGGTTAAAGAACTGAAGAGAACGCTTGCCCATGGCGGGGAGATAATATTTGATTTTTCCAGGTCCATATCCCTCAACACGTCCGGTGTAATAACCGGATCATACGAGGATTACATCAGAAGTTTCATCAAAGCCGAGGGTTTGAGGGAGCATGTGAACAGGAGGATAATCTCAAAAATGAAATCAGGCGCAATTCTACAATATCCAGACATGAAGGATGATATTGCCTTCCTGAAGAGGAGGGGACTGAAAAAGAGGTTCATATTCTCCGATGTGGTCCCGCTTCCCAGGCCGTTAAACAGAAACCAATCCTCGTTCGATTATAATTCTGGAAATTTTGTCATCCAAATAGCTCTTGCTGGAAAGAAACCCTAGGGAACCGTCTTTCTTTCGCGGGGCATCCGATGCCGTGAGCGCTGGTTTGCCCTTGAAAATTAAAGATAAAAAAGACAACCTGCGGTTTTCTTCTTTAATCATCTTTCTCTGTGTTTAAACAAGGTATGCATAAACCGATGTTTTAATTAGTGTATTTTTCTAATTATTTTTATAAAATGCCATATAAGGTGGTAGAGAAAGGTGTATAATGCTAAAATTGCTGAAGATTTTTCGATATTAATGATAGGTTCGATAGAAAGACCTGTTCCTTCTGATTTACATATTCAGAAAGAGATGTTTGTATTAACCCAAACTATTCCCGATCTCCGGGAAATTTTTAATTTTAAAAAACATTATCAAGGGCCGTTTTCTCAAATATTGAGAGATATTATTGACAGTCCTATCTATGTAGATAGAGCATTCGAACGAAGAGGTAGAAGTATACTTCTTAGCAAGAACGGGAAGAAAGAATTTAATAATATAGTAAAAAGAAACATCAAAGAAGAAGATTTCAATATTTTAAATATTAACATTAAATTGATTAGAAACATTTATGATAGACTCAATCGTTTTGAACTATTATTCTTAGTTTACGATACCTATCCAAAATACATTGAAATGTCCGATGTATATAATTCTATTATAAAAAACAAGAAACTTGTAAATGAAATTATTGTAAATTTAATAAGAAAAGGTTCGATAACCGAAGATAGGTTCATGGAAATTAAAAAGAGGTACAATCTATGACAGATTTATTGGCGGATTCAAGCTTCTATATTTGTTTTCTTGATAATATTAAATCTCCAGAAAATCTAATAAAAATATTAGAAAAATTTAGTTCATCATTCCCACCTGTAATATTTAGTGAAGTTAAGAAATCAAAAAGATCAAAGGAAATTTTTGAAAACAAAAAGCTGAATATCAATATTTTTGAGGGAGAGATACATATAAGTGAAGTTCTTAGACCTTTCTTTTCTATTGAACAAAAAGAAAGAGGTGAACATGAATTAATTGTACTTGCTTTTATTTGTTATAACATGAAAATGAAATTTGAGCTTGTAATAGATGATAAACAAGCCAGAAATTTTATTAAAAGAAATTTAATCTATCTATCAAAAAATTTGAAAGACACTATCAACTTTTTATGTGATTGTTATTCCGTTTATGGTATATTCAAAAAAGAAGAGGTATTAGATATTTTTAATTTAATAGAAAATTCAAATTATGGAGTTAAGAAAGAGATTATGTTTGAAGCTAAGAAAAAAATGAGGTGCAATTAACTTGACTAAAATAAAAATGAAAGAATCTATTGAAGATAAAAACTCTTGGTTCAATGTCAAGAGGTTTAGCATATCCGGTTTGAAAGAAGATTTTTCGAAAAAAACTGTTGATGTCAATAATATAACAAAGACGTTATATGAGAATACAACAGAGTTACAAAAGGGAGAATTTATCTTCCAAAAAAGTAAAACAATAAAGAACATAGAATCTGTCAAAGAAATAATAAACCAGGAAGACAACACCAAAATAAAAAATTATTTTGGATGGAGAGGATGGTTAAAAGATAAATTCACAATTTTAACATTTACATTAGATTTCAATCCTTTTGATAGCATTAAAAAAATAGAGGATTTATCAGGCTTCTTTCAATATTATTATTCTTATTCCGGAAAGATTTTGTTTATACCCAATATAAGAAGGGATAAAGATATTTTTTCTAATGGTAAAAAACAGGGAAATCGGGAAATAATTAATTTAGATGGTTATAAAAAATTTGTATCACAATCTTTTGATTTTTTCTCCCAAAAAAACAATAAACCAATTTTTGTTCCAATTTCTCTTAGATTTGGTATTGGAAAAATAGAAGAACTAATTAAATTTTACTTAAAAAATGAAAACTTTCTATTTTGGATTGATTTTGAGGGCAAAGCCATTGATGAAGCACAAACAGCTAAGATAAGGGAAATAAATCGTGTCTTAAAGGATGAAAAAAGATTTGATGAAACATTAATAGTCTTTAACAATATGAAAAGGGAGATAAGGTCCAATATCAAGGAAGATAAAAGTCCAGCTTCTGATGTTCTTGGACCATTATATGGAGCAAATATAGTAGGGGTTGATAAAGAACCTGCAAGATATTTCGGACCTAATTTTAAACCAGAAGAAGTAATATTCGAGCATAAAGCAAGGAAATTTGATGAAAAAACTTATTATTATAAAAAAACAACAGATAACAAATTCTTGACAAAACATAAAAATGTTACAAATAACTCAATAGAACTTGGTAATGAATTTCTAAAACAAAGAAAATATTTTTTGAAAAAACAAGAAATCGAAAATTACATAAAAACAAAAGAAATGATAATTAAATATAACAAAGGTAGAATTTTATCTGATATAAAGAAAAATCTCTTAAAACAAGGAAGTTTGAAAAAATTCTTAATTAATTAATAACAGAATAATCTTTTGTGAGGTATACGAATCTTCCGGATCTTCACGTTTCCTAAGGGATTTTCCCTGAACTCTCACATTTGAGCGTGAGTTCAACCCCACTTTCGTTGTCTAACATATATTTTACAGCATATATATTACATTACAATAACAGTAATATACATATCATAACCTATCCACTATCCTATATCTATTACATAATATACTTAACATAGCTATCATCAAAACATATACACTCCAAAGCATAAATCACAACTTATATCTTCGCGTATAATCGGCATACCCAAACTCACTTAACATGGGCATAGAAGTCATCCAGAACCCTTTTCATATAGCCATAGAACGCGTCTGGATTGAAAAAGTAAACAGTCTTGTACTTCTTCTTTGTCTTGTCCTCAAATATCCTCTTGTCCTGTATCAATTGTATCTTCTTCAGCGGATTGATCACAAAATAGAAGGTCCTTTTGGGCTTCTGGTACTTGTTGAAGCTAATCCCCAGCGCTTTGGCCAGCTCCTGGTACTCCATTGAGCCCTCTTTCTTCAATAGTAATATAGCCTTTTCAGCCATTTCCCTTATGTGGGCGTTACGAGCTGACTTCCCATACAGCCACAGCAGCAATTCTTTCATATATCATATAAAACCGGACTGAAATATAAAGATTAACCACAAATGTCCAAGTCTCCCCAGGGGACAAAAACACCTTCCACAGATATGTCCATCAGTGGTATATCTGAGCGTTTGATCTTGATGCCATGGGAACAACATTCTGAAAGAGTTAGAAATGAACATCAACTGTCCAAGAACATTTCTATATTATAGGACGTCCCATATTGGTACCAAAAATAACTGTTTTCTCACTTCTTGGTAACAGAAACTTTTGTTTTATTGCCCATTTTCAGGAACTTTCTTCTTATTCCCTCGAAGTCATGGGCTACATCCTGGCCTTCTTCTGTTAACCTAACAAGCTTGATCCTTCCCTTCTTCTCAAAGACGACCAAACCTAACTTTTTGAACATCTCCAATACTTTTACGGTGTGTGAATACGTGCAGTCAACGACCTTTGACACCTGCGTCGCGTACTGTATGTCCTCCCTCTTCAAACTGGTCAGCATCTTGACTGGTTTAGGATGCAGAAAAAGGTTCTCGAAAAGATTTTTTTGTATTACTTTCATTCTCACACCGTTTCCTATATGCTTTTTTAGTCGGGACATTATTTAAACGTATCAGGTATTTTGTATAGTATATGTTTTATAATATATAAAGGACGACATGCTTCGTTTCTTATGTTTTATCCTACATACTTTACGATATATGCTTTAATTAATCTATTACATAAGATATATGACATAGAACATTATTTAATTTCTTCCAAAAATTTTCTCTCACAGAGCTCTGGGCCAAAGTGAGGATTCCCTTAGGGAATGGATTGGGAGCGAAATCATCTCCTGACACGCATTTTTTGCGAAAGTGAGAAGTCATATAGCTAGGAAAGGCTTAAATGTCTAATAGTTTAACTACTAAATAGTGGTCTAATGACAGCTACACTGCAACAAAGGCCGCAAAAGGCGGAAACAGGGGCTTACGCAAAGTGGGCTAATTCTCTTGATCACATAGATATTATCAAAAACAACAACAAAATAAGATACAAAAATTTGGGGAGTGAAATAGAGGAGAAGTTATTGGAGGTTGCAGGAAGCGATCCTCAGAGAGACGAGCCTCTCTATAACAACGAAACTGTCAACAAAATTATATTAAACAAGTATCAAGACGATCACAGCATAGGAAAAACAGCTGTATACCCACTTTCCGGTTTAGACCCAACCAACCTGCCGTCCTATGTCATTGAAAGGTCAGTGGCTGCCTACTTCTTGGACAGAGATCCGGAATTCCCCGTATGCTCTTGTGATGGAAAAATTATTGAAATGAGGCATGATGTAAGGAGGGGTTTGCCCGGTATCAAGAACATTGATCTGGTCATACTCAAAGGTGTTATCACAAATACTCTTGAAAGGATGCATGATGACATAAAGGAAAATATGAGGCCGGGAGGGCTTGTTGCATGCCACCAGAAAATTCCCAATGAGCAGATGCATACAAACATTAATGACAGGGAATACTCACTTCTTCCAAACTGGCTATATTTTATACACAGCCCGCTAAAGTCCTACACTGCTCCCGTTGACTATAAACTCAGCAAGAATGCAAGCAAGGAGCTCTCTGAAACAACAGGGAAGGACATCAAAACCCTTACAAACCTGACGTCCTGGTATTTCTTCGAAAAGGTCTAAAAGAATATATTAATCCAAAGCATTATTCTTAGATATGCAAATACCGCTTGCCGCAGCTGAGAAGATACTCAAAAGGTCCAATATGAGGGTCAGCAAGGACGCTGTGAAGGAGTTCGCCCAATTGATGGAGGAGATAACGTTCGACATAGCATCTGAGGCAATAACCATCGCAAAAAGCGAGAAGAGGAAGACTGTAAAACTTGAGGACATATGCCAGGCAAAGAGAAAGGTTCTTTGACTCCTTAAGTAGTAAAAAAAGAATTTAAGGTTTAAAGCACATTTGATTTTATGGATTTCGAAATCATTCTTCAAAAAATAATTGAGAAGGGAAGCCTCTCAAAAGAGGAAACTGAGAAGAGGATAATTGAGAAGCAGGAAGAGCTATCCAACCTTGTTTCCAAGGAAGGGGCGGCCTACATAATCGCAAAGGAAATGGGAATCGAACTGTTCCCAGAAAAGACTCAGACGGAAAGAAGGCTCGAGATAAAGAACATCATCCCGCAGATAAGGGACCTCAATCTCAACGCAAGAATTGTCAACATATTCCCCGTGAAGGAGTTCGAGAGCAAGGGAAGGAAGGGGGAGGTTGCAAGCATAATTCTAGGGGACCAGACAGGAACAATAAGAATGTCCCTATGGGACCAGCAGACAGAAATGATTGACAAACTAAAGCCTGGTATGGCAGTTGAGGTATTCGGCGGCTACACAAGGGAGAACGGGATTGGAGGCGTTGAGATAAGACTGAGCGGAAGGGGCGGCGTTAAGATTCTAGAACAGTCAGACCTGCCTGAAATAAGCAAGATGAGAACTGAGAAGAAGACAAGAAGCAACATAATAGATGTGAAAGAGGGCGAGTTCACAGAACTAAGGGCAGCTGTTGTGCAATTGTTCGAGACAAACTTCTTTTACGAGGTGTGCCCTGAATGCGGCAGCAGGGTAAAGGAGGATACTGGGTTCAAATGCGACCAACACGGAGAGGTGAAGCCTGCACAGGCAATTGTGCTGTCGGGAGTGATTGATGATGGGACTGGAAACATGAGGGCAGTGTTCTTCAGGGATAACGCGCTGAAACTGATAGGGTTGGATAATGAAGAAGCTGTGAAAAGGCAGGACTCATTGCTGCAAGACCTGGATATTTTAGGAAAGGAGTTCTTAATGTCAGGAAGGGTCAGAAGGAACAAGATGTTCAACAGGCTGGAGTTTGTTGCGAATAATGTCAAGGATGTTGACATAGAAAGTGAGGCAAATAAACTAATAAATAATTTGGCAACAAAGGTGTATTAGGTTATTCTTATGACTAAAAAAATCAAAGATGTAGCTGACTTGCCCGGAGTTGGGGAGAAGGTAGGGGAGAAGCTGAAGAAGGCAGGCTACATCGACCTGATGAGCATTGCAGCAGCATCACCGAAAGAACTAGGTGAAACAGCCAATGTAGGGGAAATGACTGCAACAAAAATAATCAATACTGCCAGGGATGAGCTGGAAATCGGCTTTGAGAAGGCTACCGAAATCTACGAGAGAAGGCAGCAAATCAAAAGGATAAAAAGCGGCAGCAAAAACCTGGATCAGTTGTTAGGCGGCGGCTTTGAGACACAGGCTGTTGTAGAATTCCATGGAGCGTTCGGTTCCGGAAAGACGCAAGCCGGCTTCCAGATAGCTATCAACGCACAGCTGCCTGAGGAGCAGGGAGGAATAGACGGCAACTGTATTTTTCTGGATGCAGAAAGCACTTTCAGGCCTGGCAGGATAAAGCAGATGGCAGAGGCAATGGACTTGGATCCTAAAAAAATCTTGGAGAATATTTACGTTGCGAGATGCTACAATTCCGATCACCAGATGATAATGGCCGAGAAGATAGGGGAAATGGTAAAGAAGAAGAACATCAAGCTTGTCATTGTTGACAGCGTCACATCAAACTTCAGGGCCGACTTCTCAGGAAGGGGGGAGCTTTCAGCAAGGCAGCAGAAACTGAACAGGCACCTGCACACCCTGCAGAGGCTGGCTGACGTTTACGGTGTTGCTGTCTACATAACCAACCAGGTCATGTCAAGACCCAACATATTGTTCGGGGATCCGACAGCGCCAATAGGCGGTCACATACTCGGACATTTCTCAACACATCGATTATATTTGAGAAGGTCAAAGGGAAACACAAGAATCGCAAGGCTGATTGACTCGCCGAACCTTCCAGCAGGGGAGACGATTTTCCTGATAACCCCAGAGGGAATAAGGGATCCTGAAGAAAAGTAATTTTTAGTGAGCGAAAATAACTCCTGTTACTCTATTATTAAGTTTTGGAACAGCATGGTAGAATGGTTCGTTTTCTGGATGTTTTACATAATCAGTTTTTTGTTTTTCTGAAGAACGATTTGTTAAATATGTTTCTATTTGTTTTTCAGAAAGCAAACTTACATCTATTGGATGGTTACAATTTCTGAAGCACCATTCATTACCAGTAAATACCCAATCATCTGGATGAACCCCACAACTTCTTCTTTGTGTCTCACAACCTTTGAGGTCTCCTCCATCAGAACCTTTTCCTGGCTGGCATGGCTGCTCATAAACACCTTTCGTAACTCTTGTAATTTTAAAAGAATAATCCATTTCTGAGTTTCTAAGTATTTCCCTTAAAATGGAACCATGCATATTTATCTCTTATCAATCAAACAATGTCTTTCTCAGCAACAATTATGAAGTCCCCGACAGATCTCACTGCAGAGAATGGAATAAGCATCCTTCCCTTGTCATCCTCGCCGAGTTTCAAATCCAATGCTTGCCTTGTAGGCTCTGAAATAATGATGTTCATCAATTCGCCCGACTCTGTTATGAAGTTGACATCGCCCACAACGCCGAACTTTCTTCCAGTATCCTCAGAAACTATGACTTTACCGACCATGTCTTTGGCTCTTAATTTTTCTGGCATTTAATCACCTTTAGTATAATTTTAAGCGAAGATATTTAAGCTTTTGTGATTTTTTCCATCAATTTAACCACCCTGCTTTCAAGCTGTTTTTTCGTGAGTTTTGAGTTGTCTATGGTGTAATCGGCCTTTTTTATTGTCTCCATTAAGCCGTGGCTCTTCTCCAGCTTGTCCCTGTGCCTGAGATACTCCTTGTTCTCCTGCTTGCCGAACCTCTTCCTCTCTAATTCCCGTTCAGCCCTCACTTTGAAGGAGGATTTTATGAAAATTATGACCGGCTTGCCCTTGTAGGTTTCCCTAAGGTACTTGAACTGTTCCGGGGCCCTGAAGCCATCAAGGACTATAAGGTCTTTCTTTGACTTTTTTACCTTGCCCCACAGCCTCCTTGAAAGAAGCTTCTCCCTTCCATTGACATTGAACCAGTGAGCGGCTATTGAATCGTTCTCAGGCGTGTATTTCAGGCCCCTTCGCTTGATCTCGTCCCTTATTATGTCGCCGCTCTTGAAGGAGTCAGCATTGAACATCTTCTTTATGATTTCAGCAGCAAGGCTCTTACCAGAACCTGGAAGACCGACTATGACAATAATCTTCTTCATAGAACTATTTAATTAAAGTTAAAATAAAAAGAAGGGGAAAGTCTATTATTTGTGATTTGCTATTTTTATTTTCCCTTGATAAACATTTGCATACAACCCATCAGATAGGGCATTGTTCTGAGGTATTCCTTTTGGGACACAACCAACAGTTTTGTATGTATTCACCATATATAACCACCATATAGTAGTATATATTAGCTAATATATAAAGATATCTATTATTTACTATCCATTAGTGATAAATATAAATACTAGCTCTTATGAATAATTATTATGAAAGCCGCATATATTGAAGATGTAAAAAAATTATCAGGTATAATGCAGATGGGAATTATTGGTTTGAATACAGATGAGAAGAGAACAATAATCAAAACGCCTGCAGGAAATTATGCCACTAGAACAAGCTTATTCAATAGTATAGGATATGGAACAGATTCTCCATTAGAAGCTGCTGGAATAGGTTTAGATCTTAGCGAAAACAAAGGCGACTATAATATTCTCAAAAAGTATGAAAAACCTAGAAAGTTTCCATTCTCATATATTGTCTGAACTCTCACATTTCAGAATCAGTTCTCAACGAAAAGGGTCTTTGTCTTAGGTGTAAGAGCGTACATGAAGGCCTTGCCTCTGCCCTCTCTTTGCACATAACCGTCCAGCATCAGCCTTCTTAGGATGTTGTTGACAGACCTTATTGCATGGCCTTTTGACTTGTAGCCCTTCATTTCCAATTCCTCAACAATTGCTGTAGGAGTCAACCAGTCCTTAGTAGACAAAAGCTTCAAAATGCTTCTCTGTTTGTGGGGCAAGCTCCTGAACTGCTCCTCAGAAGGAGGTTTTGGCATAAATGTAACCACAGGCTCATTAACTCTCACTTTTGGAAGCTCGATTTCCTTGTGCTCCTCTATATCCTTCAAGGTTATGGCGTCCAGGTTCTTCTCCAAGGCTGAGTTGACCAACCTGTCGCAGAGCTTCAGAACCTCCCTTGGGAAACCACCAGTCCTCTTGTATATCATATCTATGGCATCGTCTGTGAAAGGCAAAATACCCCTTCCCCCAGCACTCTCAATTCTCTTCTTGATAAGCTCCTTGGTCTCAGGTTTGTCCAAGGAAACCAAGGTTATCCTTGTTGTTATTCTCTGATCCAAGGTCTCCAATTCAGACATCTTCTCCTCAAGAACAGGCATGCCAGCCATTACCAGGCTTATGTTGTCTATCTGATCAGATAGGACTCTGAGCCACTCTAGAACATCCTTGTTGGTCTCATGAGTCTCGTCAAGAAGGAACACTAGATGCTGGCCTTTGAGCTTCTTGTTAATATAATTAGGAAGGTTGTACAAAGAGGGCTTTTTGCTCAATATTCTCTCCCAAAAACTAAAGCCAAACAAATCAGTGAACAAAGAAACAAACTCGTTAGGGTTCTCTGGAGGCTTGCTAACATATAGTTTTGAGGCATCATAGTTGTTTTCCACCCATTTCAGGAAGGTTGTCTTTCCAGCTCCTGTTCTTCCTGTTATAATAGCAACTTTGTGCTTGTTCTCTATGTGTTTCAAGGCAGCCTTGACTTGCTCCTCATAACCTACAAATAATTTTGGGTCAATTCTAAGAACAAAGGGATTTTCTTTCCATCCCCATTTTGAAAAATTTCCATTCATAATGTTCACATAATATTCACGTGAAGGATATATTTAAGCTTTTCTCTCATTCACGTGAAGTAAATATTCACATGTGAAGATTTTGTGAAGATTTTGTGAACATCATGTGAAGGTTTTCTAAGAAAAATGGAAAACTATATGAAGTTAACGTGAAGTAAGGTATTTTCACATGTTTTTTGAGTTTGTGAGATTTAACACGTGAAGGTCTTGAGAACTTCACATAATATTCACGTGAATTTCATATGTTCACGTGTGAAGTTAACGTGAAGTTAATAGTATGTTACATTATATATAGAGTATTGTTTTGCTCTTCACGTGAAGATAAGGGCATAGTGTGTAGAATGTGTGATATATGTGGGATATTCATGTGAACATGAATGAAGATTGTATGAACATTCACGTGAACAAAAAAATCGTCTTTTAGCGTTTAAAATGACTTAAAGATACGTCATTTAGCTTAAATTTTACTAAGAAATAGGTTTATATACTTCTAAGTACCTTATATATAACAGGCGTTATAAATGGGCTCTGGAATTCATAAAAAAACCATTAAAAATATAGCAAGAATGCTGGTTTTGCTCAGAGAAAGAGGTCCAATGCATATTAGAGGTATTGCAAAGGCTCTGGAACTGAATCCATTCATTGTCACAAACATCATAGACCATTACCTGGATTTTTTTATAGAGGTAAGGAACATAGACCAGTTCGGCTTTAGGGTTAAACTGATCAACTTGAAGCCTGGAAAGGAAGAAACTACTCTAGAGGATGTTTTGAAATATATTAAAGTCAAAAGGAAAATCAAGGGCAACTAAATCTTTTTAATCTCCTTGGCTATTATCTCCAAATCTCCCTTATACTCATCTACCCTTCCTAGAACAGCCACTTCCTCACCAATCTCCAGGTCATAGGCTTGATCAATATTGGAGTTCTTGAAGGCAACAACAGTTATCTCTCCTGTGTTGTCAGCCACTTTCATGAAGACATGATCATCCCTGCTAACATAGACAGAGGTCACCATGCCGCTTATCCTCTCTATCTGACCTATTTTCAGCTTCTTTATCTCTATTGTCTCTTCTGTCAGAATTAGGGAAATGAAGAAAAGGGCAATTATGCCTATAACAGCTGTTATGATAGAAATCTTCAGGATGTCCATAATTCTAGAAGAATGTTCTTTGGGTTCAATTTGTCTTACCACTTGAAGTGGTGTTATCTTTATATACTACTAAGAAGTAATTATTTAATATGAATTATCAGACTCAAGAAACCCAAAGCTATGTAAATGACCCAAAATGGAATAAGGAAGTAAGCATTGCTGTAGAAATGGCTTGTTTAAGGGGAGATATAAAATCTGTTGAAAGTAATCCTTTGGCCAGAAAACTGGCATTGGAAGCATTGAATTTTTAATTCATAATTCTATCTTAAAAACTTCTTCATAGACAGGACCTTTAGGAGTTAATTTTGATTGAAAGATATTTATCTTATCTATCTTCATCTTACCAATCTCAACATCTTCCAATTTTTCCATCAAAGCCATAATTTCATTCTTGTTCCTTCCTGATCTGACCCTGCCCAAGGTCAAATGGGGAACAAAGCGGCTATCCTTTTCAAAACCAAGAGTAATTAGGGAGTTTGATATCATCTCTTCCAGAGCTTTGAAGGTCTGAAGCCCTTCTTTAACACCCAACCATACAACCTTGACATAGTTTTTGCTGGGAAAGGCACCAATCCCTGAAATGTTTACTTCAAAGGGCTTGAATTGTGTGGCAACTTTCTCAAGAACAACCTTTACCTTATTGATTTTTTCCTCTTCCATCTCCCCAAAGAACCTCAGGTTGAAGTGCAGGTTCTCCTTTTCAACAAGTTTTACATCAAACTTATAGAATTTTTCCTGTACCCTGAATATTCTCGTCTTCAAAACATTAGGAACTGAGATTCCGAGGAAGGCCCTCATAAAAATAGTATAATGTCAACATGATTTAAACATCTATTTCTTAAAACACAAATCATTATAAATGATTAAGATGTATATCTCTTACCGGTTAAGAATTGTGGTCAAAATTTAAGACAACACAACATGTTGTGGTTTTTCCTATGTTTTGCCCTTACTGTAATTCATCTAAAACTAAAGTTGTTGACAAAAGAGGCACTGATGAGAATAGGTCAATAAGAAGGCGAAGGGAATGTCTGGGCTGTAAGGAAAGGTTCACGACCTACGAGCAAATAAAGAGTCCCATAGTCGTAATAAAGAGGAATAAAACAAAGGAAAGTTTCAGCAGGGAAAAGATCAAAAGTGGCGTCTTAAAGGCTCTTAATGGAAGGCCTATAAGCGAGAAGAAACTGGAGAAATTCCTTGACGAAATTGAGGCTGAGATAAAAAAGATGGAATGTAAGGAGATAAAGACCAAGATAATCGGCGAGATCGTGACGGAAAGGCTGAAAAAATTGGACAAGGTCGCATATGTCAGGTTCATGTCTCATTTCAACAAAGATTTCAAAGATGTAAAAACTTTCAAAAAGGTATTAAGGTAGTGGTTAAATGGTTAGTAGAATAAGAAAAAGGGATGGAAGAATTGTCCCGTTCGACAAGGAAAAAATAACGATTGCTATTTTCAAGGCGGCCCAGGCTGTGGGAGGCTCTGACAGGAAAAAGGCAGAAGAACTAGCAGAGCAGGTTGCCGAGCTTGCAAGTAAAAAGTATAACGGTAACATAGCGACAGTTGAGAACATCCAGGATATTGTGGAGAAGGTATTGGTTGAGGACGGCCACTACAAAACCGCAAAAGCTTACATGTTATATAGGGAGGAGCACAAGAGACTCAGGGATGTGAAAGGTCTGCTTCTAGATGTTGGCGACGTCATTAACGGCTACATATCAAAGAATGAATGGAGAATAAAGGAGAACGCCAATGTTGACTTTTCTTATTCAGGCATGATGTGGCATGGCATTGGGACAATCACAGCATATTATGCATTGAACCATGTCTATCCAAAAGAAATTGCCAAAGCACATACAGAAGGTGATTTCCATTTGCACAATCTATCAATGAGCCTTTGCGGCTATTGCGCAGGTTGGAGTTTGGGGCAACTATTGACAGAGGGTTTTAACAAAGTTCCGGGAAAAGTTGAATCAGGCCCTCCCAAACACCTAAGAACTGCTGTTGGCCAGATGGTCAACTTCATCGGAGTTTTACAGAATGAATGGGCAGGAGCCCAGGCATTCAGCTCGTTTGATACTTATCTTGCTCCTTATGTTAGGGCTGATAATCTTAGCTACAAACAAATCAAGCAGAACATCCAGGAGTATGTGTACGGCATGAACATAACTTCCCGTTGGGGCGGACAGACACCTTTCTCCAACATAACTCTGGACTGGACTGTCCCTGAGGACTTAAAGAACCAGCCTGCTGTTGTTGGCGGCAAGCCCGTTGGCAATACCTATGCTGACTATCAGGAAGAAATGAATCTAATCAACAAGGCCTTCATTGAAGTGATGAGTGGGGGAGATGCTAATGGAAGTGTTTTCACATGGCCCATTCCGACTTACAACATAACAAAGGATCTGGATTGGGATAATGAGAACCTTGGTGCATTGTTCAATATGACCGCAAAATACGGTCTGCCATATTTCCAGAATTTCATAAAAAGCGACCTGAAGCCTTCTGATGTCAGGGCAATGTGCTGCAGGCTGCAATTAGATTTGAAAGAGTTGAGGAACAAGACTGGTGGGCTGTTCGGTTTCGGGGAATCCACTGGAAGCATTGGAGTTGTCACAGTCAACATGCCAAGGATAGGCTACTCCTCGAAGAACGAGGAACAATTCATGGAAAAATTGGAAAGAATGATATACCTCGCAAAGGAGTCCCTTGAAATTAAAAGAAAGTTGGTTAACAGGATAATGGGAATTGGAATGCTGCCATTTTCAAAAAGGTTTCTTGGAAACTTTGACCATCACTTCTCTACAATAGGCCTAATTGGAATGAACGAGGCGTGCCTGAACTTCTTAGGGAAGGACATCACAACTGAAGAGGGTAGGAATTTCTCACTCAAGGTCCTTGACTTCATGAGGGGAAGGCTGAAGGAGATACAGGAGGAAACAGGCCACATATATAATCTGGAAGCCACTCCTGGAGAAGGGACAACCTTCAGATTGGCAAAAATGGACAAGAAAAAATACCCCAAAATAATAGCAGCTGGAAACGGTGTCCCATACTACACCAACTCCACACAACTTCCTGTAAACCACACTGATGACCTTTTCTTGGCTTTGAAGCACCAGGAAGAACTGCAGAGAAAATATACTGGGGGAACAGTATTCCACAGCTTCCTTGGTGAATCACCGGACAACGGGGAGACCACAAAGCAGCTGGTAAAGAAGATAGCAAGCAACTTCGCGGTGCCTTACTTCACAATAACACCCACATTCTCAGTGTGCAAGCAGCACGGTTACATTAAGGGCGAGCACTTCAACTGCCCGACATGTAAAGCAAGAGCAGAGGTCTACTCAAGAGTTGTTGGATACATAAGACCTGTGCAAAGCTGGAACGCAGGGAAGCAAAGGGAATTCAAAGACAGGCTGGAATTTAAGGTTTCTAAGTTTAATTAATGATTATGATAATAAAGGGCCTACAGAAACAGACTTTGTTAGACTATCCGGATAGATTAGCTTGCACGATATTCACTTTCGGCTGCAACTTCCGCTGCGGCTTCTGCCACAACCCAGAGCTTGTTGTTGAGGATAGAAGGGAAGCAATAAAGGAAGATTATATTCTTGATTTCTTGAAAGAGAGGAAAGAATTCCTTGATGCTGTATGCATAACAGGTGGGGAGCCGACACTGAATAAAGACCTTCCAACTTTCATTAGGAAGATTAAAGAGTTAGGATTTTTTGTTAAGCTTGATACTAATGGAAGTAATCCTGAAATGTTAAAAGAATTGATAGAAGTTGGTCTGCTCGATTATATTGCAATGGACATCAAGGCACCTCTGGAAAAGTATGACATTACAACCAATGTAGAAGTAAAGAAAGAAGATATAGAGAAGAGTGTAAACATAATTAAAAAGTTCCCGAATTATGAGTTCAGAACAACTGTTGTTCCAGGTCTCTTTAATGAAAGTGATGCAAAGTCAATTGGTGAATGGTTAAATGGTTCAAAGAGATTCTACATACAGCAATTCAGAGGAATAAAAACGCTTGATAAGAATTACACCGGAAAGAAATCATTTTCAAAAGAGGAACTTGAGAAATTTTGCAACATAATGAAACCTTTTTTTGAGAAATGTGAAATAAGAGGCATCTAGACTTCTATTAATCTAGAATGCGTCAATATTTTCAGTCCTTTCTTTGTCATTAAAACATCATTCTCCAATCTACAACCACCCAAACCTTTGACATAAACACCTGGCTCTATTGTGAAAACCATATTGGTTTGGAACTTTATTTTCTTTATCCTTTCCCACCTGCGCATTTTCTTCTCTGATGCAGGTCTCTTCAGTTTTTCCAATTTAGGAACCACAATAAAAGGTTGTTCATGTATTTTCTTGCCCAAACCGTGCCCCAAACCATGCAATAGGTCAAAACCGTTTTTCTTAAGATACTTCCTTGTCTTCAAGAAAAGCTTCCAACAATGTTGACCTAAAACTATGGACCTTATAGAAAGGTTGTATGCTTTCAGTACAGTGTTAACCATCTTCCTTTCCTTCTTGCTTATCCTCCCTTTGATGAAAGGGACTGTAATGTCAGTATGATAACCTTTGTAGCAGGCACCAAAATCTGCATAGCCTAAACCAGAGATTATTTTGTTGGTTGCCCTTGGTTTGCAGTGTATCATTGCTGACCTTTTTCCTGTTGCAACTAGGGTCCGGAAAGACAAGCTAGCTCCTTGTTTTCTTATATTCCTTCCTATCCTTCTCCTTAGTTCTATTTCTGTTATATTTTCTTTCAAAGAATCTTTGATAACCTTGATGCAAGAGTCGGTTATCTTTGCAGATTTTTTAAGAAGTTTTATTTCTCTTGGTGTTTTAATCATTCCCATAGAATAACCTAAATTAATAATTTTCCTCTCATCATAATCATCTTTTCGTCAAACCAAATAGTAGGTTTGAAAAGAACAGCATCCAGATGTACATTTGAATAAACCTTTCCCTTGTATGACTTGTTGTTGCCAAATGCTATATGGCATGTCTTGAACACCTTTTCATCCTGAAGAATCCTTCCTATTATCTTTGCTTTCTTATTAAGGCCTATACCCAATTCGGCAATGTTAGTAGAGTTTTTAACAGTTGAAAATATCTTTGCTAGCTTGCATTTCTTGTCGCTTATGTCAAAAGCCTTCCCATTTTTAACATGAACAACTGTCTTGTTTTTCGCATAGTCGAACATGGAATTTATAACAATGACACCATTAGCCGTGCCTTCAACGGGGGATAGGGATATTTCCCCAGAAGGCATGTTCCCACAACTTTCCTTCTCAAAAATTCCCGAATCTATCTCTATAAACCTATTCTTGACAGAAAAGGAAATGTAAGTTCCAGATTCTGTCATTACCCTTACTATGTCTGTTTTTTTCAGTAAACTTTCAATTCTTTTGCCGACCCTTAACATTTCAAATGGGTCTGCTTGCAATGCCTTCATCATCTTTTTTGTAAACCCAGGCATTGAGACTATTCTTATTCCATTTTCTGAAGCTCTTCTTCTAGCGTTGGTGTGTGTAAGAGAAAAGTTGGTGACAGCAATTATAACATCGTACTTCAGCATGAGGTTAGATATTATTTTTGACGGCTCCTCACCATCATATTTACCAACAGATTTGGACACCAGGGATGTGTTTGGAAATATTTTCTTCAAAGACCTTAGGAACTTTTTTGCTATCTTTAGCTTTTTCTTATCAGTTATTATCAGAACCTTGTCGTTCTTTTTTATATCAAGGGCTCTCTTGAATATGTTTTCAAGTTTCATAACTATAATTGAGAGTTAGAGATTATAAAATTTTGCCATTCTTCATGAACAGCTTGCCGTCAACAAACATCTTGCCGTTCTTCATGTCCTTGAAGAAATCCCAGTGCATTGTTGCATCATTCTTGCCACCAAACCCTTTGTTGTCGCCAATAGCAATATGTATTGTGCCTTTTATCTTCTCATCAACTATTGTCATGCCTCCTGTGGGTTTGGCATTTGGATTTGTACCTATACCTAATTCAGCAATTCTATACTTGTCACCAGTAGCGTTCTTCAAGACATCTTCAAAATTCTTTAGGCCTTTCTCAACTTTGTAATCAACTACCTTACCATTCTTGAATTTGAACCAAACACCCTTTACTTGTTTGCCGAAATGCCACATACAAGGTAGGTCAAAGTATATTTCCCCGTTGGCAGATGTTTCAATAGGACAATAATATATCTCCCCTGCTGGAAGGTTCAAAAATCCGCTCCTGCCGTTTTTCCAAAGACCGCAACCATTTACAGGGCGTCTCCCTTTCACAGAGAATTTCAAATC
Organism: Candidatus Aenigmatarchaeota archaeon; assembly: GCA_043814985.1. GTDB lineage: Archaea > Aenigmatarchaeota > Aenigmatarchaeia > Aenigmatarchaeales > Aenigmatarchaeaceae > JAFGAZ01. The sequence continues at coordinate 19,042 of JBDRJK010000014.1, forward strand.
AGTGCGCTCTCCTTCTATATGAATTTTATCCGCGTTCTTGAGCTTTCTGATAATCTTTTTATTGTATTCAAACAGCTTGAGGGGATCAGTACCCAAAGTCTTCCAGAAGATGTCATTCAATTTTTTGAAGGATACACCCATGGCTTTTGCATTTTCCTTGGTAGGATAGCCTAATAAGACAGACTTTATTGTTTTTTTAACAACTCTTCTGTTTCTTATATCTCTGATCGGCTTGAATGCCTTTACCCTACTCATGATTTTATCTTGGGGCAACTGCTTTTCAATATAAGGATTTGAATCATCAAGATGTATCTCCACATCAACATTCTTCGCAAAAAATCTTGAAAACTTAGGTATTCTTTTCAGGTATTTTAACTTGGTGTCCTTATATATTTTCAAAACAAGCTCGTCACTGGCATATCTTAAGGAAGGGTTGGCACCAATTATTGCAGCCTCGTACGCCAGCATTTCTGCGAATTTAACAGAAGTCGACCCTGAAGAAATAACAACATACTCTTTTTCCTTGACATACATGCTCTTTCTGATGATGTTCCTTGCTATTCTCTGCATCTGTGCCTTTGAAATCATATTATCTATATGTAAGAGTTAAATAAAATGTTTTGCTCTATTAATAAAAAGAAGAAACTGAAGAGAAAAAAATACTCTTCAGGTTAAAAATTATTTCAAGTCCTGCAGCGTCATTATTGAAACACCGCCCTGGTCCCTTACTCTACCAACCTTCATTCCAACAATGTATTTTATCCCATAGTCGCCACATTGGTTGACTAGCTTTTGGTCGATGTCACCGTCAAATATCAATGCTTCGGCGGATAAGCCCTTCATTGTAGAGAACATCTCCTTCACAGGAACCCTCCCAAGAATATTCATACCAGCATCAAGGAAGCATGCTGCTCTTGTGCCAACCAAGTCCTCCAGAACAGACTTGTACTTTACAAGCTTGGTGGAATCTATCTTTGGCGCCTGCCTTCTTGGTGTGCTCTGCTCCTTTCTGGCACTTGTTCTTCTTGGTGTTCTGACATCTTTTGCAGGAACCCTCTCCCTAAGTGCCTTATATATTTCCTTTTTTTGAAGTTCCTCAACTTCCTTTCCACTAGGTGCTCTTGCCACAAAATCAATTTCACACACAGACTTCAACTCCTTCAGGATAAGATCTCCACCCCTGTCGCCGTCAAGGAAGGCTGTTGTTGTCTTGTCTTTTGTCAGACCAACTATTGCTGGTGGGATTGATGTGCCCTCTATTGCGATTGAATTCTTTATACCGTTCTTCAAAAGGGTCATGACATCAGCCCTTCCCTCAACAATTATTATTTCATTGTAAGACTCGATGTTCGGACCAGAGGTTAAGCCCTGATAGTTTCCTAATTCCCCACCTCTTATTGCTTCCTTCATCTGCTCTGTTATTATGTCTGTGTCTGGCGCTCCTTCGTCGAATATTTTCTCCAGAAGGTTCTTTGCCCTGTCTATGACGTATTTTCTCTTAGCTGTTCTAACATCATTTATCTTCTCTATGAAGAGCTTTGCATTGCAGGGACCAACCCTCTCTATTGTCTCAACAGAAGCAGCAATCAAAGCTGTCTCCGAGCTGTCTAGAGATGAAGGTATGGTGATTATTCCTGATGTCTTGCCGTTTGTTGTATTCAATTCAACATCAATCCTTCCAATCCTTCCTGTCTTTTGTAACTCTCTAAGTTCCATGTCAGGCCCTAACAGGCCTTCGGTCTGGCCGAAGACAGCACCTATGACATCAGGCTTCTCCACAGTGCCTTCTGCCTCGAACCTGGCAACTATGGTATATTTTGAAGTAGCTTGAGCTAATTTACTCATTTTTAACACCCCTTAATTCCTCTATTTTTCTTATTTTCATTCTTGTAAACAGAAAACCTATCTCTCGTCTAGTTTCTCTGTCCACTTTGTAACCAAGGGATTGAAGAAAAATGTTAAGCTTTTTTGCTATTTCCTTTCCTGCTGCATCGAAGTCAGTTAGTACTATGACTTCTTTGCCTCTGATGTCCTCTGCGGTTTCGTACAAGCCGCGATTTATTGTTATTATTTTGGTAAAACCAAATAAACATAAAGCTTCTTTGTCTCGTTTTCCTTCAACTATTACTTGCCTATCCTTGATTTCCTCAAGGATTTTGAATAGCTGTTCTTCAATCTCTTGATTTAACATATTAAATCCAAAGCTATTTAAAATTAAAGTTCTGCTGCCTCTTCACTACAGGAATCGCAGACCCACTTGTCATTGATGCTGTGCAGCTCTTCAGAATAGTTGCCACAAAGATCACAGTCACCACTGTTTGTCTCTTCTGGCATCTTCATTATTTCCTCTATTCTCAAATGCTCTGTAAGAACCTCCAATGCTGATGGTGCTACCTTTGCTATTTCCCTTGCAGAAACAATGCCTATTAGCTTCCCCATTGAAATAACAGGTATTCTCTCATATTTGTTCTTGGACATTAAGGCTGCTGCTTCAGAAATATCCTGTTCAGGCGTGCATGTAATCAACTTAGTTGTCATAATGTCCTTCAAAAAAGCCTTTGATGCTAGCAAGTCAAGAGCAGCTATCTTGTTCACAACGTCTTCCCTTGTGACAATACCAATAGGATCCTTACCCTCACAGATTATGAGACTACCAACACCTTCCTTCTTCATTATTTTAGATCCTTCTAGAACTGTCTGGTCAGGCATTGCTGTGACAACCCTGTTTACCATAGCGTCTTTTACTTTGATACCTGTAGCCATATTATATTTCTTTCCCAAGACAATTTAAAAACATAGGTTTAGCCCAATTAGTTAATTTTTTAAGTTTATTCGTCAAATTAATAACATGGATACACAAAGCCTGTCAAAGGAAAAGTTCGCAAAGAGGATAGCAGGTGAGATAGTTCTTAGTAATGAAGCTGGACAAGTAATCAAAAAGTGGAGAAATGTTTTCAAGATACCACAGAGAAGGCTTGCTGATGAAATGAAGATAATGCCTTCTGTTATATCAGACTATGAGAACGGGAGAAGGAAGTCACCGGGGATAAAGATGATTAAGAAGATTGTTGAGTCATTGATAAACATTGATGAGAGACGTGGCGGCAAGATAATACAGGAGTTTGCCGAGTTGCCAACACAGGCTGTCCTTTCAGAGGCTGTTCTGGATATGAGGGAGTTCGACGTCCCAATAACAATTAGGGATTTCTGTAATAGTGTTGATGCTTCTGTTGTCGTGAGGAAGGATTTAGAAGAAAAGAAGATTTATGGTTATACAGTAATAGACTCATTGAAAGCCATAATGGACCTTTCTCCAATGGACATGGTCAAACTTTACGGCCTGACAAGCGAGAGGGTTCTGATATTCACAGGAGCCAACAGTGGAAGGAGCTCGATGGTTGCTCTCAAAGTGACAAACCTGAGGCCCGGCCTAGTCATACTACATGGTTCTGAGAGGTTAGATGATCTGGCAAAAAGGATAGCAGAATTAGAGTCAATACCTCTTGGTACAGTAAGGTCAAAGAACACAGACGACTTTCTGAAGAAGTTGAAAAAATCTTTCTAGACACCCCCCCATTACTTGTCGAACTCGAGTTTATAATTAAAAATATTTTTTTATATAATTATATATAACAATGTTATATGAAATGAAGGTTAACCTTTTAGTTTGACCTTTTCTTCTCATGAAGATTGTAGTAGAAACCATAGGGTGTTTACTTCTTGTGGAAATATAACAGCGTTATTTATGTTCACATAACCTTCACAGAGGTGTTTTCCTTAGGAAATGGGGGGGTTAACGTGAAGTAAATTATATATATGTTAATATGTTTAATTACAAAAGAAACAAAGGTTTCATTTGAAATATCGGTGACTTTTTTGAACAAAGACGAAAACATATTTACTAAATTCTTACAGACTAAACCTATCTTTTCTAATAGGGACGTGTTAACTATTTCTTTCACACCAGAAACAATACCCCACAGGGAGAAGCAAGTTAATGATCTTGGAAGAATTTTGACTCCTGCTCTGAAGAATGGAAGACCCAGTAATGTATTCCTATATGGAAGAACAGGTACAGGGAAGACATTGGTTTCCAGATTTGTAGGTTCTGAATTGGAAAAAATGAGCGAGCAGAATGGAAACAACGTGAAGACCATCTATGTTAATTGTAAAATGAAGAGAGTGGCTGACACAGAGTATAGATTATTGGCAGAGTTATCTAAGAAATTAGGGAAAACAGTCCCATTTACTGGTTTACCAACAGACCAAGTATACCAAATATTCTTCGAAACCTTGGAAAAACAGGGCAAGACAATAATCCTGATTATTGATGAGATAGATGCCTTAGTCCAGAAGACTGGTGATGAGATTCTCTACAACCTGACTAGGATCAACCAGGAGCTGAAAAACTCAAAATTATCCATAATCGGCATAACAAACAACCTTGGTTTCATAGAAAGCTTGGATCCAAGGGTGAAAAGCTCCCTGAGTGAGGAAGAGCTCATATTTCCACCTTACAATGCCTTGCAGCTACAGGAAATCCTGAGAAAAAGGTCTGCAGTAGCGTTCGTATCAGATGTTCTTGGTGTTGGTGTCATAGAGAAGTGCGCTGCTCTGGCTGCTCAGGAGCATGGAGATGCAAGAAGAGCCTTGGATTTGTTAAGAGTTTCAGGAGAGTTAGCAGAGAGGAACGCAGATGAGAAGGTAAGCATAAAGCATGTTGATTTGGCAGAGGAAAAAATAGATGTAGATAGGGTAGTGGAGACGGTGAAGGCCCAGCCAAGACAGAGCCAAGCTGTCCTCTTTTCAATGGTTCAGCTAGCTGAGAAGAACAGAGAAATACAAACTGGTGAGGTCTTTGACAAATATAATGATTTATGCAGGGAACAGGGGCTGAAGCCTTTAACAACTAGAAGGGTATCTGACCTAATATCTGAATTGGACCTTTTCGGCATAATAAACACCAAAATAATATCCAGGGGAAGACATGGAAGGACGAGAGTCATAACACTAAGTCTGTCTGATACTGTCTACAACAAGTTAAAAAGTCTTTTAGAAGAGATATTCATATGAACCATATTCGCGTCAAGAATCTGATTAGTTCTGGTTTTCTTGTAAACGGTGAGATAGCTTCTAACATAGAGGCCTTAAGCGAGGATGATTTTCTTCTGCTGCAAGAGAAATTAAAAAAGGAAAAAGCCTTTGTTTTGTCAAAGGAACTCATTAACAGACTTCTAACCAAGGAAATAGAAATTCTAAGCCAGTTCAAGCCTGTTGAGGCTATAACTATTCAGGACTTTGTTAAGACATTGAATGAACGCTATAGTTTTCTACAAGGCATCCTGCTGGATAAAGTTGAATTAAAGAATATTGTTTCAATAAACAAGGCCGGTAACGGTGACGTTAGCATAATAGGGCTTGTTAAGGAGATATCTGAAAAGGATAGCAATACTCTTGTCGTTCTAGAGGACCCAACAGGCAGCATTGAAACAGTAATTGACAAAAAAATAGCTGAAAGGCTCTGTTTGGATGATGTTGTTGCTGTAACGGGAAAAATAAACAATAGAACTCTCTCTGTAGATAAGCTTCTATTCCCCAATATTCCCCTAAGGCCTGTCAATTACAGTAAAGAAAGTGTAAGAATAGCCTTTTCAGAAAACGGGAAGAAAATAGGTGCGGATTATGTTATATACAAGAACAAAATCCGGGACAACATAAAGAACAAGTCATATGAAATATCATGTCCATGCTTTGTCAAGATAAAGAATGTGACCGTTTTGGTTGTTTTCAACACTGATCCTATTAACCTGCTGAACAAAAGGTATGCGAATATATGCAACAGGGACTTGCTGGTAAAGACAATCCCAGACATTCTATTCACCAACAATGGTAAAAACATGAGCTACAAGGGTGTCAGCATAGTATCATTAGATAATGTGATTGATTTGAAAACAAGGGAAGTTAAACAAGTTTAGTATTTTTAAGTTTAACCTTTCAATGTAATTAAATGTTCAATATATATTTTAGGCCAGATGAAATTTCACGTCTGAAAAGGACTGTTACAACGGCAAATGTAAGAGACTTGGGAAATGATATAGCCTCCATTGAAAGATTATATGAGAGTTTTGGCAGCAAACTTCAAAAGAATTTTACTGTTGGAAAGAAAGGTATTTGGTCTGATAACGCTGCTTTATCAAAATATTCAGGCACAAAAACACCAAAATATCTAAAATGTGATTTTGTTAGAATTAAAAACAACTCACTCAATCCTAAAGGCATTTTAATGTTTGATTCTAAAGGACATTCTGCCTGTCTGAATGGTGAAGCTAAAACAGTTGACCAGATTATAGAAATTGAAAGAAACAAAAGTTTTATTGATAGCTGCATCAACGCATACTATAGTGAAAGGGTGCTAAAGGTAATGGAGAAGGACTGTCATTTTGTAATAAAAGAACCAATTCTTTAACCAAAAAGCCTTTAAATCTTTTAGACCTATAAGAGTGTTATGGAAATCCAAATTCTTGATTGCGACTACATAGTTCTTAACAACAAGCCGATAGTCAGGATATTTGGAAAGACAATGGAAGGCAAGAGTGTTTGCGTTTTGCATAAGGACTTCCTGCCATATTTCTACCTTCACGCTGATGAGAAGAAGTATCCTGAGATTATGATGAACATACATGAGGATTATCCTGGTTTGGTGATTGAGACAGTTGAGAGAAATATGCCAATAGGGTTCCAGGACCCAGTAAAAGTCCTCAAGATAACAGGAGACAATCCTGCAAAAATAAGGGAGATAAGGGAAGCCCTTTCAAAGTTCGGTACGCCATACGAGGCAGATGTTCTTTTCAAGTACAGGTTCATGGCAGACCACGATCTGAAGGGTATGGGGTGGATAGATGTTGAGGGCAGCTTCAAAAAAACCAGCATAGTAAAGTGCAGCGCCCTGGATGCGAAATCAATCAAACCCATTGAGAAAATGAAGAATGCCCCTTTGAGATACCTTTCACTTGACATTGAATGCCTTTCAAACGGACAGAGAGTCCCAACACCTGAGAAGGACAACATAATAATTATAAGCCTCGCGTTCTCGCCGGATTATAAGAGAAAAAAGACGCTTGTTTTGTTGGCTAAACAAACAAGGGCAAGAGGAGAGGATATAATCTCTTCCTCCAGTGAGAAGGAGATGCTGGAAAAATTGAATGACATTATAAATGACTACGATCCTGACATCATATGCGGCCATAACATAAACGGTTTCGACCTCCCCTTTATCCTGAAGCGCATGGAAATATTCAATGTTCCAAGAAACATAGGAAGGTCTGAGAAAAGCGCATATACCAGGAAATTACAATATAGCTACATTCCAAGCATTTCAGGAAGAGTTGTTGTTGACACCTTTGAAATTTACAAGAGCGACCCATGGGTCAAGTTAAAGAGGTATAATCTGGAGACAATCTCGCAAAAAATGCTTGGTGTTGGAAAGGTTGAGATAGGAGGGAGCCATCCAGACCAGATACGTGAGATGTGGAACGGTAAGGAAATAGGCAAGCTTGTAGACTATGCCAGAATGGATGCTGTTCTTGTTCTTAGGCTTGTTGAGGAAAAGAACTTGCTTGGCAAGTTCTTCGAAATATCGAAACTATCAGGAGTCCTGCTGCAGGACAGCCTTGGCGGGCAGTCGCAGAGGCATCAGATAAGACTGTTGGGAGAGTTCTACAAAAGAAAGTTCATAATGCCATGTAGGCCGGATGATGTTACGACCAGATTAAAGGACGACAAATTGAAGGGAGCTTTGGTATTGGAACCTGACGTTGGTCTTCATGAATGGATAATATGTCTTGACTTCACCAGCATGTATCCATCATTAATCACATCATTCAATATCTGTACGACAACCCTTCTTAACGATGAAAGGGATGTTGAAAGCATGTCAACACCCTACGGAACTAGATATGTCAAGCCAAGCGTTCGTAAGGGGATTATACCTCAAGTTTTAGAGGAATATATGATTAAGAGAGCCGAGGCAAAAAAACAATACAAGATTGAGACAGACCAGGAAACCAGAAGAATATTGAAGGCAAAGCAGCTCGCTCTCAAGGACTTAGCGAACAGCCTCTATGGTTACACTGGCTATGCTAGGTCAAGACTCTTCGTCATGAGCATAGCAAACTCAATAACATCTCTTGGTAGGGACGCAATAACAAAGACAAAAAAGTTGATAGAGGATAATTATCCTGTAAAAGTGATTTATGCTGACACAGATTCTGTTTTTCTAAAGTCTAATATAAAGGATTTGGAAGAGTCAATGGAGTTTGGTGCTGAAATATCCAAGTTCATTTCAAACAAACTCTACGGTCTTGATCTAAAGTTCGAAAAGACTTACAAATCATTTTTAATTTTGGCCAAGAAGAGGTATGCAGGATGGGCCTTTGAAAAGGAGAATGGAAAATGGATTAGTAAAATTGATATGAAAGGAATTGAGACTGTTAGAAGGGACTGGTGTGAGATGGTCTCAAGCACAACATTCGATGTACTGAATATTATTTTGAAGGAGAATGATATTAAAAAAGCCTCGAAGTATGTCAGGAACATTATTAATGATCTAGCAAAGGGCAAGATTTCTCTTGATATGTTGAAAATTACCAAAGGAGTCTCAAAGCCTCTGGACAAATACGATGGCATCCAACCTCATGTAGAGCTTGCAAAAAAGTTGATGAAGAGGGACAAAACAAAGTCGCTAGTTGGCCAGCGTTTAGAATATGTCATAATACGGGGTAACCAACTCTTATCAAAGAGAGCCGAGGACCCGAAATATGTTATAGAAAACAATCTGAAGATAGACCCGCAATATTATATTTACAACCAATTGCTGCCGCCGCTGGAAAGGATTTTTGAAGTGTGCGGCATCAGTTCTTCTGAACTGATAGAAGGTGTGAGGCAGAAGAGCCTGCTTGATATTTTTGATGGACAAAAAAAACAGATGTCGCCTGAAAATACAGTTCTGAAAGAATTTGAGTCGGTTGTGTGCAAGGACTGCGACTGGAATTTTAGGAGACCGACATTGACTGGTAAATGCCCAAAATGTTCTGGAACTTTATATTTTTCTTCAAAAGGTTCCATTGGAAAGACAGTCCAATTTAACAAACCTTAAATTCTCTTACTTCTAATCATTATGAATGCATCTTACAGTGGGTTTATTTGGTAGCCAGGAACTTGCCGGCAAGCTGGGAAAGAAAGGAACAACAAACGATATAGCCATATTCAATCACAGCAGTTCAAACGGAGTTTTCACATATGTTTGTCCTAATTCTGAAAAGATACAGCCTCTAATGGAAGTTCTGAATATGATTGTCCTACCAGTAATTGTCATCAAAGAAATCACCAAGGAAATGGGTGAGATTATAATAGGGATAGACCAGATGATGTTTGAAAGAGGATTTATCATAACTCAGATGTCAGATGATGTAAGCAAGTTTGTAAAAAACACAACATTAGAAAAATTTGAGATAATAGATGAGAAGGAATTGTGGCCAAAACTTCTTGAGTTGAAAATAGAAAAGAACGACGAGAATCTAATGCTTCCTATTGACAACTATTTCAATGTGAAGGGCATAGGCACTGTTGTGCTTGGTGTAATCAAAGGCGGTCAAGTAAAGTTGCACGACAAGCTTATGATGGAGCCCTTGGGCAGGGAGGTTGTTGTGAAGGGTATACAGGCCCAGGATAAGAACGTAAAGGAAACTGAGCCGGGTATGAGAGTCGGTCTAAACCTTAAGGGAGTTGCAACAGATGAGATAAAAAGAGGGTTTATTATTTGTAAGGAAATAGAGAAGACTAAGGAAATAACACTGAGTTTCAAGAAAAGCAAGTTCTTCAAGCAGGAATTAAACCCAGGATTACAAGTACTCCTCTCCGTAGGTTTGCAGGTAACAACTTGCAATGTGGAATCAGTTGGTGAAGAGTTGAAATTAAAATCCAACAGTGAAATAGCCTACAGGAAAAACCAGAGGTGTATAGTGGCTTCCTTAAATAACACAATCCCAAGAATAATCGGCAGTGGTGTCATAGTATAGTTACACCCATGAAAAACAAGATGCATGGCAGAATTAGGCAACCCATACCATACGTTCTTCTTATGTTTAGATAATTGGGAATCATACCAACAGCTATTGAAACTATTAGGATTAATATTCCTATTAAACCAGAAAATATTATTGTTAGAATAAAAAGAAATATGGAAGTGTATAAACAAAGCTTCTGGTAATTTATTTTTCTCAAGAAAGTTAAAGACATTTTGGTCATTTTCAATGTTATGAATGTTCCAATTCCTGCCGAGATTATAATGAAAGAAATAAAAATAAGAGTCTCGCTGAAGCCAACTTCCAATAATTTGCTAACGCCGACGGCAATCCCGGATCTAGGGTTTCCAATCAACCAAAGGGCAAGTACAGAATAGACAATATCACAAGTTGTTATTGCACCGATTGATATCAGGAACTCCCTGCCATCACCTTCCTTCTTTCCAAATGCCTGTTGAGTTAGGATTGTAGATTGTGTAGCACCCAAACCAGGCAGTAACCCGGCTATTATACCTCCAAGACTTCCAATGCTGATACATGATAAAATATTTTTCCTATCCATCTTCTCCTCTTCGTAACTAAACTTTTCAGGCAGCTTTGTCTTTTGAAATATTGACATCAATAGCATTGGCAATCCAAACAAACCTGTTAACAAAGGGAACAGTGCGCTATCAGCAAAATTATTTAATACAATTAAACCTAAGAAACCAGACAAGAAGAAAACAAACATACCCAAGAACTTGTTCTTACCTTTTTCTGAAAGTATCATGTAACCTATGACAGCTACCAACAACCAATGCACGTGAGGTCTTATTATTTCGTACAAAGAAGGAATAAGGAATACAAATAAAGGTAAAGTCAGAACAGAAAATAAAACACCACCCAAGCTTCCAGTAATACACAGTTTAATTGCCTCATACCCCCTGCCTTCCATTAAAAGTTTGTGTCCCGGCAGGACCCCCAATACTGTTGATTCCTCAGGAGCGCCTAGCAGAATGGATGGTATGAAGTTAATGAAGGAATTAATCACACCAGACGTCACTAGAATAACAGCTGTTGGCAATGGACTGAACAAAAAGGACAAACCTAGAATCATTGGAATTGTGTTATTGGGATGCAGTCCTGGCAATAATCCTGCCACAACACCAAAAACAGTCCCTATTGCCAAGGCTATAAGCAAATCAAACATGTTTAAGAATTTGAATCAAGTGAGAAGAATCTAATTCACTACTGTCAGTAGTCATTCTTCTTTGATCAGAAGCTTCTTTGCCACTATTGGGAATGCGGGTCTTGTTATGAACACTCCAATCAAAACCCCGATTGTTGTAATGATTGCAAAGCCCTTCATCGCACCTATACCAATAAACATTAATGGGACCATGGCTGCTATGATTGTTCCGGCAGCGCTGAATACTATGAAGAACGACCTCTTGATTCTCTGTTTGACTGTGTATGAATCCTTGTCTTTGCCGCCCAACAATATTTCATCTATCATTATAATCTGGTCGTTGGTTCCTGTTCCGATGGCAGCAATTAAACCAGCAATGGATGGAAGGTCTAATGTCCATCCCAGCAAACCAGCTGCTCCCAATGTAATTATCAACTCAGCCATGCTCCAAACCATCATCTGTAAGAGTATTTTGAATTTCCTGTACCTGATGAATATGACGGCCATGACAGACAAACCAGCTATTCCAGCAGCCAACAAGGCTTCCCTGAAAAATTCACTTCCAAGAGTTGGTGATATCTCGTCTATCTTTATTGTCTCCAAGCTGACAGGCAGTGAACCAGACTGCAAAATACTTTTCAACATTAATTGCTCCTCAAATGCCTCCTTCCTGTTTTCTCTGAACCCTGTTATGGCAGGGCTTGTCAGTGCCTTGCCCTTCAAATCAGCTGATATGCTTAGGTCAGTAATAACATTGTCGTCCAGATAAAGTGATATCCTGCCTTCCAGATACTTTGTTACTGAATTAGGATCTGATATAATTTTCATCGTATTGGTTACGCTGGCAAACTTTTCCGCACCTTCTTGTGTTATGAACACTTGGAAGTTAAACTCCCAGCCTCCTGACTGCTGTATGATTCTGGAAACGCATATGCCGGTCTGCTCTTGGATGCATACGGATTGAATATCATTACCAGTGAAAACAGTGAAGAGAAGAACAGCGCTGTTGTTTGTCAGGTTAATAACCTGGAAATCTATATCCTCAAGCTCGGAGCTTTCATTTTCCTTCAATGTTATACCTTCAACTATTATTTCATTGTTTATGAGTTCCAAACTATGCTCTTCATTTAGAGTTAAACTCCCAACACCATTATCAAAGTTCACAATTCTCGGTATCTTCCCGTCAAACTTGCCCTGCTTTGCCAACAGGTTCTCCACTTCTTCCTTGGAACCGCCAGCCATTTCTATTTGCACATATTTTTCCCCAGTCACGTCATTAATCCTCTGGAACTTGGCTTCCTTCAAGCCGAAAACATTTATTCTAGTCTCCAAGGTTCCTACTATCTGCTGCATTTCAGCATCCGTGACATTTTCCTTTGGCTTCAGCAATATTCTTGTTCCTCCAATAAGGTCCAGACCGAAGTTTAGATTTGTAGAAGAAGGTGTTGAAACCTCTATACCCAAACCAATATCCTTGTTGATTATTTCAAGCTTTCCTGAATGCATGAACCTGAAATTACCAGTGAAATTCTCAAACTGGTAGAAGTCTTCAGGGGTATTAATGTTTACTTCATTCGCCCATGTTATGTATTCCCCTGTGTTGACAACATTGTAGAATGAAGAGTTGACAGAAACATAATCGACCCTGACGCCGGTTTTGGGGAAGGGATTTATCAGGGCTATGGATATGAATACGGAAAATAGCATCAACAAAATTCTCCAATTTTTTAACAAACCTAATTTCATTTTCCTTTCCTCTCCATATGCCATCTTAATAATGGTGTGGCGAAAAGCCATGTGTTCTGAAGATCAACCAAGAGACCTATCAACAATATTGATGCAATCTGAGTTATGATAGAAGACAGAGACATTGTGTAAAGAGCAAACAATGCAACCATGGTTGCTGCTGTTGTGGTAAAACTAGTCTTGTAACTCTCTTTTAATTTTTCTTTCATGTCTCCACCACCTTTCAACAGCCTTGTGGTTATCATGACATCATCATCAACTGAATAACCGATTATCATCAACAGCGCGGCGAAGCTTGCCAATGAAAGTTTTATGCCGATTAGTTGAGAGATGACCAATGTTTCTATGATGTCAAAAACAGGGGCCAGAGTTACGTAAAAGCTTATTATAGGAATCTTGAATATGAAAAGAATTGTTAGTGCCATGAAAATGAACGCCACAACAAGAACAATAAGAGCCTGCTGCAAAGATGCCGCACCCAGACTTGAACCGACTGTCTGGACAGAATAATCTTCAAAATCATAGCCATTATCGCTCAGTTCCTTTAGAATGTCATCAGAATCTATGCTGGCATCAAACTCAATGAAGATGGAATAGCCGGTTAAGCCTGAAGCTGTCCTGACATTCACGTCATACTCTTCCAATATATTCATTATTTCCTTGTCGTCAACAGCGCTTCCTGATTCCACTATTATCTGGGTCCCGCCCTTCAGGTCAATATCCAAATTAAGTCCTGTTGTTGAAATTTGCCAGAGCAAATAGCTTGAACACAATGCCAAAATAAATATTGGCACTATTAGTGACAATTTGTAATTCATAAGAAATAGATATGTTATTAAAGTATTTTAAGCTTAAATGATACTATGAAAATAGGCATAGTCGGTGGGGGCATAAACGGCACTTTTTTGGCTTGGAAGCTCTCAAAGGAGCATGAAGTAACACTTTTTGAGAAAAAGAAGACAATAGGCAAGGATGTGTGCTCAGGGCTTGTTTCTGAGAGGCTTTGGGATTACATACCCAAGTCACAAAAGCTAATACAAAACACAATAAGCCAAGCAGTGCTTCATTTTCCCAAGAAGGATGTCAAATTCAACTTCTACCCCAAGATGCTTGTCCTCAACCGCAAGTCATTGGACGGTTACATAGCTTCTCTGGCAGAGAAAAACGGCGCCAAGATACTTCTTAATACAGAAGTGAAGAAGATATACCATGTAAAAGGCAAGAGGCCGCAGATATCTGTTAAGGGAAAGCTTTACGAGTTCGACTATTTGATAGGGTCGGACGGTTATTTCTCTGTTGTTAGGAAGAGCATAGGCATAAAGGCCCCGAAATACAGGCTGGGAATATACACCTATGTCAACAAGAAATCAACTTCTGATAAAGTGGATATATACCCTCTTGATGATGGCTTCCTCTGGGTGATACCAAGGAAAAAGAACATTGAATATGGTATTTTGGCCAATCCCAGCATTGCTAGGAAAAGGTTTGACAGTTTCTGCAAGAAAAAGAAGGTCAAGCCGACGAAGATATATTCATACGTTGTTCCAAGAGGTTTGATTCATGCTGAAATGGGAAGGATCGCTCTTTGTGGCGATGTCATTGGTTTGACCAAGCCTTGGAGCGGTGGCGGCATACTCTGGAGCCTTACAGCAGACGAGATTCTCATCAACAGCTTCCCTGATTTCAAAAAATACAATGAAAAATTGAAAGATTACTTCGAGCCGAAAATATTCTTTTCCAAGTTAATAGAAAAAACAGGGAGATTTGTGGGAAACAACACCCCAAGATTGGCGCCCAAAGAGCTTTACTTTGATGGGGACTGGATATTTTAATGTAAATAGTGGTTTTTTGATATCAATCCTAATTCCAACCAAGAACGAGCCACTTATACAAAATCTTGTCAATGAAATAAACAAGACAATAAAACAGAAGCATGAAATCATCATAATTGACAAGAGTAGGAGAAATCCCAAGATAAGGGGCGCAAAGGTTCTGAGGCAGAAGTCTGACGGTCTGGGTAATGCTTTTCTTGAAGGTTTTGCCAAGAGCAAGGGCAATATAATAGCAGTGATGGACGGCGACGGCTCACATGATCCAGATGACTTGAAGAAAATGCTTGCCAAAATACCGGAGTACGACATTGCTATTGGATCAAAACTTGTTGTTGGTGGTAGGACAGAAGATTCATTTTCGAGGAGAATTGTTACAAGGGTTACAAATTCAATTGCAAGGACAATCTTAGGTTTGAACATCAGGGACTTGATGACAGGATTTATAGTTGTCAAAAGAAGCGTTCTTGAGAAAATAAAACTCAGGCCAAAGGGCTACAAGTTCGTCCTTGAGATAATCTACAAGTCAAAAGCCAAGGTTGTAGAGGTTCCCATCACCTTCCACAAAAGAGAGGCAGGCGAATCTAAGGTTGGTTTTAATCTAAAAGGTATTAAAGAGTTCTCAAGAATAATAATTTTAATATTTGAGCTGAGGCTGGGTGTGAATAAATGAGAATAGGAATAATAGGTGGCGGTTTGACTGGTTTGACAGCCGCGTTTATCCTGTCAAAAAAACATAAAGTCACTGTCCTTGAAAAGGAAGATTATCTTGGTGGCATGGCTTCGTCATACACAATCAATTGGGATGGTAAAAAGTATCCCATAACAAAAACATACCATCACATTCTTGATGGCGACAAGACAACTGTTGGCATCATCAAAAAACTTGGTCTTTACAATAAATACAACAAGAAAAAAGTAAAACAAGGTTTTATCTATAAAAATAAAATAATGGGTTTTTCCACACCTTTGGAAATACTAAAATTTCCTATTCACTTTTCAGACAAAATTAGACTGGTTAAATTTATTATTCTAGATTCGAAAAAGAAAAATTGGGACGACCTTGAGGGTTTAAACACAAAAAAATGGATAACAGAAAAGGCAGGCAAGATTAACTATGATGTTTTTTTCAATCAGCTTGTTAGGAACAAGTTCCATGAGTCACCAGAGAAAATAGCGGCATCATGGTTCGGTACGCGCTTCTTCAAGGAATCCTCATCCTTCCTTAAGAAATTTGGATGGTTAAGAGGAGGGGTTGTACAAATCATAAATAACTTTGAGAAAAACATTCGTAAAAATAAGGGAAGAATAATTACCGGTTCTGAAGTGGTTTCAATTAGAAACAAGAGAATAACATATGTGAAGAATAAGAAAAGAAAAAAGATTCAATTTGATTTGATTGTCAGTACTGTTCCGCCTGAAATATTCCTTAAGATTATGGACAAAGTACCAAAGGAATTGGAAAATTCCTTCAAAAAAATAAAATACCTCAGCTGTATATGTGCTACCATAGGGCTTAAGAAAAAAATGTTCGATCAGTACTGGTTGAACATACTAGACAAGCTACCTTTTGTGGTCCTGTTCAACCATACCGCATTGTACGAGGATGCAGCACCGAAAGGAAAGTCAGTTTGTTATATTTTAACATATCTCAAGAGTAATGAGAAGCTCTGGAAGAAGTCTGAGAAGGAGATAAAAAAGATTTATGTTGATGCAATCAAAAGAATAATACCTGATTTCGAAGAAAACATAGAATGGTTTAACATATTCAAAGTAAAAAATGCTGAGGCCGTCTACAAATTAGGTTTCAAAAACCCACCAACAAGCTATGACGGCATATATTTTGGAGGCATTTATAAAACCTATCCCAAAATAAGAAACATGGCTTCTGCCATGGAAGAGGGGATAAAGGTTGCCAATGAGATAGAGAGGACGGTTTAATGTCTAAAGTAGCTTTTTTGAAACTGAATAAAGTCAGTAAAGAAGAGGTCAGGAAGACTGTCCACAAAGCAATGAAAATGGGAAACTGGAAAAAATACATAAAAGGCAAAAAAATCTTCGTAAAAATAAATGGAATTTCTGATCAAGTCGTTCCAGGCCAATGCACATCACCATGGGTCATAGATGCTGTCCTAGAAAAATTAAAGGACACATATCCCAAAACAACCATTTTCATGGGCGATGCCAATCTTGCAGCATCAGAACAGTTGAACAAGGCAGCCAAACTTTGGGGTTTCTATGAGCTTGCCAATAAATATGATGCAAGATTTGTTAACCTCTCGGAGGAACCTTTGATAAAAACAAAGTTTGGAGGCAAAGTCCTCAAGAAAACAGAAGTCCCGAAAATACTTTTAGATGTTGATAGAATTCTCAATATACCTGTTGCAAAGACGCATTGCCTCACAACAATAACATGCTGCTTGAAGAACCACTGGGGTCTTCTTCCAAGGTTCAGGCACCAGTACCACCTAGTTGCTGATCAGGCAATACCTGACGTCAATAATTTCTTCAGAAAAACAACCTTCAATGTCGTTGATTTCACAATAGGGATGGAAGGAAACGCACCAAGGACAGGCATATCTAAAATATTTAATTTAATTCTCGCTGGTCATGATAGAGTTGCAATAGATTACACTGTTGCAAGACACATGGGTTTTGATGCAGACAAAATAAAACACATCGAGCTGGCTGAAAAGATGGGTATTGGTTCTAGAAAAAATATAAAAATTGCCGGTAGCAGATTTTTTGTTAACAAAGTAAAAGCACCAGAGCCAAACAAACAACCTATTTTCTTCTGGGAGATGCATCTAAGAAAGATTCCAGTTGTCAAACCAATTCTTTTTGACACACCAATATTCCCCTGCCTATGCAACATAGCAACTTTTTACAACACTAAAATATGGTACAACAGGTTCGGTAGAAAATACATCAAGAAAATAATGAGAACCGCCTATGCTGAAGAATTCAGACCACTCTTTAAAAGAAACAACATAAAATATTAGTTGGATTAAATGAAAATCTTTAAAATGAAAAACCTAATTATGTTCCTTGCGTTCTCAGTAATAATTTATTCTGTATTGATTGTTGCTGGCGACTACAACAAAATTGCAGACAAGTTCAAACTTTTTAATCTGTGGGTCATACCAGTTGTGATGCTTTTCGCGTGGGCGGATGACTTTATACGATTTTTAAAATGGGACTACTTCCTAAAGAAAATAAAAATAAGAGTCGAAAAGAAAACATCATTCTTGATTTTCTTTTCTGGGCTTGCTATGTCCATAACACCCGGAAAGGTCGGAGAGGTTCTCAAGTCCTACCTCCTTAAGAAGACTGTCGGTGTGAAAATGAGGAAAAGTATAATGGTGGTAGTTTTTGAAAGACTAACAGATGTTTTGGCTCTCTCTATTTTGGCTCTATTGGGAGCATTCAGTTTTTTAAACAACCCTTATTTTATTTTTTTGATAGCATTTTTGATATTTACAATAACCCTAGCATTTGTTTTGCTTAGCAATAAAAAAGTTTTTTTCAAGTTTTCTAAAGTTCTCGTAAAAATACCAATTGTTAAAAAATATGTGAAGTACATTAATGATATTCACAAAACTTCACAGCAATTGCTGTCTCCCAAGGTTCTAGCAACAAGCACTCTAATGTCAGTTGCTTCTTGGTTTTTAGAATGCTTGGGTTTCTACATACTGTTGCACGCTTTAGGTGCACCATTGCCTATACTTACTGTAACCTTCATATTTTCTTTCTCCTCAATATTCGGTTCAATAATATTTTTACCTGGAGGTTTGGGTGCTGCAGAGAGCAGCTTTGTTGCCTTGCTCCTATTTTCAGGGTTAACAATAACAACAGCAACGCTTGCAACAATCCTAATCAGGCTAACCACGCTGTTTTGGGGCATACTAATAGGCTTGGTGTGTTTGTCAATTCTCAGTAGGTGGAAAAAATGAAAGTATTGTTGATAAAACCACAGAGAACAATCCCGAACAATTTCAGAGGCGTTGGCAGAATTTTCCCTTCTGTTGGCTTGTGCTACATAGGGGCTGTCCTAGAGAAAAACGGTTATGATGTAAAGGTTCTGGATGCTGCAATAGAAGGTTGGAGAAAAATAAACCAGAGAAGCGACGGTCTGAAATACATAGGAATAGACTTCAATGAGATTGGAAAAAGAATAAAGAAAGAGAAGCCTGACATTGTCGGGATAACTACTTTGTCTGTTGATGCTATCAGTGCAAGGCAAATAGCTCGAACAGTCAAGAATGTTGATAGCAACATAAAGGTCATGATGGGAGGCTGTCATGTTTCTGTGACACCGTTTAAGACAATAGCTGACAAGAATGTTGACTTTGTGGTTGTCGGTGAAGGTGAATACACTACCTTGGATTTGGTAAAGACTCTTGATGAGGACAAAGAATTGTATAATGTAAAAGGTCTGATATACAGGGACAAAGACAAGGTAATTAAGAACAGACCAAGGGAATACATAAAGAATCTAGATGAGCTGCCCTTTCCTGCGTGGCATCTTACAAACATGAAAGAGTTCTTCAAGCTAACAAAATACCTGCAGGGTTCACATCTTACACCTGAACGCCACCTCAGCATAATAACCTCAAGAAGCTGCCCTTATGGTTGCATTTTCTGCTCTGTGAGATCTATAATGGGAAGGGGTTTCAGGCCCAGGAGCCCTGAGAACGTTGTTGCAGAAATGGAATACATGGTAAACAAATATAAGATAAAACTTTTCAGCGTAGAGGATGACAATCTAACATTTGACAAGAAAAGGGCTGAGAAGATATTTGACTTGATGATTGAAAAGAGGTTGAACAATAAAATAACATGGGACACGCCAAACGGTGTCAGGGCTGATACGCTTGATGAGAATCTTCTTGGAAAGATGAAGAAGTCTGGTGCCGTGCACATATTTGTCAGCCCTGAGAGTGGCAGCCAGAGAGTGGTGAAAGATATAATAGGAAAGAAACTTGATCTTGGTACAGTTGAGAACGCTGTTAGAATCTGCAAAGATATAGGCTTGAAGATAAGCTGCTATTTCATTGTTGGCTTGCCTGGGGAAACCAAAGAAGACTTGGAAAAAACTGTTGCGTTTGCAAGCAAGATGAGAGAATTTGGAGCCATTACCTTATGCGCTATGGCACGGCCCACCTTTGGTACTGAGTTGTACGATTTGTCAAAGAAGAAAGGTTACCTTATGGTTGATGGTGAAGAGTTGGAAAGAAGCCTAGTTCAATTTGAGAAACGAGGAGCCCTGAAAACTCCCGAGTTCACTCCTGAAGAATTAGATGAATACGCAAAAAGAATAAGAGCTGGCAACGAGTCAGACGAGATGAAGCAAATAATAAAAACAAAACCTTTCCACGCTTTCAAGCTTTTCACACTTCATCCAAAAATAATATCAAACTATCTTTTGAAGAACAAGTCATAGAAATTCTAATTCAATCTCGCCTTGAAGAATACGAAAAGCATATCAAAGCCTCGCAAGTGTTCGTATATGTTTATTCTTTGCTCTATCAGCTCAAGGTTTTCTTTGCCGTCACCAAGACGGTCAACCCAGATATTTTCCTTTAACACATCCACTTCTCTCCCTTCAAGATAAGCATCAGCAACACTCTGGTTGAAAAGAGAATTCTCTACCCATATAGTAACATTCTCGCTTTTCATGTAGCTAACAACATTTTTATTTTCTAGAGCTTCTATTGCTTTGAAATTGACGACGCCGTCAATATTCACAACCTTTCTTTCACTGAAATAAATGTAGATGCCTGAATTGAAAGAGCCAACTATAGTTGAAGGCGTTGTGTTCCCTTTAATCCATAGGGCATCTTCGTACATCTCGCTTTGCCAGTTATAGTAGCCCTTATCCCACTGCCTAATCCCGTTGTTAACCAGAAGTAAAATAAAAAGCACAAAAATTGCAGCCATCAGCACATCATTTTTCTTTATTTTTTTAACAAGATTGTAAAAGCCATAGGATGCCATCATGATTATCATCGGCATTATCGGTGTAAGGTACCTTATCTGAACGCCCCAGAAGTAGATGTTATAGAATGAGAGAAGAAGCAATGCGTACAAAATAAAAACATTCAATCTCTTGAAGCTGCTTAGAGAATACAAAAGTGTTACTGACACAAACAAGGATATTATGATTGTTATGAAGTTTGAATTAAAGTCAATTACCCCGAACTGGTGAGCCACTGCACCGGCAGATCTTACAATATTTTCTGTAATCATGCTAAGAGAATCTGAAATGCTTTCTGGCGCCACTGTATTAAGAAAAGGAAATATCCCATGCCCCATGTTGTATTTTGCAACAGCGCTGCTCTGGACAATGGAACCAAAGGTGGCATAGTTCCATAGAAACCACGGTGAAACAACAAGACCTGCCACAATGACTACTAAGGCACCTCTTTTGATACCGGTGATTAATTTCTTCTTGCTTTTCCAGAGCATGTCCGCAAGTATTGCCATTAGCAAGAATATTCCATCCAATCTAGACAAGAGAGTCAAGCCTATCAGTGCACCCAAGACTATCAAATTCTTATTCTTCATTTTTTTGTCTAGGTTGCAATAGTAAAAAAGAGTCGTGATTACAAGAAAGACGTACAGAACCATCTCTATGCCATTCAAACTCTGGAACATTATGAAAGGATTAAGACCATATAATGCAGCGCTCATGAGTCCAATCTTTTTACCAAATAACTTTTCAGATAATTTGAACAACATGAAGACTGTCAGTGTATCAAGAATAGTTGCTATTGTCAATATTATGTTGACTGCAAGTTGTAGATTATCAGTCATCAAGAAAACAGGAGCTAGAATCACTCCCCACAGAGGCTGGAAACCGTTTGTAACATCCGCGCCGTTGTAGGTCACACCATTTCCCAGAGCTATGTTTCTTGCAACAGAAATGACATAGAAGGAATCGTCCAGGACAATCTTTTCTATGAGTTCAGGAACTTCCTGCCATGATATTGCAAGTCTTATTAGAAAGGACAGAAGAATTATGATTACCAGCAATTTCTTCTTCATACTATTTTATTTACAGAATAATGTTTAAATAAGTCGTGAAGGAACTATAAAAATGGAAATTCTCCTTGTAATGCCTAAAAACCCTGTTTTTGCAGGTTCCAATACTTTGCCTGTTGGTATGGCTTATCTTGCGTCTTCTTTAGAGAAGGAAGGGCATGAGGTTGAATGCCTGGATTTCAGGGTTGAGCAAAACAAAAACATGAGAAATGTTGTCAAAGACTTTGATTTGATCGGCATATCGTCTTGCACACCCAGCATAAGGGAGGCATGGAAGCTTGCATCAATAGCAAAGAGATATGGAAAGCCTGTTGTGTTAGGCGGACCACACCCCTCAGCTTTGCCCATAGAATCATTGAAAAATAAATCTGTTGACATTATTGTCAGAGGCGAAGGCGAGGAGACTTTCAAGGAAATATGTAATGGAAAAAAGAAGAAAGACATTTTGGGCATATCCTACAAGAAAGGCAAGAGAATAGTTCACAACCCAAACAGGCCTTTCATAAAAGACTTGGATTCACTTCCTTTCCCAGCCAGGCATCTTTTCAAGTTCAGGGAATACCGCTCAGAATTCCACAGGCATAATGTTGTTGGAGATATACTGACAAGCAGAGGCTGTCCATTCAATTGTAATTTCTGTTACAAGGCTGTTTTCGGCAGGCAATACAGGGTCAGGTCTGCCAAGAACGTGGTAAGGGAATGGAAGGATATTATCAACATGGGTTACGAGGAAATAGGAATAATAGACGACAACTTTTCCGTGGACCAGAAAAGGGCAATTGATATTTGCAATATGATAACAAAACAAAAGCTGAATGTTGACTGGACTGCGACAAACGGTCTTAGGGTTGACAGCGTGTCTGCAGATTTGTTCAAAGCAATGAAAAAAAGCGGCTGTTACAGGATAGCATTGGGCGTTGAATCAGGATCCCAATACATCCTTGACAAGATAGGCAAGTGCACTAACTTGAAATTAATAAGAAACGCTGTGAAGCTGGCCAAGAAATTCAATTTTGAAACTTACCTCTTCTTCATGATTGGCAATCTCTATGAGACTGAGGAGACTGTCAGGAAAACAATTGAATTTGCAAAGGAGTTGGAAGGTGATTATACCCAGTTCACAGTGGCAACCCCATACCCAGGAACTCGCATGTATGACATAATAAAGAAAGAGGGGGAGTTCCTTGTGAATGACTGGGAAAAATTCGGGTCTTATGAGAACAGGGCATATTTCGAGCACGGCGGAATAAATGCGGGTTTCGTGGAAAAGATGTACAAGAAGGCCTACAGGGAATATTACTTAAGACCGAGAATAATGTGGAAATACCTCAAGAAGCACAATTTTGGCATTTTGAAGGGATTGAGGTTTTTAAAATAGAGTGATAAAAATGAAAATAGCTTTGGTGCAACCGAATTACAACATACAAAGAATGACAGGTGCTTGGGCTGTCAATCCTCCAATTGGTCTGGCCTATATTGCTGCGGTGTTGATAGAAAATGATTTTGATGTTGAGATAATTGATGCCAATGCCTTGAATCTCAATACCAAACAGACTGCTAGAAAGCTAAAAAACTTTGACATTGTTGGTTTTAGTTTAATGACTCCTGCCCACAAATTTGCTGTTGACCTTGTTAAGAGTCCGATTCTCAGAAGAAAGCTAAAGATAGCAGGTGGCCCTCATGCTACGGGTTTTCCTGATGAGTTGCTTAGGGCCGGGTTTGACATAGCTGTGAGAGGAGAAGGCGAACAAACCATGCTTGAAATTGTCCAAGGTAAAAAACTAAGCAAAATAAAAGGAATATCCTATAGGAAAGGTAGGAAAATAGTTCATAATCCTGATAGAGAACCATCCGATCCGAATAAAATTCCATTTCCAGCAAGAGACCTCCTTCCATCCAGAGGAGTTGACCAACCATATGTTTCCGCAGTAACCCAGTACAGACCTTGGTCCCCTATAATCACAAGCAGGGGCTGCCCGTTTAACTGCAATTTCTGCAACAAGAAAATATTTGGTTATGCCTTTAGGGCGAGGACACCTGAGAATGTTGTTAATGAGATAAAACTGCTTGTTAACAAGTATGGTGTTAAGGAAATAGACATCTATGATGACTGTTTTAATTTTGATTTGGAAAGGGCTGAAAAAATACTTGATCTCATAATCAAGCGGAAAATCAAAGTGAAAATAAGATGCTCCAATGGACTGAGAGCTGACAGGGTTAATGAGAGGTTCCTGAAAAAACTGAAAAAAGCCGGTTGCATTTACATAGCCTATGGCATAGAAACAGGAAATCAGCGTGTTTTGGAAAGAATACCAAAAATGGAGACACTCGATCAGATAAGAAAGGCTGTTGTCCTTACAAAGAAAATGGGAATCACTGTCTGCGGCTTCTTCGTGTTTGGGTTATTGGGAGATACCAAGGAAACTATGCAGCAGACCATTGATTTTGCAAAGGAACTGCCACTTGATTTGGGTAGTTTTAACATAGCGACTCCGTATCCAGGGACTAGGCTTTATGACATAGTGAAGAAAGAGGGCAAGTTTTTAATGAGTGATTGGGATATATTCCACCACACAAGCGGTAAGATGATTTTTACACATCCTGATGTCGCACCACCAGAAGAAGTGGAGGATGCTTACAGAAGAGCACACAGGGAATTCTACATGCGTCCAACATATGTATTGAACAAGTTCCTAAAAATCAGAGGCCTTAAGGATGTAAGAATTATGTGGAGAGGTGTGAGGGGCATAATCAAGGTTCATTCCACTTAAAATATCAACTTATTTAAAATCTAGGGAAATAAGATTTTTATGAATAAAGATAGAGAGTTATATGACAGAATGGTTGAAGAATCGCCAACAGGTTACCAGTATATCTATTCAAAAGAGACTTTGAAACTGCTGAATAAAATAATACCAAAAAATGTTAAAATTCTCGATGTTGGTTGTGGAACGGGTCACATACCTAAAAATCTCAAAAAAAGGAAATGGTATGGTGTGGATATTTCCCCGAAAAGCTTGGAAACAGTAAAAAGGGAAAAAATCTATAAGGAAGTTAAATTATCTGACATAACAAAAAAAATACCATACCCAAAAAATTATTTTGATGTTGTTTTTGCTCTAGGAATTTTTCATCACATTCCAGACAATATAAGAGAGTCCTTAAGAGAAATAAGAAAAGTCTTAAAAAAAGACGGCATTCTCATAGTCGTAGACCATAACCATAATAATTTAATGATAAGAAAAGCGCATGAAGGCATATTGAAAATAGTACCATGTGAAAACGAGAGAACTGTAGATGAAAAATATTTAATGAATATAATGATTGAAGAGGGATTCACATCTACAAATGATGTTAAGTATATTAACATAAGAGGCGTGCAACAAGCTTTAACGCCCCCCCTCTGGAAAAAAATCTTTAAATGCCCGGTTTTGTATTTGTTAGGGTTAGTATCATTTCAACCAACCGACTATATGTTTAAAGTGAGAAAAAAATGAAGGTAGCACTAATAAACCCAGGAAAGACAAACAGTCTATTTTCCGCACCTTTGAGTCTGGGTTATTTGGCATCCTATGCTAGAAAATACGGAAAAGAAAAGCATGATTTTATAATAATAGATGAAACTATAGGTCAAAAGATTGAAAAAAAGCTTTCAGAATTCCAGCCTGATGTTGTAGGAGTTAGTACTTTGACAACTGTCTCCAAAAGGGCTTATGAAATAGCAGAATTCGCCAAAAAACAGTTCAATGCTAAAACTATAATAGGTGGAATTCATGCCTCTGTTTTGAGAGAAAAAATTCTCAAAGACTCACTGTTCGATGTTGTCGTTGTTGGTGAGGGTGAGCAAACTTTTTTAGAGTTGTTGGAATCTAAAAATATGGAGAATATAAAGGGAATAATTTATAGAAAAGACAGCAAGATTATCCAAACAGAAAAGAGAGAATTAATTAAAAATATTGATATGATACCATTTCCAGCCCGTGATCTAATGGATATAGAGTTTTATTTGTCAAGAAAAGACCAGATACAATCTTTGAATAAGAGAAATATAAACATTATAACAAGCAGGGGCTGTCCGTATAATTGTGTTTTCTGTTCTGTTAACAAAGTCTTTGGTGGTGTTGTCAGATTCCATTCTCCCGATTATGTTAAAAAAGAAATTACCGAACTTAAGAAATATAATTTCGAGGCGCTGTTTTTTACAGACGACACATTCACCATAAACATTCCAAGGCTAAAAGAAATATGCGGTTTTATTAAAAAGAACAATATTCCATTTTTTTGTTTGGGAAGGGCGAATCTGGTTAACAGAGAAATTCTTCAAATGCTTAAAGAATCCGGCTGTGCGGAAATAGGATTCGGTTTTGAATCAATGTCTCCAAAGATACTAAAATATTTGAAAAAGAATACTGTTACAGTAGAACAAAACAGAAATGCTGTTAGACTTTGTAAAGAAGTTGGTTTGAACCTTCAGTCTTATTTCATGATAGGCAGCCCCAATGAAACAAGAGAGGATATACAAAAGACAGTTGATTTTATTGACGAAGAAAAAATAATTCCAACAATTTTCGTTACAACTCCCTATCCTGGCACAGAACTTTGGGATTGGTGCGAAGAAAACGATTTGATTCCATCAGATATAAACTGGTCAAAGGCCCTTTTTGATTACAGAAGCCAACTTCATGCATCTAATGTCCTTACTAAAGAGGAAGTAACAAAAATTTTCCTTGATTTATTGGGAAAATACACTAAAAAAAGAAGTGCACTTAAAACTTTAAGGAAAATAATCCTAAGACCTGAAGTTTCCCTTGAAACTATAAAAGATTACATAAAAAATAAAGTGAATATATGATCACTCTTGTCTATCCAAGAACGCCCCAAACAATGAAAAGTGGTGGGAAATCCTGCCCTTTGGGCATTCAATACCTAGCTTCCTATCTGATAGACAATGGAATAAAAACCAACGTTATTGATTTCACATTTACAGATTGGAATGAATATGAAAACAAATTAAAAGAGCTGAACTCCGAATTCATTGGCTTTTCAATACAAACACCAATAGCAGAGGATGGATTAAGGGCTGTAGAGATTGCAAGAAAGGTTTCTCCCAATTCTAAGATAATAGTTGGAGGAGCACATGCTACAGTTGCAACAAAAAGTTTGCTGGAAAATGAAAATATAGATTTTGTTGTGGTAGGAGAAGGGGAAAAGGCTCTCCTGAAAATAGTTTCTGGGCAAGCAAGTGGGAAAATAGTTCAGGGGGAGCACATTGAAAATCTGGATGAACTGCCTTTTCCAAAAAGAGAATTGATGAATTATGAAGAATATTTGAAAATAGGCCGTTCTATGGAACTAATGGTTTCAAGAGGATGTCCCTTTAACTGCATATTTTGCCAGCCAACACAGAGAAAACTATTTGGCAATAAGGTAAGGACAAGAAGCCCTGAGAATGTCATAGAAGAAATAAAATACATAATAGAAAAATATGGTAAAAACTTTATTTTTTTCTTTCTTGACGACACATTTACATGGAATGAGGAATGGCTTGAAAAATTCTGCAATATGGTAAAGCCTTTCAAAATAAGTTGGTCATGTTTGACTAGGGTAAACAGCGTGGATGAAAAGAAACTTAAAATGATGAAGGGGTCAGGCTGCATTTACATAGCCTATGGTATAGAATCTGGCTCCCAAAAAATTTTGAACTTCATGCGTAAAGGTATAACTGTAGAACAAATAAAGGAAGCATTTAAATTGACACATAAGACAGGGATTCTATGTTACGCATTCATTATAATAGGAACTCCTACGGAAACAAAAGAAGACCTTGAAATGACAGTTGATTTGATAAAGGAAATACATCCAGACGGTATACAAATAAGCATAATGACCCCCCTAATAGGCACAGACTTGGATAATTATTGCTCTGAAAGGAAAATAGGAAATATAAAAAATCTTTCAGATTATCATTACTCTATGAACAATTACCCTATAAAGTTGGAAAACCTTACAAAAGAGGACATATCATTTTATAAGAAAAAAATATTTAATGTTTCAAAATCAAAAAAATATAAAAACTATCCCAAATATATCAAGATGGCTTTGTTTAATAGGAAAATGTTATTTTTATTTTTAAAGAAGGATAGAATATAAAAAAGTATATATATAGACTTAAAAGTGCTATTAATAGTTCAAGGCTAGTTAAATGAATGTAAAAGAAAAAGCGAAAATATATTCGACTGATTACTACAAATCATTAAATAAACTGTTGAAAGAAAACGTCAAAGGTAATAAGATTTTTATAATGGGAACACATGCTGATAACGATGTCAAACAGTTTTTAGATAAAGATGTTTTGATTATAGATCCTTTCAATTCCTTTTTCAAAGAATACAAAGAGGAATTCGAAAAATTCAAAAATATAAAAATTAAGAAAATGCTTTGGGAAGATATTAATGTAAATAAGATATTTGATTGTGTAATATGTTGCGATTGTATAGAGCACTCCAAAAAACCTTACAAGATTCTGAACAAGATAACCAAATTATCAAACCGTATAATATTATCATGCCCCAATGGGTTTTGGTGGTTTAGAGACGCACACAGATATGAGGACCATGGGCACGGTGCCCATATTTCACATTTCACTATAGGAGAGCTCAAAAAATTCTTTAAACAAAGGGGATATAAGGTTGAGATAAGAGGACTATTACATTATCCATGGCTAAGAGGAATTTTTTCTCTAGGTATATTTTTGAAGGCAGTAAAAAATGAAAAAACCTAAAGTATCGTTGGTCGTTACAAGCTACAATAGAAAGGACTTAATTAAGAAATGCTTAAACTCATTACTAAACTTAGACTACCCAAATAAAGAAATCCTGATAGTAGATTCAGGATCAAAAGACGGAACATTAGAAATGCTAAGAAAGGAATTCTCAAAAATAAGACTCCTAACTACGAAAAGTGATTCTTTGGTAGAGGCGCACAATCTAGGGATAAAGGAAACTAATGGGGATTATTTCATGAGGGTAGATGATGATCTTGAACTCGATAAAAATTTCGTGAAAGAACTGGTAAAACTGATGGAGAAAGATAAGAATATTGGGGTTTCTGGAGGAAAAATATATTATCCAAAAACAAACACAATTTGGTGTGTTGGTGGAAAGATAAACTTCCTAACTGGAATAGTTACGACTCTTGGAATAGGAGAAAAAGACAAGGGTCAATATGATTATACGAGAGAAGTTGATTATATCGGCTCTTTGATGTTCACAAGAAGAGAGATATTCGATAAGATAGGCGTTCTGGATAAGAGGTTTTCCCCACTTTGCTATGAAGACATAGATTTTTGTGTCAGGGCCAGGAAAGGGGGTTATAAAGTAGTTTACGTCCCAACTGCTGTTGCTTATCATTATAGAAAGAATAGAAAAATGAATATGATGAGAAGAATTAGAAATGTTTGGCTGATACAATATCATAAGTTAAAATTTTTAGGGAAACATTTTGGCGGTAAAAGTGTTGTTTAACTGGCTAAGATACATTTATTGTAAAAACTCTGATAGACACCATGTTAGGTCTATAACTTTGGAAGTCACGACTAAATGTAACAATAGATGCTTAATGTGCGATATATGGAAATCCAAAGACAAAAATGACATGAAGCTTGAAGATATAGAGAAATTCTTTAAAAACTCAAAGTTAAGGGATGTCAGAAGTTTTGCCTTCATGGGTGGGGAGACATACCTTTACACCCACTTAGTTGAAGCAACTAGACTACTCAAAAAATATGTACCACATACACGCCTTTTCACCTCTTCAAACTGTTATGCTACCGATATTGTTGTCAAAAAAGCAGTTGTGATGAATGAAATTATGCCATTATATTTCTGTGCATCATTAGACGGTTTGGAAAAGACCCACAATCACATAAGAGGAGTAAAGGATTCCTACAAACATGTGATGAAAACAATCAAACTTCTAAAAGAAAACGGAATAGACCCCTTTGTGTCATTTACATTAGTCCCAGAAAATTACAAACAACTAGAAGAAGTTTATAAAAAGGTGAGAAAAATGGGCATTAAGAGCATGAGCTCAAGACCAGCTTCCTGTGGTGTCTATTTCGATAATTTAGACAAGAAATTTACCTTCACAGATAAACAGAAGGCAGAAATGCTCAAAGAGATGAAAAGAATAGATTATGGAGGTCATTTCCTGCTTTATGGGTCAGCGGAATTCCTCCAAGGAAGGAGAGTATTGCCTTGTGGCGCAGGCTACTTTTCTTGCTTCATAACCAAAAATTTCGATGTTTACCCTTGCACACATTGCCCCAAGGATTGGAATATGGGTAATCTAAGAAACTTTAATTTCAACCTAGAAAAACTTCTTGACTCTAAAAAAGCCAAAAAAATCAGAAGAAAGGTTGATGTATGTAATAGCTGTATTAACGATATGGAATTCTGCGCAACCTACTCTATGCAACAATTCAAAGTTGCCTCCTGGTTGTTGAGCAGAAAGCCTTTGTCATGGTTCTTTAAACAGCTATTTAAAAAATAAAAATCTGTTTTAGAAACATATTTAAAATTCGAACTTAAAGATGATTGTATGAAAGTTTTACTCGCTAATCCTCCGGGTCCTTGGATAAGGTGTAGATGGGACATAGAACTGCCTGAGAAGAATGTAATAAAATACTTCCCATATCCTGTTAGACTGGCTTATGCTACAGGTGTGCTGAAAAAGCATGGCTATGATGCACTTATGATTGACTGCACAGCAGAAGAAATAAACAGAAGAGAGTTTATTAAAAGATTCAAAAAACTCAAGCCTAACATAATCATATGGGAGACCACAGCATCTTCTTTTGACTATGATTTGGAAACCATAAAGAAACTAAAGAAAATCAATCCAAAGGTTCTGATAGGGGCCTCTGGTTACCATGCAACACCAACTTACAAGGAATGCCTTGAAGGCGGTTATGACTTTGTTATTGTGGGAGAATGCGATTACAGCATTCTTGATTTTGTTAAGTGGTTTAACAAGGAAATCAAAAAATTCCCAAGGGGAGTTGCCATGAAAAGGCACAAGTTTGTTTCCAGACCTTTAATAAAGAACATTAATGAATTGCCTTGGCCTGAGAGGGAATCCCTACCAATGAAGAAATATAATGACCCTAAGTTGCATGGTTTCAATCTAGTGATTATATCTAGCAGAGGCTGCCCGTGGGGTTGTAATTTCTGCACCTCTTCTGTCTACTATAGAAATACAAACTATAGGATGAGAGATCCGTTAAATGTTGTTGATGAGATGGAGTATTTGTGGAACAAATACAAGCCTGACGAACTGTACTTTGACGATGACAACTTTGCAGTCAATAAGAAACATGTTAGGGATATATGCAATGATATTTTAAAGAGAAAGTTAAAAATCAGTTGGAACTGTATGGTCGATGCGCTTATAGACTTCAAGTTAATGAAGCTGATGAAGAAGGCTGGTTGTACAGGAATAACAATAGGTGCTGAGTCCGCAGATGATAAAGTCCTAAAACAGATGGAAGGCAAGCCAATAACAAGGGCTTACATAAAGAAATTCATCAGCTATTGCAGAAAGCTCAAGTTAAGGTCACATGTTTGTTGGGTACTTGGGATGAAGGGATCTTCAAAAGAAAGCGACATGGACACTATTAAATTTGCTATTGAATTAAACTCTGATACGCTGCAATTCGCCATTTGCGTGCCGTTTGTTGGCACAAGACTCTATAAGTGGTGCTCTGATAAGGGCTATCTTGCAGGCTCATGGAGAGACATAAAAGGCAACAGCAGAGGCATTGTGAGCTATCCAAACTATTCCCATGAAGAAATTGAGGACATGCTGAAATACGCCTTCAAGATGTGGCACAGGAAGATGCTCTTCAAAAGGCCGGACATCATAATATTCCATTTTTACAACCTGTACAAATACCAGGGATTCGGGGAAGTAATTAAGGTTTCTTTAAAAAACTTAAAGGAAATATTTTAATTGGGTTGAGAGGCTTATGCCAAAGGTTTCAGTAGTTTCAATAGCAAAGAGAGAAAGAGAACTGGACCAATTGAAGAAGGCTCTCAGAAAGCAGACATACAAGAACTTTGAGTTCGTCTTTTCTACAAAAAGGGGCATACCAAATGCCTGGAACGATGCTATAGGAAGGGCTAAAGGAGATATTATAATCATTACTGAGTCAGACTGCCTTCCTCTCAACAACAAATGGCTTGAAGAAATGGTAAGGGCCATTAAGAAAACTGACAAGAAAACACTAATAAGGGGAGTAGAAATACAACCAACTCCCTGGTGCTGGTCTAACATAGGATGCCATGCTTCTGTTCTCAAGGACAATCCTCTTGATGAGTGTTATCCTGTTGGTGAGGACACTGAACTGTTCGCAAGGCTCAAGAAGAAAGGCTACAAAAACATCGAGCTTCCAATAGCGCCTGTGATACACTTCAAGAAATACAAAGGCTTCTCAAGAACAGTGAAGGACTACTATACCTATGGAATTCTGCTTTCTAAGATAAGAAGAAAGTACGGCTTTGTAGGTTTTGAAAAGAGCACAGACAAGTCATCTTTCTTGAAAAAAGAATTAACCATAATATTTTCTAGGATTTCATATATTATTGGAATAATCAGGGGCATGATATGATAGAAACTACATACTACAAGGGAAAAAATCATGAATAGGGTAAAAATAAGTTTTCTAATTACGGCATTGAACGAGGAAAAGACAATAGGGAAGGTTCTTGATAATCTGGCAAGATTGAAAAAAGTTGAGCCTAACATAGAAGTTCTGGCTGCTATTGACGGGTCAACAGACAGGACAGAGGAAATAATGAAAAGATACAGATTTGTCAAGATTCTTATCCGCGGTCCTCGCAGGGGAAAGGACGTTTCAGTTCACAAGTTAACACAGGCTGCAAAGGGTGGAATATTAGTTATCCACGATTCAGATTGGATATTTAGGTGGAACAAGAAATCAATCAAAAAAATGATAAAATTCTTCAAGGAAAATCCTGATGTAGGCGGTTATGTCCAAAGCTTCTTTAACAGGAGAGAGGATTATCTGAATGATCCAGCGCCATTTACTGTGAAGATTGGTTTTATAGGAGAGTCAGTAGCTTCTAACTTGATAAGAGGTTTTGCCAGAAAGCATCATGAGAAGTGTAAAAGATTGGAGGATTTGATTTTCACACCCCTGGTTTTTATCATGAGGGGTGGGATAATTTCAAAAAAGACAAGATTAAACAAGAAGGAAATAGGAGACGAAATGAAAAGAACGCATGAAATAATGAAGAAAGGATACAGGATAGTTTACACAGATACTGAATTGCCGTATTTTGAAATTTTATACAAGAAAACAAGCTTCAATGATTTGGTAAGTCAAAGAACCAGGGGCTTCCTCCTTAACAGCTTCCAACCTAAAATCTACGGTTGGAATGTCACAAAATATTATTTTCTGATAGTTACACATTTCATAAAGAATTACTTTAAACTCAGCCCAATAGAAATGATAGGACTAGATGTTTGGATTTTATCGGCTATGATATCATATATAAAAGTTAAAACAGGATTAGTAAAAGATAAAAAACCCTGGTCATACAGAGTAAAAAGACGATGATTACTAAAAAATTAAGTTCTATGTCTGATAAAATGAAAAGAAAAAAAACCGTAGAGAAAGAATTTGACGATTTATGGAAGGAAACAAAATCAGTTTCATTTCTGGGAGGAATAATTTTCTATATATCTGAGAGGGCAGCAATGAAGTCGATAGGCTTCATCAGCAGAAAATCCAAGGTTGTAGATGTTGGTTGTGCTACAGGAAGAACCCTCCTTCTTTTTAGAAAATACGGCTTTTCAGACAGCATTGGAATAGACATATCAAAAGAGAGCCTGAAAATATGCAATTCAGAGGGTCTTGAGACAGGCAAGGATGTTTTTCTCATGGATGCCAAACGCATGAAATTCAAGAAAAGGTCCTTTGACTTGGTATTTGCAGAGGGACTTCTTGAGCACTTTGAAAACTTCCAGCCCTTTGTTGACGAGATGTGCAGGATAAGCAAGAAATATGTTATGGTAATACAACCTAATGCGTTCTCTTACTGGCATCATATAGAAAATTTTTACTGGAAATTTTTCCCAAGGGACCATGTAGAGCAGCTGGCATATAGCTTGGATGATTTCAACAAAGCCTTTATGAAGAACAACTTCAAACTTAAAAAGGTTAAAAACTTAATTTTAAATTCAGGTTGGTCAATACTTTACGAAAGAAAAAAGTGATTTAATGCCAGAAGAACAATACAAAAAATACGAGTTTTTATTCATTCTATCCATTTTTATTATTGGATTTTTATTCATTTATCTAGCTTCCAATACACCGATGCTGGGAGAAGACGAAGCCGGTTATGTAAGCTTAGCAAAGGAGTTCATGGGCTTAGAATATGAAAAAAGCATTTATGCAATTGCACCACTGGCTTCACTTCTTTATGTTCCATTTTTCACTATTTTTGGTCCCTCATTAGGCCTTGCAAAGGCTATAATAGCCTTTTTCGGAATCTTAACAATAATTATGGTATATCTGTTTTGTAAAAAACTAAACCCAGCATCGTTTTATGGCATCAATATATGCGGTTTGGCATCAATAGCAATCCTTTTGACGATATTCTACTTCCCACATTTCATGATGCTATCATATACAGAAATTCCGATAGCATTCTTTTCAATTCTTTTTGTCTATCTTTTACTGGACTTAAAGACGATTAAGGGTGCCGTCCTTGTAGGAATTATAATGGGTTTATCGTTTTATCTTAAATCTAGTTCTTTAATATTTCCAATTACAATATTTCTATTTTCTTTGATAAAATACATTCTGAAAAAAGACAAAGAATTTTTCAAACTGTCTATAATATCAATTTTCATATTTAGTCTTTTAATGTTACCTTTCATTATAAGAAACATAATTCTATTCAACTATCCATTTGTAGAAGGTTTTAATATTTTCTTTGAAATGCCCAGAGTTATAGAACCAACTTGGGCTTCAGCCGAAGCAGCCAAACTTATATCAATTCCAGTAAACCTTTTCAACGTTTTCGGGTTTGTGCCCCTTTTCTTTTGTATTATTGGTATGATTTATTCATGGCAAACAAAAAATAAGAAAATAATCCCATCCATATTTCTATTTTTACTTTTTATTCTCGTTTTTTATTTTAGAAACATTCTTGGAATCGCCATCGGCGATCCTAGGTATCTTTCCATCATATTTCCACAAATAGCTGTATTAGGGGGCTTTTACATAAGCCAAGTTGCAAAAATGAAGAAATACATTTCATTACTGGTGGTTGTGTTTTTCATTTACGCCCTTTCAACTAGCATAACAGTTGCGCTTTCCACATCTCAATCTACAAGATACCCTGATAATTATATACAGGCATTGAGATGGGTAAAACAAAATACAAATGAAGATGATTTGATATTCACTGCTTATAGTGGTAGTCTAGCATACTATGGGGAAAGACAAAATGTCTGGGCAGTATCAATGGATGAGTTTCCGGATTTGATGCATTCTACCAATTCCACTCAAATATACAAGACACTGAAAGAATATGGTATATCTTATATTTTGATATGGAGAGGTATTCTCTCGGATGACTGGATAATACCGGAAAGCAACATAATAGGTGTTTTCACCTACAACTTCGCTATCCAGGTTGATGGCGACAAAGAAAATTTCGAGATGGTTTACTCTAACCAGGATAACTTTATTTATAAATTACTGTAGCTATAAAAATTAAATGGTGATTGGTTGAAAGTAATTCTAATAAACCCCCAATATACCCAAGGCTATATTCACAGTACTGTGTCCAGTGGTAAGAAAATATTATTTTCGGTTAGTATAAGGCATTATCTAAGTGAAAAATATGCCTAGAGGAGTTTATTTGAGAAATGAAAAACATTTGAAACTGTTAGAAGTTGCAAGATCTGAAATAAAAGTTCCACCTTTCTTAGGCAAACATCATTCTGATGAAACTAAATTAAAGATTAGCCAAAGATTGAAAGGTAGTCAGGTTTGGAACAAAGGCAAAAAATTGCCATACGACGTTTGGAATAAGGGTATGACAAAAGAAACGAATAAGAAGTTAAAAATTATTGGTCAAAAGATATCAATTTCCAATAAAGGTAGAAAGGTTTGGAATAAAGGAAAGGAAAATAAAGAATTGAAACAAAGATGGCAGAATCCAGAATTTAGAAAAATTATGATAGAAATTTCGAAAGATATTATGAAGAAAAACTGGAATAATCCAGTATACATAGAAAAAATGGAGAAATTGAGAACTTTTTTCAAAAGAAAAAGAAATGTTCAAGAAATAGAGCGATTAAGGAACATTTCAAATAATAGATTAGGAAGTAAAAATTCTGTTGAACAGAATAAGAAGATTAGTGAAGCACGTTTAAGACAGAAGATACCGCATAAGGATACTTATCCTGAAATGTTAGTTCAAAAATGCCTAGCAGAAAGGAATATTAATTTCACTACTCATTATTCAATTCTTGGCCAACCAGATATTTTTATAAAACCGAACATTTGTGTGTTTATTGATGGTTGTTATTGGCATGGATGTCCAGTTCATTTTCCTGAAAAGATCAATACTAATGATATAAAGATATCTGAAGCTCTAAGAAAGCAGGGTTATACGGTTATAAGAATTTGGGAACATGAAATCAAAAATAATACTACTAAATGTATAAATAAAATTATGGAGTCAATCGAAAATGGTCAAGATATTAGCCGTTAATCCTCAATTTACGCCAGATTACATACACTCGGCTCGTTGGGATTCTCTGTCACTCAGTGGTAGCCACTGGTATCCTGTGTTTTTATCATATATGGTGAGCTTGTTAGAAAAGCACAGCCATGAATGTAGGCTTGTTGATGCCGAGGCGGAGAACCTTAGCGACAGTCAAGTCCTGAGGATTGCCAAAGAGTTCAAGCCGGATTTTTCCGTGCTGTACATCTCAGAGAGGGGACTAGGCGCCAACATGAATCTGGCAAAATCTATAAAGAACAGCACAAAATCCAAAATAATTTTCGTAGGACCTTGGTGTTCTCTGGTAAAGAAGGAGAAAGTCAACAAGAAGATTGTCGACTTTTTCATAGAAGGCGAGTTTGAGTTCGCGGTCTTGAAAATAGTTGAAGGAAAAGGCAAGAAAGGATGCATCAGGACAGAGAGACTGACCCCAGAACAGCTGAAGGATCTTGGCTGGGTGACGAAGATATATCAAAAGCATCTGAACATCAACAACTACAGGATAAGTTCTCTTGAGCATAGGTTTGTGGATTTGCTGACATCGAGGAAATGCTACTGGGGCAGGTGCTCGTTCTGTCTGTGGCCATCAACAATACTACAAAAGGGTGGCTATGTCGAAAGAGATATTGAAGATTCTTTGGATGAGATTGAATGGGCTTGGAACAATTTGAATATAAAAGAAATATTCATTCAGGATGATACAATATCGCCAAAAAGGGCGAAAGAGCTTTCAGAAGGTCTGATAAAGAGATGCTTGAAAATAAGCTGGGCCTGCTATGCCAGAGGCGATTTGGCGTTCACTCAGAAAATAGTCAACATGATGGCAAAGAGCGGCTGCCGCGTCGTTCACATAGGTTTTGAGAGCGGAAACAATGAAATACTAAAGAGGATGAACAAGGGAACGACTGTCGAGAACCTGACTGAGGTCAGCAGGCGTTTCAGGAAGGTGGGCATAGATGTTCACGGCGATTTCATGATTGGGAATATCGGGGAAACACGAGAGACCATTCAGCAGACAATGAACTTTATCAAGAAGCTCGACCTCTCAATAGTCCAGATAGCGCCGCCAAAACTGTATGGTAATTGCAAGATTTACGAGTGGTATGCCCATAACAACGAGGGAGCGTACATAGACAAGAGAGGATTGCCGAACCTTAAGGACATAACGTACGAGGAGATGGTTGCCTTGGTGAAGAAGGGACTCAGAGACTATTACATGAGCAAGGAGTTCATATCAAGGACGCTGACCCATCCCTCTCAATTAAAAAGAGTTATCGGTTCTGCTATTCCGGCAATCAAGTTCATGTTCAGCGGAAGAAAAGAGGTACCTGTCTGAGATGATTCAATGAAACCCAGCATAACTGTTTTGGTAACAATAAAAAACTCAGCCCGTACAATAAAGAAATGTGTTGACTCGCTTCTGAAACAGAACTACAATAACTACAAGGTTTATGTTGTCGATTCCTTTTCCAATGACGGCAGCTATGAGATACTGAAAAGTTATGGAAAGAAAATAAAGTTCGAGCAGTTCAAAAGCACGCCACCTCAGGCTTACAATCATGCAATCAAGAAGATAAATACAACATTCGTTGCATTCACTGACGGCGACTGTGTGGCTGATAGTAACTGGTTAAAGAATTTAATTTCAGGATTCAAGACAGAAGATATAGCAGCAGTTGCTGGTTTCTGCAAGACGCCTAGAAACGTTAACTTCCTACAGAAACTAGTTGGCATTGAGCTGGAGAACAGGTTCAAGAAGTTTCCCAAATACATACCTCGTGCACCTACCATGAACATTTGTGTGAGAACCAAGATTCTAAAGAAACTTATGTTCAACAGCAAGCTTTTTGTTGGTTATGACACTGATTTGGGATACAGAGTGATAAGTACAGGGAAGAAAATCCTTTACGAACCAAAAGCAGTGATATATCATTATCACAGGGCCACATGGAAAAAAATATTCAAGCAGCAAATGACTTATGCAAGGTACCTACCCCTGATATATTCCAAGCACAAGAAAAGAGTTGGAGGTGATTACATATCCAAGCCAACCATGATGTACCACCTAGCTGTATTTTATCTGGCTGCTTTATTTCTATTCTTGAGTATCTTCTCAATAACATCTCTAGATTTTTTCGGCATATTTGTTTTGATATTCCTACTGATATCCGTATTTGAGTTTCTGAGCTTCAAAACGAAGAAGGAATATTTCCCCTACTTCCTTATGATATTCTTTGTCAGAACGCTTGCATGGTCAATAGGACTAGTTCTTGGCATACTTGGAAGAGATTAGAAAATTCTTCCCAATATTTCCTTCTTGTACTTCATGGCAAACTTGATGTAACCGTGAGCTAGTTTGGAGAAGTTGCCTTTCTTGCCGCACTGATAGCTGCACCAGACAGAGACAGTTGATATCTTCATCTCTCTCTCCTTGGCTATCTGCAGGATTTCAAGTTCTATACCGAAGCCCTCCAAGTCAATTCTGGGAAGTATGTACTTGACAGCCTCTCTGGAATAGCACCTGAAGCCTGACGCGACATCAGTGAAGAAGCCCCCAGAAGACAAAAGCACTACCATGGTTGAGAATACATTGAAAAATATCCTTAATTTTGGATAGCCCCTCAGTTTCATGTACCTTGACCCTATGACAATGTCCGAATATTTCTTCTTGACCATCAGCTCGACAACAGGTATGTCCTTGGGATCATGCTGGCCGTCAGCGTCAATAGTTACAAGCATATTACCCTTTTCCTTGAGAAAACGCTTGAAGCCTTGTATTGTCGCATATCCCTTGCCTCGGTTGTCGGGATAGCTAAGCATTATTACCCTCTTGTTATTACCATACTTCTCCATGACAATCTTATATGTATTGTCGCAGCTTCCATCATCAACCAGAATAATCCTGTCAACATATTTCAGTGTCTTGCCTATAATATCGTTTATTGTTTTGCTTTCGTTGTAGGCACAAATCAATGCATAGGTCCTCATCAAACGACCTCGTATATCTTTACCTGCTCATTCCTGAACACTTGCTCGAAATGCTCTAGGCCCTGTCCCTCAAGCATGAACATCTTGGTGAAAACAGAATCTCTCAGGGTTGGCGGTATCAATACAATGTAAGAATAATGCGCTGGTAACCATGCTGTCATTTGTATTGTCTCATTTACAAACCTGGCATTTAGCTGTCCCTCAAGAGGCTTGAGCGCTGTTATCATAGAGTTCAATTCCTCTTCAGTGAATGTTATGGAAATAGCTTCTGTCCCGTTATAAGTTATAATCTCCTTGAATAGGGCAATGTTTATTCCTTGGACAAGCATTGGTATTGGTGGCTGGGTATTGTACACTAATATCTGTGTCTGCTGTCCCATGTCGTAATTTCTAAACATCAAGTTTCCGTTGTTATCAGTGGACCTGGAACTTTCACCAAGCTGTATGTACAAAGGACATGATTCATCTGACACGCCGTCACAGCCAGTACCGAAGTATTGCAGCCATCTGAATTTTCCAATCAAGTCATCAGATGCTATCCAATAGACTTTTGGAGAGGTGCCCTGGTATTTTCTTATCAATTCCAGTGACTCGTTCTCGTTGCTGGTAACCATTATCTTTCCCAAATCCGTTATCCTGTCGTTGATTGTGTACAGGCAAGTCAACGTACAGTGAGCACCGTCTGCAAAGTTTCTACGTTCTGCAAGACCGTTGATCATATGTCCCGGATCCCACCACGTGCCGACAATAGAATTTTCCGGAGTTTCAGTCTTTAGGAAATTCCAGGCAGCATCCCAGTTAGGGCTCATGTCAGGCCCAAGGCCTTTACCCATCTCCAAACCCATGTTTGCTATAATAAGAACTAGGAATATACTGCCACCGATGAAAAACGATTTAACGACTTTTTCATGGTTTTTAATCCTTTCCATTAACATGCCAAAACCATATCCTATCATAGAAATAAAAATCACGCTTGTGAACTCTGTAAATCTTATGCCCCTGACTGTCGTGTACAATCCTACAACAAACAGAGTCATAAGAAAAGCCAGGTTAAAGAATTTATTCTTTTTGTAACTGCTGTAAAAACCAAATGATATTAACAAAATAAATACCAGAAATATCAGGGAGTCAATCAAGCCATCTCCCATTGAAAACCTTCCCATTGCCAAAATCCACCCACCCAATTCAAATATGCTGAAGGGTTGAAGTTCTGCAATGGAAATATTCACTATCCACGTTTCAGGGTTCTGTGAAAATACCATCAAAGACCTGAACGACTTTAGCGGCTCAACTCCTGTTAAAAATCCTATGACAATCAAGCCTATTAAGAGGGCAACCAGAACCTTGCTCAAGCCCTTAATTTCCTTGAAGATGTCAATATCGGTTTTTCCAAGATTTTTCAGAACCAGACTTAAAATAATGAAAATCACTGCAGCTATCACCATTATGGCATAGGTATAGGAAAACAGTGTCCATGTCAGCATGAAGCATGAGAATGATATCAATGCCAGGCAAATGCTGCTTATAGTCTTCCTTTTCAAGGCATAAACGCCAGCGAACATTGTAAGCAGGATGAAGAAGAGAACCAATTGGTCCGTATCATAGGAACTGCCGAATGTTCTGACCAAGACCTGAGGCGCAGAAGCTACTAGGATCGCGCTAAAAAGGCCTCCATATTCGTTTGACAATTCTTTAACCAATAGAAATGCAGGAATTGCTATTATGGCACCATAAAAGGCAGATGCAAGGGCTGATGTTGTCAAAAGGCTCATGCCAAAATTCTGCAGCAGCCAATAGAGCATGGTGGTTATATAGAACATGAGAGGGGCTGTGTAATCGTAATCAACAATTTTCCCCACATAATATGAAATTTCGTCCCATACTGGCAGATGCCCCCAGTTTGCCATGTAATAGGTCTGCCTGTACATGAAAACAGGGTCGAATGACAATATCCTATCAGGGACTATGTTGAACGATCTTATGTAAAAACTGAAGGCAACTATGCCTAACAGCACGAATACATACCAGTATTTTTTCAAAATATTTACTTTCATAATTACTAAGAAAAATTAGAAAACAAAGTATAAAAAGGTTCAGTCTTACCGTTCTACAACATGCCCAACAAGACAAAACTGACAGCAAATAGCACAATATTCTGCAGCAGAATCAGCAAGGCGAACAGCTTGACCCTTCCCAGCCCCTGCAAGTAGTTGGTGTATATCATGTTAAAACCGAAAACCAGCCCAAAAGAGACTAGAGCCTTGAATATTAGCAGGCTTGGCAGATAGCTTTCGAAGAATGAGGCAAAGAGCCAGTCCGAAAACAGAATAACAAACAATATTCCAATCAAGAATACAGGTGTGTAGAGCAGGAATCCCTTCTTCAGGATATTTTTTGCATCCCCATGCCTCTTAAAGCCGTTGAGCTCTGATACTTTCGGGAACACCACAGAAGATATTGCTGTTGGAACTAGCAGTGTTGCAAAATAAAAGAGGAAGGCGAATGAAAAGTAACCGATTGCCTCCGGGGAGAAGAAGAGATTCAAGACAGGGATGATGATTGTAAACAGATTGATGATTATCCATGTGAAATACACAGGCAAGCTGAACTTCATGAATATTTTTTTGACATCAAATTCCTCTGTTTTTTTAATCACCCCTTCTTTGAAAAAGAACTTCAAATTGAATATGTTTCCGATTAAAAACCCGAAACTCCAGCCTAGAACTGCATAGGAGATTCCAAAGGAGCTCAGCAAGACACTAAGAACAGCAGAGCTTGTTAGCGT
The DNA here is from genome assembly GCA_043814985.1 of Candidatus Aenigmatarchaeota archaeon. Taxonomy (GTDB): domain Archaea; phylum Aenigmatarchaeota; class Aenigmatarchaeia; order Aenigmatarchaeales; family Aenigmatarchaeaceae; genus JAFGAZ01. The sequence continues at coordinate 61,506 of JBDRJK010000014.1, forward strand.
CAGGAACTGGGACAAGGCAAAAAGTTTGAACTTATGGAAGCCAAGGACAATGTTCTGGAAAACAATAAAGAATGTCATGCCTGCCATCAGAACCCCTGGAAACACCAGATAGTTGAGTGAGGCGTCCTTCAGGAATACTGAGGCTATTTGCTCGTTGAAAACTAGGATCAGGGCTATCAGGACTGAATAGCTGAAAATCCTTATTTTCAAGAACCATTTGATCAGGTAGCCGGCTTTTTCTCTGCTTGTACTCTTGAATTCAGAGATATATTTTGTTAAAGTTGCGTAAGCGCCGAACTCTATTAGAATAGGGAAGAACGTGAAAAGATAAGAGATGACCTTGAAGACGCCAAAATCTACAGCTCCCAGCTGGTTTGCAAGAAGCAGGTTACCAAAAAACAGGATTATGTTAGCGGAAAGGCTTGCTAAAAGTATTAAACCGCCGCTCCTTGCCAAGTCCCCTTTCAGAAGGGAAAGAATAGCCACTTTCATTTAATTAAATAACCTCTTTTTAAAGATAAAAGTTACTTCCTAAAAACCTTGAAAATTATAGTAATGTTTATATGGTGGGCTATAATAATATTTTTAGGTGTTGTATTGAATAAAAAGGGTTTTATTAAGTTTAGTCTGCTTTCTATGGTATTTTTATCAATTATTGCAGTCATGGTCCTCTGGGTTCTACCAGCATTCGCTGATGTTGATCCAGGAGAACTGCAGGGTTATGACTTTTGTGGTGGGTATCCTTGCCCTTCTTGGGTTAATTTGACAAGAGGAGACATGTTCTTTGCAGACGGAAATGATGTTTATATAATTGCCAACATCAGCTGTGCAAATCCCCCAGGAGAAAATATTTGTAATTCAAGCATGACTGTTGATGCCGATTTTTCCCAAATAGGAGGAAGCGATGTCCAGCCCGGTGTATTCAAGCAAAACGGAACAGATGCCAGCTGGGCTATTTTCGAGTTTAATGATACAGTAGACTTCACATCATTGTCAGTAGAACAGATTCAACCTAATAACATTACCATGAACGCAACAATTTTTAACACTACTTCTGATTCATACGAAACATATGACTTGCCCAGTTTTTTTGCTCCAGTATTGCTGGTTAACATGTCAACTTTCGGTTGCCCTTCAGAAGGTCAGCCGGGAGTCTTTTTCCCCGAGGTTCCGGGGTGGAATGCGTCAAATTCGTCTCCGGTATTTAGTCCTATACAGGCAGTGGGATGTACGCAAAACGTTTCATTGTGCTCTTATATGGACACATACGGTCCTGGGACATGGAACGGCACGCACTGGTTGGTATGCGCACCCAACTTTGGAGGGTCAACAACAAACTTTACGGAGATAGCGGATGCAGGCAATTTCTCTGCCATACAAAACTTCACCATAGAAGTTCCGGGAAAAGCCAAAATCATTTTCCAGACAAATGTTAGTTTCGATTCCCAGCAAGAATCTCAGGCCATAATGGAATTCGCTATGAAAAGTGTTATGGGAGGAGGAAGAGTGGGAATCAATGACACGGAGTTCTGTGGAGACAGTTGCGGTCAGCCCGATAAACCTAACCTAAATCTGTCTGCAAGGTTAACAATCTACAATGTTTCCGGCCAGTTAGGAATAACAGGAAATCCACAAATAATAAGGATGGGCTACGACGGTTCGAATCCACAATCATGCCCACCGAGCATATGTTCTGACATTATCTGGGACGGAGAGAATCTAACATTTACAGTTTCAAGCTTTTCCAGCTATCAGGCCACTGATGGTATAAACGTATCTCTTGTTTCGCCTGGAAACACCAATTGGACGAACAACAGAACTATTAATTTTAATTACATGCCTGTTTGGAACGATTCTATGACAATGAGCAACTGCACACTTTTTGGAAACTTTACAGGCAGCTGGGAGGCAAATGAGACCAACAGCACTCCACTTTCAAATGGCGCTACAAATATCATTTCAAACACTGTGAACGATGATGTCGCATACTTGTGGAACGTGGAATGTTATGATAACACAGGATTGGGTGATACAGGAACAACTAATTATACTGTCATGGTGGATAGCATAGCTCCAACATGGTCTAATCAAAGCTACAATACAACACCCAATTACTCGTCATCGACACCTTCCTACTTCAACATAAGCTGGTCAGATGCCAATGGAATATCAAAAGTCATTCTGGTTGGCAACTGGTCGGGCGGTCAAGAGTATGAGATGAACAACTTGGGCGGCGACGTTTACGGCTTCAATATCACTCTACCAGCTGGTATTTATTATTGGCTGTCTTATGCAAACGACTCTTCAAACTATACAAATACATCAAACGGTTGGGCATTCATAATAGGTCAGGCATCTAATCCTGTTAGTCTTTATTTCAATGGAACCCAGAACTTAAACAAGACATACACTTATCCAGAAGCTGTTAACGCTACTGGAACATCAACCGTGTTAACACCATCTCTGTACAGAGATGGTGCATCAGTAGGAACTGATGAGCAAGTATTGCTTGGGAATGGGACGTATGCTTACAAGATAAATGCAACCGGTAACGCTAACTATTCAGACAATGTAACCGGTCTGACCTATTACGCACTTGTGAATATGGGAATGCCTTCAACAATTTTGGAATGGAATGAGAGCACGCCAGTTGATTTTGGATTCATAATAAATTTCACATCATACTCTTCAGATACAACTCTTGCAACAACATTTTACGCCAACTACTCTGGTGTTTTGGCTAACATATCTCCAGCAACTACTGGTCTTAACACAAACATAACCGATACATCTAATCTTGGTTTGGGTGTGTATCAAGTTGCTGCCAACACTACAGGCAATGCTAACTATTCAGACAACTCAACCTTGGAGACCATAGTGTTTACAGTTTCTGATATCTCTTCACCTACATGGTCTGTCAACCAGAGCTCCAACCCGACGAACTATTCTTCAACTCTCAGTACATTCAACGTGACATGGAACGACAATACAGATATTTCCGACGTACTGATAACAATCAGGAATTCTACGGGCGTTTTAATCAACAACGCTTCCATGACCAATGACACCTTTAATGGTTCTATCTATAATTATTCTATAATATTGCCAGCTGACACATACAACTGGACAGCATATGCCAACGATACTTCTGGAACTTGGAACGCAACAGACACTTGGATATTTACGATTAGCCAAGCCAATAACCCAGTCAGCCTTTATTTCAACGGCACAGAGAACGCAAACAAAACATACACCTACCCAGCAGCAATCAACGCAACAGCAACATCTGGAGGAACTGTTTATCTTTATAGGAACGGAACCCACATAGCCAATGGAACTTCTCCACAAGCAGAAAATATCCTATTGGGAAACAACACCTACCCGTACAAAGTCAATGCAACTGGAAATGCAAACTATACTAGCAATTCAACAGGCCTGACTTATTATGCTTCTGTCAACAAAGGGACATTGGTTCTGATGATTAATGCAACACCTTCAACCTCGGTCACATATCCTGCCGAGACAACAGTCACTGGAACAGAAAACAACATTAATGATACGAATGTCACATACAGGCTTTGGAGAGACGCTACCTTGGTCGACAACACAACCCCTTACCAGGAAGTTACAACCCTAGGCGGAGGCACATACGTCTACAGGTTCAATACAACAGGCAATGGGAACTGGACTGCCGACCCAGTTGGCGTTACACTAACAATGACTGTCGCAGGAGCTGCCTTCACGCCTGGTGGCGGAAGCGGTACTGTACCAATTCCCACAAAAATGACAAGAACGCCCGGAAAAGTCAATATCACTGTTCCGTCCATATCAGCAGGCAGGACATTGAATATTACAATACAGAAAACAGAGGACATAGCATTCAGAAAGCTAAGCGTCACTATGATCAACACTGCGAGCAAGATAGGGATAATCATAACCAAGCTGTCAAGAATGCCCTCAACCATATCTCATGATATAGAAGGAAAGGTTTACCATTACATCAATGTAGAAAAGGATAACATCACTGACGCGGACATCAACAGGACAATAATAAGGCTTGCTGTCAACAATACCTGGCTGTCTGACAACAACATCAACTCTTTGAATATCAGTCTCTACAGGTGGGAAGACACCAACTGGAACGAACTGCCGACCTACTATTCTTTTAATGATTCCTTTGAGTATTATTACGAGGCCATATCACCCGGGTTTTCCGTGTTCGCGATTGGAGAATCGGGTAGCGCGCCTGAAATAGAGGAGACAGCATGCTCAGAGAGCTGGTCATGCACTGAATGGTCAGAATGCTCTAATACAACACAAACAAGAACATGCACTGACTCCAATTCCTGCGGTACAACTGCCAGCAAGCCCACTGAAACACAGGAATGTGGAACAGTTGAGGCAGATATCACAGTCGAAGAATTGCCAACAGCAACAATTGTGGCAGTCGCGCTGCTAATCGTGATAGTTATTGCCGTACTTCTTTTCCTCAAGAGCAGGGGAAAAATCACTGTTGGATCTCCAAAAGAGGACTATTATTAGACTTAAATTCTTTACATTTCAAATTATAAGATAAGTTTTTTAAAACGTGTTTATTATGCCACAAGATTGCGAAACAAAAATGGGACTGTTTTTTTACCGTTTGGACGACCACTCACCTCTAACAAAGGATGAGGTTGTTGACGTGAAAGGGAACACTATATATGAATCTAAAACACTTCAGAAAATGATAAGCCAAATGAGAGAAAAAGTAGACATGATAAGAAAAAACAACGGATGCAGCAGAAAAAATATAAATTTAGGATTGGCGCCATGCTATGTCGCAGAAGAAAAATTGTTAAAATGCGCTAATCCGACAGCCTCCTTCGAAGTAATACCTGAATTAAATCCTGTTAATATGTCAGATTACAACTTCTTTGAATTGTGTTAGAAACAGAAAAAAAATTAAGAAAAGTTCACTACGTCTCCATTCTCAGGAGCGATCGCGTCAAAGCCTCTACCTCTCAACTCAGTTGCAAACCTTTCAAAAAAAGTTCTGCAGGAAAAACCAGCGTTTTTCATTATTTCTTGCTGTTTTTGTAATAAGATATAATACAAAAATATATAAGGCACCTTTATCAAATAATCCTTATAAATTTTGGTGTAGTGTTTGCGTGAAGGTGTGAAAATGAAAAAAGGTCGTGAAGGAAAAACCAGCGGTTTTTCATTATTACTTGCGGTTTTTGTAATATTCTTACTTTCCTTTAACGTATTGACTTTTGCGGAACCAGAAGAAAATCCATGCGAATTGAAGTTCTGCCTAGTTGATGCTTTTGGCACGGAGGATAATGAGAGTATTGTTGTTTGTGCCGGCACATCAGAAGAAGTTAACTGGTTTAACATATGGTATAATGGAACAATGCTAAACACCACAAACGGTGGCATAATAAGCGCCCGATACTATGATTACAGCCTTGGCGCTACAAACGGAACTGACTACAACAACGAGCCAATGAGCAATTTGTCTGATCCGTCATGCGTGTTGCTTGTTTTGAATGGGACCGATGCGCCGTTTACCAATCAGACCATGCAAATCAATGCCACGGTTGGCAACAAGACAGACTATGCTGTTGCGGCCTATTCAGAATGCGGTCTTTCAGGATGTAACGGCACCATGTTCACGATAAATTATGTTTCTCTGCAGGCTAATGACGCCTCAGGTGCGGCAGGTCTGCCGAACACAGCATTCATGGTCTTTGACAACAGCACCAAGTCGTTTTTGTTGGAAGGGCCTGCTCTCTCAGATACAGACGGCTATTGGGCCGAGCATTGTATGGGCGTTGTGACTGGAGGCGATTGTGTCAACCTGACACCGTTGATAGAGCCTAACATGTGCTTTTACCACGGGATAAGTTTTCCTCTTAACGATACAGACTCTCTATGCACTATAAACCAGACAACTACAATCATTGCCCTGGACTTTATATCCTCGAACAAGTCCGAGCAAAACGTTACGCCAGGCACACCGCTTTCGCTAAACCTTGGCACACCCGCGTCCATGGCCATGGTAATGGTTTCTCTATGGTCCCCAAATTCATTCCAGCAAGAGAACATACCAAACCAGCTAAACGTCCATGACAATGCGACTGACGAGCTTTTGTTTATTGTCACGGGCCAGGACAAGACAATGCCCGCCTTCCTGGAGCCATTCAAACACTATAAAATAAAGTTTAACTATGGCGGGAGAAACTATAGTTTCCCATTCATGACGCCTGTTTCAGGCATGACAGGAGCTCAAATATTCCTGGCAAACAACACCACGCACACAGATTCCGACTACAGAACGATTGTCGGAAAGGTGGTAAACCAGACATCCGACTCTTCAGGCAACAAGTATCCTGTGCCGAATGCCACTGTCTATGCCCAGTTCTTCAAGGGCCCGAGCGGCGCGTTCGGAATACAGTTCTTCAACTCTTCCGTGACCGACGAGAACGGCATGTTCTCCATGAGGATTCCGAAATCGCTGCCCCCGAGCGAGCATTCGCAAGGCGACATGTACTTCCCGCAATACCAGTTCTTCATAGTCAGCGACAAGACAAGCGATGGCGTGCCTGTCTACTACCCCACGATAGACAACAACAATAACAGAGGGTATTTTGCAATAGGCGACACTGTCGTGCTCCCGCCACTGACTCTCAAGGCCGGTGGGCTTGTCGATGCCAGACTTACGCTCAACAGCGCAAGAATGATCATAAGCGAGCTCAGCAAGTTCTCCTCCACGGGGACAGGCATCCAAAGGGACGATGTCACAGGGAAATTCTCGATGACGTCAATGTTCGAGAATGTGAACCCGCCATCAAGCATGAACATGTCATTCCTTTCCCCTGTCGGAAACAATATGGTCATTGACTTTTTCGGCAAGAACACGACAATGGGGGATCCGATGTCCGGCTCGATAATGAGGGCATGCTTCAACATTTCCGCGAACGTCACGCAGGGCATCATATCTTCAATAAGGTGCAATCTCACAGAGCCTGGTTATCTGAACCTTACTGTTTACACGTGCAATGACATATTCGACTATAATATTTCTGACGAGTCCAAATGCTCAAACCTGCAGAACACGATGAACAGGAACAAGGCAGGCTCCTTTGACTTCTGGTTCGAGACAAGCGGCATTATCCGCAACAGCAACGGCCAAGTTGTTGTCTTGATAAATCCCGAAGGCGTGCTGCTTGAGAACCTTGTCGGTTTCGGGAGCCAGTCACCGACGCTTAGCGTGCCGCTGCCAGCGGGAAACTACACGCTAGAACTAACCTCATCATTCGATTTCAGCCAGTACCTTAGTGTTTACAACAAGACAAACATCTCAATAGCGCCAGGAGCAACTGTTGTTATGAACCTTGCTAGGGCTGAGAACTGGAACATACAGCCGATGTTCAATCCGTCCATGGCGCTTTCAGACAACAACAATATCAACGTTTCTATAATGACAAAGCAGGGCACGATGCTAAACGGTACGAGAGTCGCCTTGACAGCCAGAATACTTTTCCTAAACAAAACTGTGGCAAATGCAACAACAATAACATTCAGCTACGACTCTAACAGGAATACGTTCTACAACCTTACTTTTAGGCCGGCCTCCTTTAACCTCGATGCAGGCAAGTACATAATGCTTCTCAATGCAAGCAACTTCAGCGGAAACACCCTTTACACTTCCACCAATACCATGCAGTTCAATGCGTACGATTTCCAGGTCGGTATGGACCTGGGCGGCTTCACCTTCGGCACGAACCAGACCGTGAACGGAAAGATATTCGTCTTCAACACGAGCACCAATCCGCCGACAGGAATCAACTCAACCAGCATAGGCGCCGACAAGAACGTGACAGTCAAGATGTACGACTCTACTGGCACAGAGGTTTCTGTTGCCTATAGCGCATCCAACATAACAGACGGCCAGGGATACGTGAACTTGACAATGCCTACTACTTTAGGATTCTACCAGGTAGTGACTTCTGTGACAGCCGACAACTGCTTCTCGGAAGGCTGCACAAACGGCACTGTAGGAGTGTCTGACAACTGGGTCCAGATAAGCAACATAAATATCAAGACCACGACAGACAGGCAGAGATACCAGCCATCGGACAATGTCGCTTTGACCATTCAGGTTTCCAACTCAACTACAGGTGCGGCAATCAGCGGCGCGTCGGTCGAGGTTGTGGCTGACAGCAGCGACACGCCTGCAATAGGAACGACGGGCTCCGACGGCAAGGCCACTATAACGCTTAACTCTTCCACGCACTCTGGGAGCACTTCGTGGTCATACGGATGGCACAACCTCAGGATAAAAATATCCAAGAACATCGGAAGCAATGTTGTCAAGCTGGAGACGTGGTTCGGCTTTGACGTCAGGGGAACAGACCTGTTTGTCAGGCCAGAAAGGCCCTCGTACCAGACTACTGACAACGTGACAATACTTATGTACGGTCCTTTGGAAAGTTTCACAATACCACCGTCAGGCGTCAAGGTGGACGGCACAACGCTTTCGCAAGGATCGCTTGACAACTGCGACCCGACGCCGAATGTGACATTCTGCATAAACGACGCCTGGAGCAGCGGCTCAAAGGAGGTAAAGATCGGGAACTGGTCTGTCGGGCACCACAATGTCGAGATAACGTCCTCCACAGGCGGCGGCCAGCAGAAATTCTATGTAGGCTTTGATGTGAACTCATTCAACATCATGACGTCGACAGACAAGTTCAGCTACGACCTCAATGAGAACATAACGCTGAGCGTCAAGGCAACAGCAATAAACGGCACCGCATTATCAGGACAGAACTTTACTGCCACTCTTTACAAGGCACAGCCGCCAAACGACATACTTGTCGCCGGGGCAAACGGCACCACGAACTCCACGGGGCAGGCCACTGTCACATTGAACGCAACAAAGCCCGGCTTCAACTATATAATGATAAACATGGGAGGGCAGAAACAGTTCATGGGCGTGCAGGTTTCAACACTCAAGGTAACTCTTCTATCAGGTGAGCCTGGGCCGAGTGCATCTATAGTAGATAACTATGACGTCTCGCCTGGCAGCACTGTTATAATCTATGTCAATGCCACGAGAGGTGGCGCCAGCGTGCCTGACGGGACAGCGGTTTCAGCAAAGCTCTGGTCATTTGGAAACTACATCGAGATACCGTTCAACACCACTACCAACGGAAACGCGACAATTTCCTTGGATATACCGGCGTTCTCGCCGCTTCAAAAGTACGGATTAGAAATTAGGCTAACGTCTCCAGACGGCGAGCAAGGATTTGCGCCGCCAGCGACAGTCACAGTTACGGGCGGGGCAGCGCTCCAACTGAGCGCCATATCAGACAGGTCTTTCAACAGCCCCTACAAGTCAGGAGACAATGCGACCCTGACGGCAAAGCTGACTTACACGAACGGCACCGGAGTGAGCGGCTATATTGTAACCTTTGAAGTCGGATCAGATGGAACAACCCCGCGCGTTGTCGGAACAGCCACTACCGGAAGCGACGGCACTGCAAGAAAGACCATGACAATAACGAGCAACTATACTGACGGCCCTTACTTTTTGCATGCATACATTACAAACAGCAGCGATGTACAGTCCTACTCAGGCTTCATTGTGAGCAGTCTCAGGGTAGTTGCAAGCGCAAACAGCAACACATATTCTCCGGGAGATAATGTGATGCTGAATATATCTGTTTACAACAGGACATCCGGATTGCGAATAAACGCGACAAGCGGATTCCTTTTCATCTTCAACAAGGATAAGGGAGAGATACAGCAGTATGTCGACACCTCTGGACAGGCGCAGCCGTACCGGGTGAACATCTCGATACCCAACGAAATTAGTGCCATAGGCACTTATCCGATTGCTGTCGACATGTTCGTTAACCAGTCACACGGCTTCGGATTCGTGATGGTCAACGTCAAAAACGCCTCGCAAAGCCTGAACATGACAATGCCCGATTCAATAGATGCGGGAACATACTTCCTTGTCAACATAAGCTCGAGCCTCAACGGCACGGTCACTCTGAGGGCCTTCTCGCCAGCGGCATCAAGTCTGGTTTACGAAAACACAAGCATAGCCCTGAGCTCAGGATCCCTGCCAAACGCCACGATAAACATGTCAATAACAGACCCGGGCGTGTACGTGTTTAATGCGTTTGTCAGCGGCATAGGCATGACAACGCAAGTTGTCACAGTGTCCCCGCCAACAAGCGGGACTGTACCCGCGATATGGACAGGCTCTGCCTTGGCAACAAACGCGACAACGTTCGATGCAACGAGCAGCGTCTACATACTTTGCAACATACCGAATGCAATAGCATCGGTTCTTACTTTAGATGAGAACACGACAATAACCATGCAGGTGCCCCTGTCCTTAACAACAGGAAGCAATTACTATAGCATACTGAACAGCACGGCGCTCGTCAGCGGGAGAAAGTATTTTGTGCGCCTCGATACTAACACGTCCACGGGAGTCTACAACACGATGTTTACGGTGAACTGAAAATGAAAGCAGCGATATTATTACTTGCGTTTTTGGTTGCGATGGCCTGCCCTGCGCTCGCGACAGGCTCAATATCAATATCGAGCGTAAGCATGCCTTCCAGCGTGACTACGGGGGACACCTTTACAATTACAATGTCTGTCACAGGCTCTGAGGTCAGCGATGTAAGCGGTTCGTTGACTTTGCCGACAGGACTTAGCTGCACACCGTCTGGTTCGCAGTCCATATCAATGTCAGGCGGTTCTGGAAGCACAAGCTGGTCGTGCACTGCGTCGGTTGCAGGAGACTATACAAACCAGATAACTGCGAGCGTGGCTGCATTGGATTCCGGGACAGGCCAGCCGCTTTCTGACAGCTCACAGACAGGCCTGCAGGTGATGACGCCTGCATCTCTAACGTCATCATCATCAATAGCGTCTTCAAGCATAGTCGCGGGCGGTTCGACTACACTCACGGTAGGCGTGAACAACGCGGGCGGAACGACCACGACATATAACATATCCATGTCTTGCACAGGGCTTTCATGCTCACCTTCATCTGTCTCGAGCAATAGCATAGATGGGAACACCATAGCTTACCACACGTTTACCATAACCTCGACAAGTGCTGGCGCCTTTACAGCGACTGCTACCATAAGCGGGAACGGCCAGACACTAACAACATCCAAATCATTAACAGTAAGCTCTTCCGATTCCCAGCTTCCTGGAGGCGGAGGCTCTCCCGGAGGTGGCGGTGCATCTACCAGAACTTTTACAATGAGGTACAAAAAGGGAAACTGTAACATAACCGTGCCATCAATGGTTGCCAACAGCATAATGAACTTTACAATAGCAAAGACAGAGGACATAGCATTCAGGCAGATCAACGTTTCTGTTGCAAGGACTGCCAACAACACAAAAATAATTATCAACAGGATTATGGCATTGCCGGACTCAGTAGGCCACGACATACAAGGCAAGGTTTATCATTACATACAGATAGACAATATTAACATAACCGATGGCGACTTAAGCAGGGTTTACATAAAATTCGCTTTAAACAGATTATGGTTTGATGAAAACGGCATAGGAATGCAAAACATCAGCCTCTACAGGTGGGAAGGTGATGGATGGAACGAATTGCCCACAACATACATGAGCGAAGACGCTTCCGAAGTTATTTATCAAGCAGAGTCGCCGGGCTTCTCGATTTTTGCAATAGGGTCTGGCGGTGCAGAAACAATAACCGAAGAAGGGCAGGCAGGCTGTACAGAGAGCTGGTCGTGCACTGAGTGGTCCGAGTGCGCAGACAACCTTCAGACAAGAGGGTGCACAGACTTCGGCGCCTGCGGCACATACGCAAGCAAACCGTTCGAGTCACAAGAGTGCCAGGTTGTTGCAGAGACACAGTTCCCGATGGTTGAGGTCTCTATAGTAGTTCTTGTAGCAATAATCCTGATAATCGGTTTTCTCGCAGCAAAAGGGAAAATAAATCTTAATAAAAACAAGTGAATTTTTCTTAGTTTAGAATCAGATATTGACAACATCCCCGTTCTTGGGAGCTATTGTGTCAAAGCCCCTACCTCTCAGCTCAGTTGCAAACCTTTCACAGTAGTCTCCGTGCAGGCACATGACCTTCTCCGGGTTTATATTGTTGACAAACTTGAACAGGTCGGCCCTTCCCACATGAGCTGAAAAGTCCATCCTTTGTATGTTCATCTTTATCTTCAAATCAAAACCTTCTGTGACAAACCTTCCCGTGTCAACAAGGTATCTTCCGGCTGTCTTCGGTATAAGGAAGCCAGTGAATATTATGGAGCTTTCAGGACTGTTGTACAATGACTTGACATAGCCTACAGAAGGCCCTCCTTCCAGGAGCCCTGATGTCGTTATAATCGCGCAGGGCTTCTTTGTTATGGCCCTCCTCTGCTCTGCAGATTCTATTGTCCTGACATTCTTGAAAGCCTTTCTCAAAGCCTTGGCATCTCTAATAAATTCTGGATAGCTCAGTGATATTTCAGTTGCTTTTCTTGCCATGCCATCCAGATAAACAGGAAAATCATGCTTGAAGGAATCAACAACCATCAGAACTTCTGCTGCTCTTCCAATGGCAAATGATGGAATGATAGCAACCCCCTCGTTGGCGATTGTTCCCTCAATGGCTTCGAAAAAATCCTTTTCCACCTCCTTTCTAGGTGGATGGTCCCTGTTGGAGTAGGTGCTTTCCATTATAAGCAGGTCAACATCCTTGACATCTATCTTGGCGCCCTTGAGCAATCTTGTATCATTTGTGTTGAAGTCGGAAGTGTAAAGGATTCTCTTGCCTCCCATTTCCAATAAGCAGCAGAAGCTTCCTGGTATGTGCCCGGCATTGTAGAATTCCATTGAATAGTCATTGGTCTCAAACCTCTGGCCATATGTTATCCTGGTTTCATTCTTTTTCATCTTTGCAACGCCCACTTTGGTGAAAGGCAATTTCTTGTTCTCATATCTGGCTATTTTCATACTGTCTCTCAGGAGAAGATGTGTAAGTTCAAAGGTAGTGATTGTTGACAGCACATTAGGCTTCATCTTCCCGAACAGCTTGGGAGCAGAACCAATATGGTCCAGGTGGCCATGATTTAATACAAGCGTATCAACTTTACTTGGGCTCAATGGAGACTCACCAGTTTCAACCTTGACCCCATAGTCAAAAAGTATGCTTTTCTTCCCTTCAATAAGGACAGCATTCTTGCCGACTTCCCTGAAGCCTCCTAGGCATCTTATCTTCATAGTATTCCTAATTCTTTTCGTACTTTATTAAGGTTATTAAAGAATAGTGCTACTTGCCTTTCTTTTTTCTATATTTATATTCAGCTAACCTGCATAGTTGATGAGCGGGATTATTCTCGCTTTTTATTTCCTTGTATTTAATGTTATAGCTCCTTCTTATGTCTTGAACATCTTTTATTTTTTTCTCCAATATTTCTAATTCAGCTTCTGTAAGTCCATTATTTTCTTTGTTCAGGGACTTTGCAACATTCTTGGACCTTCCCATTAAATCAACTAATTGTCTGCAGTCAGAAGATATAGAAACACGATTGTCTCCGTTTCCATATTTTTTGCAATAAATTTTATTGCAATAATGAGGTATAGTTATTATAGCATCAAAGTTCGCCGTTGCCTCGGCCATAAAAGTAGTGTGCGGAGAAACAGTTTTTACATCATAAATCTCCTGGATTTTAACCCTGTCGTTATCCTCTACAAGAATGCCTAATGACACTTTACTATCATTTAGCAAATGCCCGTCAACATAAAGACTGAAAGGATACTCGTATGAGGGATAATGTAAAATCGAGTTCATAATCTAAATGAAAGAACAAGCTTTAAATCCTCATCCCAAAAAACAACCTTTGTTCCAAAGGAACGAAAGTATTAAATTTGTATTTGAACAATTTTATTAAACTGTTTCTTGTAACAGATAAGTTAATATTTTTCTCCGCTTCATTAGTTTTATGGAAAAGGCAGAAATCGGGTTTATTGGTGGCACTGGTCTTTACGATTCTTCAATGCTAAAGGACTCGTCCAAGATTGAAATAGATACAGACTATGGGAAAACTTCTGATGCATTTAATATCGGAACAATGAATGGAAAGAAGATTGCATTTCTTGCAAGGCACGGTCAAGGCCACAGAATACCTCCTCACGAGCTGAACTTCAAGGCCAACATTAATGGCTTTGAGAAACTGGGAGCAAAAAGAATTGTCGCATGTTGCGCTGTTGGCTCTCTGAAGGAAGAGTACAAGCCAGGAGACATTGTGATACCTGACCAGTTCATTGACTGGAAAAAGACAATGGCAACATTTTACAACACGGGAAATGTTAAGCATGTTTCTTTGGCTGATCCGTTCTGTTCAGAGATAAGAGAGGCGCTGATAATAACCTGCAAGGACTTGGGAATAAGATTTCATGATAGGGGAACCTATCTCTGTGTTGAGGGTCCGAGGTTCTCGACAAGGGCTGAGAGCAGGATGTTCAGGAAATTCGCAGAGATAATTGGGATGACTGGTATACCAGAAGCAATTTTGGCAAGGGAAAGGGAAATCTGTCTTGGTATATTGGCAACAGTAAGTGATTATGATGTGTGGGCAGACAAGCCTGTTACATTCGAAGAGATTAAGAAAACAATGAAAGAAAACAACGAAAAGGTAAAGCAAATAATAAAGGAAGTTGTGAAAAACATTCCTGATGAGAGAAACTGTGTTTGTAAGGATGCTTTGAAATCCGCTTAGGGCAACTGTTATATAAACAATTATATTAAAATTAAAATAGTGATTTTATGAAAGCCTACAAGAATTTAGAAGAACGTGTAAATCTTGTCAAGCGTAATACTGTTGAAGTTCTCACTGACGAAGAATTGGTTGAGCTGTTAAAAACCAAAAAGCAACCAACAGTATATCACGGACGGGCAATTACTGGTCCTTTGCATATTGGACATTTGATTCCTTTGGGTAAGCTTTTTGATTTTAATAGAGCAGACATAAAAGTTAAAATTTTGTTGGCTGACATTCATGCAGCTCTTGATGATTTAAAGTCAAAATGGGAGGACCTTGACAAAAGAGCCGAATATACTCGTAAATGCATTGAGTTGTCATTTGACTGGCCAAAGAAACTTAATTTCGTAAAAGGTTCTGACTTCCAGCTTGAAAAGAACTATGTTATGGATATTTGGAAGATTGCTACAATTGCTACAGTTGTCAGAACCACAAGGGCTGCATCAGAGGTCACTAGGATGAAGAACCCTAAGACAAGCGAGTTGGTCTATCCAATAATGCAGGCTTTGGATGAGCAATATCTTGATGCTGACATACAGCTTGGGGGAACTGATCAGAGACATATAATGGCTTTTGCTAGGGAATACCTGCCTAAGATAGGATATAAAAAGAGGGTTGAGATTATGACTCCCTTATCTGCTTCATTACTTGGTTCTGGGACCAAGATGAGTTCGTCCATACCTGCCAGTGTCATAAAAGTCTATGATTCTGAGGAGTCAATAAAAAAGAAAATAAACAAGTCATACTGTCCTGCCAAGATAGTTGAGAACAATCCTATAATCCAGATAGCTTCAATGCTGATAATTCCTATAGATGGAAAGTTATCCATAAAGAGGGACAAGAAGTTCGGTGGTGATATTGACATCACATCTTCAGAACAACTTGAAAAACTTTTTGTTAATGGAGAACTTCATCCAGCTGATTTGAAAAATGCAGTTACAACATATCTGATAAACAAATTCAAACCAGTAAGGAATTATTTTGAAAAAAATACTGATATCTTGAAAGATTTGGGAAATGAATTCTTGCCTTAGAAGTTACAAGATGATTGTAAACAATTATATCTCAATAATACGTTCTTTTATTGCCTGACCGAAATGCGTTGCAACTGGTTCTGAAACATAAGCCTTAACCGAGTCTCCAGGCTTTATTTTGGTTACTGGTATTGAGCCATCAGGAGAAACGATTCTTACAGTTTCTGCGTTCTGTGAGCATATGGTGCCTGTCTTATCTCCGTATTGTGCTTTTATGAATATCATTGGCCTCATCTCCTTTTTCAGAACCGCCGCATAGGCCTTTCTAGTCTTGCCCTCATAGTTTACAGCTAAGACATCTTCGCAGATTTGGTCCATGGACTTTAAGTCGTCCAGATATTTTGGGGAGAAGCCATTACCTGAAAATACCTGCGTATACATTCTAGCAGCTCCAGCATTCACCCTCCAATCCCTTTTGTTGACAAAGGGGTTTTCATCAGTCTCAGCATCAGGCAAGAACATAAAATCAGTTTTGAAACCAACCAATAATCCTTCCCTCTTCTCAAAAGATGCGATTGTGTCCACACAAACCCTCTTACCTATGTCCGCTCTTTTGGTTTCAACAACCTCAGCGTTAACCAAGTTAAGTTTAGGAGGGGATTGATAATAAGAACAGAAATCTTCTATCTTTTCTGGGTCGCTCACAACAAAACCGTCAACGCCCATTTCAAGAGCATTTGCGAGGGCCTTTGAGCCTTCTATATCATTGGTCTTGACTAAAACCTTTGTATTGCTTTTCTGTGTTAGGGCAATCAGATTTTCAGTTGGTATGGCCTCCCAATCCGTGAAGTTAGCAATTAGATAATTCACACCTTTCAATTTTCTTCCAACAGCCTCTATATCCTCCTGAGAACTTATTTTAACTTCCTTGTAACCTTTTGGTAAAGTTGGCAGGTTTCCTTTGCTCTGTCCTAGTATTCCAGTGGCATTATATTTTATTACATCATCTTCCAAGTCTTCTTTTCTACAATCAACCCATATTTCTTTCATACAACCACTGAATGAAATTTTAAGAAAAATAATTATCTCATATATTTTACTAGGGCCTTTTCAACAGTCAATCCCTCATGAACAATCCCACACATTGTTCTTACCATGGCAGTTGGATTTTCATGTTGGAATGTATTCCTTCCTATTGAGAGACCAGCACCACCGGCCTGTATTGAACCGTAGACAATATCCAAAAATTCTTTTTCTGAATCTGTTTTTGGACCGCCTGCTATCACAACTGGAACAGGACAACCTTCAGTAACTTCTCTGAATGAATCTACAGAACCAGTATAGTTGGTTTTAATTATGTTCGCACCCAATTCAGCCCCAAGACGTGCAGCATGGCTGACAGCTTCAACAATAAATTGATAATCTTTCTTACCTTTTAATTCATATCTCTTATCTAAATCTTCCTTTAATTTTAGCCCCCTTGGATACATCATTGCAAGTAAAGGCATTTCCCATTCATTACATATTTTTGATGTTTCACCAAGATATTTTAATTGCTGTGCCTCAGTCTCAGAGCCCATATTCACATGAACAGAAACAGCATCAGCCCCATATTTTATGGCTTCTTCCACAGTTGCTACTGGCACTTTATTATCTGGATCTGGCCCCCATTTAGTACTTGCTGACATATGCATTATAAGCCCGATATCTTTTCCAGAGCCTTCAGAACCTCTGTAGCCAGCTTCTATAATACCTTTATGTGTTATTACAGCATTCGCCCCTCCCATTGCAGCTGCATCAATTGCTTGTGACATATTCTTGAGACCTTTTATAGGTCCTTCTGACACTCCATGATCCATAGGAACTATTACAGTCTTTCCGCTCTTCCTATCAAATATCCTGTCCATTCTGATTTGTTTTCCAATACCCATAAGATTACCTATCAAACAATTGAACAGAAAGCTTTAAATCCCTTTTTTTCCAATTAATTTTGTTGGTTAAATGAGAAGCAGACTCTACTTCAAGTATACACAGTATTTCTTTACATTTATGTAGAGTCAACACTTTTCTTCTCAACTCTTCTGAAAAAAGGTGTTGAATAATGACAATAGTTCATAAATTCGGTGGCGGCATAATAAGAGACGGAAGCGGTCTTGCAGACATAGAAATGGTTACTAGAAGCTATGATGTTCCGCAACTAATTGTTGTTTCTGCCCTGAAAGGTGTTACAAATGAATTAAGAGAATATTTGGAAAGAGACGAACCCAACATTGCCAGAAGCACTATAGTAAATTATGCCCTTACTGGAAGAGACTGGATTAAAGGCAATAATGAACGCGATTCATTTCTCAGAAAATTAAAAGATTTACAAGAAGAATTGCTAGACCCAGAGTTAAAAGTTGATGAAGTCCTATCTTTCGGAGAAAGGCTCTCCACAGAATTTTGTTATCATGCCCTAAAATCTAGGGGAATAGATGTAGGTAAAGTCAATTATGATAGATACCATCCTCTCGATTTCTCAATCATCTGTTCTGAACATAAAGAGGATGCTGATCCAATACTTGAAAAAACAAAAAACAATTTTGGCTTAGTAAAAGAAAAGATGGAAGAGCATGATGTAGTTGTTTTGCCAGGCTTTATTGGGGTAACTGAACTAGGTGAATTGAGAACATTGGGTAGGGGCGGTTCGGATACCACTGCTCTAGCTTCTGCTTATGCATTAGATGTAAATGAAGTTAATCTATGGAAAGATACAAAGGGAGTAAGAACAGCTGACCCGGGAATAGTTAAAAATACTAGATTAATACCTCACATTTCATATTCGGAAGCAAACAATATGACCAAGTCTGGGGCAAAGATAGTGCAGCACAAATCATCCAAACTTGCTGAAGAAACCGGAATCAAAATGAGAATACCTTATATTAAGGATTCAAGTATTTTCACTGTTATTAATGGTGAAAGGAGAGCAGAAGAGCCTCTGGTAAAGTATGTTGGAGGGACCGACAGTGCAAAAATGATATCATGTAGTTTTGACGAATTTCTTGAAATAAGAGAAGAATGCCAAAAGCAAAACCAACAGGACGATTTTTTTATACTTCATGGAAACTACAACAATTTAAGAGTCTTGATTTTGAATAATAAAAATAATATCCACAAAGGCAAAAAAGTTGGTGTGGCTACTTTGGTTGGTGACAGATTAAAAGAAACAAAGGGTGTATTAGAAAGAGCTTCTCACCAATTGAGGGAACAGAAAATAAATATTATTGACTATGGTAGTGGTGGTGAGGAAGAATTGTACATGTCTTTTATATTGAAAGATACTCTTACAAAACCCTCAATAAGAGCATTACACAAGAAATTCATAGAGGAAGACACATTCTGGAAGAACAGAAATTAATCAAGCTTAAATAATTTACTTTTCATAAAAGCTTATATGTTGGGCACACTTGAAAAACTTTCAATCAAGATTTCTCTATCTTCATCTGGCTCATGCTGTTCAGAATAATTCCATTGGAATAATTCTTCTTTAAATTATGAGGGGATAAAAATGACAAAAATATATGTTGCTGGCGGGCTGGATGGAAACAGGATAGCAGAATCCTGTGGTGTAGACCTGGCACCAAAAATCGAGGACGCCGAGATACTGGTTACAAGGAGCAAAACAAAAGTCAACAAGGAGCTAGTAGACAAAATGCCATACTTGAAGTACGTAATAACCGCCACTCACGGCATTGACAATCTCGATACTGAATACTTAACAAGAAAAGGAATAGAATTTCACCCTGTTCCTGCCCAATCCTATGATGTCGCGCAGGGTGTTATAGGTTATATTTTAGCTCATGCCACAAACCTTGTAGAAGGAGACAGGTCAATGAAACGCGGTGAGTGGAAAAAGAAAGAATTCTTTGGTCACAGAATAAATGAGAAGACCTTGGGAATAATCGGTTGTGGGAAGATAGGTAGAAATATTAAGAAAATGGCTTCTGCTCTAGGTATGGATGTTGTTACTTTTGATGCGTGTGTTGAGACTGAGGAATCAGTGTCTTTTGAAGAACTCTTAAGAAAGTCAGACTATGTGACTGTCAATGTTCCTCGAACCAAAGACACTATAAATTTGATAGGAAAGGAAGAGATTGAAATAATGAAAGAGGGGGCCTACATAATAAACACAGCAAGGGGTGGAATAGTTGATGAGAAAGCCCTTCTTGAGGCAATAGATAGTGAGAAACTGTCTGGTGCTGCCTTGGATGTTTTTAAAAATAACTCTGAAAATAATCTACCATTTGGAGACAACAGTTCTGGAAGGCTAATAGCTCATGAAAAGGTAATAGCTACGCCGCATAGCATTGGTCAAAGCCAAGAGGCTGTTGACGACAAGCATGAAGGAGTAATAAGAATCATTAAGAATTATATAAGTAATAATAACAAAATAGAAAGTGAGTAAAATGCTTGATATAAAAGTTATAAGGGAGAATCCGACCATTGTAGAAACTGACTTGGATAAAAGGGGAGACAATGAAAGGAAGAAAATCCTGAAGAAACTTGTTGAAGACGATAAGAAATACAGGGAACTTCTCCAAGAGGTGGAAGACTTAAAACACAAGAGAAACGTTCTTTCCAAGGAAATAGCTTTATTGAAAAAGGACAACAAGGATGCTGCTTCAAAACTAAAGGAAGCTGCAGAAATTCCAGAAAAAATTAAGAAACTGGAAGAAGAAATTTCAAAATTAAAAGAAAATATTGATTTGGCCTTATACAGGATACCCAACCTTCTCCATGAGTCTGTTCCTGTTGGCAAGGACGAGTCCGAGAATGTTGAGATAAGGAGATGGGGGAAACCTCCTAAATTTGATTTCGAGCCAAAAAGCCATTTTGAAATATTGAATGACCTTGGGATGATAGATGCTGAGGCAGCTGCAAGGGTTTCAGGCAGCCTGTTCTTCTTTTACAAGGGTCCAATTGTTTTGTTAGACCTTGCATTGCAAAGATTTGCTCTGGATATCATGGCCAAAGAGGGATTCCAGATTATTTATCCACCATTCATGGTCAATAAGAAAGTCTACGAAGGAATGATAGGAGACCCTACTGACTTTGCTGAAGCGAGCTACAAGATAGAAGGAGAAGAGCTGTATCTGATACCAACAGCAGAATATCCACTTGGGGGAATGTACATAGACCAAACCATCAATCAAAAAGACCTGCCCTTGAAGTTATGCGGTGTAAGCTCCTGTTTCAGAAAAGAGGTTGGCACGCACGGCAAGTTCTCTAAGGGCTTGTACAGGATGCACCAGTTCAACAAGGTTGAGATGATTGTGATGTGTTTGCCTGAAGAGTCTTGGGACTTCCATGAAAAAATGCAGAAAATTTGCGAAAGTGTCTACCAACAATTGGGTTTGCATTACAGGGTCGTTAATGTTTGCACTGGCGACATAGGAACCAAGGCATCCAAGAAGTATGATACAGAGATATGGATGGCTGATGGAAATTTCAGAGAGGTCGGTTCCAATTCAAATGTTCTGGATTATCAGGCAAGAAACTTGAACACAAAATACAGAGAAAAAGAGGGTCAAGCCCCAAAGGGATTTGTACACATTCTTAACAATACAGTTCTAGCAACCTCAAGAACAATGCTTGCTATTCTAGAGCAATACCAACAAAAGGACGGAACAGTACTAATACCAAAAGTTCTGCTGCCCTACATGGGTGGAATCAAAAAACTTGAAAAGCTCAAGTAAGACTACCATCTGTCTCTAGGGTTTCTGGGTATTATGATCCATGCTATCAGGTATGCCAACAGACCACTTCCGTATGCCAATCCGAAAATAATCCAGAGTATTCTGACTATGGTCGGGTCAACGTTGAAATAGTCTGCCAAACCACCGCAGACACCGCCGAGTATCTTGTTCTTTCCAGATCTATACAGTCTTTTTATTTCAGCTCTTCTGCTAGTTGTTCTACTAGTCCTTCTGCTGGCTGTTCTCCTGCTTTTCACTTCGCGCTTTTTTGCCATAGAAATAGTATATAGAAACAGGGATTTAAAATACAACTACATTTTATTATTTTCTATATTTTTAAGAAAATCCATGATTTCAGTCATGACAGATGTTGTGAAATAATTACAAACAGAAGTTGCAGGAACCCACTTCAATTCCTTTAAACCACCGCCAGCCCTTTCAATTCCCTTGCCAGTACATTCAAAATATACTATAACAGCATTGATACTGGACTCAGGCATTATTCTAGCAGCAATAATTCTCTTTACATCAATATCCAAACCAGTCTCCCTTTTAGCAATTTCTTTAATCTCCCTTTCGAAATCCAAGCTTTCCAGCTTTCCTCCTGGGAAGACCCATGTCAAGTGCTCGACAAACTTGTCCTTCTCCTTTCTATTTCCAATCAACACATTTCCATTCTTATGAATTATTGCCAAGCCAACAACCATAAACTCCATGAATAAAGTTCAATTATGAAAATATTTAAATATTAGTCTATATTATATGATAAACGATTTTCATGGAACTAAACATATGGGACTTGCCAATAAACAAGTTTTATGTTAAGTTGAATAAGGATTTTGTAGAAGAGGCTTTGAGTAAAATAAAATCTAAATATGGCAGTTACAAAAAATTTTATAATAAATACAACATAGTAGAAAGCACCTTTTTTGGTTGGCGTAGAAACTGCCTTTACCCCTTACCAATTGTTATTAAACTTTGTAAACTGCTGGGCATACCCTTGGATTATATGCAAAAAAGCGTAACAGAATTAAAAAGCAAGCCATACCCTTCCAAGGGTGGAGATATAAGTTCTCCCATATTTCCAAATTTTCCCTTGAAACTATCCTTAGAACTTGTTAGACTAATAGCCCACATGTTGGGCGATGGTTGCATAACTCTCAATAAAAAGGGGCATTACAATTTTCAATATTACAATAAAAGTGAACATCTCAGAGAAATGTTTAAAGCCGACTCAAGAAAAGTTTTTGGAAATTTGTATATACATGAAGCTGTCAACAAAGGAACGCCATACATATTTTTACCTGCACCCGTTGCTATAATATTTCTCCATTTAGTGAAGGATTTTCACAGCAAGAAAAGTAGAGTGCCCAAATTCATAAAAACATCCTCTTCCAAAGTAAAGAGAGAGTTCATTAAGTCTATCTTTGACGATGAAGGCTCTGTCAAATTTAGGAAGAATGAAAGAAATATAGAATTTGCACTGTCAAACAAGCCATTTGTAAATGATGTAAAAATATTATTGAATGAATTTGGAATAAAGACTTCTAAGATTTCAGAAAGAACTGATAAAAAAGGATATTACAAGGCTTATTTTTACATAAGAAACTACCATAACATTTCTAAGTTTTATAAATCCATAGGATTTTATCATCCGAAAAAACAGAAAAAACTAGAGGAAATTATTAAGTTTCCGGGAAGAAAGAGCTATGCTCGCGGTGAGACGAAGAAACTCATTATAAACTTGTTAGAAGAAAGACCTTTTAGTACCTTTGAACTTTCCAAGAAACTTGAAAGAAGTATAGTTAATGTAGATATTTTTGCCAGAAGACTTAAGAACGATGGAAAGATAGAGCGTTTTAAGACTGGTAAACAACTATTATGGAGAGTGAAATAAATGGTTATAATAATTATTTGTGAAAAACCTGATGCGGCAATGAGGATGTCTAGAGCATTGGCAGAGAAGGACCTGAAGAAGAAGACGAGCAAGTACGGCGTTGACTACTACGAATTCATGAGGAACGGCAAGAAGCACATTGTTGTTGCAGCTGTTGGCCACCTCTTCAACCTAAAACAAAACGGCAAGGGTTGGGACTATCCTGTTTTTGACGCTGACTGGGTGCCTTCTTTCAAGGCCATCAAAACATCAGCCTTCTCGGAGAAATACTTCAGGACAATAGAGCAAATAGCAAATGAAAACAAGAACAGCAAACTAATCAGTGCGGCTGACTATGACAACGAAGGGTCTGTGATAGCCGCAAACATAATCAAGTTTATTTTCAATCAGGACGACGCCAAGCGTATGAAGTTCTCCACCCTAACCAAGCCTGACCTGATAAAGTCCTACGATGAGATGATGCCACATTTAGATACAGGAAATATCGAGTCGGGAGTTGCAAGGCACTATCTTGATTATTTCTACGGAGTATCAACAACAAGAGCATTGACACTTGCTGTCAAGAAGAACTCAAAAAGATTCTCAATAGTTTCAACTGGCAGAGTCCAGGGACCTGTGCTGACAATGCTTGCCAACAAGGAGCTTGAGATAAACAGGTTCAAGCCAAAGCCCTACTGGCAATTACAAATGATTTTGCTAATTAATGGAAACGAGGTTATTGCCCTTTATGAAAAGGAGAAGATGTGGGACGAGAAAGAGGCTACAAAAATATTCAAGGCGGTAAAGGGAAAGGCAGCTGTTGTCGATGATGTCAACAAGAGAGAATACAAGCAAGCACCACCAAAGCCTTTCAACATAACCTCCTTGCAAACAGAAGCTTACAGACTGTTCGGCTATTCACCGCAAATGACCTTGGGAATAGCGCAGAAGCTCTACACAAGCGCTTTCATTTCTTATCCGAGAACATCATCAGAGAAGTTGCTGCCTCAGATTGGTTATAAGGAAATCTTGAAGGCCTTGTCAAACATCAAGAAGTACAAGAAATTGTGCGATGAACTTTTGAAGGAAAAGGATTTGACGCCAACCGAGGGCAAGAGAACAGATCCAGCCCACGAGGCAATACACCCGACAGTCGAGCCGCCCAAGTCAGTAGCAAGACTGAGGGCATCGTCCCAAAGGATTTACGATTTGATATGCAGGAGATACCTTACCTGCTTTGGCAAGCCTGCGACAAGGGAGAGCATGAAAGTCACTATCAAAGTTAATGGTAATAAATTCATAACAACTGGAAGAAGGACACTTGAAAAAGGCTGGATGCAGTACTACGGACCTTATGCGAAGTTCGACGAGATTGTTCTGCCTGACTTGAAGAAAGGCGACAAGCTGAAGATTAAAACATTAGATATGTTGAGCAAGGAGACATCACCACCCCCAAGGTTTTCCCAGGCAGCCATGATCAAGGAAATGGAAAAAAGAGGCTTGGGAACAAGGGCTACCAGGGCAGCCATCATGCAGACTTTGTACAACAGGAGCTATGTCATGGGTAAGAGCATTAAGGTCACTACACTGGGATTAAAGGTTGCAATGAACCTGAAGAAGTATGTTCCTGATTTTGTTGACGAGAAGCTCACAAGAAGGTTTGAGAAGGACCTGGAAAAAATAATGCAGGAAAAAGTGAAGAAGGAGAAGATACTGAGCAAGGCCAAGAAGGTTGTTACAAAGATATGCGACGAGTTCAGGAAGAACGAGGACGAGATTGGTAAGGGACTTGGCGAAGCCATTATAGAGACGCAGAACAAAAAGGCAACACTTGGTCCATGCCCCAACTGTGACGGGACCTTGAAGATAATGTTCAGCCCGTTTTCCAAGAAAATGTTTGTGGGATGCACCAGCTATTCAAGGTGCAAGAAGTGCGGCTTCACTAAAAAGGCCTGCAAGTGCAAGTGTCCCATTTGCAAAGGTCAGAAAGGGAAATGTAAATGTAGCTGGAAGGAGAAAGTATGGATGCCATCATGCCAGACAGGCTTCCCGTTGCCGCATAATGCTTCCTTCACGAGTCTGGAGAAGCTCTGCGACAAGTGCAACACGCCAATTATCAGGGTCATGAGAAAGGGCAAGAGGCCCTTCAAGATGTGTCTTGATCCCAATTGTGTAACAAAGGCTGATTGGGGCAAGAAAAAAGAGAAGAAAGGCAAGACAACTAAGGCAGTGAAGAAAGCAATCAAGAAGACTGTTAAGAAAAAGGCTTCTAAGAATCCCAAAAAGAAGTGAGCTTAAATCGTTTTTTGTTCTTAGTAATTAGGGGGTATTATGAGAAGATACATGACAAAAGAAGATGTTGTTGAAAAAACAAATGAAAATGTAGACTTATTTTTCTTTGATCTTAATAATTCAACTGTCAAAAGAAATAGAGTTAGAAACTTTCATTCCTTCAAGGAGTTTTTCAAAAATACTACAAGACCTCCTATCTACAAAAATTTGAAGATGGGAAAGATATACTTTTCAGAAAATTTGAAGGACTGGAGAAGTGATGATAAGATTGGCAGTTTCATGCCAGCGGCATGCCATGTTTTTCTTTTTGATGTGACAAAAGAAGATTTCTACGAGGCAGGAACAGATTATTGTAAGAATAATGAGATTCCTTACATCAAGAGATTTCAAAATAATGTTAGAAATCTCAACATAGAGACCATCTTGATAACTAGACATGTCTTTCCAGAGCCATATGTGAAGTATTTTGAATTTGGTGACAAGGTTTCAAATTATACTAAATTTGACAGCAAAGGCAGGTTCAAGCGCTTCGATATTCCCATCAGGACTGGGGAAGACAAGCTAAAGGCTGCAAAGCTAAAAGTCAGGGAAAAGAACCTGACGCTTGATAGATGTGCTGCTATGGTTGACGGAATCAATGACATTCCATTGGTTGAGGCGTTGACTGAGGAAGGTGGTTTAACTTTGGCAAGCCCGCTTGCAAAACCAGAACTGGCAAAAAAAGTAGACTATCATATAAAGAGTTTTGAAGATCTTGGTGTTCTGGCAAGGATGCTGGAAAAAGAAATGCCACAATTTAAACCTTTGAGTATCTAGCCACTTCCTAATCCAATCACAAAGCTGTACACACCTTTTATAATAAGAATCACCCACAGCCATGGAAGGCTGAAATTGAATACCAGCATCAGGCCTGCTATCATGTCAATGACACCCAATACAAGGAACATCTTTGAAGAAATGCCCCCTAAAGCAGAGGTCAATCCCTTGAACAATAAGATTATCCCCAGATAAAACCCTAGGAAATTGGGAAACAGTAAGCTTATGCCTGCAAGTATGTCTATCAGGCCAACAATAGCTAAGAGCATAATAACAATTCTAACATAGAATTTAAATCCTTTTATAATTCATAATAGAATGAAGTGATAACATGGATTTTGCATGTCTAGAATTGAGGAATCCCACAACGAACGCTCCTGGAGTTAATTCTTCAACACCTGATTTATTGAAGAGCTGGGAGGATGCTGGAATAGGAGCAGTTGTAACAAAACCCATTGGAATGGTAGCAAGGACTGGCAATCCTAATCCGACTCTGATAAATCCCTATCCTGGAGTCTACATTAATTGCATGGGCCTTCCAGGGCCAGGTTACAAGTATTTTCTAAATGAATTAAGTGAATATAATTTTGAAGTACCTGTTATAATTCAGATACACGGCAAAGACGAGAAAGAATTCAACCATCTGATAAGCTATGCGCATGATTACGGGGATGGTTTCGAGGTGAATGTTTCCTGTCCCCATGCAAAGTTAGGAGGTTTTCACATAGGCTTTGACTCATATGTCTTGAGAAGGGTTTTGAAGGAGTCAAGGAAAGCAACTGACAAGCCAATTGGTGTCAAACTTCCCTATTATTCTTCTGACGACAGGAAGCTGGAGAAGGTTGTCAGAGTTATAGAAGAGACTGGTATGGATTGGATAACAGAGATTAACACACTTAGGGCAATGGACTATGATCCAATAGTTGGAAAACCTCGATTATCGAATACATTTGGTGGGCAGTCTGGAAAATCAATTCATTTCTGCGCTTTGGCTCAGGTCAAAAAAACAAGAGAGCTTACATATTTGCCTATAGCTGGTAGTGGTGGTGTTGAGAATTCCTATGATGCTAAGAGATTCTTTGGTGTGGGTGCGAATGTCGTCCAGCTTGGTACTGGTTTGGAAATCTATAAGAATGTGGAAGAGTTTGTTAAAGCAGTATTAAAAGATTTGTAAATCATTCGTAATGCCAGTTACGTATAAATATTTTCTTTGTTTAATAAGAAATGATAAAATGGGATTCTCCAGTCTAAACCATGGAATTATTCCAGCGCTTGATGTGAACACCCTTGAAGAGGCCACAAGAATTATTATTGAAGTGGATGATGTAAAGGGTATTGTAGGCTATAAAGCAGGAAAAATATTACAGACCAATTATATTCTAAAAGATGTTCTTGATGCGACTAGCAGGGCTACAAATAAACCAGTAATACTGGACCCACAGAAAGAGGGAAATGATGTAGAATTTACAGAACCAAACTTTATAGCCAATTACGCCAATGCAGGGGTAAAGACAATGATAATGTTTCCATTTTCTAGTCCTAGAGTACAAGCAACATGTGTCAAAGCATGCCGTAATAATAACGTATTGCCTATCGGAGGTTTTAGGTTAACACAAAAAGGGTTTGATGAAACAAATGAAGTGGAGATGGGAGACATTGATCCCGTTTTTGAAGGTATGAAATTCAGAGGTTATATTTCTAGTGATGCAGAGAAAAGGGCTTTACAAGTTTATGCTTTAATGGGTGTAGAACATTACATAGGGCCTGGAAACAAAATAGATGAGTTAACAAATATGAAAAATATGCTTAAAGATTATGGAGCCAATCCGAGCTTCTTAATGCCTGGGATAGGAAGGCAAGGAGGAGATATTTATTCTGCTTTCAAGGCTGTTGAAGATTGTCCTGGAGCATACGGCATAGTAGGCTCTGGTATACACAAAGCCAAAGATAAAGTCGAAGCAGCAGAAAAACTCTGTGAAGAAGCCTTGAAGTTCGAGTGATTTTATATGGAATTAACCAAATCTAAAATGAAACTGCTTGAGGCGGCAATACCATCTGGAACACTAAAGTTTGGTGAGTTCAAGTTGAAATCTGGTAGAATATCCCCTTACTTCTGGAATGCTGCTGCGATGAGTGATGGAAATTCTTGCTCTCTTGAAGGCATAGCTTACGCGACAAAATTAACCGAGATAGGAACTGATAAGTTTGATGTGGTGTTTGGTCCCGCGTACAAAGCCATACCAATTTCTGTCTCAACAGCAATCTCCCTGAAAAGAGACTATGATATAAATAAGATGTTTGCATACGACAGGAAACTACCCAAGGACCATGGTGACCCTATGGACAGGCTAATCAATGGCAGGCTTGATACAGGTGACAGGATAATGATTCTTGATGATGTTATAACAACCGGGAAGACAAAGAAAGATGAAATTAAACTGTTGGATGATCTTAACAAGGAACTGGAAGTTGTTGGAATTTTAATTGGTTTGAACAGGAAGGAAACAGACAAGGAAGGCAACGATCCTGTTAAGGTTTTGCAAGATGAGGTAGGCGTTCCAGTTTATAGTATTTTGAATTCTGTGGACATATTTGAATTGTTGCACAACAAAGAAATTCTAGGTAATGTTTGGGTAGACGATGAGAAATATAATCAATTTCAAGAATACAAAGCAAAATACGGCGTAAACTAATTTAAGAAACACTTTCTTTATTTAAGATTTTCAGTCTAAACTGATATCTTTAAATAGTTTTTATGTATGTATATACTAACTATGAAAATAGAGATACACAAAAAAGACGAGAAGACAGCGATCCTGATAAGCTTTGACACGGTCAGGGAAAAGTTCGAATCGCCTTCAGAACGAAACAGATTCTACTGGGAGTTACATGGAAGGAAGCAGGTTGTAATAAAGAAATCTAAAAGGTACAAATATCATAGAGAAGGACTTCTAGAGGAAATACCTAATATCAAGGTCTCTGACTCTGTTTTCATAATTGCTATGGAGCACATGAAGAGGATGATGAATTTTTTTGACGAGTGGGATGACAAGGTTGAACTGAAGACATTCCCAGTATTGCTTGATAAAGAAGAGATGAGAGAGGTTGAAGAATGAAAGTTGTGAGAGCTGGAGCCGGCATAATTGTTTTAAAGGATGGAAAAGTCCTATTGGGAAAGAGGAACGATGATCCTGAAAAGGCTGATACGGAATTGCACACTGAAGGCATGTGGACCTGCCCAGGAGGCAAGATAGACTTTGGTGAAAAGGCAATTGATGCAGCCAAGAGAGAACTCATGGAGGAGACAGGAATAAGGGGAAATGACCTGAAGGTAGTGGCTGTCACAGACCACATTGTCCCTGACGCGCATTTTGTCACATTAGGTTTCCTATGCAAGGAATTCGAAGGCGAACCAAAAGTGATGGAGCCTGAAGAGATAACAGAATGGAGATGGTTCCCCATAAACAAACTACCAGAACCCATCAATTATGCGAGCTTAAAGGTAATAGATAATTATTTGAAAGGTAAAATCTATAATGGTGATTAAATGGCTGACGAAGTAAAATTAAAGGTTGGAGAATTAACAGGAAGGGAAGACTTCGGTAGAGGCATTGCAAGACTTGACGGCAACATGATGAAAAAGATAGGGGCAAAGGAAGGCGACATTCTTGAGATCGAGGGCAAGAGGAAGACAGGCGTTGTTGCAATCAGGAGCTATCCAGCAGACGTAGGGATGAACATATTAAGGGTCGATGGTCTGGTAAGAAAGAACTGCGATGCTTCAATAGGAGAATCTGTAAAAGTTAGAAAGTCAAATGCCAAGGAAGCAAAGAAAGTCACATTGGCACCTGCACAGAAAGGATTCATGCTTCACATCTCACCAAACCTGCTAAGGCAGAACCTGTTCATGAGGCCCATGTCAAAGGGAGACATAATAACCACGTCACCTGTTTTCAAGACCAAGACAAGGAACAGCGACATGTTCTCACAACTCTTAGGAATAAACATAGAGGAAGTCTTCATGCCAATGGGAACTGAGATGAAACTGGTTGTTGTAAGTACCAGTCCAAACGAGATAACCCAGATAACTGACATGACCGAGGTCGAGTTAAAGCCAGAGGCTGTCGAGGTCGAGGAGACAAAGCTCCCTTCTGTCACATACGAGGACATAGGAGGCTTGGGGGAGATAGTTCCCAAGATAAGGGAAATGATTGAAGTTCCATTGAGAAGGCCTGAAGTGTTTGAGAGGTTGGGAATCGAGCCGCCCAAGGGAGTTCTGTTGCACGGACCGCCTGGTACCGGAAAAACTCTGATAGCAAAGGCAGTTGCCAATGAATCAGGTGCGCATTTCGTATCATTGGCAGGACCCGAGATATTCTCGAAATGGTACGGCCAGACAGAGCAGAACCTGAGAAAGGTCTTTGACGATGCTGAGAAGAATGCTCCTGCAATTATTTTTATTGACGAGATTGATGCAATTGCTCCTAAGAGAGAGCAGGTAACAGGAGAGGTTGAGAGGAGAACTGTTTCACAATTGCTAACATTGATGGATGGTTTGAAATCAAGGGGAAAAGTAGTTGTTATAGCTGCAACCAACCGTGTCAATGCATTGGATCCTGCCTTGAGAAGGTCAGGAAGGTTTGACAGGGAGATAGAGGTTCCTGTTCCAGACAAGAAGGGAAGAAAGGAGATACTGCAGATACACAGTCGTTACATGCCAATGGAAAAGGATGTTGACCTTGATAAACTGGCAGAAGTTACCTATGGTTATGTAGGTGCAGACATTGCTGGTTTGGCTAGGGAGGCTGCAATGCATGCCTTGAGAAGGGTCATACCTACCATTTCTTCTTTGAAGGAGGACGAGCCAATACCAAAGGAGATTCTGGAAAAACTAAAAATCAAGAAAGAGGACTTTGATTATGCTTTGAGAATGGTTCAGCCATCCGCAATGAGGGAAGTCATGATTGAGATTCCGAAAGTCAAGTGGGAGGAGGTCGGCGGCTTGGATGATGTCAAGCAAGCTTTGAAGGAGGCTGTGCAGTTGCCTTTGGAGAATCCTCAGTGTTTCAAGACATTGGGAATAAAGCCTCCAAGAGGAGTCCTTCTATATGGTCCACCTGGGTGCGGCAAGACTTATGTTGTGAAAGCACTGGCAAACGAGGCTGGAGTTAATTTTGTTTCAGTCAAGGGGCCTGAACTTTTGTCAAAATGGGTAGGGGAGTCAGAGCAGCATGTCAGGGACGTATTCAGGAGGGCAAAGCAGGTTGCGCCGTCAATAGTTCTGTTTGATGAGATAGATTCCCTAGCTCCCAGAAGAGGGACAAGTAGTGGTTCAAAAGTCATGGAGCAGGTCGTATCACAATTATTAACGGAAATGTCTGGAATAGAAGACATGGAAGGGGTTTCTGTTATAGCAACGACCAACAGGCCGGACATTATGGATCCTGCATTATTGAGGCCTGGAAGATTTGACAGGTTAATCTATGTCCCAGCTCCTGACGAGAAGACAAGACTGGAGATATTCAAGATACACACCAAGAACATGCCTTTGAAAGGTGTCAAGCTGGATAAGATGGCCAAGCTGACAGAGGGATACTCTGGTGCAGACATCGAGGCATTGGCAAGGGAGGCAGCCATGTTCGCTCTAAGGGAGAGCCAGAAGGCAAAGGAAGTAACAATGAAGCACTTTGAAGAGGCATTGAAGAAGATAAAGCCTTCAATAACAGATGAGATTTTCAAGCAGTATCAGAAGGCTGTTGATAACCTCAGGAAAACAGAGATAAAGGGAGACAACGCAAGGTACATTGGGTGATTTAATGGAGAAAAAGAAGAGAGTTGATGTAAAAATAGACCACGGCGATCAGGCGTTCTTTACAGACAATGTCACGGTCCTGCACAGTCCGAGCAAGTTCATAATAGACTTTTCCCAGACAGTGCCGAGGATTGACAACATCGACGGCAAGATGAGGCAGACCTTCACGATAAAGCACAACACAGTGCTTCTTGACCCGCCTTTTGCAAAGTCTTTGTTGGACGTATTAAAAAAGAACGTCAAGACCTTTGAGAAGAAGTTCGGGGACATAAAGCTCGCCAAGAAAATACCTACAGAGAAAAAGCCTATAGAAGCTGAGAGCACTACAAGATATATTGGTTAGACCCTTTTTCTGGCCAGTTCAATATCTTCCCTTTTAACAGTCTTTCTTCCAGCATGCTTTGCGAACTTTACCGCATCTTTGGCTATCTCGAAGGTAAAGTCCTTGACCACATCTGCCAAGGCTCTGGCAGCTGGTTCTGAGACCCTTTCTGCTCCTGCCTGCCTTAGAATATCAGCCATGGGGGCAGATGCTATAATTGACCTCTTTCTGGGCATACATGATTAATGAGTAGAGAAATATTTATAAGTATGCATATAATTAATAAATTTAAATAGCTTTTCACTAAACAATTAAATGCTGATGATATGGTCAAGGGATTAATCAAGTACGTGTGTATCTTCTTGGTATTGCTATCCATACAGGGAGTTGTGTTTGCTCAAAATACTATATTTAATGAACCTTTCTCTGATTCTACTATAAACGGAACTATAGTTTTTAATGCAACTACTGATTATGATTGTGAAAATGCCACGTTCTTTTATTCTGATAATCCTATAAATCCTTGGCAGGAAATAGGAAGCAACACAACCAATGGAATAGAATTTACTTTAATTTTTAATACAAATAGTTTGTCAGACGGAATTTACAATTTTACAGTCAATTCTACTAATTCAACTCATGAAACCTTTGATACAAGTACAAACGTAGCTATTGATAATCCACCAAAATGGTTTAATGAAACTACTTCTCTTACTTCAGGTTTAGAGTATTCTCCAAATCAAAATTATCAATTCAATATAACTTGGACTGATGGTTCTTTAGACCAAGTCTTTTTCGAGTCCAATTATACTTTAAATGCTAGTGAAGCTGGGACCATGACAAATTATACAAATCCCACTATTACCAATTCTTCCGGAGTATTTTCAATAGTTCTAAGTGATATACCAGCACAATCTTTTCTTTACAGATGGATTGGTAATGATTCTTCATCTAGTGAAAATTCCACAGAAGAATCAACTTATATAATTAGTGAAAACTCTTCAATACCAATTATTTTAACTCTTGATGGAGCTGAAGAAGATAAATCTTATAATTTAAATCAAAATGCTACATTTGAAGCAAGTCTTAATATTCCCAATAAAAATATTTATTTAAATTCCAGCTCCCCTTGTTGGACAAATTTAACCAGTGCAACTTCTCTTGCTTCTAATACAACTAATTTGACATGTTCTGGTTTTTATAGCCTCACTGCCTATTGGAATGGTGATGAGAACTATACATCATCTGAAGTAACCTATTATTTTGACACAATAGCA
Source organism: Candidatus Aenigmatarchaeota archaeon (assembly GCA_043814985.1). GTDB lineage: Archaea > Aenigmatarchaeota > Aenigmatarchaeia > Aenigmatarchaeales > Aenigmatarchaeaceae > JAFGAZ01. The sequence goes on from JBDRJK010000014.1 coordinate 95,429, forward strand.
CCGCAGTATAGTAATATGTTTCCTTCACTCCAATCAGGAGAATATGCATCAAACAAGACATATTGGTTTAATATAACTTGGACAGCAGCAACCATAGAAGATGTTCAGTTTGGATTTAAAGATAATTCATCAGAATTTTCATTGTATAATTCATCAGATATTCAGAGCTCTTCAGGAATTTATTCAGTTAATATAACAGATTTGCTCGTAGGAGATTACACTTATTTTTGGTGTGCAAATAGAAGCAGCACAGAGAACATAACAAGCTGCACTAATAACACAATGTTCAATGTGACTAAGAAAGCTGGTAGTCTTCTTATGTTTTTTGATAATAATCCAATAACCGATGGCGCATCAACAACTGTCACATGTTCAAAATTAAATGGAGATAGTTCATCTATCATAACTTTATACAAAGATAGCGTTTCCGTTGATACTAATACAATTTCTGTAGTTAAAACTTATTCTGGTACGTTAACAGAAGGGACATACAGCTTTACATGTACAATGAATGAAAGTCAAAACTATACATTATACACTTACCCACCGACAAATTTAGTTGTAGATCCAGCAACATTTATTATAGAAGGAGGTCAAGCCGGTACAGATAACACACCAGCTTCTACTTCTGGTGCATTCACAATCACACCTTCAGAATCAAAAATAACAGTTGGGGTTGGCTCAAGCAAGGAAATGACATTTGTTTTGAAGAATACCCGTACTCTCGATGATGTTTTAAATATAGTAATTACTGTTTCAGGCATATCACCAGACTGGTACTCTTTGGACAAAGAAACAATAGCTAAATTAAGGCATGGCGGCGGTTCTGAAACTATTAAAATGATCTTGAACATTCCAGAGAATGCTAGTAAGGCAACATACAGCATGAGAGTAAAGGCTAGTGGAGAAGATATAGATGGAAGCAGTTCAATGGTACAAACTTCTCCAGTCCAATTGGTTGTAGGCGAGCCGTCAGAAGAAGTGGTTGAAGCTGTTTTAGCAACTCAGGAGGCTGCTCCTGAAAACGAGACAGAAGAAGGCGCTCCAACAGGCTTCTTGCCATTCAGTTCAGAATACGTTCCGTACATGGTTCTTTTGGTGGGAGCAATAGTTTCAATAATGGTTTTCCTTAAGAGGGATGACATAACTGCTGGCCTTATGGGCATTAGCGGTGTCAAGGCCCCTAAAAGACAAACACGTAAAAAGGTAGAGAAGAAAGCTAAAAAACCTTCTTTCAGAGATTTTGACTGGAAGCTTTCCGTTGGTCTCAAAAAGGAAAAGAAGCCAAAGACCCTTGAGATACCATCTGCAGAAAGAGAAGAGGTGCTTGAAAGGGAGATCAGCAAAGACATAAAGGAACTGAAGAACATCATGGAAGCTGAAAAGAGAATAAAGAAGCGCAAGAAATAAAACAATTAAAATCTTGGATTCTAAATATATTCATGAAGAAAGCCATTATTCTGTGCTTGGTAGTATTCATTATATTAGTGGCAACATTGGACCTGCCACCGAGCATAACAGGTTTTGCAGTAAAGGTTACATCAACAGTGGTGACAATAGTCAAGCAAATACTGAAGTCAGTTCTTTTAGCTATTGCAAACATGTTGTGATAACAGGTTTTTCATCTACAATTACTGTGTGTTCTGACTGCGCAACAGGCTTCCCAGAAACTTCTTTCAACGGGTCGTAACCATACAAGGCATTGGAATTAGTCAATTCTCTCAAGGCAAGTTCAACCTTCAGAGGTGAGAACTTTTTCTGTATCCATCTCTTGGCAAAAGGCAGTCTCTCGAACTCGGTTCTTGCAAGCTCTAGAATTTTCCTCGCTTCCAACATTCTCATTGGTCTGTCAACAATCCACCTGAATATCATGGGCTTCCCAGAATCCTTCACAACCCCGTTGCCAGCAGTGCAGAATGGTTCGACACCATACACCTCTCCCTCTCTCAGCTGGTATTTAGAATCGTTCTTGATATTGGGTATGATTGTTCCAGCATGGATGTCGTACCTGTCTATGCTGTGGCCTGTCAGGTTCCTTATTGCCTTGAAGCCGAACTCACTGCAGACATTCTCGACTGCCTCTCCAATATCTCCTATGGTCGTCCCGGGCTTGAACATTAACATGGCTTTCTCAAGCATCTTCTCAGAACATATTATCAAATCATCCTTGCCGGCAACCCTTACTGTTCTTGCAGTATCACCGATGTAACCGTCAATATGAACGCCCACGTCGATTTTTACATAGTCCTCCTCGTTGATGACAGTCTTGTCATTCATTTGTGGATGCCAGTGAGCTGCAATGTCATTGATGGAAATGTTAACGGGGAATGCAGGCTTGCCTCCAAGCTCCTCTATCTTCTTGTCAATCTTTTCTGCAATCTCAACAGTAAGGACATCCTTCTTCACAAGGCCACAACCGAAATCCAGGACATGGGCTGCTATTTTCCCTGCTTTAATGTAGTTATCTAAAATTTCTTTTTCCATAATATCATTCCTTTGTGGCCTCAACACCAAGACTTTCAAGAGCCATTCCATTGTATTGTTCCTTGCTTATACTCTTGTTTTCTTTTATTATTTTCGTGTTGAAACCAGCTTCCTTGATTTTCTTAATGTAATCATCCCTCATAAGAGCTCCTGCAACACAGCTTGTGAGAAGGTCAATGTCATTCTTCTGCTCTTCCTTCAACGCTTCAAGCAGGACTATGTCAGACACGAACAATTTGCCACCTTTTCTGAGAACCCTAAAAGCCTCTTTGAAAACTTTGGACTTGTCTGGGGAGAGGTTTATTACGCAGTTGCTTATTATCACGTCAACTGAGCTATCATCTATTGGAAGATTCTCTATCTCCCCCAACCTGAACTCAACGTTTTTGAATCCATACTTTTCAGCATTTCTGCGAGACATCTCTATCATTTTCTCTGTCATGTCAATCCCTATTATCCTCCCGCTGCTACCAACCTTTTTTGCAGCTATGAAACAGTCAAGGCCAGCACCGCTACCCAAGTCAAGGACTATATCGCCTTTCTTTATTTCTCCTAAGGCTGTAGGATTGCCGCATCCAAGACCCATGTTGGCCTCGGGTGCAACTCCTATATCATTATCAGAATAGCCAATAGATTTTGATATGTCTTCGCTGCGCGTTTTACAGCTACAGCAAGATCCATTTTCTGCTATTTCACCGTATTTTTCTTTAACAAACTTTTTTACTTGATTTTCTTCCATTGTAATCTATCTCCTATCTCAACCTTCAAATCAAAGGGAGTCTCCAAGATGTACTTGCATGGTTTCTGAGGTTTATACGTCTTCCATGTCTTTGGGTCATCAGTTATTGGTATGCCGTTCTTTATGTCGACTACCTTCTTTCCCTTGTCAATGAAAATCATTTTTATGGGGTACTTGACAGCGAACATCCACAGCGACCACCTGGCCTCAAACTCCATTGGGAAAAGCATGTTCTTCCTCCTTGAAAAGCTCAGACCCGTCATTCTTTTCATAAAATTGTCCGCGACTTCCGCCTCTATTGTCTGTCCGTTTACCTTGATTATCATTTTATCATCAAATATTTTAATTGTTAGAAGTAGGATTATTTTCTCTTCTTTCTAGACCTTACCTTTGTCTTCTTTTTCACAATCCTTCCAATGTTCCTTTCCAAATCTTTCCCTTCCTTTTCCAACATCCTCTCTACTTTTGCAAACTTCCTTTCAATTTTCTTCAGCTTGTTTATCTCATAAGCAAGATAAAGTATTAACACAACTACAAATCCAGAGAATACAATAAGCAAATCAACAATCGACACATAAACTCCAAATATGTACATATCAACCCCTCCAAACAAGATATAAACTAAATATTAAAATTATTATATAAATAATTATTACAACATCAACAATTTCTCCCCCACCGCTGATGAACAGGTAATTTGCCTTGTGAAGAGTCAAGCCAGGGGATGTCAATCTCATGAACAGGGTGTATACCCCCTCTTCCGCGTTTATGGGAACCTCAAAATTAATGTTTTTTACAACACTCTTTTCAGGCCCCATGAAGTCTATGGTATCCTTGTACAGGGTCTGAACCGTTTGTCCCGTGTTTTCATTAAGCACAATCTCGCTAGGTATTTTAGTGTAGATTATGTCCCCGAATATCGGAACTCCGCCAGGGCTTAATATCTCCAGTTCAATCTCAGCCTCGCTTATCCTGCCAAAACTCTCTATTTCAATTCTTATGGTTCCTATCTCTCCAGCTAGGTATGTGCTTCTGTCTGTGTAGATTTCCATTGTAGGTTCCTGCGCAAATACTGTTGCTGAAAAAACCAATATCAGAGCTAGTGCTAAAAAATGAAATCTCATAATACAATAATGCAGACCCCATTTTAAATTTTTAACATGTTCTTAAAACAGCAGATAAAACAAAGAAGCAAAGCCAGCCAGGATAAGACCCCTAGACAAGAAGACCAGCAGTATTATCAGCGAGAAGAAGATTAGTTTTCCTATCTGCAATGCAATCTCCCTGAAAACTATAAACTCCACTATGCTCTTTTTGTTGGCCTTGTCATAGACCATTGCATTGTACGGTATGTCCTTGAAGCTGCTTATTATTCCGGATATGGAGTTTACCAAAATTATCTGCGGGCCTGTTGATGCAATGGATTTGAAAAACCATGTTACAGAATGGGCAACAGAACCTATCTTTAGTATGCTTCCCCTTTTGAATCTGTCGCACATCCTACCAACAATAAAAACAGTTATCAATGACAGGAAAGTTGCGATTGATGTTATTATTCCTAGCGAGAGGTACGTGCCGACTATTAGGAAAATGAATATTGGCCAGATGACACCACTACCTCCCAGCTCAGCGCCGCTTCCCATGAATACTATGAAGTTCTTGGGGGAAGACGCTTTGAAGACCCTTTTCAAGGATACATCATGCCTTATTTTAACATCCTTCGAGTAGAACAGGGGTATCAGAGAGATGATGAGCAGGGAAGAGACAAAAAGGAAAAGGTAATAGAAACTAACAAATGATATTATCAATGCGCCGACCAATGGGCCGACCACATTCAATGTGGAGGTTATTAATCTGAGAATGCTGAATTCCTCACCCCTCAGTTTTTTATTGCTGAACCTGGCAAAATCGGTGTGAAAGGATATCCAGAAAAGAGAGTTCTGAACTGCTGCCACTAAAGCCAGCAATGCCAATGGCCAATTATATGACTGTATTGTATAAAGGAGTACGAAATAAAAAATCAGAAATGGTATGCTCAATGCAATTGAATGCTTCAGTCCTGCTTTCAGGGAGAACTTGGCTGCAAAGAACGAGAACACTGCATGAAAGACGCAGAATGTCATAAAGAACAGCAGCACCTCAACCAAAGTGTAGCCAATGTTCAAAAGATAAATCGGTACGAATATGCTTATCAAGGACATAGCAAATGTCCTTATGGCAACTGATAGATACAATTCTGAAAGTTCCCTGTTGAGAAAGTAATGAATCTGTTTGGTTAGACTAAACATAAATTTTCACTTTTTAATAAAGCTTTTCAGGCTCTGCCCTAATAAATCTTCTTCTGTCACATTTAAAACTGTTAATACTCTCAAGGCAGCTGGAATAATCTGCCGGCCTATGTAGTAATTATTATCTATGTCATTTAGTTTTACATGCTCGATTGGCTTTGCCCTGTCAGAAATAGAACCCTTGCCCTTGGTTATTACAAACATTATTATCATGCCTGCATAGACATCCTCCCCACTCTCCCTCATCCTCTTGGCGGCTGACACATGCGGACTCTTCAACTTGTAATCATCAATGTTCTTCACAAGCTGCTCATAGATTATCAAGTCCTTTAATGGAATCTTACCCTTCTTCAGATTGCTGATAACTTTCTGGACATGCCTTATTGACCCCTTTACGTCCTCTTTCATTAGAATCAGTTTCAAAACCTCTTCCTGTGTATCCTTTGCAACATTGCTCCAGTCCCTCCTGACTTTTTCCAATCCTCTAACAGTCAGCACACCTTTTTTGTCAATCAAAGCATATCTCTTCTTGGCAGTCCCAGGACCAACACCTCTTGGTATGAATATTCCCCTCATGTATATTCCCTGCAGATCAAGTTCCAGTATACCTGGTAGCAGCTTGTTAACTCTTTTCAAGAATGTTTTAACCTTTGAATTAAGATTGCCACTTGTTTTAACAAATAGAGAGTCAGTGTCACCATAGACAACAGTGAACTTCTCCTTAACAGCTTCATCAATCACCTTTTTGATGTAGAACCTTCCGAATGTAGCTGCTGCCTCCGCACACTGCCTGCAGTACCACTTGCTTCCTGGAAATCCAAAGTAGCCGTAGGTTGCATTGGCTATGGTCTTGACAGCGAATTGCTCGTTATTGAGGATGTTGTATTCATTTGTATACTTCTTCATTTTTCCTTTAAGTTCAACCCTCTTTTCAATCAAGTCCTGAATTATTTTTGATACAAAACCCTTCTTCTTTTTGCAGAACCAGTAGTCTGTTCCAGGAACTTCATAACCTTTCTTCCTGCAGCACTTGCAGTTTAATGTTTCTGGGGAAATGTTGAAGCTGGCTATTATGGAAGGATATAGAGACTTGAAATCCAACACGGCGATGTTCTCATGCAGACCGCCAATAGGTTCCTTCACAAACCCTCCTACGTAAGATCGCATCTCTCTCCTTCTTTGTATTTCATCCCACTTGGGCTGGCTTGGTATGATGTGATTTAATTGGAAAGCCCTCTTGGAAAGATGCCACTCAACCAACTGAGAGTACATCATCCTTGAAACATCAAACAGTGATTGGCCTGCCATTCTGGTTATGCTGTATATCTGAGGCAGTATGTAATAGCCAAGTTTCAGAGTCAATTCAGAATCTTTGAGACAATATTCTGCCAACTTTGCCAGATGCTTTTTGGTCTTCCATGACTCCAGAATCTCTTGGTACTCGATCTCGATTTTCTTGTCACCTAGAAGTTCAGAAGAAACAGCATCAAGAGACAATACTTCTGTCTGCAATTGAGAAGCTAGAACATTGTTGATGAAAACAAACAAGTCAACATGAACCCTCCCTTTCAGCCTTGCTGTTGATGTCCTAGCCCTTCTAGAGAACTTCATTTTTGAGAAGTCTCTTGACAGCTTCAAGTCAACCTTTAATTCATCAGCCCTTTTCTGGATAAACTGCATGTCAAACATGTCACTGTTGTAACCTAGAATAATGTCAGGATCATAGTCTTGGACAGTATCCACAAAATTCTCTAACAGCTCTTTCTCGTTCCTAACCACTTTAACATGCTTTGGATACTTGCTTTTCTGGTATGTAATGACTTTTTTGAACTTGTCTCCCTTGAAGGATATCATTACTATTTTCTCTCCTACACACTCTATGTCAAATGCCAGCAGCTTCAATTTTGGTATCTTCCCGTTGGTGACAGGCTTTATTTTCCTAATCTTCAGGATATTGTCAGCTTGGTATTTACCCTTTGTAGGCTTATCCTCGACTTCCACAAAGCCCATGCCGCTTATCTGCTTGTCAATAAGATACCTCCTGTAGAAGTTTATGGTGTATTCCCTCTCACCTTCTGTGAAGCCCTTCCTTTTCCAGAGCTTCACTACGTCCCTTACCTTTGTTACGTCAGTTGACAGGAAGCAAAAAACCTTGACGAATTTCCTCTTTTGCCCATCAATAAGCCTTTCTACAAGCTCTGCTCCCCTGATTTTAACGCTTCTTATGTTTTCAACCATCTTCTTCACTTCCCTTTCTTTGCCTTTTATGGGAAGAATGTAGAAATATGGGTAAAAATCATAGTCCAAACAAACCACAGTCTTTCCCCTGTCCTTACAGAATAGTCTTATGACTGAACGGCCGTCCTCGTCAAAGTAATCCACGTCCAAAAGACAGAGTTTCATATTATGAGTTAGGCTTTAGAATTAAAAAATCAAGGCACCAGTTATATTTTTATATAGGAAATTCAAATCTTATTCATATGGTTAATATAAAGAAATTTTTGATAATTCCAGTGCTTATTGTTGCATATGTATTCTTTATCACGATCTTTTCCACAGTGAATTTCAGTTCAGTACCAGTCGGAGGTTCTGGAGGTGGTGGAGAAGCCATAGGTCTTGGGGAATCTTTGAGTGTAAGCGTTACACGAGCCTATTTTTTCGGTCTAGTAAGACTACCAACATATTCAAGCGCTTTCGGATACATAGGTTTGTACCATGACCTGTTCTTTTACTTCATTATTTTGCTAACAGTAATCTTTATTATCCAAGAAATTAAATATAAAAAAAAGAGGAGAGGTGCAAAAATGGCTAAAAAAGAAAACCCTATAAACCCAATGAGAATTGTCATGCCAGTTGTATGGGGATTCGTCTTTGCTTTAGTGGCATACATACTTTCTGGTGACGCTTCGAGCATAGTGATAGGTTTATTAGTCGTGTATCTAGAATATAAACTAGGAAAATAAGGTGTAAAAAATGAATGACAAATATGTATTTGGATTGGTTGTTATAGCAACAACTATTTTTGCAACAATGTCTATAGTAAGCGATGTACTAGTAGGTTCCAGCGGAGCTCATTCAGCGTCATTGACATACAATACAGAGGTTTGTATTGATGTAAATGGTAAGCGAATAGGATGTTCTCCTAACCTGGTCACAAACGTGGGAAAAGAGTTCTTGGAAGGTTGCCTAGGTCAAGGAGGATGCGGAACACCAACAGCATTCACAACCTTAGCACTGGCAAACTGTACTAATGGTGTGGCTGTAGGAGATACAACCTTGTGTAATGGCCAAGTTTGGTCAACATGTGGTCTAGGACAACAAGCAGGAACTTATGTGAACTTTGGAATTGGTCAATGGAATGTCACATACACATGGACTTCTAGCTGTGACAATGCAATAGTAAATGCAACAGGTATGTACAACAGTACTCACTTGTTTGCAGAAAACATATTCACATCGGTAACACTGCAGACAAATGACCAAATAAACGTGACTTGGGGCATTTGGGTAACTTAGTACAAGAAACTATAGAATTTTGTTTTGTTGTAGTTTTTTGTATATTTTTCTTTATTTTTCTTTATTGCCAGAACTTCTTGTTTTTTATGAAGGTCCTTTCTGCATCTAGAATATACTTGTAGAGGTCCTCCTCTTTGTTTCTTGGTTTTGAAAGGATCCTGAAGGCTGTCTGGGGACCTATACCTCTTCCAGCCATTACAATGCATGCTAATTTACCGTAGACAATGCACAGGTCAGCAGACTTCTTGATGAAATGTAATTTCTCCCTTTCTTCACCAGTCAACTCCCCACCTTTCAGCCATTTCTTGACAATCTTCTGGGTCTCTATCTTGTAGGGCTTCACAATGGCAATCAACTTTGACTGGCACTTCCTGCATCTAGGCTCCTTCTCTATTTTCTTGACATAGTTGGTCATGGAATACTTGCCGCAGTTTATGCAAATCAGCTTGACCTTAGAGTCTAGAAGCCTCTTCTTGAACAGCTTATAGATTTCTCCTTCAGGTCTGTTAGGCTTTACAACATCTTGCAATTCGTAAGTGAAGCCCATCTTGCCCAATGGGGACAGACCGTCACCATGAGCCAGTTTTATCTTCTTTTCCTGTATGCCTTTGATAATTTCTTCAGTCTTTTCAAAATCAAGCTTTTGGGTGAACAGTTCTGCTAGGGTCTCGTGGAATATCGGAGTTTTCCAGTAAACATCAATAAGCTTGTCAAGGTTGATGGTTGCGAAGTTGGCATCCCTGCTTATGGCCCCGAACCTCTTGGCGACATGTATGAACCTGAACTTGAACAGAGAGGACCTTGACAGAGCTTTCTCCAATATTATCTTGATTTCCTCTGGCTTGTAATCAAATAGAACCTTTTTGATTTCATCAATCCTGCAGCCCCTTATTATTATCCTGTAAGGATCGCACCTGCTTGTTATGAACTTCCCGTGAGTGGCAGAGAGGATGGTTGTCACGAACCTTGATAATGTCTCATTGACTTTTGTACCGAACATACAATGCATGACAACGTATTCCTTGAAGCTTTCAAAGTATATATCCTTTGGAGAGGGAATGTGATACTTCTTAATATGGCTCTTGATTATCTTTATCATCTTGATTGCTGTCTGCTCAGTGATCGGATACTTCTTCTTTAGCTCATTGACTATCTCCTTGTCTTTCTTTTTCTTCAGAAGCTTGGCTATATCATATCTAAGCTCTCCCACCTCTTGGGAGATGCTATATGGTACAGGTATCAGCTCTCCTTTCCATGCTGGAATTGCCGAAGCAATGTCGTTTATAGAGTCAACGAAAACCTTGTTCTTTTCAACAGAGAGTATCCTCCATGGTCTGCCTCTCACAATAAAGGTCGAGCCTGGGCTTCCGTGCGATGCAATAAATTCCTCGTCCAAGCTGCCGACGCTGGTGTTGGTTGCAGTGTCAATTACTCTGTAACTCCTCTGGTCCGGAATAACTGAAAGGTTCTCAAAATAATACTTGAATGCCCTTCTCCTTCTCTTGACCTTACCATCAATGTAAACAAGCCTCATTTGGTTGGTCAAGAAGTTGACAAGGTTCATGAACTCATCCTCTTTCATGTTCCTGTAGGGATATGCTTTCTTGAAAGTGCTGTAAATATCCTTTGCGTCCATTTCAAAGTTCTCTATTAGCAAGCCGATTATTTGATGAGTCAGAACATCCAGAGAATTGCTGTGCAGAGTCAATGGTTCCAGTTCTCCATTCAATGCCTTTCTTGCTATCACAGCTGACTCGAAAAGGTCGTCACCTTCGCTGGCAATTATTATGCCTTCTGATATCCTTCCAATACCATGGCCAGACCTTCCCACCCTTTGAGTTATTTTTGAAACCTGTCTTGGAGACATGTATTGGATTATCAGGTCAATGGAGCCAATGTCAATGCCTAATTCCAAGCTTGACGTTGTAATCAAACTCTTTAACTTCTCTGCCTTGAAATCCTTTTCAGCATTGATCCTTACATCCTTGCTCAATGAAGAATGGTGTATTTCATGCGGGAACTTTTCATCCAGCATCCTTAATCTCGAAGAAAGTACTTCAGCTGCCTCCCTTGTGTTGGTGAAAATAAGGGCAGATTTATGTTTTGATATTTCTTCGTATATCCTCCTTAATCTTGAGACAACAGACTCTCCTATGAATATATTCTCAGCTATTTTCCTGTCCTCCTTTGTGGGATAAGGGCTCTCGACTGTTATCCTCAAATCCCTTGGGTTAACTGTTTTCAAGACCTCGTACTTCTCACCTGCAAATATGAAGTCTGCAGCAAGCTTTGGCGAACCAACAGTTGCTGACAAGGCTATTATCTGCGGCTTGCCGCAATACCTTTTTAGCCTTTCCAATGATAGAGTTAGTTGAACGCCTCTCTTGCTTGTAACTAATTCATGAACCTCGTCAATGACAATGTATTTTATTTTTTTAAGAAGTTCCCTTAACCTTTTCCCTGAAAGCATTGCGTTTATCTGCTCGGGTGTTGATATCATGATGGTTGGAGGATGCTCTACCTGCAATTTTCTCTGGTATTGTGTCGTGTCTCCATGCCTAACAGAAATATCAATGTCAAGCTTATTGCACCACCATACCAGCCTGTCCATCATGTCCCTGTTAAGAGACTTCATCGGACTCAGATACAACAAGGCTATTGGCTCATGCTGCTTTTCCGCGAGCTTGCTGAACAAGCCCAACATAACAGACTCAGTCTTGCCAGAACCGGTCTCAGCTATCACTAGAACGTTTTTTCCTTCCAGAACCTTTGGAATGGCCAATTCTTGAACAAGAGTGGGTTTTTCAAACCGAGATATAGCTAGGTCTTTTACAGTACTATATAATATATCAAATGCACTTGCCATTTCCCTAGCCTTCTTTGACTTCTGATAATAGAATCCTTTCCAAACTATTTAAAAATAGAAGATTAGAAAAATGTTAAAAAATTAAAAATCCTAATATCTCATCTTTACATACGAAGATGCCATGAATCCCATACCGAGACCTGCTAAGGCTCCTAAATCCCATCTTCCGTAAATTGCACCACTAACAAGTCCTAGGAAGAAAAAGCCAACAAAAACCGTGCCTGCTAGATCCTTTACATGTTTTTCACTTCTTGATGGTCTTCTTGCACTTCTTCTCGAACTTCGTGTGTTTCTTCTTTTCGCCATAATATATTATATCATCTGTCTTAAAGATATAGTTTCTAATCTTGAGAAAATTATTTCGGCCTTATAATAGCCGTTGAAAAACTATCCTCGGAGAAATATTTTTTAGCAACTTGGTGGACTTCCTCTTCAGTAACTTTCTTCAGCTTTTTCATATTTTCCCTTTCTCTATTCACATTACCCAAGACTATCTCGTTTCTGACAAATCTTAGGGGTCCCCTCAAGGGGTTATCATACTCTGCCTTTCTCAGACCGATTATCATGTTTTTAGCCTTTTTCAATTCCCTTCTTGAGACCCTTTGGTTTCTGAGCTTCCTGAACTCATTTTTTATTATCTTCAGGGACTCTTTACCCTTGTTTTTCTGAGTGCCTGTCTTCACATAGAAGAAGCCGTAATCCTTTCCGATTATGTTTTTTGAATGAACAAAGTATACGAGACCCCTCTTAAGCCTAAGCTGGTTAAACAGCCTGGAAGAATCCCCGCAAGTTAGCAGCGTTGAAATAATGCGCAACGCATGCATATCTTCGCTTTCCACTGTTGCTGTCTTAACGCCTGTCTGTATATAAACCTGCTTCATGTCCACCTTTTTTTCAACAGTCCTTTTCCTGAAAGGTTTCATATCCCCTTTTGGAATATTCCCATTTCTGTGACTCCCGTTTTGGAGTCTCTCTATTTTGTCTTTCATCTTGTTATATGAGTTTAATTTAAAGTTGCCAAATATTCCTACTACCAAATTATTGGGAGAAAAATAAGTCTTATGCGCCTTAATAGCGTCACCTAATGTTATTCTTTTCAATGCCCTTATTTTATCTTGGATTGATGTCCTCAGCGGTCCTTTCTTGTATAAACCTCTAAGGAAAAAACTCGAGATGTATTTACAGGGATCGTCCAAATGGCCCTTATATTCTGTGAGTATAATGTTTTTTTCAGTTCTAAATGCCTTGGAATTAAATTGCGGCTCTAAACATATTTCACTCATAATATCAGAAAATTTTTCAAAGCTAGTCTTCTGCGTATAGCCGTAAACACTTACTGACTCATAGCCGGTCCTTCCATTCTGATAGCTTCCTAGTGAATCCAATATTTCCGCGACTCTGATAAAATTGTATTTTTTTATGTTGGCAGACAATATTGCATGTTCAAGAAGATGTGCCAGACCCTTCTTTTTTCTTGGCTCGTTCACATATCCTAGCTTGGAAGCTATTATTATTCTTGCAGTATAGTCCTTTTGCCTTTTCAATGACAAAATGGCTGCGCCATTGCTAAGAACTTCTCTTTTCATATACTAAATTATAATCTCAGGATTAATATTCTTGGCTTTCTAAAGACTAGACCGTTTTGACCAGTTGTCTCTTTGAAACACTTATGTCCACTTTCATAACGGTCTTTCTTTTGGAGGCTTTTGCTATCTGTACAGCACCTCTTAGGACGTCCATGGCAAACTTCTCTGTTATTCTTCTCATTTCCTTTTTTGAAATGTCA
>JBDRJK010000015.1:0-45163 GCA_043814985.1 Candidatus Aenigmatarchaeota archaeon
CATTCTTCTATTCTTATATTATCTGAATTAAAGACATTTGGAAAATATTTGAATTTATTACAAGCCGCTATACTAAATTGAGAATATTTGAAAAGCTCAGGTATTACTTCTTCATAATGTTTTATGTCGTTATAAGCATTAAGCCAGGTTTTCTCTAGATTTAACGGGTTTTTACATTCTACGGTAACGACAGGTATGCCGTTAACAAAAAGAACTACGTCAGGTATTTTTATAGTTCTTGCACCTTCGATTTCAAACTGATTAGAAACAATAAATTCGTTGTTTTCAGGGTCTTCATAATCTATTAATTTAACATATCTTAATTCTCTTGTTTTATCTAGCTTCATGGCAATTCCATTTTTTAAGAATCTTAGAATTTGTTTAACTCCCTGCATATCAGAAGTTTTTCCCTTCAATTCCGATATTATTCTGTTAATATCTGTTTGATTTAGGTCTAACTCTTTATTTATTCGCTTTATTGAATTGCCTAAGTTTTTAATAAGTAAAGGTTCAGACAGATCTTCTCTTATCAATTCTTTAGGTTTTATGTAAGTCCAACCGACTTTTTCTAATTTATCTATCATTGGTTCTTCAACCAATTTTTCTTCGTTACTTTCAGACATTTTCATTACCTCTATATTTAAATCTTTTTTTACCAGTTAGCAAATCGTCCATCAAACTCCTTTTAATTCTTTCAAGATTTTCAGTTCTTTTTCTTTCAAGTTCAAGTTTTTTATCAATTATTAATAGAATTTCAGCAATATTTTTTTGTTCGGTAATATTTTTAGGTAATAAAAGTTTAAGCCTTTCTAACTCATTTTTTTTAATTCCTTTTATTATGGAACCAGCCGATATTCTTTTAATATAGTCAAATTTATTAATCAAAGCATATTTCAAGAAAGATTTATCAACCATTGTTTCATAATTTTTTATTCCTGCTACACCTCTACCCAAACAATATTTTTGATCTGCTTCGTTTATGTTGCCAATTGTAGCTCTTATACAAAATAATAAATCTCCTTTATTTGCTATTTTTGTTGGTTCCGATGTAAACTGATTAATCAATATACCGTTTTCAGTCAAGTCAGCTGCACCGTTTAATAAAGGTACTCCTATACCCTTTTTATTGTATGTATCACCTTGAGGTGATTGACCCATTTGTACCTTTGAAATTTTGTCCAGTCTTGTTTTCTTCCAACTATCCGGAATTTCATTAATCTTTTCTGATGTTTTTATTAACTTCAATAAATTTTGCATCTTAGTATCAGTCTTTTTAATTTCCTTTTCTGATTTATCCATTTCTTCCAACTCTTTTTTAATATCTATTTCTTCAAGTTCTTTTTTAGGAAAAACATAAAGCGGTACAAGCAAATTATAATCATTTTCTTCATTCCTGATTTCATCAATAGAAACAACCCGAGAAAAACCTTCAATATTTTTAAAACCTTTATATGCTCTAGATATTTTTTCAATATTATTTTCTGTTAAAATATTTAGTCTTCTAACATCAGGATTTCTTTCATATTCTTTAACAGCATTAATAAAAAGAACTTTATTTTTTCTTTCTTTTGGTTTGTTTTTGTTAAAAATAATTATTGCACCAGAAGAAGGTGTATTATAAAATAGTTTTTCCGGTAAAAGAATAACACATTCAATTAAATCTCCCTTTAAATTCTCTGTACCATCTAAGATTCTTTTTTTTATACTTTTTTCTTTAGCACCTCTAGAAAGACACCCACTATCGATAACAATTCCTACTTTACCGTTTTCGTTTGTTGAAGACAACATATGTTGAATCCAGACCCAGTCTGCTGACTGTTTTGGTGCAAATCCGTATACATATCTTTCTCTCCAAAAATCTGATCTTTTAAGTCTATTTTCGTCATAACCGTCTTGGTTCCAAGGCGGGTTAGCTATTACTAAATCAAATTTCTGAAGGCTTCCTTTATATAAAAATTTAGGATAGTCTAATGTATCTCCGTAATCTATTTTTGCATCTCTTATGTTGTGTATAAACATGTTCATTTTACACAACGCGTATATTGAAGTACTAGCTTCTTGCCCATAGAGAAACAGTTTTTCCGCTTCTTTTATTCCTAATTTTTCTTTAATATTTTGATAAGCACCCAATAATATACCACCAGAACCAACTGCAGGATCATAAATATGTTGGTTTGGTTTAGGTTCCAATATTTCGACTAATAGTTGGATAACCTCTTTAGGTGTATAAACCTCACCCTCCTTTGCTTTTGTAGGAGCAAAATATCTTATGATCCATTCATAAGCATCTCCTATTATATCAGGAGAAACGTCATGAAGACTTTTGGAACTAAAAAGTTCCATTAACTGTCTTAAAATTTCAAAGTTTTCCGTACTCTGAGTAAACTGAATAAATTCTATTCTATCAACAACTCCCTTTAATTCTTGATTTTTAACAGCAAGAGCTTTGAACGAATTTGAAAGATTTTCTGGTAATTTATTAACGTCTTTTCTTATACTATCCCACATGAATTTTTCAGGTAAATCAAATTCATGATAAACGCCTTGTTTAGCTTCCTGTTCTGCTTCTTTTTCTGACAAACCAGCTTTTATAGCATTTTTGTAAGCTTGATCATATTCTGTTTTCCATCTATCACTTACCCTTTTTAAGAAAAGCAGATTAAGTATGAATCTGTAATCCACTCTAGTTCTTATGAGATCGGCTGCTTTTTTTAGAAGAGTCTCTATGTCTTTTCTTGTTAATTTACCATTTTGAACTTGTAATTCTTCAGTCAGGTCTTTTAATTTATAAATACTTTTTCTAGCATCTTTTTTGTTCTGTTTACTTGTAAGCCATTCCTCTTTTCTCAATTTAGACAAAATAACATTAATTGTGTCATTATCATCACCAAAATTTTTAAGAACTAAAACAGCTTGGTCTCTAGTAAACGATTTATCTTTAAAAGAATCCCAAAGTTTATTGTACCTTTCTTTTACCCATTTCTTTCTTCTAGCCATACCATTATTGTGTAAGATAACTATTTAAAGCTTATATTTTTAAGGTTATTTAATTTTCTTATACTTATTTGACTTAAAACCTCAAAGGAAGGCCCGCTGCTTTTGCTCTTCTTATAATCTCTTCATGTGACATTCTTGGACCTTCTTTTAATGCTCTTTCTATTTCCTTTTTGCTCTTACCACAATTTGGACATTTTTCTGATAAAACTGTGTGTTTTTCGGGTGTGAAATATGCTTTTCTTTTTGTTCCCGCCGAAGCTGAACTCGAACTTGAGAATCTACGCATTGAAGGTCTATAATGAACACTTATCTCGCCTTTTTTGCAAAAAGGACACTCTATCTTTTTAATAATTTTTGTACTATATTCTGGATAACTGTCTGAAACCATACTATCACTAAACTATTTTTCTTTTTGAACTTTAAAATCGTTCCTAACAGTCCATTTGTAGACAAGCTCTGCTATTACACGATCTGACTCTCGACCGTTTTTCTTGCATTTTTCAACAAATTTTGTCCAAATCTCAGGTTTCAATATATCCAAAAATATAGTCTGTCTAGAAGAATCGTCATGTTTGTTCAAATATGATAGAATGCACAATTTGGCAAGATTATATGAAGAAATACCCATCTCCTCTCTCTTAGCTTCGAATTTATCAAATAACTCCGAGTTCAAATCAGTGCTCACTCTTTGGAACATATGCCAAAATATCGCCGAAACTAACATAAAAATGTGGTGCATTGGAGTGTAGTGTAGCCTGTATGTTATAGACCGAAGAGATAAAATTTACGATTTCACGTCATTTGGATGTAGAAAAACATTGTTAAAACATGGTTTAACAATTTTAATGATATTAACGATGTTTTCACTCATCTCGCTATAAGGGTAATGAGTACTATCCTAGTTAATATCATTAATATGGTTATTTTTCTAACATTGACTGCACGTCGTTTTCCGCAGACCATTTGTTTTTGATACCGAGTATGAAATACTTTGTTGTCTTAGTTCCATCTCGCAGTTTAACGTTAATTCTCCTTTTCTCAAACCCTTCTCTTGCAACAGTGCTGCCTATTTCTTTACTGCTCATAGACCTGAACTTGTTCTTCTTCAGATAAATAAGAAAACTATCCCTAAAATCGGAAAACGGCACCTTTCCGTCAGGATCTTTATCATATTTCTCGTTTATGAATTTAGTTATCGGATTCGAAAGTTCCTCGTATTTTCTCTCCCTCTCATCCAAAGTCCCTTCGTTTGTGAATTCTCTTCCGCTTAGCAACTCTTTCAGTATTCTCATTGACTTTCTAGCCAAATTCCTGTACTCCTCGTCCGGTATGGTTGACAGAATATCCACCTTCTCTGAGAACTGGTTAGGAAAGTCAATACATAGCCACCTTCTATAGAATCCCTTGGTCCTATCAGTCGTCATCGGCAGTGAATTAGTCGCTAATAGTATTTTTGCATAGTTGAAGTCCTGAAACGGATCTCGGTTCTTGAACTCAAAACC
Source organism: Candidatus Aenigmatarchaeota archaeon (assembly GCA_043814985.1). Classification (GTDB taxonomy): domain Archaea; phylum Aenigmatarchaeota; class Aenigmatarchaeia; order Aenigmatarchaeales; family Aenigmatarchaeaceae; genus JAFGAZ01. The sequence continues at coordinate 4,500 of JBDRJK010000015.1, forward strand.
TATCAAGTCCTGCCCGGTAAGTCTCTTGATAATGTCGGTTTTAGATAGAATTGTAAAGTTAGTCTCGCCCATAAGACATATAAGCTTCTTGTACAGTCTCGCGCTCTCAAACCTTGATTTCAGTAACAAATCTAGATTAGCCGAAGCACAGTTGTCTTTTCCCACCGCTTTGGCAAGCAAGTTAAGGAACGTTGTTTTGCCGTTCATCCCATAGCCAATGAAACAGAATATCCTATGAATAGGATAGTTTGGTAGGAAGCAGTAGGCGACTATTTCATATAACGTCCGCGCATATTTCTCTCCTACCCAATCTCTGAAAAGCTTGTCTATAGTCGGGGTATCCTCGCTTTCGCCAAGCTCCCACGGTATTGGATTGGTAGCAAAGAAGTCAGGTGTGGCGTCCATGATCTCTCCAGTAGATACATCTACTATGGTCTTATCGAATTGCACCCACGTCTTACCTAATGGCTTTGGTTGGCGTCGTCTTCCTACCCTTCTCATGGCTTCGAGTATCTCGTTTTTAATGTCGCTTTTGGTGGTTCTCTCTTTAATATCAAGCGCGTCATCAATGCAAATCATAAGGTCTGTTTCGTCAACCATTTCGAAACATTTTCTTTTATGGTTCCATATCCACCAAATCTTGGCCTTGTCGTATGAGAACGGCTCTTTTGCATAGAACTGCTCGGCCATTTCAATTTTATTCTCAATAGAAGTTATGAAAGACTTTAACTCCATCAATGGAACAGATTCAGATGATTCTGTCTCCAATATTTTCTTTTCCATCAGATTTTCAATAGTATCCGATTCGAGTTTCTCGGAAAGGTAAGAAGTCGGACGTCTCAAAAGATATTTAACATGCATGGCTACCTCATTGGCATCACGCGGCGGTTTACATCTGGAATTGAAGTCCAAAGCCATTTTTTCTATTATAGTCGGGTCGTAACCAAGTTTATACAGTTCCTTGACAACAATCCAAGTGTTCATATTCCTGAATCCTTCTTCGCATCCATTCTCTATTAACTGCTTCACATTGTTTGGAAGTGTTTTAACAGCAGATGTCATAGTTACTGGTACAAATATTTTTTTGTCGTACCTTGAACGCAACCCCTTTAAAGCGTCTTTCAGTTCTTTCCATGTTATTGTCGCTATGGGTTTGTCATGCAACACGGTATATGGTTTTTTGTTCGGATGTATAGAACCTGGTCCAACAATTTGTGAACCAATACCCTGAATCTCTCCATAGTGAGTACCATTTCTAGCTACAACAATTTTTCTATCGCAGTCCGGACAGATGAAGTAGAAATGCTTTCTATTTGGATCTTTGTTGCCGGTCTTAACCACAAATGTTTCTGGAAGAGCTTCCATGAGCTTTCCAAGTTCTTCTCTGTCAACGTCTACTACAACCAGCCCGCCGACACCACAAACTATTCCGTAATTCCCGCCTTTGGCAAGGTGTTCTGATAATTCTTGTGAATCGAATGTATAGTTGTTGCTGCTTTGCCAATTAACCTCAAATGGAGCCTTCTCTTTGGCTTTAATCTTCACAAACCTGAATCTATTATCTCTGAGATGAACAGGAATTTCAGTCATAAATTGTCCTCCTTAACTTCTTACACCGAGGACAACTTTCGTCATGAACAAGTCTACAACCGCTAATTAGTGCAAAAAGTGCCGGTAATTGCCATGTTTTCAGCTTTGGTATCATCATAGTTTTCATGCTCGGCATCTTTTTCATAAACAATAAACCACGTCGGATTTCGACGAAATCATGAATAACTAAAACATGAAGAATAAAATCCAAAGTCTCACTATCGTTATTAGAAAAAATCTTGTTGAATCTCTTGCGGCTTATACCCTTACCGAACATTGTCTCTTCTGGGAACTTTCTTCGTATCAAATCATAGAAATATTTCTCTAAACAAGCATCTCTTTTATATTTTAAAGAAAGGTTATCCTTCATAGCGAATCTCCTGGAGTGGTTTTTCGTTGCCATTTGCCGGAATTGCTCTCCTCCGGCTCTTTAAAATTTTTTCAATGCGTCCGTTAGCTTCTGTTTCTATGTAGGATAAAATATCGTCTAAAGAATCACAACTACCGATAAATTGTTCATGTTTTAATAAACATTTTTCATTCACTCTATCACGCTCTCTTTTAGAAACTTCAAAAAGCGTGATAGGATCGCATTCTCCAGTAGTACCTAATCACAGGACGAATGCCGTTCCAGCATCGGCCTAAAGTTTTTACTTTGATAATAGTAGCAAACAGTTATTATTTAAAGATTGATGGAATATTGTACCCGTCATGACAGCGTAATGCGACAGTTTAAGTAAATTACGTAAAATTCTGATTCGGTAAGAGGGGTGCAATATTGTATGAAGGCTGCACGCTAAGAAAACCGTGTAAGAGTTAGAAAATTTATTCATACCTTTCTTTGGCAATATCTAAGAATATACCCAACTGTTCATCCCATTTGTCAAGTTCTTCCAGTATAGGATGTCTGGGCGGCAGTTCCATATTGAGAACATACTTGTCATAGAGCTTCTTATACTTCTTATTGAATGTATTGAAGATTCTCTTGAACTTCTCGGGGTTGTTATCCTTGATAGTCCTAAGTTCTACTTTCTTGTATTTTCTGAATCGCAGTTCGTTAGGAATCTTCTCCATAATGCCCGCGAAGGTATTGGAAGAATTAACATTTAAAATCATAGCTGGTTTACTCTATTGTTTTCTCAACCGATAACATAGATTGAAGCTTCTTCTCTATGGTATTCTGTATCATCTGCTCAAGAGAACTTGGAGTCATCATCTGTATCAGCTGCTTCTCTTTCATTCTCGCAGCTTCATCCAATGTCTTGGCATCCAAAGGAAACTTGCATTTAACACAGTAAGAGTTATCGAACGGGTTTCTCTCACCGCAGTTTGCACAAACCTTAGGAACCAGTATGTCAACATTCTTCTGAATCTTGTCTGTTATGCCATACAAATCTCTCAGAAACATTTCGTCTACATCCTTGCCTGTCATGTGTATGTATATGCTCGGCATGGTAGAATCTTTTGTCCAACCAAAATTCTTTCTCAAACCTTCTTCAGGTATCTTCTTAGCAACCTGTGAAATTCTGCTATGACGGAATAGATGGGCGTATACTCTTTTGTTGATATTACACCTTTCCGCGGCTTTTCTCAGCAGTTTATTGAAACTGTTCCTATCCAACTTTTTCTTACTGTTTCTGACAGTAGGAAAAAGCCAAGCTTCTTCATTATCCTTGTCGGGATGATACTTCAACCATTGCTTAAGGTAAGGAATGCTGTTCACTACCCTTACCGAACGCACGCCTGTTTTTCCATCAACACACAACATGAACCCCCATTCATCTCTTTTCACTCCCTTTATTTTGATGTTTCTGAACTCAGATGAACGGAAGCCAGTCTCGTACAAAGTGCTGATAATCGCTTTGTTTCTTGGGTCTTTGGTAGATTCTATCATCCTTTTGATTTCTTCTTCCGTAAGGATATCCTCGGGTTTTACAGTCACTTGTTTCATCGAAACTTTCATATTAGCCAGAAAATCCGGCAGATTGTCCTTGGTCATCCATCTGTAGAACTTCCTGATTCTAGCTTTGGTAGTGTTCATCGTAGTTTTCTTCCAGTTGTTTTTCTTCATTTCGATGATGTATTGCATGAAGGTGTCCTCATCTACACCATCAAAATCGGTTTCTCCGACAAATTCTGCGAAATGATGAAGGGTCCCTACATACCCTACCTTAGAAACGTCTGATTCCAAGTCTCCTATGATATCCTGTTGGATTATGAACTTCTGTATAGTCTCCAAGTTTCTCCTAGAACCCTTGCTATCCCTGAGTTTGGGCTCATTTTTCTTGGTTCTGCCCTTTCTTGGGAACTTCAGATTGCTCATAGCTGACATATACTTCTGAAGCTTCTCTTCACTAGTCATCATTTCGATTCGCCGAGAAAGGGATTCTTTTACTATAATTTAAATACGGTGCGCTATTGAATATGAAGCTTATTTTATATACGCAATCTATATAAATTTATGTCAATGCTAAAAGACCTGGCAGTTTTTTTGCTGTCATCCCTATTCGCGGGTTTACTGTTTACTACTCTTATCTCTTATACCCTGGGTGACTCCATAAAAAAGGATGGTCTTAAGGATTTTGCAAGTTCTGTATTGGACCCTACTCTTATGGAACAACAATGTGAAGATCAGTGTCTCAATTTTGAAAACATAACCGAGGAAGGCTTGAAAATGTGCACAGAACAGTGTGTGATTGATGTTGAAAAAAGGAAAGTTGAGATGTTTGAGTCTATTGATAGTCTGTATGAAGAGGAGATTCTGTGGCTTTCTATGAGCCAGTGGCTAATGATTATGGATTATACTATAATACTCTTTATTCTAACTGTCTTGTTGGGCGTACTTATTCTAATTACAACAAAGGAGCCTTTGTCTGATTTAGGCAAAAACATGATATCTGTAGCTGTATTGACTTATTTTGTGGCATCTGTTTTCCCGAACCTCATAACAATGTTCTCCAATGTCTCTGCTGAAGAAATGGTCTATAACTTCCTAGGGAATGGTCTAGAGCAACTCAGTTTTATTTCTTCTATAATCATTGTTGCAGGAGTTATCCTTGTGATAATTGGTTATATAATCAAATGGAGAAAGGGTAAAAAGAAACAAAGGAAAACAAAAGTTAAAAAATCGAAGAAATAATTACTTTACTCTTACTGCATACTTTCCAGGGGCTGTTATGCCAGCCTCCCTTGAAATCTCAGAATCAGCGTTTATCACGACAAGGATGCCTCTCCAGCTCTTTGTAATATCGCTAGTCTTGCAGATAGGGCAGATGTTACCCTTAAGCAATCTTCTGCATTTTCTACAAGCTTTGTCAGGCATTTTTCTTACCCTTCTTTTTCTTTTCCTTTTTCTTCTCGACCTTGTACTTCTTGGGCTCTTCAGTCAACCATTTTATGTTCCCTAACAACGGTTGCCTCATTGTCAAGCCTAATTTGCTTTGTTCCCTGAAGCTGATAGATATTATCTTTGCCCTGACTTGGTCGCCTTCCTTCAATATCTTTCTTGACTGCTTGCCAGCAAGCTGCGCGTTCTTCTCGTCGTAGCTGACAAAGTCGTCCATTACCTGCGAAACGTGAACTAGTCCATCCAAAGCGCCGCACCTGATGAAGGCCCCGAACTCGGTTATGTCAACAACCTCTCCTTCAACTACCTCATGCTCTCTGGGCATCCATGTAAGCAGCTTGAATCTTACGGGATACTGGACAGAGGGATCTCCTGGAAGTACCATGCCTTCCTTTACCTCGTCTATCTCCTTGACAGCCAGGACAACGCCTATTTCGTTGTCAATCTTGCCCTCGAACTTCTCTTCTATTGACTCCTTGACAGAATTCTTAATGTTAAGGCCCAGCTTGGTCGGCGGGACTGCTATCTCGTCCTCCACTGTTATTATTTGGTACATTTTTCTTCCTCCCTATTTTGAATATTAGTGATATCAGGCACAAGACCAGATAAAAAACCATTATGTCAATTACAAAAACTATTGTATTAAAGTCCATAAAGCTTTCGGTCCCGGTGCCAAAGGTATAAATAAGGAAATTCAGCGGCCATCCAATCTCTATGGAGCAGTTGGTACTACAAATAACAGAGCTTGTCAGTATTGGCACAAAGCTGTAAGTCGCGATTAGGGCGAATATTATTATGATTCCCAGTATTTTCCCATTGCTCGGCATGAATGCACTTAACAGGCTCATCTAATCAAACTCCTTTTGTAAAGTTCTATTGCACGTCGGACAGCTTTCTTTGCACGTTCTGAATCGTAAATGTTCTCCACTTTCAACTGTTTAAATTGCTCTAGAAACATTTTAAAATTATCTAATGTCTCTTTATTTATAGTTGACAGGTCGGTTACGTTATCAAATTCTTTGTCCGCCAATGGGACAGCAACCAGTATGTCGTCTGGTATTTCAGCCCTAAGTCTTATTAGTCCTATGGGCTTTGATGGAACAACAGTGCCTTTCTGTATTTGGCCTGATGTCAATAGTAAAACATCCAATGGTTTGGCATCAATATGATGTGTCCTTGGGATGAAACCATAGCAACCTGGAAAGGGTGACTCTAAAATCTTGTTCAAGGTGAACAGCCCCATTTTCTTATTGTACTTGTAGTAATTGGTTGAGCCTTTTGTAGACTCCACAAAAACATTTACCATGTACTTGTCACCAGGTTCTACTTTCGATATATCCATAAAATCACAATTAAAAAAGAGGATATTTATACTTTATTAGATGCCTTTAAATTTCTAGATTAAGGCGTACATTGCTATTAGCGGCGCGAACATTGAAGCTGTCAGTGACATTACAACCAACAGGGTGTTTATGGAAGGTCCTGCAGTGTCCTTGAACGGATCGCCTACTGTATCTCCAATAACAGCTGCCTTGTGAGCGGCGGAACCCTTGCCGCCGAACTTGCCGTCCTCTATGTACTTCTTGGCATTGTCCCACAGTCCGCCAGCGTTAGACATCAATAAAGCAAATACTAAACCTGATAAGATGCTTCCTATTAAGAAGCCTCCCAGTGCGCTCTTACCCAGTATGAACCCGACTGCTAATGGAGCAACTATTGCCAGGACACTCGGAAGAATTAATTCTCTCAAGGCTCCTCTTGTGGCAATGTCAACGCACCTCGCATAGTCTGGTCTGGCCTTTCCTTTTACCAAACCAGGTATTTCCTTGAACTGCCTTCTTATCTCCTCTATCATTCTGAATGCGTTCTTGCCAACGCCCAGAATCAAGAGAGCTGAAAACACTGGAGGCATTGCAATTCCAATCAAGGCCCCTGTCAAAATAATGGGATTCATCAAATCAATAGTGGTGATGCCAACAATTTCCCCATATGCCGCTAACAAAGCAATGACAGTCAAACCAGCTGCGCCAATTGCAAAGCCCTTTGTTATGGCTTTTGCAGTGTTGCCAGCTGCATCAAGCTTGTCAGCGATTCTTATGACCTTTTTACTCAGACCAGACTGCTCTGCTATTCCTTTTGCATTGTCAACTATTGGACCGTATGCATCAGAGGAAACAATCATGCCGGTTATTGAAAGCATGCCAACTGCAGCCATGGCAATTCCGAACAAGCCAGCAAAGTAATATGCAATCATAGTTGCAATCCCTATTCCGATTAAAGGAGGCAAAATACTAATTGAGCCGTATGAGAAGCCTGTTAAAATGTTTATTGCTGCTCCTGTCTTTGATGCTTCCGCGGTTCTTAGAGCAGGTCCTCTGTCTATTGAAGTGTAATAGTCTGATGTTACTCCAATCACAACGCCTGCTACCAGTCCAGCAATTATGGCATAGAATATTCCAAAATCAATTCCCAAGTAGTAAATAGTTATGAATGCGAATACTGCGAAAATCACGCATGTCATGTAGGTTCCACTGTTAAGTGTCTTTCCAGGATTCCCCCCCTTCCTCATTTTTACAAGGTATGTTCCAATGATAGAGGCGAAAATTCCTGCTGCTGAAATTATTAGAGGTAATATAGCTCCTGTCTCGTTCATTACAACTGCCCCAAGTATCATGGCAGCCACAACACTGGCAACATAGGAGTCGAATATGTCTGCTCCCATGCCAGCAACATCACCTACATTGTCTCCCACATTGTCAGCTATCACGGCCGGGTTCCTTGGATCGTCCTCAGGAAAGTCCATCTCGACCTTTCCAACCAAGTCAGCTCCGATGTCGGCTGTCTTTGTGTAGATTCCACCGCCAGCCTTGGCAAACAAGGCAATCGAACTTGCGCCGAAGCTAAAACCTAGAACAACTCCAGGGTCAGGGAAAAAATAATATATAGCGCTTATTCCCATAAGAGCCAGACCAACAACAGCCAGACCCATGACAGCTCCTCCGCAGAATCCAACGGAAAAGGCCTTGTTCAAGCCCCTTTTTGCAGCGTTGGCAGTCCTGACATTCGCCTTTAGGGCAATGTCCATTCCCAACAAACCAGCCAAAGCAGAAGCAACAGAACCCACAACATAGGCTATTGATGTCTCAGCGTTGATGAAAAAGTATAATATCACGGACAAGATGATGACAAAAACAGAAAGGGTCATGTACTCCCTTTTCAGGTAGGCCATTGCTCCCTCCCTTATTGCGTCAGATATCTCCTTCATCTTGGGAGTTCCGACACTCTGTTTGTTAACATAGAAGTAGAAATACAATGCAGCTATTATTGAGACGATGCCTGATGCAAATGATATTTCAAGTAACACTTTAACCCTCTTTTACCACGTATTTCCTTTGTCTTATATAAACAATTTTTGCCCCGATTTTTTTCAGCTTCTTCTTGAGCTCCAAGTCCTGGGTTGCGACAGCGTATCCAGCTTTCGCGTGTTCCAAAAGGGACAAATCTGCTTCCTTTTCTTTGGATTTTAAAACTTTTAAGCCTTTTGTTCTGAGCATTACAAGGGATAATTTGGCTGAAACTGAGTCTTTGTCATTTTTTCTGGATATTCTTTTCAATTCTTTTACAACAGCCTCATCTAAGAACAGCTCGTCTCCCTTCAGCTCTGAGAACAGGTCTATCTTGAACCTGATTACATCGACCAAAAAATTGGTGTCAAGCAGTATTTTCATATTTTATAGATAATTTTCAAAATATAAATGTAGGTTATTTTCATATAACACACATAATATCAACAGCTGGCTTATCTGTCAGAGCTTTTTTCGCAGGTCATATACATATAACTTAGCAGAAATACAAATTCCTTGAAATTCTTCCTTCTTTTCCATCTTAATTCTAATTCTTTGGAAAGTATTTTTTTAAACCTAGTTTTCCAATAATTCATTTGCTTACTCATTATTCGAGACATGGGTGACCAGTATTGAATAATAGGAATTAGCAATTCGCTAATTTCATCCTCCCAACAATCATAACTTATCTTCTTTTCTTTGAAGAATTTCTCATGCTTTATATAAAACTGATGCAAGAACTTATGCAAGAGTTCATGTGATACTAAATCAATGTAAGTTTTTTCTCTTTTATTTGGCAGGAGTTTATCCGGTATAAAAATTGTTGTTTTACCTGTAGACCTAGCCCATGGTTGAAAATGACTGACATACACATAATATTTTTTATATTTTAGTTCATAACCAAAAATAATGTTCGCATATTTTAAAAAATCATTTTCAACCAGTTTCCATCTTTCTTCTATTTTAACGGTTCTTTCTTCTATGACTTTTTTATTATACTTGTGTTTCAGGTAATTTTCAATTAGGTTTATGCCTTTCTTTTTACTTGCTCTCACTACTTTGTCTTTCAGATTTTCAGGAAAAGTCCAGTCTAAGTATACGCCTTTTAGTTCTTTCTTATTCTTAAGCCAGGTTACTGTGTCATCAAGCATATTTTCTTTTATTATATTTTGTACAATTTTGCATTCTTTTTTGAAATCTATACAAAATATTAATTTTACCATACATAGAATTTAGAATCTTATCATAAAAACATATCAAGATAAAAAAATTAGACAGGTTTCTTGCTGTGTTCGTAAACAATGGCTGAGGAACTGGCCAGAATTATGATTGCTCCAACAAGCTGAATAGTTGTCAGCATTTCTCCGAAAAGCAGGAACGCTAGAGGCGCACCAGCAAGCGGGCCTATTGCTCTTAGAGAAGAAACAATCCATGGTCTGACTGTCTTCAAAGAGAAATACCATAATGTAAGCCCTATCACATTGAACAAGAGAACATAAGCCACAAGATACGTCCAACCTGTTTCAGAGATTAACTGCGCCTGTGGTGTTATAATTAGCATCAACGGCAGTAAAACCAGACCACCCACAAACTGTGCAATGCCGTTGGTGGTCATTGCCCCCACTTTCTTGGACAACCTCTTGGCATAGAAGTAGGAGCCTGCGAAGAATCCCATGGCTATTACTATGAGGATGTCTCCTATCTGCGATGCGCCGAACATGGAGAAGTTGCCCGATGTGGAAAGGAGAAGTGCTCCCAGAATGTTGGCTGTTAGCAGGATTACGTGTACTGGTTTTATTTTCTCTTTCTTGACGAACCAGCTGAAGAACAGGACAAAGTAGGGCTCCACTTTGGTAAGGAATATGGATTTTATGGCCGTGGTCATGCTGAGCCCGAAAACAAAGAACAGTTCACCTACTGTTGACCTTAAAAATAACAACTTGAGAAAGTCTGACCTGTTCTCGGAAATCTTTGCCAGTGTCGGCCTTTTCTTCCTCAGAATCAGAAGAATTATAATCAATGTCCCACCTATTATGCTGCCAATACTGGCTGCAGCTATTGGAGACAATGCCTTTGTTGCACCACTCTTGAATATAGTGGCCATGCTTGAGAGTACTGGGGATATTATTGCAGATAGAATGCCATAGTCCATAGACATTATTATAATTAACATGTCAAATTAAAAATAGTTGACACAGTTCTAGACAATTCCTAATTAAACTCCAAAGAAAGAGCTTTTTTATCCCTATTTAAAATTTTGTGTCATATACATTCTATACTTTCAAGTGGTGACATGATAACTAAAGATAAACTGATGATGGTAAGCTTTGTCTTGCTACTGAACTTTGTAACATTGGCTTCAGCAACGCCTACCTACTCTTTAAATTCGATAAATACTGTGACATCGGTCGAAGGCAACTATACAACCCTTAGCGTTTTTTGGAACAGCATAGAACCGCTGTCAACCGCTATATTGTCTACGAATGAGACAGTTGTTTGGACCGAATACATAAAGCCCATCGAGTATACAGAGGAGCTGGTGCCCATACTCTACTACCACAGGATAATCGAAACGCCTGATGGCGAATATACGACAACATTGGAAAACTTCGTTGCCCATATGGACTTTCTTTACAAGAACAATTACAACACAATAACTTTCGCTGAACTCGTCGAGCACATGAGCACTAGCACAAAACTGCCAGAGAAGTCGGTTGTCCTGACGTTTGACGACGGCTGGAAGGAGTTTTCTACAGTGGTTCTCCCAATTCTAAAGAGCCGCGGTTTTGTGGCAACATTCTTCATAATAACTAACGCCACAATCTACTCTGATAGTGACTATCCGGGCTACATGAACATTGCTGATGTCCAGACTCTCTACAATGCTGGAATGGAGATAGCAGGACACGCTAAAACTCATCCTTTAGGTGGATTGCTAAACTCAAGCGTCGACCTCAATATCGAGATCAACCAAAGCACACAGGACATATGCGGATGGATAGGCGAGTGCCCCAAGTCCTTTGCCTATCCTGAAGGTGTTTACAATCAGACAATCATTGACTGGGTGCAGCAGAACGGTTATATCGGCGCTAGGGCAATCGAAAAGGACGGTGTTGAAGAGGGATGGACTGAGCCCAGGTTCGCGTGGCTACGTGCAGCAGGGAACGAGACCAACAAGTTCACAATAGGCTCGAACATAATAAACAACGAAACCAGTGGGGGATCAGGTATAAGCTTTGAGAGGCTTGTCAACTACACCAAGAGGAACGAGTTCGAGGACATGTATAGTGTTGATATTGATGCAGGCCTGAATGGCGGAATCGTCATAGAGGATCAGTTTGAAATGGACAGCTATTCCAGTATAGCATTGCCGGATACTGGAGACAAGGTGTCTGTCGGTGTGCTGATACCTTCTGACGATGACTATAACATAACGTTCAGAGTGCTCACAGGGGGATGGGACAACAATCCCAACAGCTATCAAGCGGAATCCAACGCATACAGCTACTACATAGACGGAGCTATGATTTCACATACTATTATGAAAGGGTATGTAAATGATACATACACCATATCTGGAGAGAACAGTACTTTTTGGGGGTATACATGGGGAACCCATCAAATATGGAACAGACACATTTCTGCAGGCTTCCATAACATAACTGTCGTTGCTTCAACTGACTGGAACATGTTGGACTATTTTACAATAGACTATTCAAACAAGGTAATCAATGCTTCCAATTATTATAATTCTCCAAGGTTCCCCAGAACATACGAAGCATGGACCAACTTCACATGGAGGAACGATTCGGTTCCCATGGGAAATGTCGTAGGTTGGAAGGTCTATGCTAATGACACAACCGGCAGCGGTAACACTACTGATATATTCAGCTTTAATTTTATTCCTGTTAACAAGTCGTTCTCATGGAGCAACAACCAAACGCAGCTGGTCAATAACTATACGCCAGCAGGCTACAGCAACTTTAGCATCACATGGGGTGACAACTCAAGCTCGCTTAGCGGAGCCTACCTGGAAAACAACTTCACCGGTTCATCGGTAAACACAACGATGAACGGTACTTACCCGAACTATTACTATAACACAACACCTCTGGCAACCGGTACATACATGTACAGGTTCGTTGCCAATGACTTACAAGGCAATGAGAATGCAACCGATATCCAGTACTTCACCATCGGTATGGCGTCCAATCCTGTAAATATTTACTTAAACGGGACACTGAACTCAAACAATAGTAATTATACTTATCCGGAAGCTGTGAACGCAACAGCAACATCATTAATCGGCGATGTTTACCTTTACAGAAACGGAACGCTTGTAGCAAACGGTACAATGCCTTCAGAAGAAGTATTGCTAGGCAACGGCACATATGAATACAAAGTCAATGCAACAGGCAATCAGAACTATTCTGACAACACATCAGGATCAACATACTATGCAATGGTTAACAAGGGAACATTGGACTTGTCTATTGACTTTAGCCCATCAAACACAATCATAGTGGGGAACCAGATAACAATAACAGGCATAAGGAACAATATCGGGGATGATGATGTTAATTATTCACTGTGGCAAGGCAACAACTTATTGGCCAACGAAGAACCCTACCAGAAAGTTGAGCCATCACTTGGCCTTGGCACATACAATTACATTTTCAATGCTTCAGGAGGAGAAAACTGGACAGCCAACATAGCAGGAGTCTCTGGCATACTTACTGTTCAAGTTCCTGGTACAACAACAATCTATGGTGGTAGTGGTGGAGGGGGTGGATATACTCCCACATATACAAACGATGATGAGGACAACACAACCACAGAATCAACATCCACGACTGGTGACAGTGGTTCTGAAACTGTGACATCAGAAGATGATTGCGCAGAGGACTGGATATGCTCAAGCTGGTCTGACTGTATTAACGGAACGCAGATAAGAACATGTTATGATACAAACGATTGCGGCACTGTCTTCAATATAGACGAGGAAACACAGGAATGCGAAGAGCAACCTTCTATAATTACAGGAATGTTCACATTCCTTACAACGCCGACAGGCATTGGATTAATGGGATTCATGGCCTTAGTCGTTATATTTTTGATTTCTAGAACAAATGGAAAGTTGAAGCTTAACTTTCTCAAAAAACTTATTAAAAAATAGGGATAGGAAATGAGAAAACTGATAATTGTCATTACAGTGCTAATTATAATGGCAGTTATTTTTCTCTATCTTAGCCAAAGCAGCTCTGAAAGTAAATCAGTTAGTCTGGCTGGTTGGAGGTCTTCTGAATACGGATACCAGCAGGAGCAGGGACCAAATTACTGGATAGGTGTTGCGGACCAGATGTCCTCCAAGTTTACTAACTACAATCCCGCGGGCATATGGATATTGGGGGTTGAGGAAAATGGTTCTTGCTATCTACAGTTCCCGAATGATGATGATTTTGACTACATCATTTTTTCAGAAGAGGACATCAATGAGAATTATCTTGACGCCTTTGATGATGCCAACTTGAGCATCTGGCTGCAGGTCGAGCCTGCCAGTGCCAATGTGGAAACTCTAATAGATTTGGTGCTAAGCAGGTACAAGCATCATCCTTCTGTCATAGGTTTTGGAGTGGATGTTGAGTGGCTGGAGAATGAAGAATTTTCCAAGGGCAGGCCTGTGACAAGCATGGAAGCTGAATCATGGCTTGACAAAATAAAATCATATGATCCAGAATACAAGCTCTTCCTGAAGCACTGGGACATTGACAAGATGCCAAAGTCTTATCCTGATGACATTGTTTTCATATCAGACAGTCAAGAGTTTGACAGCTATGATGAAATGATGGAGGAATTCAAAGATTGGGGAGAGCATTTCTCAGATAATGAGGTCGGGTTCCAATACGGCTATGAGAGCGACAGAAAATTATGGGAGTCTTTTGACGATCCTGCATACCAAATAGGGAACGACTTGACAGATAATGTCCCGAACTGCAGAGGGCTTTACTGGGTTGATTTCACTATAACTGATGTATTCCATATACCTAATGTTTCAAGAATTATATGAAGAGTTTAATAATTAAGAACTCTAAATTGTATTGTGATTAAATGAATATTAGAAATCACAAATTCAATGAACATCGAACTAGGTCATTGGTCAAATCATTTACTTATAGATTTTCTGTTGTTGTTTTAGATTTTACTTTTATATATTTGCTTACTGAGAGATTAGATTTTGCAACTGGTTTTGTGATTATAAGTAATGTATATTCAACTATAGCATACTATTTTCATGAAAGAATTTGGGATAGGATAAGATGGGGAAAGAAAAGGAACTAATCAATTCATGAATACCATTTGATCTAAACATTCAGACTATCCGGATGTTTCACTAGGTTATTTTCATATATTATGACTGTAAATAATTCTTATGATTGATGTTCATTGCCACCTTGAGCAGAAGGATTATGACAATGATAGGAAAGAGCTAATAGACAAGTGTAGAAAGGAATTAAAGGCTGTTATAACTTCTTGCGCTCATCCAAGGGATTTTGAGCTTACAATGAGGTTGGTTGAGAACAACAAGAACTTTGTGTTCGCTTCATGTGGCATACATCCAGAATATGTTAAAGAAATCACTGAGAAGCAAAAGGACGACTTTTTAGACCTTATAGTAAAAAACAAGGAGAAATTAGTCGCCATCGGAGAAACCGGGCTTGATCACTGCTATATCAAAGAGGATGATTGGAGGGAAAAACAGAAGCAACTGTTCATCCAACTGATTGACCTGGCCAAAGAATTAAACAAGCCTTTAGTTATTCACTCAAGGGATGTTTGGGAAGATACTCTGAAAGTTCTGGAAGACCAGGACGCTAAGAAAGTTATGATGCACATGTGGGGAAACAACCAGTTATTAGATAGAATAATAGAGAATGGCTGGTCCGTGTCAATGAACGCTATTGTCCTAAAAAGCAAGAAGCACAGGAAGATAGCAAGGGATATTCCTCTGGACAGGCTAATGCTGGAAACAGACGCTCCCTGGTTGGCTCCAAAGAGGCTTATGGAAGGCGTGGAAACAAGGAACGACCCATTAACCATCAAAACAGTTGCTGAAAAGATTGCTGAGATAAGGAAGGTCCCTTTTGAAGAAGTCTGGTCAAAATGCGGGGAGAATGCAATAAGGTTCTTTAGCCTGGACATAGGTTAATTTTATTAAATCAACCCTATAATATTTCTTTAGGTGTTTTGATGGTCTTGGTATTAGGTTTTGAACTGCCTGTAGCAGAATTTTTGCTGTTTTTGAACATTGCTATGTTGTTTTATATCATTTTTTCAATGATTGAGCTTAGAGATTTAAGAAATTTGAGAAGAGACCTGACCTTGCAATTGGAAGAGGTTAGGTTTCTCCTGAAAAGCATAAGATTTTCTCCTGTTATCAAGGGTTCGATTGAGCAGGAGGCTTCTTCTAAGAGGGACAGCTACAGCCAGCAAATGACACCTACTACTAAAATGCCAACTGTATCGAAAAACCCTCCAACACCTAAATTGCCTGAAACTGAGGGTTAGAAACTAATCGTATAAAAAGATTAGAAAAGTATAAGGGTAGGTGAGAATATGGTTTTCGAAGGAGTTAAGACTGGCCTGAATAGGATAAGAAAGAATATAATAGACAAGCCTAAAGTTGCCTTTTTCTTAGATGGACCTAACATGATAAGGAAGGAGTTCAATTTGAACCTCAAGGACATCAAGAAAAGGGTCGAAAAATATGGGAGGATCACCATTGGCAAGGTTTTCCTTAACCAGTTCGCCTCTGAGAAGCTCATAGAGGCTGTTGCCAACGAGGGGTTCGAAACTATCATTGCTTTGGGAGACCCTGAGCAGAAGACAGACGTTGACGTCTCAATAGCTGTCCATGCAATGGAGGCTATTTACAATCCAGAAATAGATGTGATTGCTTTGTCGTCAAGGGACGCAGACTTCCTACCTCTAGTTCAGATGGCTAAAGAAAGAGGCAAGGTAACAGTATTGATAGCCGCAGAACCTGGATTGGCTATTTCACTAAGGCATGCTTCTGACCACGTGGAAATACTGAAGTAATCAGACTTTCCATCTCAGGATAGCAGCCATTCCACCCAGTTCAAAGAGCTGCTCCCCTTCTCTTGTTTCCTTTGACATTATCTCAACGACTGTCCCAAATTCTTTTGCCTTTTCTGTTATCTCTTCAAAATCCAAACCTTCAGAAATCAGGATAATTTCCACAGCTCCCATTTCCAAGATTTTCATAATCTTCTCCTTTCCATAAATAGACAAGCCGTTGTTTTTTCTCAGCTCCTCGAAGAACTTCTTAAGCAGTGCCTTTTCCTTTGCAACAGCTGCCTCAGCCAGTATGTCTTGAGACCTTTGGACCATCTCCTCCAGTCCCTGCTCGTCTGTATATCCTGTATTTTTGATACCCAAAACCTTTTTCTTAATATCAGTCAACAGATAGTCCCCGTCAAAGAAGTCGTTCTTGGCAGGTCCAGGCCCACCGATAATTATTCCCTTGATGTTTTTGGTCTTGTCGAAATATTCCCTTGCAATACGAGCAATCTTCTTGTACCAATCGTTTATCAGTCCCTCTCTCACGCGCTGGAACCTCTGCGCGGATTGTCCGCCCTTCCTGAACTTACCAGGAACAATTGAGCTTATCTCTTTCAGCATTTCTATTTTCTTTCCCTTGAGCAAGCCTATTGCAGCTTCCTTGTTGTCTAGAACAATCAAACCGTAGACCTCCTTTTCCTCTATCATCTCCTTCAGGGGTTCCAGTTCGAATTTCTTGTCGCACCAGTATTTCTTAATCCCTAAAGGCTCTGGAGGCTCGAATGACCAAAGACCTATGTCACTCTGTCCCTCGTTTTCTGAGATGTTTCCCGCAAAAAGTACCAGACCGTTCTTAGGGGTCTTCTTGAACAATTTTAATTCCGAGAGAATCTTGTCAATGGCCCCAAGCACATTGTTCCTCACAGTCTTGTTCTTGACATTCTCCGTTAACGTATACTCCTGCCTGAGCATGTTGACAATCTCCTGCAGGTTGAAACCAGCAGGAACATAAACACTAACCATTTCAGTATGCCTTCCCTTGATATTGTCCAGCTCCTTCAGAAGCTTCCTTAGTTTGTAAACATGTTCTTCTACCATTCAAATCACATAACGCCAATTTTTATTTCGTATCCTTCAACTTCTATTTCCCCTTTCCCGAACTCTATGTCCTTTACCTTCATTGTTCCTTTTATATCTTCCAGTGTATTTTCAAGTTTTTTCTTGGCGTCTTCATCGCACTCTATTGTAAGTTTTTCAACCTCAGAATTAAGTGCCAATCCCTTGCTGCTCTTGTATTGTCTCAAGGATGAGATTACTGCTACTGTCATGTCTCCTATCTCTTCTATTTCCTTGTCTATGAATTCCTTTTCAACTTCTGGCCATGAAGAGATGTGAATAGAAATGTCTTTTTCATTTTCCTTGAACATGTTCTGGTAAATCTCCTCAGTTATGAAGGGGATTATTGGAGAGAAAAGTTTCAGTATTGTTAAAAGATTCTTGTAAAGGGTCCATTTCGCAGAATCATCATCAGCATATGCTCTGTACTTGACAATTTCCAGGTAGTTGTCAGCAAAGGTGTGCCAGAAGAACATCTCTGTCTCCCTTCTGGCATCAGCGTACTCATATTCCTCAAAGCTTTTCGTGGCTTTTTCTATGAGCTTCATCAGCTTATTCAACAACCACTTGTCCATTATTTTCAATTCTGGCTTTTCTGTTTTGGAAATAAATTGTTTAACAAATTTAGAAGCATTCCACATCTTTGTCAGTAGTTTTTGACCAGTCACAACATCCTTCTCAGCATAAGGAAGGTCATTGCCTAGCCTTGCTGAAGCAGACCAGTACCTGACCGCATCTGCTGAATACTTCTCTATGACTCCCAACGGTTCAACAACATTGCCCTTTGACTTGCTCATCTTCTTTCCCTTGGGATCCAAACCATGACCGGATATCATCACATCCCTGAAAGGAACCTTGCCTTCATGCATCAAAGACTTGACAACAGTGTTGAAAAGCCAGAAAGTGATTATGTCATGCGCCTGAGGCCTGAGGGTCATTGGGAATATCTTGTCCATTATGCTGTTTTCCTCAGACCAACCAGCATTGATCAAGGGTGTCAGTGAACTGGTATTCCAAGTATCAAACACGTCCTTCTCAGGCTCGCCATCTCCACCACACTCACACTTCTTCTTAACATTGTCAAACAGGGGATCAATTGGTATTTCCTTTTCATCGGCAACTATCTCCTTTCCGCACTTCTTGCAATACCAAACAGGGATGGGAACACCAAAGTATCTCTGCCTTGAGATGCACCAGTCCCACTGCAGGCCATTAACCCAGTTATCATACCTGACTTTCATGAACTCAGGATACCAGTTCATCTTGTTTCCAGCTTCCAGGAGCTCCTTTTTCATGTCAAGATACCTGATGAACCATTGCTTTGAAACTATGAACTCAAGTGCTGTCCCACATCTCTCATGGACATTAACAGGATGAGTAACAGGTTCTTCCTTTTCTATTAATCCTTCTTTCTTGAGGTCCTCGATTACTTTCTCCCTTGCCTGCTTTATTTTGAGACCCTCATATTTGCCAGCCTGCTTTGTCATTATTCCCTTCTCGTTTATTGACATCTTAATAGGAAGCTTGTGAGCTTTGTACCATTCGATGTCAGTTTGGTCACCGAATGTACAGCACATGACAACACCAGTTCCCTTTTCAGGGTCAGCTCTGTAGTCTTCCAATATAGGAACCTTATGACCGAACAAAGGAACTGTTGCCTTCTTGCCAATCAGTTGACTATGCTTCTTATCTTCTTTGTTCACAAAAATGGCAACACATGAACCTAGCAATTCTGGTCTTGTTGTTGCAATAAGAAGCTTGCCTCCATCCTCAAGCCCGAAGCTCAGGTAAACGAACTTTGAATCTATTTCCTTGTCCTCCAGCTCTGTCTGGGCCAAGGCCATGTGGCATTTCGGGCACCAGAGTGTAGGGCATTCCATCCTGTAAACTCTACCCTTCTTGTACAAATCTAGGAATGATAATTGTGATATCCTTTGGATTCTTTTGTCAATTGTCCTGTATAACAGGGACCAATCACAAGACAAACCGATTTTTGTCCATATGCTCCTGTAGTAGTCTTCCATCTCCTTGGAGACCTCCTCGACAGCCTGCCTGAACTCCTTTCTTGTCATGTCCTCTGCCCTTATCTTTCTCTTCTTTTCTGTCAGCAATTCAGTAGCCAGACCATTGTCATCAAAGCCAAAGGGAAAGAACACATTGAAACCTCTCATCCTTCTGTATCTGGCCACAAACTCGAATTGGGAAAAGTGCATTATGTGGCCTATGTGGAGCTTGCCTGAGGTTGTTGGTGGTGGCGTGTCAATGGAGAATATTGGCTTCTTGCTCTTTCTGTCAAAAGCGAATACTTTCTGATCTTCCCAGAAATCAAGTATCCTTGCCTCAACCTCTTTCGGCTCATATCTCTTTTCCATAGAAGGAGTTTTATGATTGTAAATACATAAATGTTTTTGCTTTGAGAATTAGGCAAACTTTTTCAGCCCAGTCTTGGGCATATTATCCATGTCTATTTCCACGAGCTTCTTGTTTGCAGTAAAGCACACATTGAAAACAGGCACGCCCTCAACAAAGGCCAAAGGTATGCCGTTGTGTGCATGGCCGTGTACAGCAAAATCGGGCCTGGTCTTAATCAAAACCTTTTCAAGTTTGTTGGAGCCTAGATATGGATATATGTTCTGGCTCTCGCCCTTAAGGGTTTTGTAGGTGGGTGAGTAGTGAGTCAGAAGTATTTTTATATCGGTCTTCAAAAGAGCCAACATTTCCTTGATTTTTTCTGTCCTCTCTTTGTAAGTGTCGCCTATACCTGAAACATGATGGAACTGCCACCATGTTGGCACGTCTATAGAACCTCTTGACCCAACAATGCCAACACTCTTGCCCTTTATTTTCAACTCAGTGCTCTCATCAACAAGGAATTTTATCTTGTTCCTGCTTGCCTTTCTGATGTCATCAATGTCCTCATCGAATTCATGATTGCCGAAAACAGCAACTATAGGGCAGTCCCACTTTATCATCTTGATGAAATCAAGGATAAGACCATATGCTTCTGGATTCCCAAAATCATACATGTCTCCCGCAAACAGCAGCAGATCAGGCTTTCTGGCTTTCTTCAAGATGTCCCAGAAGGGCTCCAAGTCCAGACCCAAAACATCCAGGTCTGATATAGCAGAGATAATCATAAAATATCTTTGAGCAGTATAATTTAAATAGCGGGCTCGTAGTCGAACGGTAAGACGCTGCTCTCGCACAGCAGAGACTCTGGGTTCAATTCCCAGCGAGTCCATTCATTTATATTGTTTTTTATCCTGAAGCAATAGAATGCTTAAGAATTGTTCTTACTAATAAAATAATCCGGTGATTTTTTTGATAGCAAAAATTTCTAATTCAATAAAAGAGTCCTCCAAGAAGGCTACTTGGAAAACACATAGAAGAAATATGATCATAAACAACGAATTTAATGACCTTACCAAGAGGATTAGGGAGAACTTCATCACCCTGATAGTCTCTGCATTCGGTCTTGTGTCCGCCCTAAGCTGGAATGACGCCATAAAGTCAGCAATAGCCACGCTCTTCCCGAACAGCAGCGATCTTGTCTACAAGTTCTATGTCGCAGTGGCAGTTACCATTATAGCTGTCTTAATGACCTACTTCTTGTCCAGAGTCAAGCAAAAGCGCTAAAAAGCACATTTAAAGGTGTTATGTTTAGAAACATGCTTAGGGTTGATAAAACCTATCAATTCTATGAATTTTTCCAAGTTATTCTTGCCTGGAAACTCTAGGCGATAAATCAATCCATTCTTCCTATTATTTCTATATACGTTCCCTTTCATTTTATTCTCCATCAAGAAATTCTTAATTTGGTTCAGAAACCTAAGACATTTACTAGTTATCTCTAGCCTCGGATATGGTATGCCATTGTTATTAGTTATAACCAGAGAACCGTCTGTAGCGAATACCCCGGAAATAACAAATTTGACTAGTCCTTTTTCATAGAAAATCTTTGGTATAAAAATTCTGTCTAGCTTCCTTCCTACAGGAAATCCTAGAGATTTTAAATAAAGAAACATTTTTTTATCAGATATATTTATTTCTATCTTTCCTTGTTTAGGCCTTTTTCTGTATTTTGTCTGTTTTCCTCTGATTTTACTAAAAATCGGTATAACTACCTTATTAAAGAAGGGCTCATCGTCATAAAAACTACCTGAAATAGAAATGAAGTATTTATTACAAGAATTAGACAAGCATCCATCACCAAGCATTATGCCATAAAGGGTAGCCAATTTGCTATCAACCATTAATTTAAATTAGGCTCAATAATAAGTTTATTATATTTTACTACTGATAGTAGTAATGAAAGGGCGGGTAGCTTAGCCTGGTAGAGCGCCACATAATCAACTTCTGATTAGGCGATGCTGATAACGTGGAGGCCGGGAGTTCGAATCTCTCCTCGCCCACTCTGTGGTTTTATGAAGATTAACAAAGCGGAAGAAGGTAAGTGGTTAAAGGGAGACAGCTATTTCAAAAAAATATTATTGTCTGAAAGCGATCTAAAATCTCCCGGAAACGTGTTTCAAGTTGTTAAAGCCGAGAAAGGTGAAACCATAAAGTCACACTACCATAAGGAGACTTCTGAGGTTTTTTACATCTTAAAGGGCAACGGGATATTTTTTATCGGTGACAACAAGCAAAGATACAAAGAAGGAGACGTCTTGTTCTGCGAGGCAGGAGAAAGGCACGGAGTGATAAACGATACAGACGAGGAGTTTGTCTGGCTAGTCTTTAAAATCAATTTCACTGAAGACGATACTGTTTGGGATTAGCATGGAAATAATCAAACGCGGTGCAGAAGCCATTCTTTACCTAGAAAATGGGAGCCTTGTCAAGGAAAGAGTCAAAAAAAGCTATCGACTGCCGCAAATAGACACGGAATTGAGAGTAGGCAGGACCAGAAGGGAGGCAAAGCTCCTTTCAGATGCAAGAAGATGCGGCGTCAACACCCCAATAATAGTCTCTGTTGACGAGAAGGACAGCAAGATAGTCATGGAATACATTGAGGGGGAGAGACTGAAGGAGTTCCTCAACAAGACAGATGATAAGAGCAGGGAGAAAACAGCAGAGGATGTGGGAAAGGCTGTTGGCATATTGCACAAGCAGGGAATCATACACGGCGACCTGACAACAAGCAACATGATCCTAAAGGATGGGAAGATATACCTTATTGACTTCGGACTGGGTGAGTTCACCAAGAGGATAGAGAGCCTGGCAGTTGACCTGTCAGTCATGAAGGAGGCCTTCAAATCGACCCATTTTAAACATTTAAATCTTTTATGGAACAGTTTTATAAAAGGTTATAAGCAGACGAATAATAATTTTAATAAAGTTTTAGAAGCTTTAGATGATATAGAAAAAAGAGGAAGATACGTGAAAAGAGATGGAAGAAAAAATTGAACAGCATGTAGAGACAAAGCCTGCAGCTAGCAGGAGGTTTGACTTCAGGAAGTGGCTGGAAGGCAACAACAAGAAAGAATATGTGGAGAACATAAGCTTTGCTATAATAGTCATTTCAGGTGTCTTGGTTGCCATGGGAATCGGGATTGGCAGCTTTGTTCAAGGAACAATACTGTTAGGCGTGCTGGGCGCTTTTTTCGTGATGGTCGGCATAGTGATTTATATAATATCGCAGTTCATAGAGGTTTAATATGGCAAGAATGCATTCAAGGAAAAAAGGCAAGGCCGGGAGCAGAAGGCCAGCAGCCAAGGCAAACTGGGTCACTTACACTGACAAGGAAGTGGAGAGGCTGGTCTTGAAGATGAGAAAGGATGGCATGGAAGTAGCCAAGATAGGTTTGGTTCTGAGAGACCAGTACGGCATACCTTCTGTCAAGCAGATTACCAACAAGACCATAACAAAGATTCTTGAGGAAAACAACCTGTTGTCAAAAATACCCGAGGAGCTTCTGGGTTTGTTGAAGAATGCAGTGAACCTTAGGGACCACTTGGTAAAGAACAAGAAGGACTATATTTCTAAGCATGGTTTGGAGCTTCAGGAAAGCAAGATAAGAAGACTGATAAAGTATTACGTGAAAAACAAGAAATTGCCTGTTGGCTTTAAGTATGAGCCTGAGAGGGCAAAGTTGCTAGTTGAGACAGCAAAATAATAAATTAGTTACAGACGATATAATTCTGATGAAGGAACTTACTATTCTTCTTAACAGGGCTGTTGAAAAAATAAAAACAACAGACAGCATTATACAGGTTGTCTCCCACATGGACGCTGACGGCCTGAGCGCCGCTGCAATAATAGCGGTTGTTCTCATCAAGCTCAAGAAGAAATTCCAAATAACTATCGTGAAAATGATCAAGCCTGAGATTGTGGAGATGTTGGATAGCAGGGAGCCCGAGCTTGTCATATTCACTGACATAGGCTCTGGTTATCTGGACATCCTGAAAAAAATAAAGGCTGACATGATAGTTCTGGACCACCATGAGATTGAGGGAACACCTTCTGACAACATGATCCACATCAATCCACTGGATTTTGAGATCAGTCTGTCAGGCGCAGGCACAACCTATCTGCTGGCAAAGGAGATTATGGATGACAATTCCTTGGCGCCTCTGGCGATTGTGGGAACAATAGGCGATGTGAACTACTCACCTGATTCAAAGCTCTTTGAAACGCCATTAATAAAAGCTGAGATGGGTCTGAATCTCTTTGGAAGGTTCACTAGACCTTTGTACAAGTCATTATCATATTCGGGCATACCCAGCATAGACAACTCATCAAAATCAATCCAGTTCCTCTCGGAGATAGGCATTGATTCCCAGAAGAACGGTGAATGGGTAACGCCGAGCGACCTGAACGAAGAGGAGAGGAAGAAGCTTGCAGACGCCATTGTAAAAGAGAGTTTAAAGTACGGCAAGTTCAAGTCCAAGAAAATATTCAACAACAACCTTACTCTTAAGAATTTCCCAGAGGAGTTGAGAGATCCAAAAGAGTTTGCCATGACCCTCAACGCATGCGCCAACATGAACGAATCAGCAACCGGGATAGCCCTTTGTTTAGGAAGTGAAAAGGCCCTGAAAGCTGCAAGGGGTGTTGTGAGAGGATACAGAAGGCTAATAGGCAATTACATGAAATGGGTCGAGAACAACAAGGAAAGCATCAGGCAGACCGAGCATGCAACCTACCTAATGGCAGGGGACAACATCAACGACAACCTTATTGGAACAATTGTCTCCATGCTGTTCAGACCCTCGGGAAAGACCATGTTCGGCTTTGCGAATGCAGAGGACGGGATAAAAATATCTGGAAGGTCGAAAAATGTTGACATAAGAAGAATAATCACTGAGGCTGCAAGCATTTGTGAAGGAAGAGGTGGGGGACACGAATTCGCAGCAGGCGCAACAATACCATCCAACACCCAGGAAAAGTTCATTGAAAAGTGCGAGGACCTTTTAAAAGAGATTAAGTAGAATTACTATTATGAAGGCTATATCATCCCTAATATCCGTTATACTTATTTTAATGATAGGCATTTCTCTGGTCTCATCAATGTACATATTCTTCACAGAAGTAATAGCGACAAGCACTGACGCTGGCACGGAAACAGCAGAACACATCTCTTCTTCTTTAATGGCTGAGATGAAAATAGACTCGTTGACAACTGCTGGCATTGTTACTATCAAGAACACGGGAAAGGTCCAGCTGACGAACTTCAATGTCTTTGTGAATGGTGCCATGGAGGCCACCTCCTCCATCACAATAATGCCGGGAGACTCTGATGACATTGATGTGGGCCCTCTCTTGACTGGGGATATAGTCAAGGTTACAAGTTCTGAGGGAGCAGCCGCAATAAGCAGCGTGCCCTAAACGTCCTTTTGTTAAGATTTATAAAGTTATAAACTGTATTTAATCTCTATGGCTTCGAAATTAAAGGGTAAAGACTGGTATCAGATAACTGCTCCGAAGTTTTTCGGGGACTTTGTTATTGGTGAGACCATTGCCTTTGACCCAGAGCAGATTAAAGGAAGGGTTGTGGAAACAAGCCTGACAGACATAACAGGTGACCCCAACAAGTACTACCTGAAGTTCTATTTCAAGATAGACAGTGTGGACAACAGCAAGGCACTAACCAAGTTCGTAGGCCATGACTGTACCAGGGATTATCTGGCAAGGATAGTCAGGAGAAGGAAGACAAGGATAGACACGAACGACATAATAGAACTAAAGGACAACAAGATAAGGGTCAAGTCAATAGCCATTTCTAACAGAAGGGTCAGCCACCCAATAGAGATCAAGGTAAGAAGGATAGTAAGGGAAATGATAATACAGGAAGTCACGAAGCTTAAGACTGAGGAGTTCATCAGGGAGATAATAGACGGCAAGCTCCAGGCAAATATAAGGAAGAGCGTTAGCAAAGTCTATCCTCTGAGGTTCTTCGAGTTCAGGAAGACGGAAGTATTATAATTTGTGAGTTCCATATATTTTTCTTATGAATAAAAGGGATTATGCGTTCTTAATATTGTTCTTAGTAATACTGGCAACCAGCTTTATCTTCATCTATCAGAACAGAGATTCATTTGACTGCTCCATAGAATATTCCTACGGCGACATCATGGGGGACATAGAGTACGAGTTCGAGCCAGAGGGTTCTGCATACGGGAAAACAAAGATTTTCAGGTTTATCATATCCTCCCACAGGAACAGGATCGAGTATTTCGGCATGGAAGTAACAGATGTGTATGGAAATGTTCTGTTCTTTGAGAACCTGACCAACCCGGACGGAGGTTCAATATCAATTTCTCTAGAATCAGACGAGAACGAAACGCTCACTGTGAGAAGGTTCTTCAAGAAAACATGCTACCCTGAAATGCAATTATGATTCTTCAACCTGAATGATTGCTGTTGATATCCAGAACATACCGCCAAGAAGTATCAATACAAATGATATTATATAGGCCATTGCGACCGAGGTTGTTGTTGCACCTAGAACAGTAGTCTCTACACTACCAGCTATTAGAGCACCTATGAAAATGCATATTGCCCCTATTATCCAGAACGCTATTGACCTTGAGTCTGCCATGAATATGAGTTTTTCTTTTAGATATTTATATTTGATGGTATTCAGTTGAAAAATGCTTCAATTTCCATATCAATAATCTTAGAAAGTTCGTATCTTGTCTCAACTCTTTTCCTTTCACGCTGTCCCCATTTGGAATAATCAGTTTGACCATTGAAAAAACTAGCTATTTTTTCAGCTAACTCATGATGATTACCAGGAGTAAATTTCTGGTCTTCCCAACCTTCTAACTGGTCCTTCAAGCCACCAACATCACTTACTATAACAGGAGTTTCACAGCTCATACCCTCAGTGCATGACATCCCAAAACTCTCAAAATAAGAGGGTACAATCAAAAGTTTAGCTCCTGAATAGATTGAAGACATTTTCTCATGTGGAACAAAACCCCTATATTTTATAGATTTTTCCAAACCCAATTCTTTTATCATACTTTCATATTGTTTGAATGGGTCCTCATTACCAAAAACATCAACCTCAAGTTGCATGCCTTTCTCTTTTGTAAGAATATTAAGAGCTTTTGATATTACATCAAAACCTTTAACAGGATTTTTACATCTTGCCGCAAATAGAATATCTGTATTCTTTTCTTTTGAATTTTTTTTGAATTTAGATGTATCAACCGGTTCAGGAATAATATGTATTTTAGAGTTATCGATTTTATACTCTGTTTCCAACCATTTAGCACTTGTTGTCGATGTTGTTTTTATATCATCACAGTTTTCTATTGTTGTCTTTTCTATTTTTATCAAATCATCAGTTCCATTGCTCCCATAAGGAAGTTTTATGCCATATTTACCAGCAATCTCTAGCATGTATTTTTTTAAAGCTGAATCCCTGTAAACACGTCTAGTTCCTGGGAATTTTTTAAATAAATCTGAACCATGATAAGTATGAGATATCATGACATCCGGCTTCAATCTTTTAACAGTAGAAACTGATTTTTTACAAAGCTCCTTTATTCTCTCGAATCTGCCAGAATAATCCATAGGATTTTGCCCTGCAGCCAACGATTCAAGCCTGATCGGTATTGAATTAGGCAAACAACTACCAACTCCAGGAACATAAGGGCAGATAGCCCTGACATCCAATCCCCTTTTCTCATATTCTTGCAAAGATTGCTTTATTGCTTCATGGCCTCCTCCATGAGGGACAGATTCCAATGTTACATATACACCGTCTATAGGCACCTTTATCACTACCTAGAATGGTACTATTATTGGTACCAATACATGTACTTATAATTGTACCTTAACTATTTAAAGAGTGGTGCCAAAATAAAATTGGTGATAAAGTATGAAAGCCCCAAATATAATCAAAAATTTGGTTAAGGACAACTCTATAAAATCGATATTCAGGACTCTCTTCAAAGAAAGTCATGAAGGAAAGCTAGGGGTATCTATAACAATGCTGTCAGAGAAGACGGGAATAGAGAGACACAAGCTTGTTGGCATTCTAGAAGTTTTAGTTGTCTTAGGAATTCTAGTTGTCTTTGACATAGGTATGGCCAAAGCATTTGCCCCATCGCCAATGCTGTTAAAAGTGAAAAATCTCATCAGACTATAGAAGAGTTGTTCTGTTTTCTTTTTTATTCAAGATTTAAATAGACTTGAAATCAAACTATTTTTGCAGGGGATAGATTGGGGAGCTACCGGTTCTCTGTTAGCGCAAATCCGGTTCATGGCGCGATCGAAGCCCGAGGGCGATGTTAAGAATCTATGAGGCCCTATCGGCTGACTGAGAAGCTTCGTCCTGTAGAGTTGCTGTTATAGCGAACCGTAGGAGGCGGGGAACCGAGCACTACTAAGTTATGGTAGTGACGTTTATAGGGTCGCGAAGTGGAGAAGGTTGACAGGATTAACTTCATAAATTCTTCTCACCCACCAAAGGCGTTCTCCTGCATCTTTTTGAGAAGTTTTTTATCCTTTAGGGAAGAGATATATTTATGGCCCGCTACAAGTACCAGAAAACCAATTACACTTCCTACATTGTTATTCTGTTGGTAGGATTATTGATTGGGTTTGCGTTGACATCATTATTTTTTTCCGTGGAGCCTGAAAAGGAAGTCGCTGTTGTTCCTGAGGAACCCCTGAAGAAGATGTATGCTGAGATAAATCTTGTTGCTGTTGACCAGGAGGGAAACGGCGTCTCAACGCCTTTGACAGTTGAGGCAATCCCAGGCGACGGCAAGGTTTTGACAGACATAGAGAAGCTTTTGTTCTGGGTTGACACGCAGTACTCGATACAGACTGCGAGAAATGTTGCAATAAACATAACCAAGAAGAACATGAACGACTATGATCTGATATACAGCATAAAAACCGAGGCAACACTGGTAGGCGGCCCCTCTGCAGGTGCAGCCTTAACGCTTGCGACAATAGCTGCCTTGCAAAACAAGACCCTGAAGAATGACATAATAATAACAGGGACAGTGGATCCTGACGGCTCAATAGGCCAGGTCGGCGGTGTTCTGGAAAAGGCACAGGCAGCAAGCGATGTCGGCATCAAGGTTTTCCTAGTCCCACCAGGCCAGGGAGAAGAAGTCTACTTGAGACCAAATGAAACCTGTGAAAGAAAGGCTGGCTTCATTTTCTGCGAGACAATCTATGAACAGGTTACAATCAACATAGGAGACAGCGTGGGCATTTCTGTAATAGAAGTTGAGAACATAAAAGAGGCAATGGCATATTTCGGCTTATGATCTTAGCTTCTCAAGAGTTTTTTCAGGGTCAGCCCTGTAGTCAGAAAAAATAGCAACAACATCCTTGAAATTGTTCAACTGTTTCTTGTGTATTATATCAAGCAGTTCCGTTCTCCTCTTTATTTCCTTCAGCAAATCGCTTGTCTCAACGCCCTTCTGAACTGCTATTTGTTGCAGTAACCATGAAACTCCCTTGTAGTTGAACTTGTCCTCCTTGGGAGACCAACGGTAGACATTGTTGGTCCTTGCCTTGCCTGTCTCAGCTGAAACAGATTCTATCTCGACAATCTCCTTGACCCTTCTTGCAGACTCGTTCTTTTCCCTTGCATGAATCATGACAATTATCAGATCAAGAGTGTCAACTAATGAAGGTGATAGGTTGATGGGAGGGGTTTCCAACCTGTAGATAACATCCTCAACCCTGCCGGCATGCATTGTTCCCATTGCTGGTATGCCGGAAGCCATGCCCTGGAACATGACATAGGCTTCTTTTCCTCTGACCTCACCCACAACAACATAATCAGGTGTCTGCCTGAATGACTCCTTCAGCAAGTCGAACATTGTTACCTCGCCGTAGCCCTTTGCAAAACCAACCCTTGTGACTGCGGGTATCCAGTTCTCGTGAGGAATGTTCAACTCTCTTGTATCCTCTATTGATATTATCTTTAACTGCGTTGGTATGAACATCAGAAGAACATTTAACAGGGTTGTCTTCCCAGTGCCTGCCCCTCCTGATATTAGAACAGAAGAACCGTTCTCGACTGCCAGCCAAAGGTATGCAAGCATCTCAGTGTTGATTGTTTTCTTGTTTAACAAATCTACTGGCGAGTATGGTTCAGGGACAAACTTCCTTATTGTGAAGCTCGGTCCTTTGGTTGTGACATCAGTAGCGAATGTCGCCTGAACTCTTGAACCATCTGGAAGAGTCCCGTCCAACAATGGTTCAGCATATGAGACGAATCTCCCACACCTCTCGGCTAGCTTCACTACAAAGTCCTTTAATCTTTTTTCTTCATTGTAGACAATGTTGGATTTTATTGAGCCGTACTTCCTGTGGACAATGAATATTGGGATTTTCATGCCGTCGCAGGAAATGTCCTCTATCTCAGGGTCCTGCATGAAAGGCTCTATCTCGTTCAAACCGACAAAGTCCCTCTGGATATAATAAATTATTTTGTTGAGGCTCGTCTCTGAAAGCTTGATTTCATACTCGTCAAGAATCTTGTTGATTTGCTCCTTCAGATAGTTCAGTGCCTCTCCCCTCTTCTTGATTGAGGAAAGCTCGACATCAAGTAATTCCAGAAGTCCATTGACTATCTTCTCCTGTGTGGCTTTTTCATCATTGGTGAGCTGAGGCTCAAGAACTTTGTAAAGAAATTCCTTTTTCTTTTCATCCCACTTTATTTCCACAGACGTGAGTGGTGAGGATAAATTGTACTTAGAATCTTTTTCTCTCTCAGGCATAAGGATTTATTGGTTGAGATGTTTATTAAAGTTTGTGCTATAAAGGCGTACTTAATAAGGATTTAAGGATTATTTTTCAGAGATAATTTAAGAAACTGTAACAGCTGTTTTATTAGTATGTGAAGGCCCTAATAGTAATATTACTGGTTCTTTTTCAGTTGGAGAAAGTTCATCTATTGAATCTATAAGAAGAGAATTGAAACATCTTGTGTATTTCTCTGGGTAGAAAGTCAAACATGTACTGCCATCATTAAGTTCAAAGGTTTCTACATCTGTACCCAAAAGATTTCTGTATATTATAGTTAATTTATTTACTATCTCAAAGGTGTCGGCAAGGAAGAATGGGTTCTCTGTTTCATTATGGAAATAGGCAATGTTTATTTTGTAAACCTCAGGGTTTAGTAAAACATCTTTGATAGCACCTTCATCAGGATAGACGTGGGTTAAATTTGCTTCGTTTAAATCTGCACGAAAGTGCCTTCTATCGCCAGCGTAATCTAATACATAGAAAATTTCTTCTGTTACGTTATGTCTTTCACCTTCTGATTCATCATATTGAGTTATTTTTAATTCATAAAATGTACCAGTATCGGCATCTTCCAACATCAAAACAAGCAACATTTTATCAACAGCCAAGTCAAGGTCTGTGTATAATCTATCTATCTCTGAGAAATCCTTACCTTCCAAAGTAATCATACTATAGTTTACAACTGGTGTTGTGTTGTTTTGTTGCATATTAGTTTCAGTATTTTGTATGCATCCAGCTACCAAAACCACTGCTAAAATCAGTATATCTATTAGGATTTTCATTTGTAAAACCAATCTTTATTTGAAAGAGCCAGAGATAATAAAATTCCTATTCCTAACATAAAAAGATATATACCAAATAAAATTTGCTCAATAGCAGCAATCTCATTAGAACTGCTTTGGGGGGTCATAAAGGAGCTGATTGAACCTATTATACCCAAACCTATTAAAATATTAGCTAAAATTTTTAAACCACCTTTTAGTTTTCCCATACTATCTACTTCTTTTTCTTAAGGTTTCCCATGTTACCTTCTTTTTTTCTTTTGATTCATTTTCTGCTTTTTTGTTAGTTTCTTTACCTTTTTTTATTTTAATCAAACTTTTCAATCCAAAATAAGCAATTATTAAACCACCAATCATTAAAAGATAAACTTTTCCACCCTCTGACATGGCATTGGTTTGGGTTCGCCAATCATCTGAATTCATAGCATCATTTAAAGCATCACCTAGAGTTCCATAGCGAATGAACAGAGTAACAGCAACAATAATACAGACAATAACCACAACATCTATTATCCATTCATTCATACTAGAAATATAGAAAAATAGGCTTTTAATCTTTTGTAAATCTTATTATTTATACGGTAAAAGTTTGTGATTAAATGATTCCGGAAAACGTTCAAGCTGTTCTGAAAAGGCAGAGGTACAAGATTGTCGGCAACCATTCAGCTGCCAAGCTGTGCTTGTGGACAAAAAGGTCAATAAAGACAGGCGGCAAAGAACATTGCTACAAGGAGCAGTTCTACAAGGATATTGGAATAAAGTCCCATGGTTGTCTGCAGTGCACTCCTGCTGTTATGTGGTGTTCAATGGGATGCAGGTTCTGCTGGAGAGCAACAGAGATGACACTGGGTCAGAAAATAAAAAATGAGGAAGAACCTGAGAAACTTGTGGAGGGTTTCATAGAAGCGCAGAGAAAACTTCTGACTGGGTTGGGTGGAGTTCCACATGATGAGAAGTATCTTAAGGAAGCGCAGAATCCTTCCAATGCTGCAATATCATTGAGCGGTGATCCTTGCTGCTATAGCCAACTTTCTGACTTAATCAAAGAGTTCCACAGGAGAAAAATGAAAACCTTTGTTGTCACCAACGGAACTTTTCCAGAAGCCCTTGAATCCTTGGAGACTTTACCAACCCAACTTTATGTTTCAATGTCCTTTTTTAATAAAAAAATGATGGACAATGTCAATGTTCCTTTGGTGAAAAACGCTTGGGAGAGATATCAAAGAACTTTAAAGTTATTGCCTTCACTCAAGACAAGAAAGGCAATAAGATTGACAATGGTGAAAGGGCTGAACATGATGAATCCTGAAAATTATGCGGAGATGATTAAGATTGCCTCGCCTAATTTTGTTGAAGTTAAGAGTTTCATGGCTGTAGGCTTCTCTAGGAAAAGATTGCCTTATTCTGCAATGCCAACACACGAAGAAATAAAAGAATTTTCTCAGAAGATTGCTGATAATATTGATTATAAAATTGCTGACGAGAAAAAGGAAAGCAGGGTCGTTCTATTGACAAAATGAAGATTTAAATAAAAAACTATTCAATTTTAATTATGGCTGTAAGTGAACTTTTTTTAGATTTATTACCTCAGTTATCTCCTTATGCAACATTAGCAGCGTTATCATTAACATCTGCAGCGTTTACTAGTGGGTTGTTCAGAAATCGTGGTAAATATCCTATTTTTAATAAGGTATCAAATGATTTTCTCGTAGCATTTTTTAGCTTTACTATTGGAATATTATTTACATCCGCTAATAGTCTTTTTCCTAATAATGATATTATAGGAGCAGGTATGATATTCTCATTGTTTATAGGCATTTTATTTCTCTCATTTTCAGCTTGGAATCTTCTTAAAGTATATTAATTAGATTGTAAATTACCACCAAAAGTAGTACTTTAATTTTATATTCTAAGACTGATGTTAATATGCCGTGAGAAGATTTTCTAGCAAAGAAAAAGATAGTATAATAAAGCTGAGAAAAAGAGGAAAGTCCTTGAATCAAATCTGCAATATTCTTAAGGTAAATGTCAAAAACAAATCCAGCATCTACTTCCATCTTAGGAAGAATTTTGGCAGAAGCTATAAACTAGTAAAGCTGAATCTTTCCAACCAAAATCTAATCGGAGAGGTGATGGGATTGTTTGCTGCTGATGGAAGTGCAGTACCACAGACCGACTACCAAATAAGATTTCACTTATCTTTAGATGAAAAGAAATACGCCAAAGATTTCAAATCTGTCTTGAAAGAAGTATTCAACAAAATACCTTCAATTTACGAAACCGAGAGAAACTCAATATCAATAAGATATAGGTCAAAGGTGATTTACGAGTTTATAAAAAATTATTTGTTTTGGGAAGGAAAGAAAACCTATACAATCAAATTAAAGTCCTTGAACCATACAAATAAATTCTTAATCGGTTTTCTAAGAGGCTATTTTGACGGCGATGGCTATTCAAGAAAAGAATCAAAAACAGCCGAAATAGTCACAACATCGAAAAACATGCATAATCAACTAAAGGATATCTTGTCTTTGCTAAATCTCAGCTTCAGCACAAGAATTTATAATGATAAAAGAAGAAAAAGGCATACAGCGTACTACATATATTTAAGAAAACTAGATGCTGTAAAATTTATCAGACTGATAGGACCGAGAAATCCTAAAAGAATGAGAAATTGGGGGCCCGTCGTATAGCTTGGTCTAGTATATACGCTTGGGGAAGTAAAATCCAAATTGTGTATGACCCCGGTTCAAATCCGGGCGGGCCCACTTTATTTTTTTAATTATATATTTATTTAGAAATTTCAAACGGTGTAAAACATGATAAAAACTAGCATGAGATATTGTAAAAAGTGTAAGAAAGTGACATCATGGATGCTAAACCCAAAAATTAAACATAGTAGATGTTTACAATGTAATGGTAGGTGGGCTCAAAGACCAAATGGAATGAAGTTCCCTGAAGAAATCGTAAAGGAAGAAGTAAAATTACTCGAAAAAAAGGCTGGAGAAAGAAAAAGAAAAATTGACGAAGGGGAGAAAGTAAAAAAGTTGAAGAATAAATATAAGAGGATTATGAAAAGGGCCAAGAAAAGGATGCAAACACTAGCCAAATTATTTTAAGTTTGCATTCCTGTTCAACCAACCCTGATAACCTTCTTCTTGCTCTTGAAGCCTCTTACTATGGAAATGAAAGACCTGGGGACTTCGAAGTGCTCTGCCAATATTTCTATCAAACGATTGTTTGCCTCATTATCTTTGGTGGGAGCGTCAACGCTTACCTTGTAATCATATTTTGTTAGTTTTATTACTTGAGAATATTTCGCGTTGGGTTTTACAAGTACGTTTATCTCCATAAAATCACTCCAATAGAAGAACCAAAAACATTACTCCTATGCCGGCAATCATCATTATCAACTGTATTAACGACTTTTTAGATTCTGTTTCCTTGTGAAGCTCTGGAATTAAATCCGAGGAAGCAATATACACAAAGCTGCCAATAGTGAAAGGCAAGAGAAATGATGTCAAGCCAGAGACAAAGGATCCTAAGACTAGGGCCGTCACTGTACCTAAGACGGCAGTCAAGGCTGTGAGGAAATTCATCAGCAATGCCCTCTTTCTCTTGAACCCGCCGTGCATCAGAACCCCGAAGTCGCCGATCTCCTGTGGTATCTCGTGCAAAGCAACTGCCATCGTGGTTGCAATGCCCACATTGATTGATGTCAGAAAGCTAGAGCCTATTATCATGCCGTCTATGAAGTTGTGAACACCATCACCCACCAGGTTCATCAAAGCGAACGGGTGCGGATGGTCCCTTGAAGTCGGCACGTGGCAGTGCCTCCAGTGGATGAACTTTTCAATAATGAACGAAACAATTATGCCGAGCATGATAAAGATTGACAAAGACAAACTAGTGTTCAGTTCTATTGCGATTGGCAATATGTGTATGAAGGCATCACCTAACAAACCGCCGACTGAAAAGCTGACAAGATAGAGAAGAACCTGCTTCAGCCTCTTTTCCTTTAAAGATATTGTAAACAAACCAATGAAAGAAATAGAGCTTACCAGAAGAACGCTCAGCAAGCTGTAAAGCCAGACCATGTTTATCTTTTGTACTTTGCTATCTGCTTGTAAGAGTCAACGTGTGTCATAAATAGAGACCTGCAACAGTATCTCTTCAATCCCAATTCATCAAGAACTATTTTTGGATCTTCACCCTGTTGTATTCTCTTCTGGAATGTTTCCCACAACTGGGCAACAACTTTCCCGCAACTCATGCAACGAACAGGTATGATCATTTTTTCATCTCTTTGACCTTTGCTTGTGCCTTCTTGGTCCCGCACTGCTCCTAGAAGGCTTGTGAGGCTCGGTTCTCCTCACATCAGCTATCAATAATGACTTATCGTAACTTAAAAACTTTTCCTTTAATTTTTTGTCATGGCTGACAAGGACCTTTGCTATTGCCTGCCTTACAGCAGCTGCCTGGCCGAATACACCCCCGCCCCTGACATTGATGTTTATGTCCAAACTCTTTGCAGCATCCTCACCTATTATGAGGGGCTCCCTTATCATGAGCCTTATTGCCTCTGGCTCGTAGATATCCAAAGACTTTTTGTTTATGAAAATGTTTCCAGTGCCCTTCTTGGCAAATGCCCTGGCAACTGCCCTTTTTCTCTTTCCTGTTGCACTGATTTGTTTTTTCTTAACCAAGTTTAGCACCCATTTTCTTGCATACCTTTTCTAAAGTTATGAACTTGCATGTCAGGTCATCTAGTGTCTTCCCGAATTTCTGTCCTTTCAAGCTATCGGGATTTCCAATAAAGACTTTGAGCCTTTTTAATGATTTGCTCCCTCTTTCCCTCTTGTAGGGAAGCATTCCCCTAACAGTCCTTCTGAATATCCTGTCAGGATACCTTGGATAGAAAGGCCCCTTGTGCGGGTCTCCCTTCTCCCTTTTCTCCTTGAACCTGCTTATCACGGCCTTTGGATTTCCGGAAACAATAATCTTCTCAGAGTTTATAACAACTATCTGCTGCCCTTTCAAGAGCTCCTTGGCAACCTTGGCTGCCAGCCTTCCTAGAATTGCGTTCTCTGCATTTACAATCATCATATCACTATCCTAACGTCTTTTCCTTTCGGATTAATCTTTATTAGCTCGCTAATTGATAAGGTTTTCCCGCCAGCATTCTGTATTTTCTCGACTGCTGTCATGGAAAAGCTTGCCGCAGCCACTGTCAAGGACTTCTTCAGTATTCCCGATGACAGGACCTTCCCAGGAACAATGGCTGTCTCCTTGTCCTTACACACCCTGTTCAGTTTTGATAAACTGACCTCTGGCTTCTGTCTCTTTGATTTCTCCAGTTTATTAGCCAACTCAATCAGGAAGGGTATCTTTTCCTTATAGCCCTGATTGCGGATGTCTTCTATTAGCTTCTTCATTATGGGATTTGTAGGTCCCGTTCTTTTAGGCATGTTAATCTGTTTTATTTCTTAAATTTTTAAAGCTTTCTTATGACAAGCTTTTGAATAAAAAGGTGCGGAGGGCCGGATTTGAACCGACGAACCCACTAAGAGACAGGATATCTCATCTCCAGCAAGTTGCCTTGCCTCAAAACTTAAGCGTCTGATCTTAAGTATCGCACAGCAATTGTCCTGCGCCTTTGGTCATGTCCGCTCTACGAACATTTTGACCAGACTTGGCTACCTCCGCGTGATTAAAAAATATGAGAAGAAGCTTATAAATTTGTTATAATCTCTAGAAAATTTAATATTTTTTAATTATTGGGGGAATAATTCAAACGCCTTTCTCGTTAAACAATATCTTTTTTCATCGAATTTTTTTAAATATCCTGCTTTTTCCAGTTTCTCAGCAATCTTAGGATCGTTTAGCCTTATAGTACTTCCAGCATAAGTACTAGAATGAATAACTGATTCTAAATTGTCTTGTTCTACCAGTTCTTTTAGTGTTTCAAATTCTTCACTACCTATACTAGAAGCCCTAAATTGATAAGCGGTATTTAATTTTTCTTCTCCATGTTGTTTTTCTAATTTTTCTAATTCTTTAAGAACATCTTCCATGTTATTATTGTGTAAGAAAAGGGATTTAAGCTTATTTTATCTTCTTGACTTCCTTGCCGAAGTCCTTGATTTTCTTCTTGAGGATGTCCACAGCTTGGTAGATTATGTCTTCAGGCTTCAAACCAGAAACAGATTCTACATCGAATATGAAGCTTGTCGAGTCGCCCTCGATTTCCAGACTTCC
The DNA here is from genome assembly GCA_043814985.1 of Candidatus Aenigmatarchaeota archaeon. GTDB lineage: Archaea > Aenigmatarchaeota > Aenigmatarchaeia > Aenigmatarchaeales > Aenigmatarchaeaceae > JAFGAZ01. The sequence goes on from JBDRJK010000015.1 coordinate 42,243, forward strand.
TTTTGGATTGGCGATGTTAACACATTCCTTGCACAAGTCACAATCATTATTAACAGATGCTTTGCTGCCACTTATTTTCAAGGCGTTCTTGGAACATACCTTAACACATTCCTCAGGATTAGAAAGCTTGTCAATTATCTTGACTTTAGGGAAATACCTGTAGGACGCTACAGATGACTGGTACCTTGCATGATCCTTCCCAGTTCCCAAGGATGATGATGCTTCCAGCTTCAGCTTCTGGTCATCAAATAATTCAACAATTGGAATGTTGTCATACATGGGCTTCACATCAGGATTGCTTGATTTCATGTCCTTTGTGTAGACAACGCACGGACCCTTCTTGTTTATTGCAAATACCACCTCGCACATGGAGCATGTCTTGTCATTGTCATGCTTGTCCCTGAAGTGGAACTTCTTGCTGTCAAAAACCAGCGGTACCAACCCGAGCCTGTGGGCAATCAGCTCGTTGTAGAGAACAGAATTGTTTATCATGAAGTCCACATACTCGATTGTTAGTATTGGTATCTCAGACATCATTATCCTTCTAAGAGCGTTCGCGAACTGAGGGTTGGACTCCTCTAACAAGAATTTTATTTCCGTATCGTTTTTGCTTAATATTTTTACTTTCAAGTTATCACTTAGTAAAGATTGTTACCATTACTTATTAATTTTCTCTTTTTAAATCCTTCTTCCTCTTCTGCCGCCCTTAGATTTCATAAAACCATGTCCCAACGGTGTCACGTCCTCTATTCTTCCTATTCTCATGCCAGCCCTTGCTAAAGCCCTTATGGCTGGCTGCGCGCCTGCACCTGGGTTTTTGGACTTTATGCCACCAGGAGCCCTGACCTTGATGTGAACTGCATTAATTCCCTTCTCCAAAGAAGTTTCTGCAGCCTTTAATGCTGCACGCAGGGCAGGATAAGGTGATCCTCCTTCCCTGTCCTTGTCAGTCATCATTCCTGCTGAGAACCTTGCTACTATCTCAGCCCCGGTTATGTCAGTTATAGTTATAATCGTATTATTAGATGAACTAAATATGTGGGCCACGCCCCACTTCAGGTTTTCGCTAGGACTTCTCAATTTTAACACCTTTCACCTTACTTTTTTCATAAAAGCTTATCGTGTTCTCTTCTGCTAACGGAACAATCATGCTTGGCCACCTTATCTTCCTGCCGTCAACAGATATGTGGCCGTGAACAATGAACTGCCTTGCCTGCTTCGGGGTTGTTGCCAGACCTTTCCTTAACACCAAAGTCTGCAACCTTCTCTCAAGAAGTTTTTCAGTTGTCAAAGCCAAAACATCATCCAAGTCATCGCCATTATTGACCAAGCCCATCTTGAAGAGCTTGTCTAAAAGTATCTTTTCATTTTCCTTGTTAGCGGTAGCTGCAAGGTTTCTTGCTATTCTTCTGTAATTCCTAAGTATTGACTCCATTTTCCATATCTCCTTTTTCCTTCTCAAACCATAATCCTGGGATATTTTCCTTTCTTCTTCTAACCTTGTCTTGTCCCAAGGTTTTAATGGATTTTCAAATTTTTTCCTTGATTTTTTCATTCAATCACACAAAATCATCAGTTATACTCTCATAACATGATTTACATAAATGCCATTTTTTTGTCATGTCATCATCATCTGGCGGAGAGAATAATATTCCCCCGAATTCTTTCAATTCGTTATCACATTTACTACATACTGGTTTTATTGCCATTCAATCACTTTTTACCTTTACCGCCCTTTGCTGCCGGAACTGCTTTTGCTGGAGCTGCCTTTGCAGGTGCCTTTGTTCCTGTTGCCTTGGGCGCCTCTTTCCTAGCCAACTTTCTATCTTCCTTCTTCTTTGCAACGCCAACAGCTCTTCCGCCCCTGAAGCTTGTTCTTGTCCTCTGCCCTCTTACAGGCAATCCCAACTCATGTCTGGTTCCCTTGTAGCAACGCATCTTCCTCATTGCATCAATATCAGATTTGACAGTTAATTTTAATTGTGAACTGACTAGGTGCATGTCCTCCCCTGTAACAGGGTCCATTCTCCTGTTAATCATGTGCCTTGGTATGCCGTAGTTCAAAGGGTTCCTCATGATGTCATCCAGTTTCTTAATTTGTTCTTCGTTCAGGCTCCCCAGATATGCATCAGGATCCAGACCAGAAGAAATAACAACAGCAGATGCCAGAGTCTTTCCAATGCCCTTGACTCTTATCAGGGAGTTTTTCAGCTTCTTGTTTCCATCAATATCAACTTCCGCAATCCTAACAATACCCCTGACGCCCTCTATAATCTTTTTGACCTTCTTCTCTTTAACAACTTCCTTCTTCTTCAAAAAGCCCTTCTTGGCATCTTTCTTGTCCCCTTTCGGGTCTTTTACTTTAGTTACTCCCATTAAACCACTTTTTTGATTATGAGAACCAATGTTTATAAATCTTATTTCTGGGAAGACTTTTGGTAAAATAAGCTAAACCAACAGCTTTATCATTCGGATAGATATGACTATTCAACGAATACCACTAAAAAATTGAGGTGAAAAAATGAGAATTGACAAAAAAATTGGAAGGATTAGGGCAATGGAAAACTCAGAGCCACTGGTGAGATTCTACGAAGAAAGGAAGACCAATGGCTGTGGCAAGAATACCTTATGGAATTATTTGAATGTCTTGGGTAAGCTATTGGAAGAAGCTAACAAGCCATTTGAATCAATGACAAAAGAGGACATTATCAAGTTCTTGGATAGGGACATAAAGGAATCTTCGAAGAACACGTGGAAGGTACAAATAAAGTCCTTCTTCAAGTGGCTGGGACAAGAGGAAAAGACCAAGTGGATTGAGAAAACCAGAGTGAAAAACAGGCTGACAAGGGAAGACCTCTTGAGTCCGAAGGAAATAAACCAGACGCTCAAGCAGACCAAGAACTCTAGGAGCAGGGCAATGG
>JBDRJK010000016.1:0-3891 GCA_043814985.1 Candidatus Aenigmatarchaeota archaeon
GGCTTGAAACCAGTATTGACCCCAAATTGAAAGAATCGAACGATGAGATTGGCGCTCTGGCAAGGGCTTTTGACAGGACCCTCGTTAGCTTGAAGCTGGCTATGAGAGAGAGAGCGCCTGAAGCTAAAAAAGATGACCAAAAATAAAGAGTTGATTTCTCAATAATTAGAAATATAAATGAGTCTTTCTATATCTGTAATATTAGATATTACAAAATAGGGGGATGAAATGGTAAAGAAGGATAAAAAGAAACAAGACATGATAGAAACCGATACAAAACAACAATTTTCATCATCCCAAGACATGCTTAATTCACCAACAGGAATAACAGAGCTTGATGACCTTCTTGGCGGCGGATTTCCGAAAGGCGCAGTCATCCTTCTTTCAGGATCTTCAGGATCTGGCAAGACAATATTCTCTTTCCAGTGGCTTTTTGAAGGTATTAAGAACAATGAAAACGGCATTTACATAACATTGACAGAACCTCTTTTCAAGACTGTCAAAAACCTTGAGCCAATGGATTTCTACGACAGAAATGCCATAGAGCAGGAAAAACTGAAGATTATTGACATGAGAGAGATTTATGAAAAAAGGGGGTTCAATCAGAAAAAGATTCTTGATTTCATCGAAAAGCAAGTAAAACAAGTAAACGCAAAAAGGTTGTGCATAGACTCGATAACTGCAATAGCCTATAATCTTGACGAAAAGTCCAAAATCAGAAAGTTTATTTTCGAGCTTGGAAAAATCCTTGCAACGCTTGGATGCACGACAATCCTTACAGGTGAGGTTACCGAAGAGAAAAGATTCTCTGTTTATGATGTTGAGGAGTTTATTTCTGATGCCATCTTGAGACTTGACCAGATAAAGGTAAGGGACGAATTACAGAGAAGGATGCAAATAATCAAAATCAGGGGAAGGAAATATAAGACAGATGACATCTTCTTTAAAATCTCAGACCAAGGCATCAATGTTTTTCCAAAGATCATAGTCCCGTTGAATTATTCTTCTTCATTCGAAAGGATTCCAACAGGCAACAATGTGCTGGATACAATGATGCTAGGAGGAGTTTTCAAGGGATCCTCCACGCTTATCGCGGGTTCAACAGGAACAGGAAAAACATTGTTAGCAACACAATACATAATTGAAGGGCTAAAAAGGGGGGAACCCTGTCTATATGCTGGATTCGAAGAGAGCAGGGAACAATTATTGAGGAATGCAAAGAATATTGGGTGGGATTTGAAGGAATATGAGGAAAAAGGCCTTCTTACATTGCGTTGTATTTATCCAAGAGAAAAATTCCTTGAAGAGCATATAAGAGAAATAAAGCAGATAGTGGAAGATAAAAAAATCAAAAGATGTGTTGTTGATTCCTTGTCTTCTATCTCAAAAGCCTTTCCTAAAGATTCTTTTATAGACTTTACGAAAAGACTTAACGGCTATTTGAAATTTATGAACGTGACAACCGTCTTTACAGCAGCAACAGAAACACTAATAGGCACATCGAAATTAACAGACTCACAGCTTTCAACAGTCATAGACAATGTTATTATGCTGCGTTATGTTGAGGTACAGGGCGAATTAAACCAGGTACTGAATATCATCAAGATAAGGGGGAGCGCACACAGCAAAGACCTGAGAAGATATGGTATAACAAACAGAGGTCTTGTCATAGGCCAGTCCTTGGCAGGCTATGAGGGAATCATGACAGGAGTAACCAGAAAGGTTTCTGAAACAATTGATGAAAGACTCGAATCTGAGTTCAAGAAATTCATCGGACCAATGGCACCTTCAATTCTTTCTGATATGAAGGCTAGAGGACTGACAAAAGAAAATATTTTCAGTTACATTGACGAATTGAACAGCCAGGGCATTATGAGTGAAGATAACTCAAAATTATTCAAGCAAGATGTGATGTCCATTCTGGGCGGAGTATCAAATGGTATGGTTCCAGATACCAGTGAGAAAGCTAAAGGTATCGTAGAATTCTTCAAAGAAAAGAAACCCAAAACAGAGAAGTCTTCAAACTGGTTACTCGGGGGTGAATAGCATGAATGCAAAAATATTGTTTTTGGGTTTGACTGCTTTGTTTTTAATCCTTAGTTTTTCATCAGTATTGAGTTTCACCACCCTGGAAAAAGCCAAGTGGTTTGATAATGGCATAGACATTGCTGTCGGGATTGTTTTGATGTACCTTGGGAGTGTCCTATTCCTGACATACAAACAAACCAAAAACAAGAGCATCATATATTCGGCAATGGGAATTTTTTTAATGGCTTTCCAGAAAGTTGTGGAAATATTTCTTCAGGAATGGCAGATATCCATTGGTTATCAGTATCCTGCAGGCGTATTGGGATTGAATCTTGGCACATTAGGATGGGGAATTTCTGATTCAATTTTTGTATGTGGGTTATTATTTATATTATTTGGACTTAGGGAGACGTTGAAATGATATTCATACTTTCTCATATAGCCCTGACATTTTCCATGCTGTTAACAGCATACATGGGATTTCGGTTTTTTAAAATCGGAAGAAAAAACACAGGATACAGCATGTTCATACTCTCAATAGAATTTCTTATAAGGAACGTCTTTGATTTCTATAGTCTTTTTGACTCTCTCTACTGGATATTACCAGAAGCATTGTTGCTCTCTGGCATAATAATTTTCACACATGGAATAATACAGAAGAAGGCGGTTAAAACAGTGGAAAGAAAAACATATAGGCAAGAGTCAAAAATATCGAGTTCCCTTAGTATAAGGAACAAACTGTTAATAGGATTGACAATAATTTCTATATCAACAATTCTACTTTTCTACATAATTGGATTATATAACATGAATTCACTGGATGAAAATCTGGAAAGTGTTTCAATAAATGAAATTAATGATATTAGGAGAGATTTTTATGATCAGGAAGCAAGCGATTCCAAAACCATGTCCACTGCATTAGAAGTAATAATTCGAGACAATGATATAAAAAAATTGTATCTGGAAGGGGATAGGGATAAATTGTATGAATATACAACTCCATTGTTTGAGGGTTTAAAAAATAAGTATGGTATTACACATTTTTATTTTATATTGTTGGATGGGGAATGTTTCGTCAGGATACACAACAAAAATATTTATGGGGATTTGATAAAGAGAACGACTTTCGAAAATGCAAAGAGGACAAAAGAAATCTCTTCAGGAATAGAGCTCGGAAAAACGGCATTTGCTCTGAGGACTGTCGTGCCTTACTATGATGAAGGTAAGTTGATAGGTTATGTGGAATTGGGGGAAGAGATTGATCATTTTTTAGATAATTTGAAAGAGTATACCAACGAACACACACCAAGCAGTGAATTCGCAATTATGGTCGAGAAACGTTATCTGGACGAAGGGGACTGGAAATCTGTCAGACAAGTAGCAGGACTAAGGGATAACTGGAATGATATTAAAGATTATGTTCTGATTGACGGGACAATAAAAGAACGAACAGAATTGACAAAATCATGTTTTACTCCTGATAATTTAGCCATCAAAGATGGTGATATTTTTTTCAATATAATTAATAATAAAGATAAAACTTTTTTATGCGGTGGTTTTCCATTAATAATTGCTGGTAACAAGACTGCTGGCGTTTTGTTTTCTCTAATAGATGTTTCTCATCATTTGTCTATTATGAAAGAAAACAATTTCAATATATTGATTGTGGCAATAACTTCATTTATTATAACAATGGGCATTGGCATTTTGATTTTTTACTCTATTACAAAACCTATCAAAAGGCTTACAAGGAACATAGAGGACATCAGCATGGGCAGGCTTGAAACCAGTATTGACCCCAAATTGAAAGAATCGAACGATGAGATTGGCGCTCTGGCAAGGGCTTTTGACAGGACCCTCGTT
>JBDRJK010000017.1:0-2054 GCA_043814985.1 Candidatus Aenigmatarchaeota archaeon
CAAACACCATTCCAAAACAATTGAAAATACTAAGAACTGCATAACTTCCGACCAAAGGGTTGGTATTTCCAACAATCTGACAACAGTTGCATCAAAAGAAAAGAAGTTTATGCCTGTCAGAGACACTGCTAAGAGGGCAAAGGGTATCAGTTTTGCAAGGTCGTTAGAAAGGTCCTCCTTATAGTATGATATGGCCCTGGTTGTTGAAACAACTGCTATTGACAGCAACAGAATTGTACTTATCGCGATTTCCTCGGAAAGAACCAGAATGAATAGAGATAATATTAGGAACCAGAAAAATATGTACACCGGAAAGATAAAACCATATTTCATTATGTAAATTAAAACACTCCCTACCTTGCTAAGAGTCATGTGTTTTACATCAGATACATTGTATTTTTGCAGGTTTATCTTGAACAGGTCCCTCTTTGACAGGGTTTTGTAGAAATACCAGACAAAGATAGAGTAAAGAGAAAGTCCTATTGTTAATGCGAACAACTGGTAATAAGTCTCTCCTATTATGCCAGACACATGCACGTAGAAATAACTATAGAATTCCTGTATGATTTCAATTATGCTGGCCATCGGTTAATCTCCTCGCTTCGTCTGAGAACTCCCTTAATTTCTTTAGGGAAATCTTGCTTATATTGTTTAGTTCTTTGATGGGTATTCTTACCAAATCTAAGGCAAGAACCAGATTGGACATGGAAAGCCTTTCCAATGACATATTGTCCATGCTTCTGATCATTGTTATCGGATATAGTTTCTTTTCCTCTATCATTCTCTCTAGACCCTCTCCTTCCGGATAGTTCCATCCCAAGAGTCTCATACCCCTGCAGCAAGCATACTGAACAGCATCGCAAGAGAATTTCGTATTGCAGACAAGCCATGGCTGGTCGAAGTTCATGCATGCCTTTTTCTTGGATCCCTCTACTAGGTCAAGGAACCTAGCATAGGTGTAGAGAGCCTCCTTTAATGAGGTATATATACCTGGCATGTTGTGATACTTGCATTCTATCATGAAATTTTTATTAGCTTTTGTCGCAACAACATCCACCTCATGGGAAACGCAACGACCCGTCAAAATGTTATGAACCTTTGTGGAATAGCCGTACTCCTTGAATACCTCCCCGATGAATTTCTCAAAAATGAACCCTGCCGGACCTAACCTGAACATGGCCCCCTTCAAATCGTACTTTGCGGCAACAATTGGCCTCTTCTTGCTCAAAAGTTTCAAGGTATATCTCAAGATTTCCCTTGTAGAAATGCCGTTGTAACCCTTCTCCTTTACCTTCTTTACTATCTCGTTTGCCAGTTCGTCCGAAGCCCCGGCCTTTATGCACGTCCTCTTTATCTTTCCTGGATCAAACTTTTCGGTTTCTCCAGAAGCTTTAACAACCCACATAAAAAGAAATATGTTTCCTTAAATAAATTAATGACATTCCTTTATTTTAGGCAAGAGATGGCTGGGCATCCCTGCTATTAAATCAAATTCTTCTTTCAAAGACCTTGCAACAGCAGGACAGCTGATATGGAAATCATCAGAAGCCAAGAACATTTCAATATCACCATACCTTTCCTTCAGGCATGCTGAAACTGATATTATTCTCTTATCCTCCTCCTCTACCGGTTGCACTATTAGCTTATCTACCATGCGCCTTGTTCTCCAATCGTTTTCGCAATAGATGTTACTAATAAAAATATTTTTAAAGAATGGCGTAACATGAGCAGGGTAGCCTACTCTTTTTCTTAAATCATCAACTATTCTAGAATATATGGTGTCAACTTTTTTCATTTTTTCATTAATATTGGAATATCCTATCTTTTCCAATTTTAGTACTTTTCTAAGGTCTCTGAATCTGTTCCAAACATCAGCATCATTACAACCGGCCCTTTTTTCAATCTTCCTTCTACAGTGATTCAAGTCTTCTTTTGTTGAAAGTGCCATACGCGGATTTTGTTTTATGTATTGGAGAAATTCTATATTACCCGAATAGTCTGGCTCAAGAGCAGCTTTTATACTAATATTCTTATCCAAGAAAACCCTGCAACCG
>JBDRJK010000018.1:0-2274 GCA_043814985.1 Candidatus Aenigmatarchaeota archaeon
GATTTCATTCGTAGCATTGAAAGGAATTTTTCGCATAATATTCAATATATATAAAATATATATTAAGATTTCGGTAGTGGAGTATATGGGTTTTTTGTTGACTAAAGAAAATCAGGAAACCGTCAGGAGCCTAATACATACAAACAAACGAAGCATTTATATAGAACTATTAGTTCCTATATATGAACTATTAGTTCCGATATAGAAAGTGTAGGTTATTATACCATGAAAACGCCAACTGAAAAAGAGAATGAAGCATTGTTGTTGATATTCAAGGATTTTAGTAGCGACTACAATGCCAACTCAATCTCGAAAAAACTGAATATAACGCCAAGAGGTTCTCTAAAAATATTGAATAATCTTTACTCGGAAAAGACTCTGGTAAGAAAAAAGCTTGGCAAAGCTATCTTTTATAAAGTCAATTTTGAAGATAATTACGCAAAAAAATTGATTGAAACTCTATTGATAAAAGAATCCAAGGAAAAAGCAGTAAGATGGCTACATGAGTTTTTAGGATTAGCTGAAACTGCGCTGATTGTATTAATTTATGGTTCAACTGTAAGAAACTATGACAAAGCCAAGGATATAGACCTGCTGGTAATTATTGAGAAAGAGAGATATAAAGAAATCAAAAAATTTATTGATGAGAAAAACAGTATTTCCTATAAACCAATACATTCGCTAATAATGACCTTATTGGATTTGGAAAAGAACTTGAAAAACAAAAATCCTGCAATGATTAATGCCATAAGAGAAAGTTATGTTCTTCAAGGTCATGATAAAATGATAGAGGTAGTAAAAAATGTCACAAGCTTCTAACAAAGTTAAATGGTGTCTTGATAAGGCAAAGAAGGAATTAGCAGAAATTGGGATGCATCGTGGATTAGTAGAACAAGAACAAGACTATAAGGTGGCAGCACTTCATATAGCAAAAGCACGACATAACCTTAATGCAGCATTATTTTTTGAGAAAAACAATTACTCTGACTGGTCTGCAAGTGCTTTCTTCTATTGTATATATCATTGCTTTTTGGCAATTCTGCGCAGATTCGGATACGAATCAAGAAACCAGGAATGCACTATTGCAGTAATTGAGATGCTAAAAGAGCAAGGCAAGATTGCTATTGATGACAAATTCATCAGCACTTTAAAGATTTCACAGGCAGAAGATAAGCATAGCGTAATTAAGATAAGGGAAGATTTTCAGTATGGCACAGATATAGAGTTTCAGAAGAAAGAACAGTTTGAAGAGCTTACCATAATGTGCAAGGAAGCAATAGAAGCAACAAATAGGGTTATCTTCAGCAAATAAAAATCCGCTCATCCTGACTATTGCCCAAAAAACCTGCAATACCATTTTCATCCAGTTTTGTATATGATAAGAAATTCCACCCACCCCATAATATGTTCTTTAGAATCCCAGAGCATGGGCTTTAAGGGGGGATGTTCATAGGTTTCTTTGGTACATAATCCTTTTTTTTCCTTACAAACATGATTTCAACAATTGAGGTGTACCAGTTTCTCTGTATAAGAAAAACCAGCAAAGAAGTCAAAAGGATGCTGGAAAATATCCCACCAACAACAATGTTTGTGAACATGCTGTTGGCACCTATCACAGCAAGCAGGACAGTAGGAGTTAAGCCTTTTGCGCATAATGCCTGCAAGAAATTCTTGTCCTTCTTGCTGAGGTTCTCGTTGTATACAAGCCAATATGAAAGCGACCTCGCAAAGTATGCAATAACAAAGAAGCCGAGCCCCACCAAAATATAAGGCCACATCCCAAAATCAACAAGTATGCCCAAATAAACAAAAAGAAATGACCTTATGAGAAAGCTAATGTCCTTGAAGAAACTCCTTGTGGTGAAATCGATTGAGGATATTTCAGACTGCTGCTCCTTGTAGAACAGCTTTCCAAGCAGGTTGATGTTCCCAAGAATTATCGCAAATGAAAAAACAGTAATCACACCATTTGCATGGACAAACTCACCAAAAGCGTAAATGAAGACAAGCAAAGCCATTGTCGCTATCGGAACGCTGCTGCTATGATGGAGTTTTCTTATAAAAAATGCCCAGATAATCGCAGCTGCAAAACCGATACCAAAACTCAGGAAAAGATAGCTGCTAAGGCTTCGGAGCACATCAGCAAACCCCATGCCTGCAAAATTGAGGATAGACAGAATAAACACTATCACCAGGGTATCGACAACCGCGCTTTCTGTCTGGACCTGGGCAACAGCCCTCTGGCCAAGCCTCACAATCTCAAGGATGCTGTTG
>JBDRJK010000019.1:0-152925 GCA_043814985.1 Candidatus Aenigmatarchaeota archaeon
CGGAGTGATTGTGTGGATTGATGATGAACCAGTATTGAATGCATGGAGGGACAGGGGCTACAAGACTGACACGTTCGTTGTTACGCTTGACGAAGGCTACCACAACGTGAGGATTGATTACTATGAGAACGGAGGGAGTGCGAAACTCTCGTTCAGCTACACATCACCGCCTCTGGGTTGCGATTCCCAATGCCAGTTGCAAAGCTTCTCTTCTGGGGAATGTGTATATGGAACACAACCTCAAGAAACAGAAATTTTATTTTATACACAAAAAAATGCTAATGCTATTGAATCCAATTATGAAAGTTATGCCGAATACTATGACATGATCGATAACTCTTACCCTTGGACACCCACCTATGTGGGACAAATGAAAACCCTGAATTCTAAACTTAACGTTATACATTATTCAAGTGCAACTGGTATTTATGGAACGCCAGACTTTGACTATACCTCTTCACGTGGCTGGCTTTTGAAAGACAGTTCTGGCAACTACATCATTGATTCTGGATGGGGAGCTTACTACCTAGATATCGGAAACTCTGCTGTAAGTCACTGGTTGGGTCAACGCCTAAAAGATTATATTGACGAGGGTTATGACGGAATATTTTTAGACAATTGCCATCCGTTTCTTGTTGGTGTTGAAGTTGCCATTAATCCTAGAACAGGCCAGCCTTATTGGAGTGATACTTGGCCTCATACGAGTGATGTTTTTGTTAATGATATGGTAAAACACATCGCAATTTTAAAAACCTATCTGCCCAACTCACTTCTTATAGGGAATGTCATTACCGATTCTGGAGTTGTCAGCCACAGCTATTATGGTTTGAAGGAAAAGTCTGACAAAATCATAAATGTCTTGGACGGGGGCATGGCAGAGTTTTGGATTTCAGACCTTAATGACTGGCACGGTGAAGACGGATGGAAGGCAGGAATAGACTTGCTGCAGGAAATGAACTCAAGAGGAGACTTTATTTTTGTTCCGACAGACAGGAACAGCGCTTCAGAGCAGGGTGCTTGGTATTCCTTTGCCAGTTTCCTGATCGGTGTGGACGATTTTGAGCATACATATTTGTGGAGCCATTCGATAGACCCCACTGGCTATGCCGTTTCAAAAGAAATAATGAGCATGGATGTTGGTCAACCTTTGGGAGACTATTACAAGCGCTCTGATGGAGTTTATGTCCGTGAATTTTCGAAAGTTGATGTTTATGTCAACCCGTCAGATGTTGTAAGGGGCGGCATGCAGCCTCATACTGGAAGGGTAATAGAAAAGACAACACAATCAACATCACAAGCCTCATCATCATGCACAGGAACGTCAATATACAATGGGGAATGCTTACCTGGTGAGTGTTGCTGTTCTGGGACTCCAACAGAAACAGAACCAGTTACATTTGTTCAGTTTACTGACACACATTTCGGAGGAGGAAGTTATGGCGGTAATCTCGACTCAGTCTCACTAACCCAGAATGCCATCCAGCTGGTAAAGGACAAGTCAAGGCATGGTTTTGATGTTGATTTCGTGGTTGTGACAGGCGACTTGGTCGGCGACCCGTCCGATTACGCTTACCAGCAGGCAGAAAGCACTCTGGACAATCTGAACCCAATTCCATACTACACGCTTGTCGGAAACCACGACTATAATTTTGATATGTATCTCGATTATTTTAGTGAGCACCAAACAGACCCAACAAGCAAGCGTTATGTTATAGATTATCCCGATGTTAGGGTAGTGACTATTGCACATAACGATGGAAGCCCTGGAGGAAACCCAGAGAACCCAACAATAACCCAAGATGAACTGAATTTCCTAGACTCTTCTTTGTTAACAAACAAGCCTTCCATACTGGCCATGCACCATTTGGTGACTGGAACCTCCAGTTATCAGATTGCAAATCCAGAAGACGTTATAGACATTATGAACAATCATCCTAATTCACCACTTGCAATAAGCGGTCATTTACATGCCAACCAGTTCATACAGGATGGTGATTTTTACCAGTCAGTCATGGGTGGGACAGGCGCAGCATACGGTGGCACTTCAGGTTATGTGACCTTCTTCACAGTTTATTCAGACCATATTGAAATCCAATACTGGAGATCGAGCAATGCAAACTTTTATTATAATCCTGAAAGAGTTGACACGCGCATAGTCCCATTTGGAACACCTTCTGGAGATTGCACGCCAGGCAACGACATAATCGAGGAAACAGAATACCCGTCAGGCTCTTGTTCAGCAACTTCAGATTTGAAGTGGTCTCACTCGAACTGCGGTGAAGAAAGCGTCTGCAAGCAGGGCAACTGCGTTGATGTTGATGCTGACCTAACCTCCTATTCAACACCATCAGGCAAGATAGCCAGAAGCGACTCGTTATCAATACCCTACACCATCAGGAACACCGGCCAAACCCAATGGTGCTTCCTCACAGAGACAGAATTGACAAAGGCCAACGGTGACAATGAATGGAGTACCAATTACAACTCATTATCGCCAGGCAACTCAGCCTCTGATTCATTATCCTACCAAGTCTCATGTTCCGATCCTTTGGGCCCATGGTCAGGTAAACTTTACACAACCACTGGCCTGTACGACAACCAAGCCTGGGACGTCTGGGGACCTGTCAATCATAACTTCCAGGTCGTCGAGTGTCTGAACAACCAGGACTGTGTTAATTGTCGCGGTTCAGGATACACATGCGAAAACAATGTATGCAGCTCAGGAACACAAGACTCCTGCTATGACGAGTGCCTGTCAAGGCCGGAAGGTTTCTCATATGGAGAATGTGTGGCTGAAACTGATACAGAAGATTGGGTCCCCTCTGATGCTGAGCTCTGGTTCAGTGCAAATTTTGAAAACACTAACTTTATTAACCCATATGATATTGACAATAACGGAAGGTTTAGTGGTGAAAGTTGGGACAATGTCGATTATCTAGTTCGTAGAATTCATAAAATGGCTATTGTTACTGATCCAGTAAATTCTAACAACAAAGTTTTGCGAGTGGTTTACGCTGGAAACACCGGAAGTGAGCATCCTAATGGTCTTGATGAGCCAAACAGACCAGATGTTGAATTATACGTTGATGATTCATCAGAATACTGGTTCAGCGGTTGGTATTATTTTCCTTCAAGTTTTCAGATTTATGAATGGTATCTTTTTGGTTCTGACTGGGGTGGTTGGAGTGGAAGTAACGCTGCTACTTATGGGAATGGCATCTTAGGTGGTGTTGGATTTAGTGTTGATGGTGACCGTAGTGTTAGTATACATTCCAGTTATTATTCTGCTCCAAATTGGAATAATGCTACTTATTTTATAACCTACACTACAATTGGTATACTTCCTTTAGGTAGATGGTTTAATGTTCATTGGCACTTGAAACTAAGTAGTGGTTCTGATGGTGTTGTGCAAGTTTGGTTTGATGAATCAGATATAAATGCAGAACCAACATTCGAGTATTATGGACAAAACAAACCTCCAAGTTATCCAAGCGATGCAAGTTTTTCTATTTCAGTTGCTGATCATTACATGCACGTTAATGGCGACATTTATGGTGAACAGCCTCAATATACAGATAATGTCAAAGTGTGGATTAAAGGCGATGGAAGCGCTTCCACATCAACTGCTACCTGCTCAGGCACGTCAATCGGTCAGGACGGCTGCTCCTCAGGAATATGTTGCTGCTCTGGAACATCAGGCCAATGCACTCCAGGCAACGACATCATCGAGGAAACAGAATATCCTTCTGGTCAATGTTCATCCTCATCCACGTTAAAGTGGTCTCATTCTACTTGTGGTAACGGTGTATGCTACCAGGGAACATGCAAGGATGTTGATGCTTATCTGACATACACACCACCAGCAGGAAAAATAGCAAGGAGCGATTCGGTGTCAATACCTTTTACCATTGAAAACACAGGAGACATTTCATGGTGCCTGCTGACAGAAATGGCTCTGACAAAGTATGATGGTTCAGGAGAATGGAGACATAGGTTAAACTCTTTGTCAACAGGCAGTTCAGCTTCTGATTCGGTTTCCTACCAGGTAGAGTGTTCTGACCCGTTGGGACAATGGTCAGGTTCACTTTACACGACAACAGGCTGGTACAGGAACCAAGCTTGGGATGTGTGGGGACCAGTCAACTACAATTTCCAGGTTGTTGAATGCTTGAATAATGCAGACTGTTCCAACTGCCGCGGTTCCGGTTACACCTGCGACACATCTAGCAACACTTGCAAGTCAGGAACTCCTCCTGATACTTCTGACATACTGCAAAATATTGCTGACTGGGATACAAATTCTATTGAGGATTCAGAATGGTGGGAAAGGAATACCATGGCTGCAACAGCAAGACTGTACCTTAATCACAGAGTTTCAGAAGCAAACGATTGGCTAGACCAGACAACTGATGCACAGGGAACAGAGAAATATGGAGCAATAAGCAATAAAAAGTATCCTCATCCTTATATGGAATCTAATGGTGCTTCTCATGACTGGGATTTTGTTAATACATTCATTATCCGTGCTTATTTCCAGTTCAGGGGAACTGGCAAGCTTACATCAGCTGCTGAAAACAACATGAGAAACGTGCTTTCAAACAGGGCCGGAACTCCTTCCTATGAAGATCCTAATTTTGGTTACTCCGAAAATCATGAAGCCATGATTGTTTCCGCTGGTTATTTTGGTAACATGATAACAGGTGGAAGCAACAGTCAAAACGAGGCATGGCTTATTGACTTCCTCGATGATAAACTAGAGCATCATTATTATGAAATGAACTCTCCGACCTATATGGGAGCAGAGTTCCGCGTTTTGTGGAATCTGTATGATTTTGCTGCTAGCTCAACTATCAGAAACAAGGCAAAGGCTGTTTTGGACATGCTGCTTGCCGAGCATGCAATGATCAATATTGATGGCATGCGCGGAGGTCCCTTCTACAGGTATTACGGAGTGCATGTTGTTGACCAAAGCACTGATTATGCTTACAGAATTTCTCAGGTTTATTTTGATACATCCGCTGATTATGGGGGTACACGTTTCATAAACATATTTGCTTGGTTCTCTTCATACGAAGTGCCTCAGATAATCAAGGACATAGCCAATGGAAACAAGCAACCTTTTGTGTTAAAGTCAAGACGTTATTCAGTGCCTACCTATTATTATGTAACTCCCCATGCTGTCCTAGCCACTGGCCAAGGAGACTTCCCAGATAGTTTTTTCGATAGTGATTATGCTCAGGACAGCACAGGAGGAAGGGCTCACATTTGGGACATTCTCTTTGACACGTCCCCGAGGAAGGTTATATTCAGCGGTGATGAATTCAAACAATACTTCTACGATGAAGCTGACGCAGTCCAATACAAGAATGTTCTCATAACATCCAGGAGCGAGACAATAAACTATGTTGGTGTTACAAAAGTCACTGAGAGTAACTGGAATTTTGTACAGGAAGGCAGGACCTTTGTTGCGGTCAGGAATCCATTATCCAATGGAAGAATAATTGTGGAGATGAGGGATGCTGACGATTACGGCAGAACATTCAGTGAATTCAAAGCAGACATCAAGGACAATTCAGTTTCAGTCTCAGGCGACAGGGTCACTTACACGAACACCTTTGGCGAGACAATAACATCTCCTACAAGATATACAATAGATGGAGATTCATTCTCCTACAAGCTGTTTGACAGCCCATACCTTGTTTCTAACTGGGGAAGCGGCGTCATCACAGTGAAATGGGGAGGTAGTGAATACATAATTCAGAGATAAGCCTTTAAGTGTAGTTTTATTAGACAAACAATAGAAATATTTTATATATGAGGGGCGTTGAGCTTTCAATTCTTGCCTTAGTATTAGTTGTAATGCTTACAATAACAGCGATTTCTATCATAGGCCCAGTTTTAAGTGTATTCGGGGCAACGACACCAGGAGCAACTGCCGATTCTGTGAAGACCTCTGCCTGCTATGTCCTTCAGGCTGCAGGATGTGAGAATCCCAGCTCAGTCAGAATTGATTTTGATGCTGACATGAACGGCGTTATTGACAACAATGATGATTTGCAGGATTTGTGCGACAATTATTACAATGCAGGAGGGAGCGTAGCTGAGTGTAAAAAACAGTGCAGGTGCATACCGAGCTATCAAGGAACCACGTCAGACAATGGCGGAGGAACTGAACCGCCAGATGAGGAACCGCCTGATGAAGAAATAACATTTGGTAGCTGCGAAGAAGCGTGCCAGAGCAATGATTTTATTTCTGGTGATTGTGTAGCTGAAGGCACCTTAGAAAACACTAAACTGTATGTTGATGGTACTGTCATAAAAAGTCCCTCTGGAAATCCAATAAGACTACAAGGATTTAATGTTGAGCCAAGAGACATAGACGAAGAAGGAGTACAATGGTTAAAGGATAATGGATTCAATTATCTGCGAGTGAATATTTTTTGGCATAGATTCGAGCCTACAGAAGACGTTTGGGACAACACCTATGTTACTTACTTAGATAACCTATTGGAGTGGTGTGAAGAAAACAATATCTATGTAAACTTAGCTTTAATGCAGTGGCAGTGGAGCCCATATTTCAAATATTACTCATCAGGAGGAGGTACAGGCTTTCCTTCTTGGCTAATAAGCGAAGGGAATTATGAGGATTCCGCCATTGGTTTGAGAGATTGCATTGCCGACTTCTATATGGAACGCAACAGCCATGGAATCAAAATGAGGCAGGAGTTCTACGAGTTCTGGGACTTCATAATAAACAGATACATGGACAACCCCTATGTCGCAGCATACGAAGTGATAAATGAGCCGCTTATTGCAAAACAAGTCTATCATGTTTCCGGAGTCAACGCTGCGGTAATGGACTTGTACGAAGAATTTACAGAAAGATACAGGTCAATTGATACTGTAACAATTCATGTCTATCATGATTGTGGCGGCGAGAGAAAAGTCACGTATCCGAACATAGCATGGACCAAAAGCTGGTATGATGTAATGTGGGGCGGCTACTCTAGCGGAGAATACATCCAAATCGGACCAAAAATTACAGCACTCAAAAATAAATACAACATTGCCATGGGAACGCCATTTATAATCAGTGAAATGGGGTTCACGGAAAGTGATGAAGCAAGCAATGGTGCGGAAGCATGGATCGAGGACAGCTTCGACGTCATGCGAGAAATAGGATTAAACAACGGCTACGAGAGTTATGGATGGTTTATTTACAACAAGGGAACCAAATACGGTTTCCGAACGCCTCGTAATTCTGACGGTTCAAATACTTGGATAATTCCTGTGCTTAAAAATTATATAGAAGCTAGTTCAGGAATTTCACCATTCTATGTTGGCTTATCCAGTATTCCAAGACAGCAAGGATCACAATCACCATACGCAATTTCTTCTGTTGATGAGGTTATTTCTGTAACAAAACTAGAAAATCTCAATGTTTGGAGAATGAGTTTTCCTCCAACCTTCAGTGACTGGAAAACTTATATTCAACACTTCCTAGACAATTCCGATGCAGACTTGATTGTAGACTATTATCATTTGGATCCTGGTTCAATGAGTGACAGTCAATGGAGTGCATCAACTGCTAGAGGATTAGAAATTGCAGAAGAATTTGACAACTATCAAGACAGATTGTGGCTTGAACCATGCAACGAACAAATGAACACTGACATAGACGATAAGGCTCAGGATTTCGTTGATGCAATTAGAGAAGCAGGATATAGAAACAAAATCGTAGTCAACATTTTTTGGCAATCTGGTCGTCTTCCTATGATGAGTAGTGTAGATGACCCACTTGACAAGTTTTGGACTGGACAGCACATCTACTTCTATGATACAGGTAGTCAAGTCTGGTCTATGAGTAATGCTCAAAGCTGGATGCAGGAAGGTTTAGATGCAGGCTTAAAAATCCTTAACACAGAGTTGGGAGCTGACACTGAAGGACAAAGTTATTTCACTAACAGTGCGGTTGATAGAGTTAATGATTTCATGGCATGGTGTGCTGACAGAGAAATTAGTAACGTTGTTTGGACAATGTATGGTGACTATGACTATCCGCGCTACAAAGAGCTTGGGTTAGAGTTTCCATCAGTTGAAACACCTATAATGTCGTCTGGTTCATGCCCCCCAGAGAACATTGTTGATTTTGACTGCCCGTCAGGTGTCTGTTGCTGCTCGGGAACACCTGTTTGTCCAGCAGAACCAGACTATCCAACTGATGAATGGGACAGGGTCTGGTGCGATATTGATTTCACAGAAAAGATTGCTGACTCGCCTGAAGAGACAAGTCTGGAGTTTGACAACAACTGGGGAATTAATCAGTTGATATCAGGTTATAATGATTACATTGGCTTCAGGTCTGGCAGGAGCATATACTTCCAGGGTGGAACATACGAATTCATAGTGGGAGCTGACGACGGGATAAGGGTGTGGATAGATGGGAAGATAAAGGTTGACGAGTGGGTCAGGACCTCATACAAAACCTACACCTTCACTGAAACTTTGGCACAGGGCTATCACGATGTGAGGATTGATTATTATGAGGACTGGATAAATGCGCAAGTGTCCTTCAGCTATGAGAAAATTGATTCTGGTTCCTGTGTTGACGAGTGTATAGACCAGGGCTTCTCTTCTGGGGAATGCGTGGCAGAAGGTTCAGTCCAGTTCACCAAATTGCATACCGAAGGAAAATATGTAAAAAATGAAGCTGGACAAATCATTCATCTGGTAGGAGCTAATGTTTATGCTGCTGAGTGGTATCTTGGTAACATCGATGCCCAGCAATTCCAATACATGAAAGAATGGGGATTCAATTCTATAAGAATAACCATACCTAGTTGGACGATTATATACAATCATTGGCAGGATGCATCATTTCGTCAAAAATATTTGGATATGATCCAATTTGCTAAAGACAATGAAATGTATGTTGTTGTCAGTGTTATGCACCTTGATGATGAAGATACAGATGAGCGTTTCAATCTTTTCACAAATACATGGTCAACAGCAGATTGGACATATTATATTCAACACGTTAAAGATATAGTTACATTGACAAAGGATGAGGACCACGTGATTTATGACCTTTTGAACGAGCCCCTCTACCTTGAAAGTTGGGAATTCTACATGGGCATAATGGAAGATGCAGTAGATGCGGTTAGAGAAGCTGACTCCGGTCATGATGCAATCTGTATTGTTGAAGCTGGAAGTCGTGGTTATTTTGGTGAATCAAGAATGGGATTACATTTTTTTGATGATTATCCAAATGGCATAGACAAGAACAACATAATTTATTCTGACCATATTTACCAAGATGACGACTGGGCAGCTACAAGTGTATATTCTGAAGCTGACATTCGCTCAAGATTTGTGACAAGGGGTGTCTATAAACCGTTAAATGTTAATAAACCTGTTTGGATAGGCGAGTTCAACACTGAAAAAGACTTTGTTGGTCATACAACCCTGAAAGGCGAGGAATTTCTTACAAGCGTTATGGATATTGCCAGAAAAGACGATTTTGCTGGTTGGTGCGTTTGGGCTTGGGGACCAATAGGAAGACATGAAGTTATTGATGATTATGTTGGAACTCCGAGCGCATCAGGAGAGGTAATAAAGAAATACTTGGAAGTATCTGCTCCCCCTACACCTGATGGTGTTCTTTGGGGAGTTAATTTAGGTGCACCCAGAGCCTATACTGAATATCCTTTTTTCAGTCAACCGGAAACCAGACAACTCTACAAGGATGCTGGAATAAAAGTTATACGACTTTTCAACACTTGGAGTTTCATGAATAATGCTGAGTCTGTTGTGGATGAAATTGAGTCTATCGGAGCTAAACCGATAATTGTGGTTGCGGAGAGCCGACTTCTTGAATTTGTAAGAAGACTTGGGACACGAGCAATATATCAAATTGGAAACGAACCAAATTATGACCAAGAAAATTATCCTACTGCTCAATCATATGCAGACTATTACAAAGAATGGGCTGACCAAGCAGTAGCTATTAATCCAGACATCAAACTTATGACGGCTGGAATTGGCGTATGGGCAGACTTAGGAAATATTAAGAATTATCCTGAAAGGGGGGTGGATTATCTAACCAAAACCGTAGCAACGGGGGCGCAAGTTGATTATGTAGCTTTTCATTACTATGCCAGCGGCACTGCTTCAGGGGATACATTTACACAATCAGATATTTATGAGAGGGCAGCAAGAGTCTCTGAAGCTATCCAAATAATCGGAGATGCAACGAATAAACCTGTTGCTGTTACTGAATGGAATTTTGGAGATTGGGAAGCTCCCCGATGGGACTTGGATGAAGCTTTCATTACTGAATACACTCGTATCACCATGGAAGGCATGAAAGATACTGCCATAAGTATACCTTGGTTTGCTCAACATTGGGACGACCCAACAAACAATCATCCATTACCGATGCTTTATGCAGATGGAGCTCCAAAACCGTTGTATTATAAATTTAAGGAAATAGCAACAAAATCTCCAAGTGGAGGAGCATCTACAACATCATGCCCACCAGAAAACATTGTTGATGCTGACTGTTCACCTGGTGTCTGCTGCTGTTCAGGAACACCCATATGTCCGGAAGAGCCAACTTATCCCACAGACAGTTGGAACAGAGTCTGGTGTGATATGGATTTCACAGAGAAGTTGACAGAAACATCCGAGCCGAGCATACAGTTCAACAACGACTGGGGAACCAGCCAACTGATAGCAGGCTATGACGATTACATCGGCTTCATGTCAGGAAGAACAATCAACTTCCCAGAGAACGGCACGTACACCTTTAAAATCGGCTCGGACGATGGAGTGAGAGTTTGGATTGATGGAACAATAAGATTTGAGAATTGGACCAAGAGGTCATACAACGAGGATACTTTCACAACTTATCTTGATGCAGGTAATCATCGGTTCAGGATAGATTATTTCGAGGACTGGATAGATGCAAAAGTTTCTTTCAAGTACATGATTAACGATGAACCTTCAGTGACGGATACTTGTGGTTCTGCTTGTAGTGACAGAGACTATTCAACAGGAACATGTAGGTCAGAAACGTCTGGTGGAACTTTAACACCAAACGAATTGGCTAATTCGCCTGATAAGTGGAAGTTTATTGCTGGTCACGGTGGTGCTGGCAGCGTCAATACTTTTATGCCTGAAGATATAGCACAGCACGTTATGGGGTTGGGTGCTAACGGAATTTACATTGGGGTTTACACTGATAACTGGGGTAATCCGAAGGCAATTCAAAGGAATGGGTTAACTCAGACAGATCATAGACTGCGTTATGCAAATGAAATTCATCGTTTAAGCGGTTTGGTGTACATGCAGAATTACCCATATTCGTTTGAGTTGGACACCAACTGGACTAAACATGTGATAAAACAAACAGAAGTAATCTACAACACCAACGGTATGCAAGATACATATATCGAATGGAGCAAAAGAGCTGTTGTCGGCGGTTACTGGCAGGATGACACCTACGTAGAAGGTTTAAACCCTGACGTTATTCAGATAATGAATGAAGTTAAAGGTGATCAAGAAACCAGTTATGCTTCCGCAGAGTTTTGGGATAATTATATTGCCTTTTGTAACAGGTTTATGGCTGAAATCTCAAAGGTTAAGTCAAATGCTGTCTTCACTGTTAGTAGTGTTCCGTTTTGGGATTTGAAGGAGATTGCAAAACATGCTCACAGGTTTATTGTTCCGTCCGGGTCTAAACTTTACTTTTCATTCCATTACTATTATGCTCTTTGGAATTCAGTTCCGTCTAGCTGGGAAGCTGGAAATGTGGCATACTGGAATAATGGTAATCCTTTAACACAGGCACAGCGAGAGAATGTTAAAAATACAGCTTATAACGTGTATTTAACTCGAAGCGGAGTTAAATCCCTTCTGGATATAGGTAAAACTGTTATTTGGGACGAAGTGGGAACTCACATAGACAATCCAAACATAGAAGCATTTATTCAAGATGTAAAAGAGTTCTCTGACACTTATGGTGTGGGCACAAGCTGGCTTGACAACACTGCAAATGACAATGAAGCGTGGAACCATATGCCTGGGCAGCTTTGGGATTCTGGAACATGGAACCTGAACAGACTTGGTGAAATATGGTACCAAACTATCAGCTCTGGGTCTACAACGTCACCTACAACAACACAGACATGCTTATCGGGAGAAACTCCCATAGACCAGGACGGCTGCTCCTCAGGAACCTGCTGCTGCTCAGAAGTCCTAACACAGTCAGAAGATTGTATTGATTATGTCAATAATGGTCCTGCCAATCAGAGACTGGACATACTTTTCATACCTGATGGTTACACAGACCTCTCACTTCTCCAAGATGACGTAGCAACAGTTTCAGAAAATTTACTTTCAACAGAACCGTTCTCCTCTTACGCTGACAAAATAAACATAAGATGGATGAACATAAAAGCTTCGTATGGCTGTGATGTTGAAAACTGTTATATAGGAGGACTATCAATATGCGCTAATAATGAT
This sequence comes from Candidatus Aenigmatarchaeota archaeon, assembly GCA_043814985.1. Classification (GTDB taxonomy): domain Archaea; phylum Aenigmatarchaeota; class Aenigmatarchaeia; order Aenigmatarchaeales; family Aenigmatarchaeaceae; genus JAFGAZ01. The sequence continues at coordinate 12,526 of JBDRJK010000019.1, forward strand.
TATGAAAATTTGCTTCTCGAATGCCCTGCAGACAAGGTTATTGTCATTATAAATCAGGAAAGAACAGGGGCCTGTGCAGGAGGACGTGATGTTTGGGTTTCAAGGTCTAATCAACCAGGTGTTTTTGTTCATGAGCTAGGCCATAGTTTCGGTTCTCTGGCGGATGAATACGTCTATAGTTCTTTAAAAGATACAGCAGGTCCTTCCCCAACAAATAAAATAAACTGTGATAACTTACCATGTTCTCAGTGGAGTGATGTTCCGGAAACCGATTGTATTGAAGGCTGTACCTACGGAAAAGATTGGTATCGACCAGTTGAAACATGTATGATGCGTTCTTCCAATGTAGAATTTTGTCCTGTCTGTGAAAACCATTTAATAGAATTGCTGAGTAAATATCCATAGTGATCGGATGAAAAAAATATTGATAGTAACATTGATGCTTCTTCTAGTTGCGACTATTTCATTTGCCCAGGAGAATCCAACAAAAATCTACACAATAAATCTGAAATATGATAATGGAGATGTCAGTCTTATTGAATCTGAGATTGCATACGGCTATCCAGACGACAATATACTCCAACCTGATAAGGGCTACACTGTCAATATTGTTTCTTTCTCGAATAATGTATTGGATTCCTTTAGGTTTGAATTCCCCTCAGAATTTTTCTATGACACAGGCGACCCTAAAAACCCAGGGGGCTCTTTTGAATTAACAGAATCAGAGAAAAGCCTCTTGATACCGTACTTCAGGAACGGCAAGAATGTTGAGATATACGATTCAAACATGGCATGGATACTTTCTGTTGACATTTCCCAGTTTGCGGAGGTGTGTGTTGAAAACGGTGAATGCGAGGCTGAATACGACGAGAATTCAAACAACTGTCCAAATGACTGTAAGGATGATATTGAGATAAATCTTACAATAGTAATATCATTGGTTGTAGTCTTACTAATCATTCTTATAATCACGAGAAGGAAAAAAGTGAAATACGTCTACAAAAGACCAGCAGTTTAATTTTATTAGACAGGCAATTAATAATTAATTATGAATAAAAGGCATTATTTATTTATTTCACTATTTCTATTATTTTCAATTACAGTCTCTTTGGCCTTTTCAAGCACTTATTTTGCTAAAATCATAGAATTTGATTCAATAACAAAAAATGTTGAAATACTGAACTTGTCAGACATTGTCAGAAGTGAAGAATTCTATCTTGATGGTTACATAATAAAGCCAATAATCCAGAACGAGACAATATCAATACTATTGAAAGATAGCAAAGGCACCTTATTTTCTCGCTATATGTTCAGGGATTTAAGAAGCGGTGTTTTCTCTGTTCTTGATTCCGAGGGAAACAAAAAGGATTACTATCTCAACGTTGACACCAACCTTAGCTTGAGCCAAGCGAATGAGGAGAGCTATATAATAAAATTCAAGGACCCGCCCATAGCAGTCAAGGAGGAGGAGCTCAAGAGAGAGATGAAAGTAAAGCTGGAGAATTTAAAGGACATGAAAGGAGAAATGAAAATTATCAATAATAAAAAAATGAAAGAATTGGAAGAAGAGATGAAAGCTATCATTGAGGTAAGAAAGAAAGGGTTAGAAGACGAAATGAAAGAAAAGTTGGTTAATCACAGAAACAAAATAGAGATAGTTCATGATTCATTCAAAAACGAAATGAAAAAAATAAAGAAAACTGAAAAGAATGAAATTAAGGAATTCAAAAACGTATTCAACGGAGTTTCTCTGAACCTTTCTGAAGACAAGCTTAACGATATTAGAAAGTTGTCCTATGTAGATAAAATCTACAAAGACGAGAAGGTGCAGCTCTTCTTGAGCGAGTCTGTAGATCAGATCAACGCGACAAATGTATGGACATTGTTGGATGAAAACAGCAGGAATTTGACTGGCTTCAATATAACAATTGCCATAATTGATAGTGGAATAGATTACACGCATACAGACTTTGGCAATTGCACACAATCGCAGTTTTTAAGCCAGCAGTGCGGCAAAGTAGTGGGCGGTTATGACTTTGTAAACTTTGATAGCGATCCTATGGATGATCATGGACACGGTACCCATGTTGCTGGCACAGCTGCTGGCAATGGCACATTGAAAGGTGTGGCCCCCGAAGCAAAAATTTTGGCATTTAAAGTCGTAGACTCTTATGGTTATGGCCAAGACTCCAGCATCATATCTGCAATAGATGCAGCAGTTGAGAGCAATGCTGATGTAATATCTATGAGTTTGGGTAAAAGCGGCGGTAATCCTAATGACCCACTATCCCAAGCTGTTGACAACGCAGTTAACTCGAGTGTCATTGTTGTAGTAGCTGCTGGCAACAGCGGTCCTGGTTATGGCACTATAGGAACGCCTGCCAATGCCTTGGGGGCAATAACAGTTGGCGCAGTTAATAAAAGCAGCATTATGGCTGATTTCAGTTCAAGGGGTCCTGTTTTATGGAATTACACAGCAATACTAAAGCCTAATTTGGTATCACCTGGTGTGGAAATTTGCTCGGCTGAGTTTGGTTCTTCGTACTCAAGTGAACAATGCATAGACGATGAACATGTATCAATGTCAGGAACTTCTATGTCAACACCCCACGTTGCAGGTGTTGTTGCCCTTTTGAAGCAGAAATACAATAATTGGACAGTCGAAGAGATAAAATCAGCACTGCTCACATCAGCCAATGATCTGGGTTATAACGTGATAACACAGGGAACTGGCCTTGTTGATGCCTTGAAAGCAGTTAACACCTCTGTCTTGATTGAGCCGTTCATAGTCAATGTAAGTGTCATAGGCAGCGCAACCCCTGTTACAAACACGACCATTATCATAAGAAACCTGAGGAATTACCAGATTTCAATAAATCTGACAATAGAAAATGCCACAGACGAATATCAGGGCAATTATAATATAAGCTATTCCAATGCCACTGATTTTACAATAGAGGCTAACTCACAAAGCGCAATTATTTTCACCACCAACATGACCAATCAGGGAGGATTGTTTTTTGGCAAGATTAAAATCAATGCTGAGGGAAGTAATTACACCTTACCGTACATAGTCAGCTCCTTGAGAAATCTGAATGTCTCAGTTGTGGGGGAAGGCATGGTTCTTTATCCGGACCTGTACATACACACGGACGATATTAAGGGCAGGTCACAGGCATACCAATCAGTTGATTTCATAGGGTCAAACTTCACTTTCTTGATACCGGCCAACAAGAATATCACTGTGTACGCTGTTGGCGATATTGTAAACGCATCTCTGACTTATATTCTGATGAAGAGGGTTAATGCCTCATTTGATGACTCTAATGTTACTTTGAACTTCTCAAGCGACTCCAGGACATTCACGATAAATGCAACAGGCCTGGACGGTTCTGATATCAAGCTCTACGAGTATAATTTCGGCTTTGCCACATACAGAAACAACACAGACCCAATAAAAATCCTATACTCTTACTCAATGATGTATGACTACAAAATCGGTAATCAGGTTATTTACGTTTCAAACAAGCCAGACAGCCCTTACAACACTGACATAATTCTAAAGTACGTGGGCATCCCGGTGACAACATGATGAAGAAAATAATTTTGTTGATGCTTATAATACCTGTAGTAGCCTCAAGCGGATGCCTTTTCGGAGACGAGGACTATGCCACTGCAACTGAGCAATACTCAATGGGATGGATTTTGCATAACGTGAATGATTCCACTTCGACTGATGTCACTTATTCATTTGCTGACCTGGCAGTCTATAACTACTCTTATGACTATCCAACAGACCAGCCGGTTGTGTTCGTAAACTACTTCACTTTCATAGCACCAGTTCCCAATAACATGACAGACGAGACAATAATCATGGGCAACACCATAGCAGTTCCGATCAACAGAACCTACTATGTTATGGGCCTGAATCCGAATCCCGAATATTACAGGACCAACTGGTCCTTTTACAATGCCATGGAAATAGATTATGCCTATCCTTCACACTTTGAGCATTATAACTCTACAAACGGCTACTTTAGCATAACACCAAAACCTGGGGATAGCTTCGCAGTAACTTTCGGCAAGGCGCCATACACACCAACCTCATTTTTGGTTGATAGCCAATCTGTAAGATTCAGTGATTATCTGATAAAGGGATACATACCAAGATCCTACTTGTTGAGGGACGTTTCAGGTTTTAATTACGATGAAATACCAAGGTACCAGATATATCTGAATGATTCTCTTGTGAATTCCAGCAATGCCATAGATTCAAGCGGCGTTTGGAACCATACACTATTCAACTATTCTTTCGTAGGCAATGGCACTTATTTCATTAACCTGTCTATTCCCTCATTCTATCCAATTTGGAACATTACAGAAGTAGAGACAGTATTCTACAGGCCTGCCATTGATATGCAACCACCGATTCTGAACCATATAGAAGCAAGGCCCTACTTTGAACACAATATGCTTTACAACATAAGCATAAACGTGACTGATGATGTTGGAATAAAAAACATATCAGCCTATTACAGAGAGGACAATGCTTGGTATTCTATGGGCATCACTAATAATTCTAACATCTATGAGACTAACCTGACAATCTCCAACATATCATTCGACAGCTTTGATTTCAAGCTGTCCGTCAATGACACGTCTGACAATCAGATAAACTACACAATCAGTCCCCTATCTCTTGCCGGACAGAACATTTCTATAACTCTTGATCCAATAGATGTTGAATCTTTCCAGGGTGGCATCTTTCCCGTGAGCGGGGAATTGAGCGTCAATGGCACGAGTTTGGATGACCTACTAATAGATTTCTATTCAAATAACACAAAAATAGGAAGCGCAATGACATATTATTCGTTATACTCAACCAATGTTAGACTGCCCTGCGGTTCAGATCCGAACCCTGATGTTACAGCATTGTTCTCGGGAACTGGCGTCTATAAATCCAATGAAACTTCTAACACGACTTCAATCAGTATCATACCCTTGAATTTCACAGCCGACGACACAGTAACAATTCACACGCCAACAATTATCAATGCGAGCGGCTATGGCGCTTATCTGACAATAAACAGTAGCTCCTGGGTGTTTGACTATCAGATGGAAGACAATCTATTCTTCTTTACACCCCACAGATACGGAAACTATACAGTGTCATTAAGCACAAGCTGCGGCGAGAACATATCCAAAACAATATTCGCCAACATAACAACAGAGCCTCTGATAAGCACTGTGAATATATTACCACAATACCCTCTTGATAACAAGAGCCTAAGCATAAGAGTCTCCACCCAAAGCCAAGACCAGCACAACCTGGTTGGCAACATTAGCAACTCCACCACAGACAACACTCTGAACCTCTCATTCTCCTCATATCCCTACACAGATTACTATACAAGCCAGCCATACAACTACTCTTATTGTACCAACTGTTGGAGCGCTATTGTAGAAAACCTAGAGACAGGCGTCTACAATGTCTCTCTACAGGTTTCAGATTTGATAGGCCAAATAAACAATACACTCACTACTGTGTACGTATACCCTGAAATGAACATAACCTTCAATGCCACAGACTTTTCCAATAATTCTGTGAACATGAACTTGAGTATTGGTTTGGATGAAGACTATAATGTTTATGATTACTCATTCAACGGCTCAGTGGATATCAATTCGATTCCAAACATATCATATTTCGACAAGAAATTCCACATAAGCATTGACAGATACATAAACAGCGACAATATGCTAATAATATTCGAAAATTCCACTATCTCTGAAGATGCTGAAATAGACCTTGGCTATTCAGAGCAAAGAAACGAGCTTGAAGACAAGATTTTGTATTCTACTTATTTCTACAACACGTCTTGGAGTTACGGCAGCATCTACATGAGATTTGTCTATGAGAATGCCAACAGATTCAGTATGATTGATTTAGACAACCCTGCTGTTTATGCTTGCAAAGATTACAATTACCAGCAAAGCACATGCCCAGGCGGCTGGGTTGACATAACCTCAGGCTATTCCAGATCCGGAAACCAAATTACTGTCTACGGTAACATCGATGACCCTCAAGCAGTAAGTTTTGGCGAGCCACAGTCGTGCGGTGATGGATATTGCTCTGAGTATGAATCCTGCTCTTTATGTGTTTCAGATTGTGGAAGCTGTTCTTCAAACCCGCCATTGGTAGAAAGTGGTAATATTGATGATGATTTTGATGACGATGACTCAACACAAGAAGATGAAGACACTGATGAAGAGGAGGAGACTACTGAAACAATAGAAGATGAAGGAGGGACAACAGGCTATACTATTTCAGACAAATCCCAATGCCCCTTTGAGTGCTGTGTCGACGAAACAGGCTACAGCGATAAACCTTGCGATTCTGGTGGCGATTGTATGGACAATAAATGTCTGGTTAAGCCAGACAGTATTTTTGACAACAGTTATTTATGGTTAATGATATCAGCAATACCAATTGCCATAGTGTTGGCATATATTCTGCTCGGCAAACAAGAGCCAAAAAAAGAATACTATTACTACGCTCATAAAAAAGAATAAGAAATAATATTACTTGAAGCCGTGCTTGCCTGTCAAGGGAACAAACATGAATGATCCTATTCCCTTTTTCTCAATGCCGCCCTTGATTTTCCTGACAACGTACATTCTCTGCAGATAGAGGTTGCCGACAGGTATGACCATTATCCCGTTTGGCTTTAACTGACTCAATAATTCCTTTGGAATTTCAGGAGAGCCAGCAGTGACAACTATCCTGTCATAAGGAGCATATTTCTTCAAACCTAATGACCCGTCGCCCTTTAACACCTTGACATTCTTTATTTTCAGTTTTTCCATGTTCTGCTTTGCAAAATCAGCAAGCTCCTTGATTATCTCAACTGTGTAGACTATTCCCTTATCACCAACTAACTCTGCAAGAATAGCAGCCTGCCACCCAGAACCGGTCCCTATCTCAAGTATCTTCTGGCCCTCCTTGATGTCCAGGGCTTCTGTCATCACAACAACCGTTGACGGCTCGGAAATGGTTTGGTCAGAGCCAATGTAGAGGGGAGAATCCCTGTAGGCAAGGTACTTCATATCATCAGGGACAAAGAACTCCCTTTTGACCTTTCTAAGGGCATCTTCTACTTCCCTTGACTTAAGGCGTCCCAGACCCTTGATATGCTTGATTAGCCTCTCATTTTCCTCGTTTACCATATATTTATTTTATCCTATTGATATAATGAATTTATGCCTGAGAGCCTTTCAAGCCTTGAGAAGAGGATAAAGAGCCTTGAGATACAGGGTGCCAAGGACATTGCCATCGAGAGCTTGGTTTTTCTGAGAAAACTTGTGAAGAAGAAAGGCTTTGGCAGGGAGTTCACCAGGGCAGCCAAGATGATTGAAAGGGTGAGGCCGACTGCAGTTGTCCTTCACAATTGCCTGGAAATAATCAGAAAGGACAAGGATGTCAAAACAATAAACTCCCTATTAAGGCAGATGAGCAATTCAAAAAAAGAAATTGCAAAAAGAGGCAGCAGGCTGATAAAGAAAAATTCCAAGATAATGACCCGCTGCCACTCAACTGAGGCTCTGGCAGTGATAAAGCAAGCCTGGAAAGATGGCAAGAAGGTAACTGTCTACGCCACAGAGACAAGGCCCAAGTGGCAGGGAGTAAAGACAGCAAAGGAGCTTTCTAAGTTGGGCATACCTGTGATACTTATTGTTGACTCTGCCATGGCTTTCTTCATTGATGATGTTGACATGGTCATTGTGGGCACAGACGCCATCAGAAAAGAGGGCATTGTTAATAAGATTGGAACTTATCCCCTGGCTTTGGTTGCCCAGAAACATAAGAAGCCTTTCTATGTTGCAGGCAACACTTTAAAATTGGACAAGAGGAAGAAACTGTTAATAGAAGAGAGAGATCCCGATGAAGTCTATACTGAACGCACCAAGACACTGGAAGTCAGGAATCCTGCATTTGACTTGACTCCATGGAAGTATGTTAAGAGGGTTGTTACAGAGAAGGGTGTCATGACACCATCAAATATTAAGAAGATGTTAAAATGAGTTACAAAGATTTTATTGATTTGAGTTACAAGCCGACCAAGAATGATTTGGTTTGCGAGTTCAGAGTAGAACCAGCTAAAGGAATTTCATTGAGAAGAGCAGCAGAAATGGTTGCTGGCGAATCTTCTGTTGGAACATGGACAGATGTTGTAACAATGAAACCAAGGATAAAGAAAATTGGAGCCAGGATATTTTCTATAAAGGGTAACTATGTCAAGATTGCATACCCCTCCATTCTTTTCGAAGAGGGCAACATGCCTCAGATTATGAGCAGCATTGGCGGAAATGTTTTCGGTATGAAGGCTGTTAAAAACCTGAGATTGGAGGATGTTGACTGGCCTGATGACATAATGAAATCATTCCCCGGACCCATGTACGGAATCAAGGGAATCAGGAGATTATTGAAAGTTCCCAAGAGGCCTTTGGTCGGAACAATTGTCAAGCCGAAAATAGGTTTGAACGAGAAGGAGCATGCCAAAGCTGCTTACGAGGCTTGGGTCGGAGGCATTGACGTTGTAAAGGATGATGAGAACCTTTCCAGCCAGAAGTTCAATAATTTTTCCAAGAGAATTATAGAAACTCTGAAGATGAGAGACAAGGCTGAAAAAGAAACAGGAGAAAGAAAGGTCTACATGCCCAATGTAACAGCTGAGATAGACAGCATGTTGCAAAGAGCTAATTTCGTCAAAGAAGCTGGTGGAAGATACATGATGGTCGACATTCTAACAGTCGGCTGGTCTGGCCTGCAAACTCTAAGAAAAGCCAATAATGATTTGAAATTAGTCATGCATGCGCACAGAGCAGGTCATGCTGCATTCACACGAAGCAAGAAGCATGGAATCTCTATGCTTGTCATATCCGATATAGCAAGATTAATTGGATTAGACCAATTGCATATTGGAACTGTCATAGGCAAGATGGAAGGGCCAAGAGATGAAATAATGAGGATTAATGAAAGTATAGAAAAGAGCATGATCAAAGAGGGCAATCATACTCTAGCAGAGAACTGGAAAAACATCAAACCTGTTTTTGCTGTTTGCTCAGGTGGATTGTACGCAGGCCATGTGCCAAAGCTTATAAAATTGCTAGGCAATGATATTATAATTCAGGCGGGCGGAGGGGTGCATGGACACAAGAAAGGTACAAGGGCAGGAGCCATGTCCATGAGGCAGGCTGTTGAGGCTGCCATGAATAATATTCCTTTAAAAAAGTACGCCAAGAAGAATAAAGAGTTGAGCATTGCATTAAAACAATGGGGTTAACATGACTGAAGAGCATAAGCACGAAAAGCCAAAGAAAAAGTTTTCCCTTAATCTGAAGATGAGCAAGTGGGATAAGATTTCAATAATGATTCTTCTAGTATTTGTTATTCTGGTTACCTTGCCTACTCTTGTTCCGAAAGATGGGTGTGAAGTTGCAAGGGCCGGGTACAAATGCGCTTCCCTTGAGGAAGTAATGGTAGAGCACTGTGAGTTCTGGGGTGAATACGACTGTGTTACTGAGGCTGACGTGAGCTTGGAGCAGGTTGAGTGGTACATTGGGAATTTGTGCAACCTCCAGAACCAGGAGCACAACACAGGCCTGGACTGTTCTAATTTAAAATCAGCATGCAATCAAATCTCCGGAAGTATAGTTTGTTCCTAGTAGAAATTATTTATTAAGCGGTAATTCTAATTGTAGTGTATGAAGCTTATAGCAAGACCAATTGATCTGGAAGTCGGTGGAAAGTATGTTGTTATATTGAACAAGGAAGATGCAGACTATCTGGGAGTAAGGGCATTAGACAGAGTGTGCTTGACTCTTAACGGAAAGCAGATGGCAGCAATAGTCGACATAACAACCAAGTTCACCATAAAGGGCGAAATAGTGACCAATGACGATGTTAGCAGGTTCTTCGGAATAATGGGAGGGGAGCATCTGGAAGTCAGGCCCCAGGAGCAGTTGGAATCCATTCTTTACATCAAGCAGAAGCTTTCAGGAGCGAGGCTTGAATACGACAAGATAAAGACGATAATCAGGGATGTTGTTGACAATAAGATATCAAACACAGAGCTGACAGCCTTTGTCACAGCCCTTCACACTCAAGGCATATCAATAGACGAGGCAGCCAACCTTTCAAGGGCCATGGCTGAAACAGGAAAAAGATTAAGGCTTAACCAAAAAATAATTTGCGATAAGCACTCAATAGGCGGAATTCCGGGCGACAAGACCTCATTAATTCTTGTCCCGATAGTTGCTGCAGCAGGCTTGACAATTCCCAAGACTTCCTCAAAGGCAATAACATCTCCCTCTGGCACAGCCGAGAGAATGGGGACGCTTGCCCCGGTAAATCTCACTCTAGAGGAAATCAAGCAGGTTGTTGCAAAAACTAATGCATGCATGGTCTGGGGAGGGGCTTTGGACCTGGCGCCTGCGGACGACATGTTCATCAAAGTGGAATATCCTTTGGGCATAGACCCCATGTTATTGCCATCAATAATGTCCAAGAAAAAGGCAATAGGAGCCAATTATGTTGTTATAGACATCCCAACAGGCAACGAGGCAAAGATCAAGACAGTCTGTCAGGCGCGCGAGCTGGCAGAGGATTTCATGGAACTTGGCAAGAGGCTTGGAATTCATGTTGCATGCGGCATAACATTCGGGAGGCAACCTCTAGGCTATTATATAGGACCTGCGCTGGAGGCAAAGGAGGCTTTGTTGACTCTAAGAGGCAAGGGGCCAAATGACGTGATAGAGAAGGCAACAACACTTGCAGGCATACTATTTGAGACAGTTGGCAAGGGAGACAAGCAAACTGCCCTGCATCTTTTGAAGTCAGGAAAGGCAGAGAAGAAATTAAGAGAGATAATAGAAGCCCAGGGAGGCAATCCGAAGATACAGCCAGACGACCTGCCAATAGGGGAGAAATACGCAACAGTGAAGTCAGCAAGTGAGGGCAAGGTCCTGTGGGTAAAGAACTCTGAGATTGTTTTGATTGCAAGAAGGGCTGGCGCGCCTCTGGATGCTGGGGCAGGCATACATCTTAATCTGAAACTAGGAGACAAGGTCAGGAAAGGGGAAACCTTGTTTACGATATTTTCTAACAATTATAACAGGCTGGAGGAGGCCTTGAAAATGGCAGAAGAGCTCAAGCCTCTGGTTGTCGGGAAGCATTACGAGGACAAGATGCTATTAGGCAAGATGTTTGATGTTCCTGGGAAAAAACTATTCATGTTGGAGAGGTGATTTTTTGGCTAAAAGAAAAGCAAAGAAGAAAAGAACAGCAAAAAGTAAAGTGGTAAGGAAGAGAGTGACAAAGAAGAAGGACAGCAGGATGATGTCGCGTTGTATTTTCACTGGAATAATGATGATAATCCTGTTCGCATTACTCTTCTCAATGCCTTCAGGTAACAACGGATTGCAGAATCAGGAGCAGACGCAGGATGCAATAACAGATTTAGTGATAGAAAAAGAGACTATAATGGAATACGCTTGCAAATCAAATCTGGACTGCCTTTTGATCAACTGCAAGAACACGCCTGACAATGTGGAATGCGTCAACTCAATTGCAACAGAGACCTATTACGAGAACTGTGATCCCGCAGAATACTGGAATGTGGATGTTGACAAAGATTACGATCAATGTAGTTGCGTTGCTGGAATCTGCAAATGAATAAAATAGATAAATGACCTATGTATAATATTATTATGCGTAAGAAAGTTCTATTCGTAATTCTAGACGGGGCTGCGGATAACATTGAGAAGACTCCCTACATGCTGGCCTCCAAGCCAAACCTAGATTTGATAACAAGGAACGGCTATGCAGGCTTAATAGAGAACGACGAGGAGCACCCTGATTCTGGCATTGCCAACTTCGTCTTGTTGGGATATCCAGAGGGTGAGTATCCTGGAAGAGGTTATTTAGAAGCTCTGGGAGCGAACCTGAGAATAACTCCTGGAAGCGTTTATGTGAGGGCCAACTTCGCGACTGTCAAAGATGTTATGGAGGATGAGTTGAAAACAGGTACCTATGAACCTAAGCTGCATGTCACTGACAGAAGGGCTGGCAGAGACAATTCTGGTTTGAGGGAAATGGCCAAGTCAATCAAGGAGTTCTTCCTCGATGGTGTTAGGATAGACTTCTACAAGTCCCTGGCTCACAGGGGAGTTGTTGCAATGAACAGCATTGCTATTTCTCCTAATGTCAGTGATTCTGATCCTGAGATAGAGGGAAAGCAAGTCAAGAAGGTAATGCCCCTTTCAAGAGACGAGAAGGCAGTCAGGACTGCTGCTGCCCTTAACAAGTTCTCAGCGGAGGTTCACAGGATTCTGAAGGATCATCCCTCGAACAAGTACAGGGAGGTTCCAGCAAACTACATCTTGCTGAGAGGTGCAAGCCAGTATCAATACATTAAAGGTTTCAAGGACAGGCATGGTTTGTCTGCGGCCTGCGTGGCTGCCTCGCCTGTTATCAAGGGAATTGCAAGAGCAATGGAAATGGAAGTTCTCGAGGTTTCTGGTGCAACTGCTGATTTGAAAACCAATCTAAGGGACAAGACCATGAAGGCATTGGAAGCTTTGAATAATCATGATTTTGTCATTTTGCACATTCTCGGTTGCGATATTGCTGCTCATGACAAGAACGTTAACCAGAAGAGATTCTTCATAGAGAAGATTGACAGGGAAGTTTTCAAAAGGATACTTGAGTATACTAACTTTGAGAAGACAATGGTTGTTGTCATGTCAGACCACATCACATCTTCTAAGACAGGTCTGCATTGTCCTGGTTTCATACCTTTCACAATATACACCAAGGGAATCAAGCCAAATGATGTGCAAAAGTTAGATGAAAAAAGTTGCAGGCAGGGGCCTGTTATCAATATCAAAGACTTCATGGAAAAGGTAATGAGCTTTGAAGCATAGAATGGTAAGATGAAATACCAACAAATTCTAAAAAAATTAAAGTCACAAGCCAATCCAAAGAATGTAGAGGGAATGGCAAGGTTCGGAATCAACCCTAAGAACACTCTAGGAATTTCTGTCTATGTTATTCGAGCTATGGCTAAAGAAATAGGCAAGGACCATTCAATGGCAAAAAAACTCTGGAAATCAAAAATACATGAGGCGAGAATGCTTGCAGGCTTCATAGCAGAGCCTGAGAAGACAGACGAGAAGCTAATGGAGAGATGGGTAAAGGATTTTGATTCCTGGGACATCTGCGATCAGGTTTGTTCTAATTTGTTTGACAAGACACCTTTGGCATACAAGAAGGCTTTTGAGTGGAGCAAGAGAAAGGAAGAGTTTGTAAAAAGAGCTGGTTTTGTTTTAATGGCAGCTTTGTCTGTTCACGACAAGAAGGCTGATGACAAGAAGTTTGAAAAGTTCTTGCCAGTAATAAAAGGGGAATCTAAAGATGAAAGGAACTTTGTCAAGAAGGCAGCCAACTGGGCGTTAAGACAGATTGGAAAAAGAAATAAGAAATTAAACAGGAAGGCAGTCAAAACTGCAAAAGAAATAAAGAAAATTGATTCTAAAGCTGCCAGATGGATTGCTGCTGATGCTCTTCGTGAATTGACAAGCGATGCTGTCCAGAAAAGATTGAAAAAATAATTATTGTTCTGCTGGACATTCCCCGATTTCCCAGTAGTCAGCCTTGACAGAGCATGCCCCACACTTGTTGCCATAAGTCTGTGAAGTTCCATCAGACTTGAAGCCGCATACAGGAGCATATTCCATAGTGCATATTTCAGCTTTCTTCTCCTCTTCCGTGCAAGTGTGTCTTTTAATTGTTCTTTCAGTAGCATTCCAGTTGTCTATGACCACTACAGATAGGTCCTTGTTCTCACCTTGCTCAAGAGTCACTTCAAACATGCCCTCAAATTCCATTATTGTAACAACCTTTGTTATTGTAGTTGCATACTCGTAACCAGCAAATTCAACTGCTGTTCTCGCTGCCACTTTCTGTTCTTCATCAAGCTCCCATTCCCTTACGCAAGCTCCAACGCTTTCGTTCCAAGTGTAACCTGCAGGTCCCAGGCATCCATGCTCGTCCCTTTCTCCGCCTATTGGTTCATTGATGCATCCTGAAACCAGTACTATGGGCAATACCAATGCTACTAAAACAAATATTTTTTTGTCCATAATATAGAATTCATAAAACTCCAATATAAAACGCTCTTTTTCATTAGGCTAAAACCTAATAACCTTAAATAAATTTGTAAAACAGTATTCTTATGAAGAAGGCTCTTAAGATAAGGAACCTTAGATGGTTTTTTATTGGATTCGGGACAGCATTCGTTCTGTTATCCTTCTTAGTGAGTTTCTACACTTTGAAAGTCATTGTGCCTAGCCAGATAAACTCTGCAGCTTCGTTCGCGGAAACAGCCTGCTATTCTAACACTTGCTATGAAATGTCGAACATCACGGCAGACGAGTACTACGAAATCCAAAAATTCTGCAGGGACAAAACAGAAGAGGCTTTGGTTCTGGCAATCAAACCAGAGGGGGAAGTGTTCCTCACGCTTGTGACTAGGAACTTCAACTGGATATTGATAACAGGGATTTCTTTCTTGATAGCGGGTTTTATTGTTTTTAGAATGGAGAAAAGGCCTGTATGAAGCTTCTACATATGAGTTTCAAGCCAACAATAACGTTTAAATACTTTTTAAAATTAATAACTTCTTACGTGATAACATGTTAACTTTAATTTAACATTGGAAAACTTGCTGATTAGGCGACTAGATGAAGCTCATTCTGACAACACTACAGTTGTCATCCAATCCATACTATCAAGTGTGGATGCCATGTGACTTAAGAAACTAATTTTGAGCCCGCAAGGCTATGAGAAACCCAGGGGTAAATGATGGCGCGCTGTTATTAAATTGACAGCGTTTTAATAGTGAGATAAGATGCTCATCGCAAAGCAATTTTTGCGGTGTAAGGGTAAAGAAGACGATGAATTGTTTGAACACCTATTGATGCGCAAGCAGATGAGAAATACGTCGAACGAGTCTTTAGATCATCATGATCAATGATACCAGCAGAGGCAGAAGGTAGGGTCTGAGCAGTAATGCCAATAGGTGGATAGCTCAGTTCTCGAGATTGATGAAGATCCTAGCAAGCTGGGATAAGCTCGGGCTAGGCGCAAGCAGCCTTTGAACCCGAGATAGTTGAATGCGACATCGCACTGGTTTCGGCCAGTGATTCGAAAGAATCAAGAACCCGCTGAACTGAAGCATCTTAGTAAGCGGAGGAGGAGAAAGCAAACGCGATTCCGTTATTAACGGCGAGTGAAAACGGAACAGAGCAAACCGAATTGCTGCAGAAATGCAGTTTAGATGTGGTGCCTGGTACAGCTTAGCTGGTTGACTCGAAGTCGCCTGGAATGGCGCACTATAAACTGTGATAGTCAGGTAGAGGAAGACCGGAAAGTTGATTCAGGAAAAGACTACCATTTCTTGGATATGAAGTGGGAATACGGCTGGCATCAACAGCCAACTCTAAATATTTCGAGAGTCTGATAGCGGATAAGTAAGGTAACTGAAAGCTGAAAAGTATTCTTAACAGAAGATGAAAAGATCTTGAAACCTATTGGTTATAGTCATCTATGGTCTGAAAGGTGCTCTTGTGAAGGAAAGTTGAGTGATCAACATATACGAGCAGGAGCTTACAGGATTATAGAATCCGTTTTGAAACACGGAGCAGGGAGTTTGTCTTTGTGGCGAGCATAATTGCTTCAAGCAAGTATGCATAGCGAAAGCGAAAAGTGCGTAGCGCAAGCATGGCACTGGGTCTGAAAGGGCCTGCAGTCACAGGGGCAAGACCAGAAAGCACTTGATCTAACCCATGTCAGGATGAAGCGTAGCGAAAGCTGCGTGGAGGTCCGAACCATTGTTGAGCTGCAAATCACTAGGATGAGCAGGGGTTAGGGGTGAAAAGCCAAACGAACGTGCTGATAGCTGGTTCCTTCCGAAATATGTCTTAGCATAGCCTTGTCTGAGATAGCTAAAAGGGTAAAGCACTGATTGAGGAGTCAAGGGAAGAAATTCCCAACTTCCCTGTCAAACTAATAATCTATTAGCGTCGTAGAAGACAGGAGTGCGGGTGCTGGGGTAAGCCCGGTATCCGAAAAGGGAACAACCTAGACTAAGGTTAAGGTCCCTAATTCTTAGCTAATTCACAAAGTTTGTCCCAGTCCTAAAACAGGAGGGGCGTAGGCTTAGAAGTTGCCATCGCATAATCAACGTGTAATAACGGACCTCTCTAGGTCTGGGGCGGCGAAAATGGATGGGAGTAAGTTAAGAACCGATACCTTAGATTGCGAAAGCAATAGTATAGGAAGGCGTTCTGCTTGGGTAGAAGCATCTGCGTAAGCAGGTGTGGACCGGGCAGAATTGAAAATCCTGCTGGGAGTAGCAGCAAAGAAAGGTTAGAATCCTTTCCACCTGAAGGATCAGGTTTTCACGACAACATTTATTGGTCGTGAGTTAGTCAGTCCTAACCCCACCCTTAACTGACGTGGGGGAAGGTAAACATGTTAATATTCATGTACCACGGGCATACGTGTGGCAACACAAGCTCGGCTGTAGACGCTTTAGGATATGCTGACGTAAGTTAAGCAGTTAAAACCAGGGAGTTCCGTCAAGGAGAGAACTGGTCGAATCTGTGAACAGCTCTGCTGTATAGCGGAGTTCAGCAAATTCCAAGAGCCCATGAAAATATAGCCGGGAAGGATTGTTCGTGTCTGTACTGAGAACCGATACAGGTATCCTTGCTGAGAAGGTAATGGTGTGTCGAGTGATCCCAATTTAGGGAATTGGGCAAATTAGAGTCGTATGTTTGCTAGAAGACTTGCCTATGCAGAAGTGCATAGGTTGCAATAACAAGGAGGAAGCGACTGTTTAACAAAAACATAGCTGACTGCTAAGGAGAAATCCCTTGTATAGTCGGTGAGGCCTGCCCAGTGCGAGTGTGTCAAAGCTGGTTTCAACCGGCCTAAGCCCTCGTCAACGGCGGCGGTAACTCTGACCGTCTTAAGGTAGCGTAATCCCTTGTCGATTAAATGTCGACCTGCATGAATGGCTTAACGACTTCCTCACTGTCCCAAATTGGGGCTCGGCGAAACTGCTATTGTGGTGCATAGGCCACAGACCCTCAGGGGGAAGAGAAGACCCCGTGGATCTTTGCGGTAGCCTGTCGTTGTTGTATGGTTACAATTGCATAGCGTAGGTAGTAGTTGTTATGTTAGAGCTTTCGGGCTCTAAATAGACGACAATGTAACACTGCCCTTTTGTAAACATGTAACTAACCCCAAAATTTTGGGGAACACCGATTGGTAGACCGCTTGGCTGGGGCGGTACACTCTTGACAAAATATCAAGAGTGCCCAAAGTGATCCTCATCTCCGTCAGAAATGGAGAGTAGAGTGTAAGCGTAAAAGGATCATTTATTGGATTCAACATAGCAATGAATCCAATTGTGAAAGCATGGGCTAACGAGATGCCGAGCGTTCTTGATGGATATCGGTAGTTTCAGAAAAGTTACCCCGGGGATAATGGAGTCGTGGCGGGTGAGAGCTCACATCGACCCCGCGCGTTGCTTCATCGCTGTCGGCTTCCCCTCTCCTGGCCGTGCAGTAGCGGCCAAGGGTACAGGTGTTCACTGGTTAAAAGGGGACATTAGCTGGGTTCAGTACGTCGTGATCTGATATGGGTTTATCTCTTCTCTTTGTATAGCATGATTAGCTTTAGCAATAGCTAGCGATGAAATCATGTGATCGAGTATGGATTAGGGCGATGACTGCACCGCCCCCTTTAGAATATCTATATATGATAGATAATTCGGGTGTAACTTATGAGCCAATTTTCAATCGATGCTGTGATGAATTGACATTAACTGTCTTGATGAACAGCAAAGATTTTCCATATCAGACGACAAAGACAGTACGGTCTCTAACTACTGAGGGTGTTATTACCTGACTCTAAGGAAGAATGAGTACGAAAGGAACGTTCTTCCGTGGCCTCTGGTTAACCGGTTATCTTTTGGTAACGCCGGGTAGCTACGCCATAGCTTTTAACAGCTGAAAGCATCTAAGCTGGAAATTGCCGGGAAAAATAGGTAATTGGCACAGATAGACTATCTGTTTAATGGGACAGGGATGTAAGCACGAAGCTTCGGCGACGTGTTCAGTTCACTGTTTCCAAGCCTTTTAGCTCAGACCCCTTTAATTGCCTCTGCTGGTAAAATCTCATTGGTTTTACCGCTTAGCGTTAGCTATATAAAGCTTTAGTTTTAACTATTAGGAAGTGATAAATATGACAACTGAAGCAATATTAGTTAGCGAAGAAGGTTTGGGAATTTCAGAAAAGGCACTTTTTAATTGTAATGCATCATATCAAAGTGAATTGAACAATGCTAGTTCTTGTGCTCAAGAAGGAAAGATAGAAGGAGCCACATATCATTTGGTCAAAGCTCAATCTTATGCTCAAAAAATGCTTCTGAATGTTCCTGAAGAAAAAGGTAAAAAAAATATAACAGATGCCTTTGAAAATGCGTTTAGTAAGACCCTGGATGTTGCAGAAAACCTGAAAGTCGATGATATCGCACTCTTAGGAAGAACAATGGATGAAATGGCTTATTTAGCTAAAAACTTTCCAGGAAATAAATTAAGAAAACTCGCATTGATTAGGAAAGTTGAGGACACTGATAAAAAATTAAGCACAGAGTATAAGAAATACGTTTCAGAAGTTAGCAAGATTGTAGAAGGCTCTAAGTAAAGAAAACATTTTTTCTAAATTTTTAATGATACTAGACATTTTTATAAACTTCTGTCTCTTTAATGATGTTATGTGTTGCTGTTGCGGATGCAAGGACAAGAAGAAGACTACAAAGAAGAAGAAAAAGAAATAGTTTTTAACCATCGCCCTTTTATATTTTACTTTCATTCTATTAGCTATGAAAGAGGTAATTGTTCGCATTACTGAAAAACAATTAGAAGGTCTGGACCAGTTAGTAGAAAAAGGACATTATCATTGTAGATCATCAGCCATAAGAACAGCTGTCAGGGACATGTTACAGATTGAATACTTTAGCAAGCAAAAAGAAAGATGAATTTCTAAAAACAATTAATTTTTTATATTTTACTTTCATTCTCTAGTTATGAGACAAGAAAGAGGAATGGAGACAGCAGACCTTCCAGAACCTCACATTGCTGCTCTTGACAGATTAGTAGAGGAAGGGTGTTATTCTAGCAGAGGAAGAGCTATAACAGTAGCTGTAAACATTTTTATAAATCGACACGTGATTTATGGTCATATCAAAAGGCCAAAAGTTAAGAAAAATCCTGCTGATGAAAACCAATACAACGTGAGCATAGGAAGTCTTTTTAAATAATTGCAATTAATTCTTTAGAGTGGGCTGGGTAGACAGCTGCCCCTGTTAAGGGAGGAAATTCCATCCACCATTAGCCTCAAAGGCTTGCCGTCCCTCGGGATTAGGCTGAAAAGCTTAGGTGTCCAATAGGGCTTCATGTTCGACTTGGACGATGCTGGCAAGGTGCAAGACCAAACAGCTCTGATGACGAAAGAGGAGCGGGTAGGTTGCATCAGACGAATGCTGTCAAGCAGGAGTGATTGTTTTTACAGGATCTGCTCACAGAAGATGGATTATGCCCAGGCCACGACTATTTTTGTTCTATATGTAGACGTTTAACTGGCTGTTGGCTTAAGCGTTATAAAAATCTTGTCATTAGGAGACGACTTCTGCTATTATATAGTTTTGAACATAGTTATTAGAACTTAAAACTACACATATATCAAAACATCTAGCGTACATTATATGACTCATTTAATCAAAGAAAAAATATTTAGGTGATACAGAATGGCCTTTAAAATAAAAATACAGAACATTGTTGCATGCGCTTCTTTAGGCATTAAGATAAATCTTGATAAAGTTATGTCTAAAATTGATAATACTGAGTATGAACCAAACCAGTTTCCTGGTCTGGTTTTGAGATTAAAACAACCAAAGGCAGCTGCTTTGATTTTTTCTTCGGGTAAAATTGTTTGCACGGGTGCCAAGTCTCCGAAAGAGGCAAAAATAGCTATATCAAAGGTTGTTAAAAAGCTTGGGGGAATAGGATTCAAAGCTCCTGAAAAATATAAGGTCAATTTAGTAAATATTGTTGCTTCAACGAAGCTTGATTTGAAAATAAATTTGAATAATATAGCATTTAATTTAGAGAATACGGAATACGAACCCAATCAGTTCCCAGGTTTGGTTTATAGAATGAGCGACCCCAAGGCTACATTCTTGTTGTTCGGTGGTGGCAGTGTTATTTGTACAGGAGCTAAAAATGTTGCAGATGTAAGAAGGAGTATAGAAAAACTTTATAATGTTTTAAAGGAATTAAAGTGTGATTAACTCTCTTTGTTTTTTTAGATACTCTTATTCCCAGCACACGACTTCTTTTTGAGTCTAAACAATAGATATATAAACATTATTTTACTTTATTTTAATAGTGAGTTAATATGACTTTGGAAGAAGACCTTTCATTAAAGAGTAAAAATGTAGTTGTTTCTGCAGAGAATGTAGTGTATGAAGTTGACGGTCCTTTGACAAAAAAGAAAAAGAAATATAACGCACCAGATTTTAGAGAAATTTTGGTTACGGCCATGTCTCATTGTTGAAGTGATTCCCTATGAAGCAGACGACAGACCTTAACTCTAATCTTATTGTTAGAACAAAATTAAAGAAAGTGAATGATGTATACATTCTCCCCCCTGGCTATATTCTGAACGAAACAGGGGTAAAGGTGATAGAATATTGTGATGGCAGACATAGCGTTAAAGACATCATCATGCTAATTTCAAGGGAATATAATGAAAGACCCACGGTTGTAAAAAAAGACGTGATGAAATTTATCAAAAGATTATTGTTTTTGTCCGCATTGAAGGTGGTATGAATTGAACAATGATGTAATTGTGACAGGTAGAGAAATAAAAAAGTTGTTCAAAAAGTATCCGCTGGTAAGGCTGGCCATATCTGTTACTAACTGCTGTAATTTGAGGTGTATCCATTGCAGTCAGAACGCGGGGAATGCACTAAAAGAGGAATATTCCATCTCGGATCTTAAGCAAATAATAAAGGACACATGCGATGAAGGGTTATGTACTGTTGGAATTACTGGTGGCGAGCCGACCATTAGAAAGGACTTGTTGTCCATAATGAGATATGCTGACAGGAAGGATATTAGCCTAGTTTTGAACACTAACGGTACTTTGATAACTAGGAAAATGGCCAAGGACATATCAAAACTGTCCAATCTGAGGATTGTTGCTGTTAGCTTAGACGGTTCAAACCCGAAGACGCATGACAATATAAGAGGAGTTAGCAGGGCTTTCTCAAGAACGATAAAAGGTATAAAGAATCTGGTATCTGAGGGAGTTGAAGTCACTCTAGCATATACCATAATGAACAGAAACAAAGGAGAAATTGAAGACTTGATAAAACTGGCAAAGAAGTTGAAAGTTTCAATTGTGAGATTTCTGTTTATGGAGAATTTCGGACGCGCCAAGACGAACTCCGAAGAAATAGTTCCTTATCTAGAGCGTCGGAATATCATTGCAAGGATAAATAGATTGTATAAAAAATACAAGAAAAATTTAACTATATGGGTCTATGCACCTCCTTCATTGCTGCCTAAATTTTTGAGAGACAGTATGCCGTATACTGCTGGTTGCCTTCCGGGTGTTACAATTTGCGATTTGCTAGCTGACGGCACTATGTATCCTTGTTTAGGTCTTGTTGATTTTCCAGAGATGAAGATCGGAAATGTCTTGGACAAAAACATTTTAAAACTGTGGAATGGATCAAAAGTTTTAACCCAGTTCAGGAAGGTAACCCCACAGAAGCTGAAAGGCGTCTGTAGAGATTGCTATTTCTTGCTAAATTGTATGGGACATTGTAGGGCCGCGGCATACACTTTCGGGGGAAGTATTTTTGCACCTAATCCATGGTGTCAAGAGTATTTTGATAATAATAAATTCCCTAAAAAATATTACAAGAAGGGAAGACTAAAAATTAGAGATAGAAAGACCTCATAACATTCTTTTATCACTACCTTTAAGTTATAAACAATTAGCTTTAAATACTCCCAGAACATATCTATCTAAAGTAAAGTACAAAGTTGTTAAAAAATAGCGTTAGTTTATTATACTAATTCTATGACTTTTGTGACTTTAGTAAAAAACATTAAGGAATGATGGAAATGAAATTTGAAAATATGAATATAGAGCAGTCTATAAAAGACTCTCTAAACAATCTGGGTTTTGAGAACCCAACCGAGATACAGGTTGAAACAATACCGTTGATAAAGGAAGGTCATGATGTTATTGGCCAGTCAGAGACAGGGTCAGGAAAGACCGCTGCCTTCGGCATACCCATTGTGGACAAAGTGGAAAAAGGAAAAGGTATACAAGCAATAATCCTTGCCCCCACAAGGGAACTGGCCAAGCAGATATCCAAGGACTTGGAAAGCTACTCACGCCTAAAACAATTGTACGTGCAGACCGTCTACGGAGGCGTTGCAATGATGCCCCAGGTCTCCGGATTGAGAAAGGCTGACATTGTTGTCGGCACTCCAGGAAGGATGATGGACCACATGAGAAGGGGGACAATCGATACAAGGAATTTGAAATTCTTTGTATTAGATGAAGCAGACAAGATGATTGATATGGGCTTCATAGAGGACATAGAAGAAATAGAAAGACAAGTCCCTAAAGAAAGGCAGACATTGCTTTTCAGCGCTACAATGTCCTCAAGATTAGAGGATATTAGAAACAGGTTCACCAACAATGCCAAGAAGATCAAGACTAAGAACAAGGTGAGCGACGAAGTCCTGAAGCAGTACTACTGCGACACAGACCCGAGAAGCAAGTTCTCCCTATTGGTTCACTTGATTAACGAGGAGAATCCAAGTCTGTCAATAGTCTTCTGTAATACAAGAAGGACAGCCGACGAGATATGCATGAACCTTAATTCGAACAAGGTTGATGCCATGGCTCTTCACGGCGGATTAACACAGGACAAGAGGGAGAGAACGCTTGAGGCGTTCCACAAAGGAAAAATGAGGATTCTAGTTGCGACAAACGTTGCTGCTAGAGGACTGGATATAAAGGACGTTTCCCACGTGTTCAACTACAACATACCTCAGGACAAAGAGGACTATGCGAACAGGATAGGCAGGACAGCAAGAGCAGGAAAAAGCGGTAAGGCAATATCGCTCCTGTGCAGGGAAGATCACGAGCCTTTCAGAAGAATAAACAGAGCATTCTCCTACGATGTTGAGAAACTTGTTATCAAGGACTTCAAGAATTTGCCCTTCAAGAGAAGTGGTCCGAGCAGGGAAGGCTTTAGGAGAGGCGGCTTCGGCAACAGGGCCGGGAACAACAGATTCGGGAACAGCAGGTTCGGCGGGAGAAGGTTTGGAAGCAGAAGGTTTTAAAAACCTTAAGTGGTAATGATAGGTATGGCTGAAAAGAAGCAGATGAGAGCACCATCAGGCATGGCAGGCTTAGTGAAATACGAGGACGAGGGAGATAGCCTAATAAAAATGAAGCCTATTCATGTTGTAGGCATAGCTGTTGGTCTGATTGTCTTTGAAATGATAATGTTCTTAGCAATTCCACTTTAGAAATCATAACATCTTTATAAGAGGAAAACAAATATTCTATATGATTGACTTTAGGCTCTGGAAAGACGCGCTATTAAAGCCAGAGAAAACCTTTAGTAAAGAAAAATCAAAAGCAAGCCTTACCAAGGCAATGAAAAATATCTTTGTGGCAGGAATAATAGCAGGCGTCATAACCACTATTAGAGCTTTTAATTTGACCGAACTCTTGTCCAACATTATTCTGAGCCCTATAGCATCAATCCTTGGTCTACTATTAATCTCTGGTTTATACTACATATTTGCCAAGCTTCTTGGAGGAAAGGGAGCCTACACAGTGCAGACTTATTTGATATCACTGTATACTGCTCCACTTTCAATCATAGGATCATTGATAGCATTGCTAGTCCCAGCAACACCAACCATGGGCGAAATAACCGTAGGCTTTTTGGCACCGTTTATTGTTTTCTTTTTACTAGCACTTGTACTATTTTTATATACCCTGTATCTGCTGACGCTTGCCTTGAAAGAGACCCACAAGTACACTGTTTGGAGGGCAATTTTGTCATGGCTGTTGGTAATCTTAATAATGGTTTTAGTCTTAATGGCACTGGTAGGCGTTGCCTTTATGGCTTTTATGGGTGGCTTCTCACCTATCTCAGAAATACCACAGCTTCTGGTTTGATTCTAGACGAACCTTGCAAGATAGTCTAATGTTTTTTCATGTAGTCAATAACAACCTGGTCAACCCTTTTTGGTAATGTAGGTATAAGCCTTTTAGTTATGCTGTTTTTCGTTCCCCAATCTAAATTTGTTGGCAGATTTTGTGCTATTCTTTTACCAACTAGTGTTTCGTCCCCAATCACGTATGCTATTTTTTTACGATTTAACTTACCAAGAATATCACTCGAATAATGTTTATGTTTGAGAGTACATTTTCCCAGTGATACATAAAGAGTATTAACAGGACCCCTTCTCTCCAGCTTTCTTATTAACCCACTCGTGATGCGGACAGGTTTTCCTAAAGTCTCAGCAACTTCTTCTATTGTCAGGGGATTTCTCTTTAGAAGTCTGAAAATCTCATCCTGAGCTGGAGTTGGATATCCCTTCCTCCCTCTACCTTCATCAACTTCTTCCAAATCATCCAAATAAGTTAGTTCTCCAAAATCAATCATAAGCCTAAATTGCAAAGAAAGCTTTAAGTGCTTCACTACCCTCGGTGGTAAGGAAGCAATAATCTGCTACTCCTTTCTATTATTCTTCATGATAGAAAATAAGGTTGTGTTTGTCCCGCATTGTATTCTAAATCCTGCTATAAGGAATAATTCAAAATCAACAAAAGAAATTATAGAACTTTTCACGAAATCAGATATAGGTATAATCCAATTGCCTTGTCCTGAATCGGAATACAATGGAAAACTGGTAAAACAATCAAAGAACAAAGAAAAATACAGAGTTCATTGTAAGAAACTTTCCTTAAAGGTTATGAAAGATATTAGAAAATACTTGGATGCTAATTATAAGGTTCTTGGAATTTTGGGCGTTGAGTTTTCACCTACGTGTGGAGTCCATAGAATAAGAAATGGCAAAAGGAACGTTCCTGGAAAGGGCATTTTCATAGAGGAGTTGGAGAATGAAATGCAGAAAAATAATTTCCAAGTGCCCCTTATAACGACAAACCTTCAAAACATTTTTTCAACTCTAGAGAAAATGAGTTTGCTAATAAAAAATTGTTGAGGTGATAATATGGATGAATATATTATGAAAGATTCAGTCGGATATTCGCAGAGATCGTATCTGCAGCCTTCAGTCTCTTATTTCGGTGGGAACTTGGAGGCAGGGGAAAACACAGTCTCTGTACTGGCTAAAACAGCAGCTGCAATCGCTCTGGCGCTTGTCGGACTTGCTGCAACAGCGGCAAGAGGGTCTGAGAGCCCTCTAGATGGGTGATTGCTTGTTTGACTTTCAGCAATTGGTTTCAGACCTTAGCGAGGACAAGCTTTTACCGTCTGTTCCAAGAAAGGGAAACCAAGTTGAGCTCTTGAAAACCGCTGAAAGATTTTTCGAGGATATGAAAAACAAGAAGATATATCCTAGGGAGCTTGACAGCCCTTTGGGGTGCCAGTTAGAACTGACGCACAAGTGCAATCTTAATTGCAAGCAGTGCTACAATATGTCCAACTGCCAAAAGCCTGACATTTCCTTCAAGAGATGGATGAACGTTGCAAAACAGCTAGTTGATATGAACATATTTGAATGTGTGATATCTGGTGGCGAGCCATTGTTACTTGGAGACAAATTATACGACTTAATGGATGTTCTACATGACAGTGGAATGAGATTCATACTTGTCACAAACGGGATGCTCGTAGATAAACATGTGATTGACAAACTGAGCAAGTACGACTATTACTGGGTCCAAGTCAGCATCGATGGTTCAAGACCTGAGATACACGACAAGATAAGGGGTGTTAATGGAAGCTGGAAAAAAGCTGTCAATGCTGCAAAGATGGTGTCCCAGTCTGGAATGCCACTGGTCGTATCCCATGTAATTCAGAGGGATAATGTAGACCACATAGATGAGATGATTGAGACATCTTACCTTTTGGGAGCTAGAAGACTGATAACTGGCAAGTTCACATATTCGGGAAGAGCAATATTGAACAAAAATGAAATAGATATCGAAGAAAACAAACTAAAGCAGGTTTTCAATCTCTTGAAAACAAGACACAGTCAATACACTGGGAGCATGGAGATAGTCACTTCCACAGATCCGGTTTTCTATCTCAGATACAGGGTTTTCGAGCCGTGCAACGTGCTTTTGATAAGACCCAATGGTGACGTAAAGCTGGATTGCATACTGCCGTTCAAGATAGGAAATGTTATGGAAGAGGGCATATCCAGTATGTGGAGTAGGACTGGAAAGTCAGCTTGGAGAAATGAGCAGGTCATAAAATACATAGATTCGATAAAGGAGGAGAGCGACATGCTAAGGATTAGGCCGAGGCCCTATATTGACGAAGATATTTTGATAAGGTGAGAAAAATGCATGACTATATTATAGACTTACTCAAACCTTTAATGCCTAAGAAAATAGAATCCAAAAAGATCAGGAATGACAGTGATTTCTTGATACTCAGGGAAAGGAACAAGAAGATACTCATCCTGAACCCCACTGCAAGAGAAATCTATGAAATATGTGATGGCAGGACAGTGGGTCAAATCATAAATGCTATGAGTTCGGTTTATCCTAGTATAGACAGGAAGAAAATATCTGTAGATGTCATAAGGTGTCTTAGGGATATGGAAAGAAGAGAACTGCTTTTAATGAGATGACCTTAATGAAGGAACTACCTGTAACATTTGAATGTAAAAAACAGCAGATAGTGGGCATATACCATCTTTCAAATAATAAAAACCCTCCAACAGTCATAATGTGCCATGGTTGGGGAGGAAATAAGCTAGGAACCTGGAACGGATTGTTTGTAAAGGCTGCCAGAGAGTTTTGCAAAAACGGTTTTTCAGTATTAAGGTTTGATTTCAGGGGCTCTGGAGATTCTCAGGGCGATTTTAATAAGCAAACAAACGACACCTTGCTAGAAGATTTGGATTGTGTGATAAACAGTATAGGTTCTGATGTTGGTCTTATAGGCCATAGCTTAGGAGGCAAGGTTTCCATACTAAAAGCTTCTATGGATAAAAGAGTAAAATGCCTGGCAGCATGGGCCTCTCCCGTGCATAAGGACTTCTTTACTAAGTCATTTATTGAGGAAATAGAACAAAGAAAATTCATTTATTTCAATGAAATTGGTTATGGTGTCAGCAAGAAGCAGATAAACAGCTATTTGAGATATGATACTGTAAAAGCTGCAAAGAAGATTAAAACACCCTTTCTGATTGTTAATGGAAGCGAAGATACTTCAGTTTATCCTTCCCAGGCAAGGAAATTGTATAAGAATACTAACCGGCTTAAAAAACTGGTCATAATAAACGGAGCTAATCATCTTTTTCTTAGCAAGGAAAAACAACTGATAAAGGTAACCCTGGACTGGTTTAAAAAATATTTAAGAAAATAAGAAAAATAAAAGAAAAAATTAAAAAATTTCAAGACTAGCTCAGTGATCCGCTTAGAGTTCCTGTGCTCTTCAAGCCTGTCAAACTACCTGCTGTGTAGGTCACAATAAGATATACGTTGTAGTTCTCACCAGTGCTTCCCGTGTTTGCACCAGCACATGTTAGTGTTTGAAGACCTGACCTACCACCTGCTGCTACAGTGCCGGGAGTAAACCCAGTACAAGCTGTTGGTGATGCTGGTAGTGTAGTTCCCTCGTCCACAGTAATGTCTGTTATATTTATTGTCTGGCCAACCCTGTTCTCTAGCTCGAATCTGAGAACGTCTGCTGAGCTCAAATCCCAAGGTGATATAACATCAAGTTGTGAGAATCCTGTCTTTGTTGCAGGCATTGATGCTGCTGGGTTGAAGAAACCGTACCAAGCTAAGACCCCTGCTACTATCAAAATTATCAAAATTGCCCATCCATAGGTCATTAGGTACTCTATTGCTGTTTGTCCTTTCATTTTCTTACCTCCTATTTTAATAATTCTATTTTGTAAACCCGATACTTAAAGTTTTCTATAGCTGGAAAAAGCTGCCGAATATTGTGCTAATCAGGAAGAATGCCACTAGGAAAACTGATATTGCTCCCAGCATGAATAATGGTATGAATTTAATACCATTCTTCTCCTTGCCCGTCTGTATCAGTCCTATTATCAGTGACCCAAAGAAGGTTGTGATAGCTATTGAGGTTATGGCAAACCAGAACAGTTGGTCAGGGGTTATCTGTGGGGCGCTTGCCTGTGAGAGAAAACCACCTGCCATCTCAATGCTTCCACTCGCTTCTACGCCTCCTAACACCTCAGGCGACCACAACTTTGTCATGACCTCCACGAAGAACAGGCTCATGGCATACAGCATGGGGGCGCCTAAAACAGCTGCAAACAGAATGAATATTGAATAAGTTGTGACAGATGCTTTTATCTCCCTTTTCATGGCCTGGGTAACCCTTATGTTGTTGGCAGTCTCCTCAAGCAAATGTGCCAGCTCGCCTCCTGATTCAATGCCTTCAATCAGCAGCTTGACTGCCTTGTCAAGAATATCGGATTTCACCCTCTGCTTTATTTCCAGAAGTGCGATTTTGATGGGCTTTCCACCAACAGTCTTTGACCCGACTCTCCTTATCTCTTCCTCAAGCAATCCGAACTCAGGCCTTGCTGCAAGAAGTATTGCCCTGTCAACAGTCATGCCAGCCCTTATGTTTGCTGACATCAGCTGGAGAGCGTCAGGCAGTACCTTCTCTATTTCCGCTGCCCTTGAGTCTGCTATCAGGATGATTAGGACTTGAATAATGCCCAGTGTCAGCCCTCCTATTCCCAGTCCTATTATGATTCCAGTGATGCCAAGGCCTATGAGAAACAGGTCAAAGGCAATTACCAGCCCTAGGAATATTGAGAAAAAGAAAGTGAAGCCTATGAACCTCTCAATTATGTTTTCCTTGACGCCCGCATATATTAGCTGCTTTACGAGAGATTGCTTGTACTTCATAGGTGTGTAATAAAACAATTTCTCTCTCATCTTGCCGAGTTTTTTCAATTTCATCTATTTCACCATCATAGGCCTCTTTGTCTTGATTATGCCCATATAGAAGTATTGGAATATCGAAAGTACCACAATTATTAGTGGGAATACCATTTCAGGGATTACAATGCCGGAAAACGAGGACAGAATTATCATGAATGTGATGCCTAGTGATGGCATTATCACAGCAACCAGCATGTACATCAGGGTGTAGGGCCCCAGCTCCTGCCCGTACTTTCTTATTGCAATCATCTGGTCCTGTGTCAGTGATCTGACACAGGATTCTAGGACGCATGCTATGTCTCCGCCCACTTTCATTGAATTGGTCAGCTGCCATATTGCCCTCCTGAAATGAAGCGAGGGGTTCCTCAAAGAGGCTCTCTGAAAGGCCTCAATTGTCGATGTCCCTGCATTTATTTCCATGACAATTGTTCTGAATTCATCGCTTATCTCGCCGTAGCCCTGGCTGACGCTGAGTATTGCATTGAACAGCGGAACCCCGGACTTTATCTCTATCAGTATGTGCTCTAGGGCGTTCAATAAATCTGACTCGAGCTCTTTCATTCTTCTTGTTGCCACAAGTTTCGGGTATCTGATTAAATAGAAAAATACGAATACGGAAAAAATAGAGCCTACAACCAACGGAAGGACAATTTCAGGCCTTCCAGCTATGATGCCCACTAAAAATATGAGCAGTGTCAGGACGCCGAAATAGAATGTTGTTGTCAGGGCTATGATGGATGAGTATACCTTTGGATGCAGTTGAATCTCAGCCTGATAGAGGTCTAGCTTTAAGGAGGGGTTCATCTTCCAGATGACGTTCCCGAATCTTTCAAAAACCTTGGACTCTTTGATTGCCTTTCTCATAGGGAATGGTACAAACGGTATTCCCATATCAGCCAGCCTCCTCCTTTATCTCCTTTAACAGGGACCTGCCAATTAATTTTTCAGGCTTCCCATTCTCTTCAACGACTTTCAAAACTCTGTCCTTGTCGTGATAGTACTCAGCAACCACCTTTCCAACAGTGTTGACAGTTTTTATGTTGTTCTGGAGCATCCACTCAAGTATCTTTTCCTTCTCTTTCAGATCAATCTGCATCTCATCGTCTGTCATTCCAGTATGGAGCCTTATTTCATTCAACAGTCTGACGCTGTTCTTTACTTTTTCAATTGTATCTGTTGCTGGTCTCCATCTGTACAGGATTTCCAGTCTTGATGAGAACAGGCTCCTCCCTTCCCTTCCTGGAATGAACTCCGCAACTTCAAGAGTCCTTCTTATACCGTATCTTCTATGCCTGTATTGGACAAGGACCAGATGCAATGATTCCAAAAGGCTCTCAGGCAGGTTTATTGGAGGGTTGGTCAGCCTTCTCACTACCTGTTCAGCCCTGTCTGCGTGCAGAGTAGCGTAAACACTGTGACCAGTGTGCATAGCCTCAAATAGAACTTCTGCTTCCCTCTGCCTTCTTATCTCTCCTACCACAATCCTGTCAGGCCTCATTCTTAAAGAGTTTACTAGAAGGTCAAGCATAGAGACCTCTCCCTTGCCCTCGGGGTTTGGTTGCCTTGTTGTCAATGGAATCCAGTGCAAGAAATCAGGGAGCCTTAGCTCTCTTGTGTCTTCTATTGAAATGATCCTCTGGTTTGGCGGCATGAAGGCCATTAAGGCATTCAATATAGAAGTCTTTCCAGACGCAGTGCCGCCAGCTACAAGTATGTTCAATTCGTACTGTATGCATAACCATAATAAAGAAGCGACCTCAGGGGAGATTGTTTTTATTTTTGGATCTATGAAGTGGATTATTGTCCAAGGATCTCTCCTGAACTTTCTTATTGTTATGGTGTTTCCTTTTGATGAAATGGGAAACAATGTAGCATTAACCCTGTCACCGGTCGTGAGGTGGGCGTCCATCAAGGGATCTAGATTTGTTATCTGCCTCCCGACCTTTCTCCCAATAAGGCTCGCATAGTTGTATATCTGCTCCTCAGTGGGCACAACCAGGTTTGTTTTTAACCAACCCAGCTCCTTGTGGAAGACCCAGATTGTTTCTGATGAGTTGTTGATAACAATTTCTTCCAGATTGGCGTCGTTCAGCAGGACTTCTATTCTACCCAATCCGAGCATCTCGTGAACTAAATGGCCTGCTAGAATGTTTTTTTTGTTTTCATCCAGCGCCGGGAGCTCATTTGATATAGACTCTCTGGCGCTTTCTATGAATCTGTTTTTTATGCTTTCATTTGCCTTCGGGTCGAGAATCTCTGATATCTTGATCTTAACTACTTCTATCAGCCTCTCCTTTATGGAATCCAGAACTGCCTGGGTTGCAGGCTCTATTGTCGGGAACCTGACCTCGTAGATAGGGGTGTACTCATCCGGCTTTTTTACTATTTTAACTTCTCCGGGAACATTCTCTGAAATTATAGTATAGCTTCCTATTATTTCCATGAGCGCACCTTATTTTACTAGGCCGAAAAACCTGCTCTTATTTTTAACATGCTTCTTTTTCTCCTCCAGCTTCCTTTTCATTTTATTAGTCCTTTTCTGCATGTCATCTTTCTCGGCTTTCATTTTCTCAGTTTTTTTATCGTGTTTGGCAAAAAGTTTTATATGGAACCTGGGGGGTCTGGATTTCTTGGTTATCAGTTTCAGTAGTTTTGCTTCCTGGTTTAGTTTCCCAATCTCTTCTTCTATCTCCTTTTTGGTTGCCTCAAGCTCCTTTGTCTTGCCGCCGTGATTTTCTATCATTTCTATCTGTTGGTTTATTTTTTCTTCCATCTCTCTGATGTCTTTTCTGATGTTTTCAAGGTTTTTACTTACAGAATTTGTAATTGCTTTTATTTCATTTGAATCCTTTATCATCTCCCTTCTCTTCCTTTCTATTGGTTCCAGGTTTTTCAGGTTTCTGTCAAGATCCTTTATTTTTTTGTGGAGCTCCTTTTCTATTTTTCCGAATTTTCTGCTTTTCAATTGGGTTATTTTTTCAGTCTTTTCAATTTCCCTGTCAAATTTTTCAGCTACCTTCTCAATCTTGTCCTTCTTCTTCTCAAAGTCCTTGCCCATTTTTGTTAACTTTCTCCCTTTGATGTCTTTAAGTATTATTTGCGGTTCTCCCAGAGTAGGATATATGAGTTCCACGAATCCATGCTCCTCCAGAATCTTCACCCACTCCTCGACCTTTGACGTCTCCACCCCTAGAATTGAGGCTGCCCTGTTTAGTGTTATCTTCCTCTTCTCCTTTAGCAGTTCCACAAGTTCGTCAACAGGAGTTTCTATTTTCATCCCTTTATCACCCATATATCTCCCTATTAAATTATCAATATTGTATTAATAATATACTTTTCTGATATTAAGCTTATTTTTTATATCAAAGATAAATTAATTATATGAGAAAACTATATTTATTACTTTTAGTTATTGTCATGATTTTGATTACTGTGGTCATTTATTACTTGACTTCATCAGAGCCTTCTTTTATTGAAGTTATTCAGGAACAACTGCAGGAACAGGAAACAGAGGCTCCTGCTGAATCGCCTGTAACACCAGTAGAGCAAATTGAAAGAAATACTAGCGGTACTGGCGGAGGTGGGGGTACAGGAGGTGGTGGTTCAGACAATAATACTATTATTAAGGTCAACTATACTCTAACTGTAGACTCTTTCCCACAGAATTTGAGTGTTCTTACTAACTATTCAATCAATGGCATTGACATGACTTTTGAACAAGATACACCTTACTCAGCACTTATAGAATCTGGGACAATAGCATGTGCTTTATTGACATCTAGTGTGAAGGGAGGAACTGTTATAACTTGGGAATTGGATGGTCAAGAATGTGAACCTTATTTATGCTCAGGTTTTATTGGATGCGGTGTTCTCATGGATGGTCATCATACAGTTGCTGTTCACTATAGCACACCTAGTTAAAAATCAAGTTATCAAATCATTTATCCCATAACCAATTGCGTTTTGTGTGTCTATTTTGAACCATGTATAAACAGGATTGTAATTACTGTTTCTGATTTCAGAACCTACTATGTCATTCCAGTAGTTATAATCAACACAACTGGCCAAAGTATTCACAGAGACACTTGCAGCTGTTAGGTCTGGTAGATAAACAAAAGTTTCTAATCCGTAGACGTATTCTGGAGAAAGTGTAATTTTACCTTCCAATCTATCCAAAAAACTTGCACCAACACTTGAGTTGTGATAAAAGCCGTTTACTATATCCGATGTCAAATTTCCCAAATCCCAGACCTTCTTTGTGTTTTGATCCAGGTATATTTTTGAGTTGTTTGCTATTTTTTCTCTTGCCCCCGAAGCTCCTGTTATTGCTCTTCCAATTAACAGTGGTGGAATAATTGTATCGCCCTCAGAAACAACGCCTTTGAATATGGCTGCTATGGCTTCCTTGCCTGCCACAGTGTCTGTTACAAGTATCTTTTCGGCGTAAGCAGTTGTCAAGTCAGAGGAGTTAATTACAAAGGCATCGCCGCTAGCATATCCAGAAGAATTGGTGCCTTCAACCAAATAATTAGTATACTCACTGGAATTGGAAGCTCTTATGAATCTTACCACGCGACCATATGTGTTGAGAGGGAAGGTGGGATCCTCTACACCCTCGATGGATACCAATGCAGAAGCTGTAATATTTTTTAGAATCCCCATGATTTCTATTTTGTCAGAGACATTGATTGAGACATTAACATTGAACAAAAGGTTAAAACTGTCACTTTGATTTATGTGGATTTGGATGTTTTGGAAATCAACATTAAAACCAGACCTGCCTGCTATCTCCACTATTTTACTTTTCCAAGTCTGCAGGTTGCTTGTGTCTACCAAAGGAGCAGACTCGCCATAGAGAGTTCCGTTTTCAACCATCTCTTTAAGCCTGAGCTGTGAATTATCAAGACCTGTCCCGTTTACAACAATTTTTGAAACAGCAGAAATTAGAGACCTTTTGCCGTTTATTTCCACGAATCTGGTCAAGTCCCTTTCTATGCTCTCAGTAAAATAGTCTAACTCATTTGCCCTTATCTCAACATCTATGTTCCCAGTCTGTATGTTTTCTGAATAGAATAATAATAAAGATAGAATAGGTATTAACATCAACGCTGTCATGATACTGTAAAATATGCCTTTCATTTTAAACCCATAGTTGTAACTTTATTTGCACAGGTCCCCACATATAAGGAACCCCTGCAACACTAACAGACTCAACAACAATATCTATAGTTGAAACCTCTTCTCCCAGTATATCATTTAACCTTTGGATTGCATCGTCTGATGCGCCTGTTTCATTAACGAAAATATCCCCATAGCTGACCGAGGCTGGTATCAAGAAGACTGTGTGACCCAAGGAGTTTCCAGGATTGATGCCATAACCTTGAGAGAAATTTAATTCAAATTTATTATCACCAGCAATTAGAATACCATCTGGATTTATGTCATGACCAAACCTGACAAATTCTATTATAAGAGGATTGCTGGATGGGTCAGATGGGTCATGATTATAGAGGGTGTAATCATTGGATTTTGCTAGCTGCTGGGGATCTGAACCACTGTTATAAAGCCATGCAAGCTGCCATTTAGACAAGAGAGCTATTTTGTTGGTTAGATTGTAGTCCCATCTTACATATTTGTAAAAACCCACAGCAGACGTTGGGTCAGCACCAACATAGTTATCCAATGTTCTCGTTATGTCAATATAATTGTAGACTTCTTCCAGTTCAGAATAGTTTAGACTAATATAGGAATCCTCTGAAACGATTACTCTCTCATAATCTGTGAAACCATATCTGTAATATTCATCAATGTCAGCCATAAACCAGAAATATCTACCACTTAAATCATCATATGATATTCCTTGAGAGGTCAGGATGTTTTTTATTTCTTCGTCATACCATTGAACAATTCCGTTTGATACATCCTTTGTGCTGATGTTATAAAACCTACCATTCCATATGAATTTTAATGTTACATTTTTTACCTGTGTTTCATTAGTAAGGTTTAAGCGAACACTCATATTGTAGATGTCACCTACAACAAACACTGGTTTTTTGTATCTTATTGGCATTTCTGATTTTACAGTTTGGAAGTGTTGTTTTTTGAATGATTGCAGTGTTGTAAGCTGTGTTGTGTTGTAACGGACAACGAAATGTGTTGCTCCGTCGTCTCCTCCCTCACAACCACCTCCAGCATTTTCATCAGGGTTTCCCCATCTGTATTCAACATAACCTATATTTCTTCCAGTATGAAGATAATCTCTTAAATCATCATAATCTAATAAATGACTACCACCGTCTTTTGGATCTCCTGTACTTTGGAATAAAAATTGACCATTTAAGAAAATTTTGAACTTGTCATCTACCCATGAAGATTCCACGAACCAATATGCATCAGTAATGTTAGCATCTGTTGGTACGTCTATTATGTAACTGATATTAACTGTATTGCCGTTGGCTCCTGCACATTTATCACCCTGATCAAATTTAGAAATGCTGCTGTATATGACATCCCCCATCACAATTAGGGTGTTGCTCTTTTCCACTGACCTTGCCAAAGCTCTTGCAACATAACCTTCTGTTGCCCTGTACTTCTCATAGCCCGAAGCTATTCTGTTAGAAGATATGGATATTGTTGAATCACTGTAAGCAGGTCTTGCTGTGTCAGAAGAATTGTAAACATCATCATTGTCTATCAGAATCCTGTATCCAAAATTGCTGGGCAAGAAGGTGCCCAAAATATCTTTTGTTATGTTTGCTGCTTCTTCAATTCTTCCTGCTGACCATAGAGAACCTATTATGTCTATGGTGTTCTTGTCCAAGTCAGTCTCATTCAGAACGCCGTTTGACAGATATATATCAGTCAAATTTTGGGAAGTGACTTCACTAAGCTTAGATTCGGAAAAAATAGTTAAAACGTCTTCTGACATAGAATGTAGTTGCTGAGCTGCCAAGTAAGGATAATTAGATTCTATTCTGATGAACATCAAACTTGAAATTATAACTGTCATTATACCGAACGCTATTATGGAATCCAAAGTCAGTACTACGCCTCTTTTATCCAAAGAATTACCTCCAGTATTATCTTTTTCACTTCGCCTTCTATTTCAGAAATTCCTAATCTTTTTATCAATATGGCTTTTTTCACATTAGACAAATCACTACCAAAAGAATATGTTATGCCACCACTTTCTATCAACTGCCCGCTTTCGTTTTTTACTGATAGATACAAATCATAATTTCCAATACCTAGCATATTCCTAACAATGTCATAACTCATAGTTTTCAAATGTTCAAATTTTGTTATGTTCAATTTACCAGAATCAAAAAGGCCTATAACTTTAACATTGGAAGGGTTCCAGAACTCAGGATTACCGCTGGTTCTTACTAATGTGTCTGAAACGCTTATAGCCTTTCTATGCATTTCATTCAGACTATATTGTTCATAAATGTCTGTTTGAAGATTACTATAGTAAACTCCCAGAATGATTACTACTGATATGAATATCATAATGCTTATAAAAAAATCTGTTGAAAACAATTCAGCTTTCAATTATTATCAACCCACCTTGGTTTTTGATCCTGTTTGTTCCTGGACTTACATTCCCAGATATCTGGTCTGTTATTATGTTCGATATAACATTACTACCATCCCACCTTATTACTACAATCCTAGCATCTTTGTCAATCTCCACAGAGTAACCATTCCTGTCCACGAGTTTTTGAGATATAGTAAATTCTCTGTAGTAACCTTCCATCCTTGCCGCAGTGTTAATTTCATATGCTATCTGATTAACTATATCTTGTGCGTTTGCAAAAACTCTTGACTCGTTTACGTCCCTTGTCTTAACTCCAATTATCCCAAAATAGAAAACAAAAAAAGCAAGCAAAATCCCCATAAAGATGATAAACTCCATGGAAATTTCAGCCTTCCGTGACGTTGACATAGTTATCCTCTGCTATAATCTTTATTTTTTTCATTCCAGAAATGATTGAGATGTTGCCCTGCAAGGGGGCTTTTGATATTGCAAAAATGTCATTGGGCGCCGAACCTATGTTGACAGTCATTATCATGACGTTATTGTTGAACTCAATCGAATCTACCCTTTCTGGGATGTAGACTGAAAGTGTAATTTGTGAAGGTTTCCCCTGCGTGTACACTATGTTAGCAGCTTCTACTATCTTGTTGACAGTTGTTATCGCGTTTGTCACTCTTATATCTTCCCTGTTTCTTGCAGTCATCTGCTGAGAAAAAAGAACTAAGATGCTGAGTAATGTGAGAGCTATAGAAAATAGCATCATGTATTCAAAAGCTGCTTGGCCACGCATAAATATAATATATTTTCCTTTTATATAAGAAAATTTATACCAAGTGAACTCTCCGCCAATACAGCTAATCAAAAAACTTTAAATCTTGTCAAACAAATCTGTTATTATGCCTAAGAATTTCTGGAATTCTTTAAAAGAAGAAATAGCCAAGAGCTTGGAAGCTAGTGTTGAAGAGATAGAGGAGCCAGAGAAATACGGGGACTTTGCATACCCGTGCTTTAATCTCTCAAAGAGGATGAAGAGGAATCCCAATGAGATAGCCAAGGAACTGGCAAAAAAGACAAAGGTAAATTTTATAGAAAAGGTTGAAGCCACAGGACCTTATGTCAATTTCTATGTTGACTGGTCGAAATTTGGGAACAAGCTTCTGGAAAGTATTGATGATGAATACGGCTCATCTGAAGAGAAGGGTACTGTCATGATGGACGTTTTCCAGGCAAATCCCTTCAAGGCCTTTCACATAGGTCATGTGAAGAACGCTGCTACAGGAGAAGCAATAAGGAGAATGCTAGAAAAAACCGGCATGAAGACAGTTACTGTTAACTATAATGGTGATGTGGGCATACATGTGGCCAGATGGTTACTTTATTATAATAAGTTCTGCAACGGGAAAGTTCCAGAGGACTTTACAAGGTTCTCTGGCGACATATACGCAAAGTCTTCTAAATTGTCCAAGGAGGACCCCAAGTTCGAGGAAGATGCGCAGGAGCTTAATAGGAAGCTAGACCAGCGGGACCCATCAATAATCAAGCAGTGGAAGAAATTCAGGGACCTCTGCTACAAGGACATTGAAAGAATACGTAAAGATATCAATGTAAAAGTAGATGCGATGATACCTGAAAGTGAATGTGAGGAGCCTGGCAAGAAGATTGTTATGGAACTCTTTGAGAAAGGAAAGCTTGTCAAGAGTGAAGGAGCAATCGGGATAGACATGGAAAAACATGGTCTAGGGTTCTTCATATTATTAAAGTCTGATGGGACTGCGATATACGCTACAAAAGACTTTGGACTGTTTCATCTGAAGCATGAAAGATTTGATTTTGATCGCATGATGTATGTTGTCGGGTCAGAGCAGAACTTTTATTTCAATCAACTCTTCAAAGCTTTTGATCTGCTCGGTCTTTATCCTATTGAGAAGAGCAGGCACGTGTCTCATGGTATGGTCACACTAAAGGACACAAAGATGGCTTCTCGACTTGGTAACGTGATAACTTATGAGGAGCTCAGAGATATAATGACAAAGAAGGCCCTAGAGGAAATAGAAGCCAAGAATCCTGACATGGAAAACAAGGAGGATACTGCAAAGAAAATAGCACTGGGTGCCATGATGTTCCAAATGCTTGACATGGAAAACAACAAATCGATAAAATTCGA
Source organism: Candidatus Aenigmatarchaeota archaeon (assembly GCA_043814985.1). Lineage (GTDB taxonomy): Archaea > Aenigmatarchaeota > Aenigmatarchaeia > Aenigmatarchaeales > Aenigmatarchaeaceae > JAFGAZ01. The sequence continues at coordinate 51,592 of JBDRJK010000019.1, forward strand.
CTGGGAGCAGGCACTTGACATTCAGGGGAGATCAGGACCATATCTGCAGTATTCGCTTGTCAGAGCCCTTAACATAATAAATAAAGATAAGGTCAGTAGCTTTGATGCTTCATTGCTGAAAGAGGATATTGAACTGAAATTAATGAAGAAGATAGCAAAGTTCCCCGATGTTTTGAAGAATGCCACTGAAAACTACTCCCCAAGCATTATAGCCAATTATCTCTTTGAGTTGTCTCAAATCTTTAATTCTTTCTACCACTCAGCTCAAGTCCTTAAAGCAGAAGAATCTTTGAAGAATGCTAGGCTGAAGCTTGTCGATTCTGTTAGTATAGTCTTGAAGTCTGGTATTTACCTTCTCAATATTCCTTTCTTAGAGAAGATGTAATCAGGAAAAACTAAGAAGAGACTGTATTTTTTCTATAGAACTGAAAATATTGTTCATGTTAACTCCCACTACTGGGACCTGGAAGTTCTTTTTCTGCATCTCCATTTCCAGCTCTTCCATGAAGATGCCCTTGCCAGGAACATTCCTCTTTCCGTTCTGTATTCTGTGGACGCCGCATGTCTGCGAGAACTCGACGCCCAATATGCCGAGAACCTTGTAGTCGTTCCTAAGGTACAGCTCTATCTTTTTCATCACTTTAGAGGACAGCTTCTTGCAGTCATTCCTGTAGCCGTTAGTGGAATTTTTTGTTGTAGGCCTTCTGTTCAGACCGTTGTTGAACTCGAGCTGTGGGCAATCCAGTTGAACAATGCCTACACCAGCTTCTGCAAATACCTCTAACAAGTCTTTGACAGAACCTGTGTACTTCTCCGTTCCTACTGCCATTGCATTTTGGTTCAGAAGACAATGTGATACGAACAGAACCTTTTTGTTCCTTTTCATGTACTAATATACTAGCACTTTCTATCTTATATACTTACTCGTGTCAAGTAGTAAATGTAAAGGGAATTACGTCATTCAACGATTTAAGGTATAATGCTTAAATAATGTCATTTTTATAATCCATTTAATTCAAAGCAACTGCTTTGTTTGTCGTTCCTAAACGTATTTCATAATTTTTCAGGGCCGTTAAGATTGACCTTTTAATGGTATAACAGTAAAATGGTTGAATTATGTCAGCAGAAGAAATCAAGTCATTGTTGAAGCAAGCAGGTTTGACTGAGTATGAGGCAAGGGCCTGTCTAGCTTTGGTTAGATTTGGAAAGAGTAGGGCAGACAAGATATCATCTGCAGAGGACATACCCCTTCCCAGGGTATATGACACTATGAGCAGCCTGGTAAGGAGGGGTCTGGTGGCAGTTTCCAGGACAAGGCCTCAGACATTCATGATAACTGATTTCAAGAGGTTCTTCAACATACTCAAGAACGACGAGGCAAGGAAAACAGAAAAGAAGATAAAGGAAATAGACAAGATATCCTCTGATTTCATGAAGCTTTCCAATTCACTGAAAATAGCAGAGCCCAAGGAGGAGAAGGAGGACATCCTTTCATATTCCAGGGAGATGAACATCAATGAGGTCTGGGAGGAGGTTCAGAACCAGACAAAGAAGGAGTTCCTTGTTTTTGCCGGCGACCTTTCCTGGGTCAGTTCCAGATCCAATGATATCAAGAAGCTCATCAAGAAAGGAGTCGATTACAGGATTTTATGGTCAAAGCCCGAGAAGGAAATTTTGCCTAATGTCAGGAAAGCCCTTAAGCTCGGAATTAAATTGCGCTGCTACAATGACGCCTCAAACAGGCTCAGGGCCATAATATCAGACGGCAAAAAAATATCCCTCATAAGGAAGACCCTGAAGCCTGGGGTTGTTGCAGGTGCCAAGCCGCCGTTTTGGTCAGAGGACATTGCTGATTACAGTGGCGTTCTGATAACAAGTGGGATGGTGACCAAGGTCTTCAGGGACTATTTTTATCTTCTCTGGGAAAGCTCCATGCCAGCCGACAAGTTTATTAAGAAATTTAAAAAGTGAAGTTGATTTCTTATTATGAAGTAGGGTTCGAAATTGAAGTGCTAACAAAATAATATAAGTATATACTGTGATATATATATTGAACAATATAAGAGGTGAAAACATGCGAAGCACGACAAATGAGACCTTACTTAGATACCAGCAGGAAAGAAGGATAAACGGAATATCTGAAAACAGAAGAAGATTAGACATGACTGTCCTTGTAAGACTGGATGAATTTCTAGGTAAAGACTTTGAAAATACAAAAGAGGAGGACATAAAGGCTTTCTTCGAGCTTTTGGACATAAAACAGAGCACAAAGAACCAATACATAAGCATTTTGAAGAAGTTCTTTTCTTGGTTGGGTAAGCCAGAGGCTACAGACTGGCTCAAGTTGGGAAAAATAAAGACAACAATATTAAAGTCAGACCTGCCAACAGTTGATATTCTGAATAAAATGATATCAAGAGCTGATAATTCAAGAGACAAGTGTCTTGTGGCTTTGAACTTTGATACTGGCGGAAGAATCAGTGAAGTTTTGAACATTCGTTTATTAGACATTCATCTTGAGAACGAATGTATAGAGATAGACATAAGGGTAAGCAAGACAGATATGCGTTCAGTTGTATGTTTTGACAGCATGCCATATCTTAAAGCCCATCTCAAAGAGCATAAGTTCAGGGACAACATGGACAGCTATCTATTCTGTAGGAGCAACAACCCAAACAAACACATTTGTAAAGAAATGGCCCACAAAATCATAACATATTACTCAGAATTGGTATGTGGAAGAAAATTCAGTCCTAAAATGTTCAGACACTTGAAAGCTAGTTTGTTGAGTAGTCAATTATCAGATAGCCATATGAAAAAATACTTTGGTTGGTGTATGGACAGCAAGATGTTAGCTCGGTATGTCCACTTAAGCAGCGATGATGTGATAAATCAATTGAAGCAACAGCAGGGACTAATAACAACCCCACAAGACAGAAATCCAATAATGCCTAGAACATGTTCAGAATGCCAAGCATTGAATCCAAGACACTTAGAATATTGTCAAAAATGTGGATATGGATTAACAACAGGTGCAATAGAAAAGAGTTCAAGAATCAAAAAACTAGAGAAAATGGAAGGATTTCTGCATAAGATTTGCACAACACTTGCAGTCACAGATGACCATGCACTTTTGAACGCAGACCAGAAGAGATTCAACAAGGATTTGGTCAAAAAGGCACAAGAAGAACTAATGTTGAATTAGGGGGGTTGGCTTTCTTTCTTTTTATCCTCCTAATAGAGTTAATAATATTATTAGAAATAACCATAGGGTTAAAAGCCTCACTTTTCATATTTCCAGTATGAACAAAGTATTATTCGCTATATTTTTAACAGGAATCATACTTTCAGTTGTTGCAATATCTGGATGCACTACAGGAGCTTCTATAGTAAACCCATGCAGAGGTAGATGTGATAGTGGATTTAATGAGTGCAATCGTAGATGCGGGCAGGGGATATTGAGCTCCATTTGTAAAGAAGTGTGTACATCAGATTATAACAAATGTTTATCCTATTGTTAGTGATTTATATGGCTAAAAAGAAAAAATGGTCTAAGCCTACTAAAATAATTGTTTCTGTTGTTGTGGTTCTTATAGCGATTACTATAATTGGTAGTGCAGCTTCTGGTCGTTTCTTTATTCAATGTGAAAAAGAGGTTCAAGTGCCATATGATGCTCAAGAGACCTATACTGAGAATGAACCTTACATGTCAGAGGAATGTGAAACTGTTCAGGTCCCATATACAGATAAAATATGTCATAATATTCAAGTGCCTTATTCAGAAGAAGTATGTACCCAGAATTATTACAGTTATGCTGTTGAAAATAAAGGATATCATTATTGGAGTATAACTGATACAACTTGTTGGGTTCAGGCTGATATAGTAAATCATGAAGATAATGGAGGAAGTTTTATAGCCTATACTCATTTTGAATTGGTTGGTGAAGATTTTGTTTACAATCAGACACATTGGGTATATGCTAATTCAAAAAAGACTGTAAGGGCAACTTATGACTGTGCTATGGGTGAAGATATAAATTTGTACCATTTAACTATCAAACCACCATTGAAAACAGATTGTGAAACAGTTACTAAATACAGGTCTGAGCAAGAATGCAATGATGTTATAAAATACAGAAATGAACTACAATGTTCAGATGTTACAAAATATCGTGAAGTTGAAAAAACGAGAACAGTAACTAAGTATAAGACAGAAACAGAAAGCAGTTTCAGTGCTTGTTTCGATTAGTCTTTTAAATTCTCTTTGGTTTTAGTCAAATAAGCTTTTAAACATATAATTCTAAAGAAGAAGTATGGGAATTCCCACAATACCTAAGGATTTTTATCCAGCCATGATAACTGTTTCTTTGTTTTTCATAAGCCTAAGTGTATTATTTTACTATCAGCCAAAAGATAGCCAAATATTTGAATTATCCATACCTCTGGCTCTTGTTTCTGTCCTTTCATTATTGTATTTTATTTACAAATGGTATGAAGAACGAAAACCTCGTAAATTCAAATTTTCACTACCTTGAGTGGTAGGGAAAACATATATTGATTTTTCTTGACATTCTAGGTATGGAAACATCACTATTAGCCCAAATAATCAAGATGGAAGGAAATTCTCAAAGGCTGGGTCAGGAGAACAATTAAATTCCTGAACTTTCTAAATATTTAGTATGAAATACAGTGAAATATATTTAAAAAAACTTGAAAGTCAAAACAAGTATCCATGGTCTACTTATGAATCTTTATCAAAAAAAATAAGTATATTACTTCAATTCTGTGATATAATCGATAAACACTTTGATGAACTTGAGGAAAGTTTAAAATTAACAATAAAAAAATATGAGCTTGCTCCATGTAGCATGCTTTTAGAATACGTAATTCATGAAATTCAATCATTCTATAGGCTTTCTTGGAAAAATAAAGAGAAAATAGGTATAACAGAAAAGGATTTTCCTGAATATCAGAATACAGTTTTAAGAAAATTTAGAGATAGAATAACCGGACATCTTGAGGACATGGATATGAAAGAATTTATAGAATTATATAGAGAAATTGATAAAATTGGGATTAAAAATATTTTAAAAGATTATTTAAAATTTAGAGATATAGTTATCAAAAAATTAAAAGATACGGAAAAGACTTAAATCCTCGTTTTCCATATTTTTATTGTGAGTATTCTTGATAGATTTAGAAAAAAGAAGGAAGTAGATAAGAAAAAAATTCGATTAGAAAAGTTAAAAATGAGGGGTTTTACTCAAAGAAACGAAGATGAAGTTATGAAAAAAGAAGATATTTTAGGTTTTTGGTGTCATACTTGTGATAAAAATATAACAAAAAGAGACATAAGAAAACATCTAAAAAATAAACATAAAGTGTTTCTAGCAAAGTTTGGAGAAGAAACAAAAATTATACATGTGTTAGATAATGATAAAAAACAAGAATTTCTAAAAATAGAGGAAGTAGCATTAAGAAAACACAAAAAAAAGACTAAAATGAAAAAAGAAAAGGTTACACCTGTAAAATACATCTTGGAATTATACTTAAAAGAATAACCCTTAAATCCTTGTTTTTCTATAGATTTAGTGTGGGTGCCATACGAATTTTAGGTCTAATCTTATTGATAGTAGGTATCATACTCTTAATTGGTCCGGTTCTTTTTTCATTTCTCGGTTTAGGTGGCTTCCTAATAACTGGAATTTTATATGCGATTTTATTCGTCCCATCAATTATTTTAATTGTTGTGGGAGCATGGCTCTACGGAAAAAAATAAGATTAGAATGGTTTTAGTATGAAAAAAATAGCTTTGGTAGGCTTGATTTTATTTGTGGTTCTTATAGCTGGCTGTAGTCAAACTACTACAACTACTTCTGATACAGGTCAAGAAGCAACAAAACAAGAAACACAAATTTACACGGGTAATACAGAAAATCTTCTACCTGAAAGAGATGAAATCAATACAGAATATGAAATATTAACAACTGAAGATTTCGATATAACTAAATATTTTTCAAAATATCAAACAAAAGGTTTAATGACAACAGGATTTGAAAGTGGTAGTTATATGGAACATGAAATTTTGGAAGAATTTCCTAGAAACACCATAACTGTAGGATACATTTTCATACTAAAGTTTGATTCTGTTGATAATGCCGATTTATTTTATACTACTATGATTGATATGATAAAAAACGAGGGTGGGTATAAAGAGATAAGTTCTTTTTGGATAGATGCTGACTGTTTTGGTAAAGAAGGGTTTTATCCTGATTACCCCCTGAACAATTATTATCAAAATTTTTTCTGTAAAAAGAAGAACATCTTTTTCAATACAGAAACTTCAGGTTATAAAAAAAGCAGATTATCTGATTCTGAAGAATGGGCTAAAACAATAGCCGACAAAATTTGAATAGTATGAAAATCCTAATAGCTATTTTGATTCTAGCAACAGTTTTGATAGCCGGGTGTATAAATGCACATTTGGATGTTTCTAAGTCTAAACAAGAATTTAATTGTCCATTTGAAATGGAGATAAAAGATGCTATACAAAATAGATTTCTTTATCAAAAAGAATATGGAGCTAGTACGGAAGCTGCTCTTGTAAATTGGAATATCTCAGACACATTACTTTTTCAAGATGATTATGAAACAAAATCAATGACTATAGTTTGTAGATATGGTTTAGAAAAAGGAGAAAATATAAACTATCTTTATTGTCATTTTGGAATTTTTGATTATACAATCCAACAATTGATTGTGGATTCTCAAGACATCGTAAAAGAAAAAGTAGTACATAGGATACTAGAACCTATAATTGTTGATACGAGTAATAACTTTACAGTTGTTGAATTGAAATGCCAAAAGGTTTCTTAGATTCTCTCTGAAAAGAAGGTATTTTGGCAGTTAAAAGTCAATTTAACAGGTTGTAAGGCTGCACCTACCTTATGTGTAAGTGTTTAAATTCTCTTTCTTAAAAAAGGGGTAATTTTTTGACGATTTTTTTCGATTCTTCAAATTTTTAGCGATAGAAAGCGATTTGATGATATTTTCAATTTTTTAAGCTTTAAATATCGCCACAAATGACCTATCTAAGCTAGGTAAGGTGATTTAATATGGTAAGTGAAAGAAGAATAGAGGACATGAGCAGAGAAGAATTAATCCAAAAACTCAAAGAGACAGAGAATCTAGGTGTAAAAATGACCAGACCAAATGACGACAGTAGAATTCAAATGAAATTGTCAGAGGACAGATTCGTTGCAGAACTGATGGACTTAGGTTTGTCAGAGAAATTAGCAACTAGACGATATAAGGAATTTTTGAGACTAGGCGGTCTCAGTAATTTCGTCGTGCTGAAAAACGGGTCAGTTACAACCAAGAGAATTTCAAGGTATTAACATGACAAAAAAAGGATACTCCGTCTACTTAGGACGGGAGTTGAGCTTTATGGTAGACAAACTTATAGAAAACAACTGTGGAAAGGTCAACGATACACTTAGTGGATTGATAAAACGAGGAATTGACAGTTTCGAGAAAGAGATAATTAGGGGGAATAAATAATGACAGACATACACTTTGAGAAATGGTTATACCAAAAATTCCAGAGCGAATTTAAAAACAGTTTGAAAAAACAGAAGCAGAAAGCCAATGAGATTTTTGAGAAGCAGAAGAAGAAAAACGACAAAAGAAGGGAAGAAACACAGAAGATAGCCAGCAATGTTCTTGACAAATACCCTTTATTTGCCAATGGTGTGCAAGTGAAGGGTAAAATTACATGCAACAACAAACTTGAAGATGGTAAGCTATGTGATTTCGAGTTTGAGCCTAAGAAAATGCTGTTGGATAGGGCACCAAACATCCAAGATGAGAATGAATTGCTGAAATACTTCTTGGGTATGGATTTGACTGCTATATGCAGGAAATGTGGGAAGACCTTGAAAATTTCATTGAGGTGATTGAATGGACTATGATAAATTAGCTAAGAAAATTTCTAAGCATTTACAAAAGGATTTTGTATCAAGAAAAGAATTTAAACAAATGGGCAAAGCTGTAGATACCTTGCTATTGATACATGATGAGGAAGCCAAGAAAATCAATGCTGATAAGATAAGATACATTGGCTAAAAATATGAATAATAAGAATGTAAGAATTCAACGAATGCACAAAAAAGCTTATTTTGTACTTTACCATATGTTATTCTTGCTATCTGAGGAAGAATATAATCTTACATCACTCGCTAAAATTATCGGAGAAAGCAAACAAAACACTTTATTTCATCTTAAAAAAGCACAAAAGAAGGGATTGGTAAACCAACATAGAGACACAAATTTCTGGTTCGTATTACCCAAAGGATTGGGGTCTATCCGACTATTGAAAGCTTTTGTCAAATCAAAGAAGAGAATACCTAAAAAATACATAGGAAAGAGACGTTTTCATGCTTTCAAGGTAAATGGTAAATTGGGAACTAAATTAGATACAAGACAGATTATAGAGCGTAATGGTGCGATTTTTGAGAATTCAGTCTATCAAGCTACTTATGGAATTGTGGTATGTGAGGATAATTTTGTTGCAACATCTAAAAAGCTTGGTTTGGCTACCTATACATTTGATTATAGTGAAGTATATTCCATTTTTGATGAAATAATTAATAAAATTAATAAGGAAACTCCATTCAAGATAAAAACTTACGAGTGTGAGATGGAGGTTGCTGAACTTCTGGACCAAAAGGACATAATTCAGGATGCTGAAAATAATGAAGGTTACCTCTCAGAATACTATTGGTACGATAATAGCTGGGACTTCTTAGAAAGGGAATTTAGAACAGAATTTAAAGATGTCTAGTGTTTTTCATCTGTAGGTCTTCTTTATCCTTTTGATGTTTAAATCCCAAAAGGGCAAAAAATATAGAAACTGAACAAAAAGCTACTCCTAATGCTAATAAAAAAGCTGAATTATTCAATGTAAATTTTGAGTCTTCTAGAAAAACATTTGATACAGAATCAAAACTTTCTTTTTGCTGTTCATAAATTTGTGGTTTTTCCAAATGTAAATCATTAGTATAAACAATGAAATCTAACCACTGACCACGTATACTAACAAAAGATGAGAACATAAGACTGCAAATTATACCACTGAATCCTGCCAAAGTTGCCAATACTTTAGCAAATTCAAAGAATCTGTTCACATAAATTATTTAAAGTTCAAATTTTATATACTAAATAGGTATTTTAATTTCAGACCCCATTTCTTATTATGAGATTCAAATTTTTGGAGGATATGGCAACAGCAGATGTTGCGTTCGAGGCTTACGGGAAGACTCTGGAAGAGGCCTTTGCTAATTCAGCTCTTGCAATGTTCGAGGTTCAGACTGATGTTGGAAAAATTAAACCGATTATTTCCAAGGATGTTGAGATTGTTTCCGAGAACAAGGAGTCTCTTTTGTTTGACTGGCTTTCCGAATTGCTTTATTTCAGGGACATAGAGAACATGTTCTTCGGCAAGTTTGACATCAAGATTGAGAAGAATGAGAATTTCAAGCTGACTGGCAAGATATATGGTGAGAAGATAGAGGGGCATGAGCTGAGGACCGAAGTGAAGGGTGTCTCCTACCAGTTGATGAAGATAGAGGAAAAGCCGGAATTCAAGATCAGGGTTATTCTTGACGTCTGATTTTTACTACTAAAGAGTATTTAAAGTTTGCTATCTTATTTCTATTAGGTTGTTTGTAATGGCTAGAATTAATAATACGATAAGAGAATCTTTGGATAAACTTAGTTTTCATTTGAGGACAGAAGAAAAGAATGACCATATGTCTATTAAAACCAAGCCTGACATGCTTCTTGAACTGGTCAAGAAAAGAAAGAGGACCGTTAGGGAATTGTGCAACATACTGGATGTTGATCAAAGAATTCTGTCCAGCTGGGTTAATGCCCTTGAGAGCAATAAAATCCTGAAAACAGAAGCTTCTATTTTTGGTGAATCTTTTATTAAACTGAATGGTTACAAGGAATAATAAAATTATATATTAAAATAATTAAAAACAAAAATAAAGATGGTTATATTCTTTATTTGACAAAAAAACTTACTTAATAATCATCATCTTCTTTTTGAACTTCTTCTTTCATTTTCTTTTTCTTTGGCATGGATATCACCCCCTGTAGGCACTATCTCTGACAGATGGAAGAATTATGGACAACCTCTATTTAAACTTTTAACCGTATTTAAACATGACCTCTCACTTGCCAGTTATTAAAAAAACGACAGTATCAGGTCTATTCCTCTGGCAGCTATGAATATGCCCATTACCTTTGAGATTATGTCAACTGTTCCCTTGCCCAAAAACTTGTTTATGAAGCCGTAGGCCCTTAGGAATACCCATATTAGAGAAAGTGAAAGCAGCAATGCAAGAGAAGTCAAAACCGCACCTATGCTGTTAGTAAAAAATATTACACTGGTTATTACTCCAGGCCCTGTTGTTATAGGGGTGGCTATTATAACAGCTGCCACACTGTAGTTCCTAGCCTTTTCCTTTGATATTTTGAAGTTAAGTATCATCTCCAAACCCAGAAGGAAAAGGACAATGCCGCCGACAATGGTAAAGCTCCTGAGGGATATGCTGAACACGTCAAGTATGGAGTTGCCACCTATGATGAAAATAAACGCAAGAATGCCTGCAACAGTTACTGCCTTGTTTACGCTCTTTATTTTCTCTTTCTTGCTGAACTTTTTGGTTATGTCCGCGAAAACTATGTACGAAGAAAAGGGGTCCATTATCATGAAAAGTATTATGAATGCCTGTAAAAAACCCGTCAACATAAAGTATATTCACTTTTGTTGTTTTATAAACCTATAATCAACCTTTTACAACACCCAAAGGCTTCAATCTGCAAACAATCTTACTTATACCAGCCTTCTCACAAGTCTCAACAACCTCTGTAACATCCTTGTAGGCAAAGTCTGCCTCTTCAGCCAATGTCTTCAACCCAGCGCTCCTGACAAAGATTCCCCTTTTCTCCATATCTCTTTTTACTTCCTCTCCACTCTTTCTTCTCAATGCCGCATGCCTTGACATTAATCTCCCAGCTCCGTGGGCAGTGCTGAAGAATGTATCCTTTCCAGTCTCTGTCCCGACAAGCAAATAAGAATAAGTTCCCATTGAACCTCCTATGATAACTGGCTGGCCGATATTCTTGTAGATGTCAGGTAAGGCAGCATGACCAGGTGGAAACCCTCTCGTCGATCCTTTCCTGTGAATCCATACTTTTTTCTTGTTGCTATCAATAACATGCTCTTCCTGTTTGATGGTGTTGTGGCTGACATCGTAAATTAGTTCTAATCCTAAATCTTCTGCGCTCTTTCCAAAAATATTCTCAAAGCTCTGCCTGACCCAGTGAAGTATCATTTGTCTATTAGCTAAAGCATAGTTGACGGCGCATGATGCAGCCTTGAAATAATCCTGTCCCTCCATGCTCTGTGCCGGGGCGCATGCAAGTTCCCTGTCAGGAATCTTTATTCCGTATTTTCTCATTGCTCCCTCCATGACCCTTATGTAGTCTGTTGCAACTTGATGTCCTAGTCCTCTTGAGCCGCAGTGTATCATGGCTGTTATCTGGCCCTCTTTTTCTATTCCCATTGTTTTGGCGACTTCAGGCAGGAATATCTTGTCAACCCTTTGGACCTCTAGATAATGGTTTCCTGAACCAAGGCTTCCCAATTGTGGAATGCCTCTCTGCTTGGCCTTGTCAGAAACACGGGAAGCGTCAGCTTGCTTCATTCTTCCCCTGTCCTCAATCCTTTCCAAGTCCATCTTCCAGCCATAGCCGTTCTTGACAGCCCACTCAGCTCCTGTTTCCAATACCTGATTCAGCTGATTCATGTTCAGTCTTATTCTTCCTTTAGAGCCTAGACCGCTTGGGACATTCCTGAAAAATGCCTCCACCAAGCTTTTTACTTTTGGTTTCATGTCCTTCTCATTCAGGTTGGTTCTTATCATTCTCACTCCGCAAGAAATATCATAGCCGCAGAATCCAGGAGATATGATGCCAGTATCAAAATCAAATGCCCCGACCCCTCCGATTGGAGCCCCGTATCCCTCATGTGCATCTGGCAAAACAATAATGTTCTTTAAAATTCCCTTTAATGTTGCGCAATTAGAGGCCTGCCAAAATGTCCTGTCTCCCTGTATCTTTTCAATCATCTGCCTAGAAGCGTGAACCCTGACAGGAACCAGCATCTTGCCGGTTTTTGGAATCTCCCAGAGAACATCGTTTATTTTGTTTATCTCCATACTATCATCACTATCTTATTATTCTTTATAAAGATTTAATTGCAATAACTTGTATGCCAGTGAGTACAGCACCATACAGGAGGGCTTATTTACATACGAAAAGCAAGGGAAGAGAGGGCACTGTCAAGTGCGGTTATTGCGGGAGAATGGTTCCCAGATGGAAGACCTTTACAAAATTCAGGGGTTTTAGGATTTCAGACCCGATTTTGAGAAGACAGGTCCCAAGTTATAGAATACACACGTTCCAGCAGAAGATGTATGTCTGCCCGAGCTGTGCCAGGAGAAGAAAAATTGTTAAACCAGGCAAAAGCGTCAGGAAAAAACATCTCAAGGTTTAAAAGCTTCAATTTCTATATAATAAAGTGATTTTATGAACGTAATTGAATCAAAGCCAGTGGGAATGCCAGAAGCAAAGGAAATTATGACTAGTCAGGAGAAGGACAAGGAAATGACATACGAGCAGAAGCTGGCAATGGAACATCTAAAGAAGTTTACCAAACTAAAAGCTGCTGAGGCCAAGAAAATGTTGGAAGAGCTATCAGCAGTTCTGAGAATGTCTGAGGAGACCAAAATCCAAATTATAAATCTCTTGCCAAAGAAGCCAGAGGAGCTGAGAATGATATTCACAAGAGAGAACTTCAGCTTGAAGGACGATGAAATCAAGAAAATACTAGAGATAGTTAAAAAATACCATAAGTGATGCTTATGCCTTTTCTAAGAGACGAAAATGTGATAGTATTAGATTTCCTTCCAAGGGGCCATGCAGCTGGAAGACAGGAGTCTTTGGCACAGGTAATAGGCAACAAATACTTCTCATTGTTGGAGGTTGTTGTGAGAAAGGATGTTTCCTTTAAGTCAGGAGACATTGCCTACATAGGCGAATCGAAAAGGGACCAGATAGATCACATCAAAAGAAGGATAACCATCAGGGACCTGACAACCTTTGCCAAGTCCGAACTGCCCTTTGTTGTTGAAAAACTGGTTAAAGAGAACGAGGAGAAGTTTGTCAACTTCTTTAACACTTCTAGACCAATCTCGACCAGATTGAATCAGTTAGAGCTCTTGCCGGGAGTCGGGAAAAAGCACATGTGGGACATAATCAAGGAGAGGAAGAAGGGAGAGTTCAAGAGCTTCAAGGACCTTTCAGAGAGGATAAAGCTCATGCCAGATCCTGCCAACATAGTCATCAAGAGAATAATGGAAGAGCTGGAAAATGACAATGTCAGATACAGGCTGTTTGTAGCAGGTCCTGTCAGGAGATATTGATGGATGTAATGGGAAAATTGCAGCAACTTCTTCTAAAAATTCCCAGAGGCAAAGTAACAACTTACAAGGAAATAGCTAGAGCGCTTGGTATCCATTCTAGGGCTGCCGGAAGATTGCTTGGAAGTAATCCTGACAGCAAGAAATACCCATGTTATAAGGTTGTTTATGCTGATGGAAGATTGGGAGGATACACTAGTTCTACAGGTTTAAAGGAAAAGGTAAAAAGACTTAAAAAAGATGGGATAGAAGTAAAGAATGGAAGGATTGCCAAAAAGTCGTTCTTTTATTTTTAAGCTGTTTTTACTACTGGATGATAGTTTTATATATCACCTGAGCTTAATTATTATTACGGTTAAGTGATAAAGGTGTATATGTGTTTCAATTTCCAAAAGGTGACTTTGTGTTTAGAAAACTCAAACCAAAAAGACCCGTTGTGATAAGGAACTGCAATACTGTAAAAGTTTGCTATTATCATAAGGGAACTAAGACATGCTTGGGTCCTTTGTGCTACTGGCTCAGGATTGGCAGATGTCCTATTCATGATAGGATAATAATCAAAAGAGGCAAGTAATAAGGGTTTTTTAAGAAGAAATCAGAATCTTCAATGTTTTGAAATCAGCATCAGTCTTTATGGCAGTTGGACAGAAATGAGTTCTTGACACCTTGAAGCCTTTTTTCTCAAGTTTTTTGAATAAATAATCCATTCTAGGTATCTTTGTTTTAAGGACCTTTGCCAGATAATGTAAATCATAGTAAAAGGCAGACATGTCAGCCTCATCTATTAATAGATTCAGGAGTTTCTCCTCTTGTTTCTCCAAATTGAAGTCCCTTTTTCTCAAGTCAGCAAGCACCTTCTTGCAGAACTTCCCATCTAGGATGCTTCCCAAGTATAAAGGACCAACTATCTTGAATTTTTCACCGCAAAAACACTTTTCCTTCAATTCTCCTTGCTCCCTATTGCCGCAGGAGCAGTCCATGACATAACCGAATTCCTTGAGTATGTCTTTCATTTTGCCCAGATGCTCTATTTTTCCATAAACTCTGAAATAGTGCTTTGTGGAGTGCATTAGTAATGGAACAAAGACCCTCTCTCTTTTTGACAGGGTCAGCATTATGTTGGTTATCAGTATCCTCATTCCCAGTTCTGGATAGTAATCTGTCTTCAAGGAACGGATTCCGTACTTTCTAAGGCATGTTAGAGGATAGGTTCCACATAGGGGAGCCTGATCAGTTGCAGTTACACAGAGAAAGCCTCTGTGGTATATTGACCTTGCAGCAGAATCAAGATAAGGTACGGGAGTTCCAAAGGGATCCAAATCAATGACATTAAAGATGTTCTGATGAAAAAGAATATTCGCGTCTCCCTTGCTGGCCTTGCATTTCCTTGATAGCTTGTTCTCCTTTATGTTCTTTTTAATTAGTTTCACAGCAACAGGGTTCTTGTCATTCAGGAAAACCTTTTCTATTCCCTTGATTTCCTTGGCATACCTTAACCCTCTTATACCAGTTCCTGCTAGGGCATCGCATATGGTTATCTTGTCCTCGAACTGCTCTTGGAAGGCATGTATTGCTGATATTGAGATGTCCCTCAGCAGCTCTGCCTCTGGGTTATAGAATACAGGCACATCGTAAATTCTCCCCTCAGGAACCCAGAACTTTACTTTTCCTTCTTGGACTTTCTTCAGTTTCATAAAGAGAATTATGCCTTATCACTATTAATTACCACTGCCAGTGGTAAAGGCTGTATTTATCATTTTTGGCTAAAGCTTTGAATAGTAATTTCATGAATTGTCGAATGTGCAAAAAAGATTTATAAGCATTAATTGACTACTAAGAATAAGTTGATTATCGAGGAGCTAAAAAATGCCTGAAATTGACATCAAAAAATTCTTGCTGGAGAAAAAGCCCACTATTGATAAAGTGGTTGAGAAGTGGATTCCCAAAAAATTTGACATGAATTTCATGGATTTTGTTTTTGGTAAAACAAGATACCAGTATAATGTTGATGTTGTTAACAAGACTATTACCGAGCCCATTTGGGAGTTTTTGGAAAGGGGAGGAAAGAGATGGAGACCATCTTTGTTCCTTCTAGTTGTGGAGGCTTTGGGTGGTGACAAGGAAAAGGTCTTTGACTTTGTTGTGATACCAGAAATAATTCATAATGGGACTCTTTTTGTTGATGATATTGAGGACAGGAGCGAGTTGAGAAGAGGCAAGCCATGCATGCATTTGATGTACGGTATGGATGTGGCAATCAACACTGGCAACACTATGTATTATTTGCCTCTTTTGCCTCTGATCAAGCACAGAAAGGATTTTGATTCAAACATACTTCTTAATGTTTACGAGACTTATGTCCAGGAAATGATAAACCTGGGTCTTGGGCAGGCCATGGACATAGCTTGGCATAATGGCATATGCAATGCGGACAATCTCTCTGAGAAGGAATACTTACAGATGTGCGCTTTCAAGACAGGGACTTTGGCTAGGATGTCCGCCAAGATTGCTGCAATACTTTCAGGAGCTGATGACAAGCTTGTGGAAAATTTAGGCAATTATGCTGAGACAATCGGTATAGCGTTCCAAATACAGGACGATGTACTGAACTTGGTTGAGGGAGAGTTCACGGAGAATAAGGGGCTTGGTGAAGATATAACAGAGGGGAAGAGGAGCCTTTTGGTGATAAACACTTTAAACAAGGCAAGTCAAGAGGACAGGAAAAGACTTCTAGAGATTCTTGGCATGCATACTAATGTTCAGAAACTAAGGAATGAGGCAATATCCATAATCAAGAAATACGGTTCAATTGAGTATGCAAAGGAGAAGGCAAAAAAAATGATTATGGAGGCTTGGGAAGGCGTTGACAAACTTATTCCAGACTCGGATGCTAAGTTAAAGTTAAAGGCCTTTACTGATTACTTGGTTGATAGAAAAATATAAGGAGGAATAATATGGAGAATGACAATCTAAAAATGGTTTTAATAGATGCATCTGATGGACAGTGGGTAACTGTACCTAAACCAATTTACGAGACAGTAATAGAGGATAAGGGTTTCCTTGAAGGAAGACTTTATCTGTTAAGAAAAGAACATCCTAGTTTATAATTAGCACCACCAAGGGTAGTAAATAAAATACATATTCCCTTAAATTGAATACTACATGTTATGTTCCAAAAAATATCAGGAAACGTTTTAACTCCTGAAAAAATCAAAATTTTATTGAAGCTTAATAATATCATGATAAAGTTTTCCCCCTTCGAGGACCATACAGAGTTCGGCAGAAAGATTGAGGGTGAATTGAAAAAGAGATTCGGTACACATGGTTTGGAGTATGATTCAGAAAGTAACAAGTTTAGAGTCGAGGAAGGGAAAATCAGATGCATAACTCACGACTGTGGGAGCACCTGTTGCAGCGGTCTAGGAGATATTTTTTATGTTAGTGGAGAAGAACTTCAAGAGATTGCGAAAAACTAAGGCTTCTGCTCCAGGCAAGGTTATATTGTTCGGCGAACATGCTGTTGTCTATGATAAGCTAGGAATTGCCGCTTCTGTTGATTTGAATTGTCTTATTGAGGTTAGTACTAATAACGAGAATAAGGTTACCTATGAGATAAAGAAAATAGGAATGAAGAAGTCCATGACAAAGGAAGAGCTTTTCAATCTTTATGAAACTGTTGAAAGGCTCAAAAGAGAGGAAAGATTTGACGAAATAAAAGAACTTCAAAAAAATGAAAAGCTAAACGCAGCCCTTTTCCTAATTTCTTCACTAATGAAGAAATACGGGTTTGTACCTATTGATGTGGTTGGTGATTCAGGCGTTACCAAGAACCTAGGTTCCAGTTCCTCAGCCTTTTCCGCGACTGCTATGGCAGTTTCAAAGTTTCTGGGAAAAGATATCTCTAAAGAGGATATTTGTGATATGGCTTACCAGGGAGATGTGGTTGCTCATGGTGGCACGCCGTCGGGCATTGACAACTCCATTGTTACTTACGGTGGTTATATCCAATACAGGAAATCAAAGGGAATAAAACCTCTTGACATTAAGTTCAAGCTTCCTATAATTTTTGTGGACAGCGGTCAACCGTCCAGAACAGGTGAGACTGTTCCTTACATCAGGGACCAGAGAAATAAGAACAAGGAATTCGTTGACCAAGTTTTGGATAAGCTAGACAAAATCTCTATCCAAGCCTTGGACGCTCTGAAAGAAAATAAATTGGAATTGATAGGCAAGTTAATGCTGGAATATTATTCGGAATTGAAAAAGCTCAACATATCAACAGAAAAACTGGATGAGATAGTTGAGATCGCTATCAAGAACGGAGCATTAGGAGCAAAACCAACAGGAGGATGGGGTGGAGGTTGCTGTCTGGTTCTTGCAAAGGATCAGGAACATGCAGATGAATTGGTAAAGATTTACGAAGAGAACGGTTTTAATTCTTTCCAGACCAAAATAGGCGTAGAGGGTGTCAGGGAGATAAAATGAGAATAGCAGTTGCAATTACAGGTGCTTCTGGCAGTGTTGTTGGTTTGAGATTAATAGAAGAACTAAAGAAGAAAGTTGAAGTTACAACAATAATATCAGATGCAGGTGAGAAAGTACTGAAAGAAGAGACAGGAACTAAAATGAAAGCCGACTATGAGGAAGATGATATAGAGTCTCCCTTGGCGAGTAGCTCGAACATCGTAGATGCTTTCATAATATGTCCTTGCTCTGTGAAGACCCTGTCTGCAGTTGCCAATGGTTATACTAACAACCTTATTATCCGTTTGGCTGATATACAACTGAAGATGAGAAGGAAGTTGATATTGTGCATTAGGGAGACTCCCTTCAATCTCATGCACATAGAGAATATGAGAAAGGTTACCTTGGCCGGTGGAATCATAATGCCTTTGAACATCGCATATTATTCCAAGCCTAAAACCTTGGATGACGTTAATGATTTTTTTGTGGGCAAAGCTTTAGATTTAATTGGAATTGAAAACAAATTGTATAAGAGGTGGAAAGAATGAGTTTTAGAGGATTCATAAAAAAACTTGAAAATAACAATATGATTAAAAAAATCGAAGATGAGATTGATTTGAACTTGGGTCTTACCGGTTTTTTGAAAAATAAAACCCAGAGTTATGTTTTTGAAAACATAAGAGACTTTCCTAATTTTAAGATAGCCGCAAACCTTGTGACAGACAGAAAACATTTGGGCTTATCCTTTGATTGTAGTGAACAGGAAGTTGTAAAGAAGGTAGCCGATGCTATTAGAAATCCCGGAAAGTTGAATGAGGTAGACGATGCGCCATTTTTTGAGGTTGAAGCAAAACTATCAGACCTACCAATACCTAGATATTTGCCTACAGATGGGGGTCCTTACTTATCGTCTGCTATTGTCTTTTCAAAAGATAAAGAACTTGGAGACAATGTTTCTTTCCATCGAATGATGGTAAAGGACGGAAGGATAATAATAAGGCTTGTTAAAAGACATACTTGGGAATTCTATGAGAGGTCAAATAGAAATTTGGACATAGCGATATGCATAGGTCTTGACCCTGCTATTTTAGAGGCCGCTGCTGTATGCACAGATATAAGTGTATTTGAATTGCCAATAGCAAGCGCAATAATCGGAAAACCAATTGATGTTGTTAAATGTAGAACATGTGATTTGAAGGTTCCTGCTGAATCTGAGATAGTTATCGAGGCAACGATTACAGAGGAATGGGATGACGAGGGGCCCTTCTTGGATATTACACTTACTCCTGACATAGTCAGAAGCCAGCCAGTGGTAAAGGTCAAAAAGATATTCCATAGGAAAAATCCTATATTTCATGCTTTGCTTCCAGGCGGCTATGAACATGGAACAGTATGGAAAACGCCAACAGAGTCAGTCATGTTTAATGAAGTGAACAAAGTGTGTGCATGCAAGGATGTCTTTCTAAGCTTTGGGGGATGCTCCCGTTTGCATGGGATGGTTCAGATAAAAAAGAAAAATAAGGAAGACGGACTAAGTGCTATAGAAGCTGCGTTCAAGGCGCATCCGAGCATGAAGCATGTGTTCATAGTTGATGAGGATATTGATATCTATGACATTAATGCAGTTGAATGGGCCCTTGCAACAAGATTCCAGGCAAAAACAGACTTGGTTATAAAACATGACTTAAAGGGTTCTACTCTGGATCCATCTTCTAGCAAGACGGGGAAGACATCCAAACTAGGGTTTGACTGTACAATAAAAGGTGACCCAAAGGAATTCAGAAAAGTATTTTGATGAACTCCATATACAAAAATCGTCAATAAAATGATTGTAATGATTGCTGGTAGGGGAAAATATAAAGTTTGGCTAGAAAAGAAAAAGGTTGGCAAGGAGACAGTTTTATTTTTGTTTGGTGGAGAAAAACCGCATGTAGGCTGTGTTATAATAGTTGAACCAAAGAGGAAAACTAAATTGATAAAATTTGATAACCATAAAGACTATATTGTTGCAAGACCTATTGCTGAAAAGTTTTGTAAAAAAACAAAGAGAAGAGTTGTTTGTGTTGCAGGAATCCATGTGGACAATGCGACAAAAGAAGAGATTAAGATTTTAGTTGACAACTGCAAAAAAATTGAGGAAAGGATATAGATGGAACTGACAAAAGAAGAGAGGGAAATGTTTGTTGGTGAAAGGGGAGAAGGCATACAAAAGGCAATGGAAATAATTGTTGCTTTAGGAAAGATATACAGTGCTGAAAGGCTCATAAGGGTTACAAGCGTTCAGGTTGCTGGTGTTAGCTACAAGAACCTGGGCGATGCTGGCATTGAATTTCTAGAGGATTGGGCAAGAAAGGGAGCAAAGATTTCTGTCAGAACTACATTAAATCCTGCAGGCATGGACTTGGAGAACTGGAAGAGATTAGGTTTCAAGGAAGAGTTTGCAAAAAAGCAGCTCAAAGTAATAGAGGCTTTCAAGAAGATAGGCATATCTCCTGTCTGCACATGCACACCCTACCTGATAGGCAACCTGCCAAAGTTCGGGGAGCATATTGCATGGAGCGAGTCGTCTGCTGTTTCCTTTGCCAATTCTGTAATAGGAGCTAGGACCAACAGGGAAGGAGGTCCCTCTGCACTGGCAGCTGCAATAACAGGAAGGACAGCCTGCTATGGTTTTCATTTGAAGGAGAACCGCAAGGCAGACTTTGTCTTTGATGTGAAGTGCAAGGTTGATGGCTTCTCAGACTTAGGAGCTTTGGGGAACATTATTGGAAAATCTGTGAAAAACAAGGTACCATACATAATAGGTGTGAAAGAAGAGAATCAGGACAACCTGAAAGTTTTGGGAGCCTCAATGGCTGCTAGCGGTGCTGTAGCATTATACCATATTGATAATGTTACTCCTGAAGCTAAGATAAGGGACATGAGAAAGGAAGAATTCCAGACCATAGTCATTGAATCCTTGGAAGAGGGCTACAAGTCTTTGAACTCTAACGAGAATGAGATAGACTTTGTTAGTATAGGATGCCCTCATGCTTCAGTTGATGAGATTAAGAAGATATCAGAACTTGTCATAGGAAAGAAACTCAAGGCAGAACTGTGGGTCACAACCTCAAAACATGTCAAAAAGCTGGCAGACAAATATGTTAGGACAATAGAGCAAAGCGGCGGCAAGGTCCTAAGTGATACGTGTATGATTGTTGCACCAGTTGAGGATTTTGGTTTCAAGAATCTTGCCACAAACTCTGGCAAGGCTGCGTTCTATGCGCCTTCTTATTCTAAACTCAATGTCAGGTTCGGCTCGCTTGAACAATGTATTAATGCAGCATTAACAGGTAGATGGGAATGAAGGGAAGAATAATAAAATTTGGAGATGTGGAAGGAGAGGCTATTGTCTCAAAAGAACCAATAAGCTTTTTTGGCGGCGTTGACCCGGATACTGGAATAGTTATTGAGAAAGGCCATTCTCTGGAAGGCAAAAACATCAAAGGAAAAATACTGGTCTTTCCCACAGGAAAGGGTTCCACTGTCGGTTCCTATGTCTTGTACAGGTTAAAGAAGAGCAATGTCGCTCCCTTGGGTATAATAAACGAGGAGTGCGAGCCCATAGTTGCTGTCGGTGCAATAATATCTGACATACCATGTGTTGACAAGATTGACATAGGTAAGATAAATGATGGTGATATGGTCGTTATTGAGGGAGAGAAGGTTACCATCAAATGACGATGCCATTAAAAAGGTATTAAAAGATTTGGACATAAAGTGTATTATGACGGACAACCTAATTTTGATCAAGCTCGGCGGCAGTCTTATAACAGACAAGAACACGCCCTTTACACCAAGACACGATGTTATCAACAGACTGGCAAAGGAGATACACGAGGCCAGGCAGGAAAAGAAATTAAAGATTATTGTAGGACATGGTGGCGGTTCTTTCCCTCACAAGCCGGCAAAGGACTATAGGACTAATGAAGGCATAGTGAACGGAGACAGTTTCAAAGGAATCTCTCTTGTCCAGGACGCGGCTTCTAAGCTTAATCGAATAATTGTTGATGCTTTGATAGATGCTGGCGAGAACGCTATTTCTGTGCAACCTTCTGCTTCCCTTATATCAGAGAACGGCAGGATAAAGGAGTGGTATCTTAAGCCAGTAACTGAGATGCTAAAAAATGATTTGTTGCCAGTACCTTATGGTGATGTTTCAATGGACACAAAAAAGGGCTGCTGCATAATATCCACTGAGGAGATTCTTAATTACATAGCAAAACATTCTTCT
Source organism: Candidatus Aenigmatarchaeota archaeon (assembly GCA_043814985.1). Taxonomy (GTDB): domain Archaea; phylum Aenigmatarchaeota; class Aenigmatarchaeia; order Aenigmatarchaeales; family Aenigmatarchaeaceae; genus JAFGAZ01. Next base: position 73,879 of record JBDRJK010000019.1, read on the forward strand.
TTCAAGAAAATAATCCTTGCTGGTATAACCAATGGTGTGTATGAGAAAGACCCTACAATATACAAGGATGCCAAACTGATTCCTGAGATAAACTCGAAGAACTTCGAGGAAATCAAAAAATACCTTGGTGGCAGTACTGGGATTGATGTCACTGGAGGCATGCTCCACAGGGTAACTAGGATATTTGAGCTGTCAAAGTTCGGTACTGAATCTATTGTGATGAGCGGGGAAATAGAGGGCAACCTGAAAAGGGCTTTGCTTGGAGAAAGAGTAGGAACGCTTATGAGATTGTGATTATGGAAGAGATAATTTCTGTTGTAGATGAGAAGGATATTTTACTGAGAGGAGAAGACAGGAAAAAAGTCCATGCTTCCACCTTTTGGCACAGAGGAATACATGTTTTTCTTTTCAATAAAAAAGGTGAGCTGTTAGTTCAATTGCGATCTCCAGACAAGGACAAATATCCCAATACTTTCGATTGTTCTGTCTCAGGTCATGTTGATTATGGAAATGGATATCTTGAGACCGCTAATAGGGAAATGAATGAGGAAGTTGGGCTGGATGGTTTAGATTTGGAACTGCTTGTGCATTTCAGGATGGTTTATGGTGATAGGGATTATATGATAAGCAAGCTTTTCAGGTGCGAATATGGTGGTGAGATAAAACCGAATGAAGAAGTTTCAGAAATAAAATTCTTGAAGATGGATGAACTGAAAAAAGCAATAATTGAGAAGCCTGATATGTTTACTCCTTGGTTTGTGGAAATGTTAAAATGGCATTTTAAGATGGAAAATAAGTTGCATATTCTTAAGGTTTATTGAGAATTTTCTAAAGCTTTCTTTGATCAACCCAGTCCTTGACTTTTCCATCCAAAATGTATTTTGTATTTTTCAATTCTTCTATGTTCTTAGAGCCAGTCAAAAGCATTGTTGTCTTCAGCTCCTTTTCCAGTTTGTCAATATATTCTTCCACACCCTGTTTTCCTTTGGTTTTCAGAATCCTCAAGAAGGGTAAAGCTATGCCGCACATCTCCGCTCCAAGTGCAATTGATTTGGCAATGTCAACACCTGACCTAATCCCGCCCGTAGCAATTAGAGGCAGCCCTACTTTGGCTTCTATAATCGAAACAGGAGTCGGGATTCCCCAATTCTTGAAATTCTGGAACTCCTTGCCAGATATCAAGCCGTCAATAACAATCCAGTTAGTTCCCCCAAAACCTCCCACATCTATTGCCTTGACACCAGCTTCCTTAAGTTTCAAAGCAACATCTCTTGATATGCCAAAACCTACCTCCTTGCCAATAACAGGGTATTTCAAATCCTTGCATAAGTCCTTCAGAAAACATAGGCATTCACTGAAATTGGAGTCTCCGTTTTTCTGGAATATCTCTTGGGAGGGGTTTATGTGAACGCAAAGGGCATTTGCTCCAACATATTTCAAGGCTTCCTCGATTTTATCAATGCTGAATTTCTTCAATTGATATATGCCTACATTGCCGAAAAGCAGAACATTAGGAGCAACATCTCTAACATAGTAAGTATCCTTCAATTTAGGGTCTTCTATCATGGCTCTCTGGGATCCCAAAGAAAATCCAATACCTTTCTTCTCTGCTATTTCTGCTAGGTCCTTGTTTATTTTAGTTGCCTCTTCTGTCCCACCTGTCATTGATGCTATTGTCAGGGGTAATCTGAGTTTTGTTCCAAGAAACTCCGTGGTAGTGTCTATTTTTGCCAAATCCAATTCAGGCAAAGAATTATGAACTAGGTTAACATCCTCAAAACATGCCTTATTGCTTTCAACATTCTCCTCTATGCATATCTTAAGATGGTCCTTTTTTCTTCTCTCCGTTGTCATAGTAATAGAATACAAAGGAAGAATATATAAAAGTGATAACCGGATACGATGAAAGACGAAGGCTTGTCAGAATTTGACTGTTTCTTTGGGAAATACCTTTCTAAATGATTCGTATACATTTTCATTTAATTGTTTTTTTGTTTCTTTATCCAACTCATGGAGATACATATCCCCCCCTGCATGAGCTCTATCTAAACCTCCAATATTATTCAAGAAATCCAAATTGTCTGTGTTCGTTTTCCTTGCTCCTTTATACTGTGGAATCAGTTTTTTAGAATCAATATCATGAATCACAGAAAGAAGAATATTTTGCTCTCCATATCTTAGCAAAAGAGTTTGTTCTATACCATTCTTTGTAAAGAAATCTTTTCTATCTAAAACATTAAGTCCTCTTTCCTTAAGTTCATCAATTACTCGTCCTATATTGCCTTTTTTAGTTTCTTGTACCATAGCCATATTTTCACCAATTATACTATTGGGATCCTATGCTGAGTTTCGGTATATCCAATCTCTTTTTCCCAATCCCTAATCTTCCAAACAACTTCCATCTTGTTGCCTTTACTACAACTTCCTTTCCAACCCCACATTTTTTAATTTGTGTATGAATATATCTATTACAACTTGGTGAATGTGGTCTTTTGACTTCTTTATACTCCATTAGAGCATTTTTATTCATATATCCCTCTGGTAAAATATACACATCTTGATTGCATCCTGGACATGGTATACCCGTTTTTGCAACTCCACTACCCGGAACTTGTATAGGAATATCTATGTTGTAATTTACCAACGGGATTTTTTTCAGATTTGGTTCACCGTTTTCGTATACAGTTTCTATTAATGACATATTTACAACCTCCCTTTTAGGTTATCCTATTATAAAACTAAATCTTTATATACTTATCGGTAGTAAAAACAGCCTTATAAAATCTTCCCTGATTCTAATATCGTTGTTTGCTGAATTTCTCGTCAAATGACTGAAGTTTGTAAATTGTCGTGGTTAAGTATATATTCCGACGATGAGATATTTTCTATTCGAGTGGTGGTAATTTTTATGACAGCTGATCCCATCTTAGGTCAAACAAAGTCATACAGGCATAAGGACATGCCAGATGCCGTGAGGAGGGCTGCTGAAAGTCTTCCTAAATTGGAAGGCAACCCACACCTGCCTGTATATGGTTCTCAGCATCTTGAAATACTAAGAAAGTCTTTGGAAAAGCAACTGAATGTTTCCATACCGCATATCCTTGTGAAAATCATTCCTGAGGAAAAACCATCAATTGATTATGAAACTGATTTGGTTTTTCATGCAGGTTATTCTGGTACCGAAGGTTAGCAATTTTTTACACTAAAGATAAAATCTTTTAAGCTTCTAGATTTAACTATTTTTGATTGATATGATTAGGCAGCCCATTGTTGTGACTATTGGCCATGTGGACCATGGAAAAACCACTTTGCTAGACAAGATTAGAAAAACAGCTGTCCAGTCAAAGGAAGCTGGCGGCATAACGCAGGCAATAGGCGCAACAGAGATACCTCTGGACATTGTCAAGAAAGTGTGCGGCGACCTTCTGAAGAAAATGAAAATAGAAATCAAAATTCCAGGCTTGTTATTCATAGACACTCCTGGACACGAGGCTTTCACAGCTATCAGGAAGAGGGGATCATCAATAGCTGACTTAGCGATTCTTGTTATTGACATAAATTCCGGCATACAGCCCCAGACAGACGAGTCAATTCAGATATTGAAAGAGTTCAAGACGCCCTTCCTTATCGCAGCAACCAAGATTGACAGGTTGGAGGGTTGGATAAGAAAAGAGGGCTCTTGCTTTTTAGAGAGCTTCGAGAAGCAGCCGGACTGGGTAAAGCAGAGGTTTGATGAGAAGTTCTACAGGCTCATTGGTCAGCTATCAGAGAGGGGTTTCAATTCAGAAAGATTTGACAGGGTTGAGGATTTCAAGAAGACCGTTTCAGTAGTGCCGTGCTCCGGATTGACTGGCGAAGGCATACCTGAACTTTTGATGATGCTTACTGGTCTTGCACAGAACTTCCTGAAAAATGAGTTGGAAGTATCCAAGGGCATTGGCAGGGGCTCCATACTTGAGGTTAAAAATGTGAGAGGTTTGGGCTCAACAATAGATGTGATTCTTTATGACGGAGAAATAAAGAAGGGGGACTGGTTGATAGTCGGTGGTAAAAAACCAATAGTGACAAAGATAAAGGCCCTGCTAAAACCTAGGCCGTTAAAAGAAATAAGAGTCGAGAAGCAGTTCGAAAATATCGATTATGTTTTTGCTGCTGCTGGAGTAAAGATTGCAGCGCCTGATTTGGAGGATGCCATTGCAGGAAGTCCCATAGCTACTGTCCATGAGGGAGGCCAGATAGAGGAGATGAAGAAGGAACTGCAAACAGGTATAGAAGAGATTGAGTTTGAAAAGGCAATTGATGGGATAATACTGAAGGCAGACAACCTCGGCAGTTTGGAAGCCTTGATTGGTATTTTCAAGGACAGGGTTCCCATACAGAAGGCAGGAACAGGGAATGTTCTGAGAAAGGACGTTATTGCGATAGATGCTGGCAAGGATTCCCTGAAGAAAATTATTATAGCTTTCAATGTGGGCATTGATGATGTGGCTGCCCAATACGCAAAAGACAAGTCAATCAAGATTCTACAGAACAACATAATATACAAACTGACAGAAGGTTATGACGAGTTTGTGAAAGAAGCTAAAGAGAAAATCAGATTGCAGAAGCTTGACACAATAACCATGCCAGCCAAGATTAGGATAATACCAGGTCACACCTTCAGGGCTTCAAACCCTGCCATAGTTGGAGTAGAAGTTTTAGCAGGGACAATAAAGGCTGGCTACAGGCTCCAGAAGGGAGGGAAGGAGATTGGGGAAATAAAGACAATACAGTCTGACAACAAGACTTTGGAGAGGGCTGAAACTGGAGACAAAGCCGCAGTTTCCATTGTTGGACCGACTGTTGGAAGGCACATAATGGAAGGGGATGAAATAACAACTCTTTTGACTGAAAAGGACTTGAAGGTTTTGGAAGATTTAGAACTGAATGCGGAAATACAGCTTGCCAAGCAAATTCTAGGCATTGATTAGAATACCGTGAAACCTAGCAACAACAAAATAATTATCAGCAGAGGCTGGTGCACCAGATAAATGAACAGCGACTTTCTACCAAGAAATGATAAGAATCTTACAATGGAAGAGTTTGAAACATCTTTTATCTTGAAGCTTCTTTTGCCGTTCTTGTATAAAACGTTTCCAAAATAAATTCCCAACAGAGTTATCCCGAACCATGGAAGAATTGGAAAGTAGTCAAAGGTGTAAAAATGTTGTGGAGCAAAGCCCAGCCACAAAAGCCAAGGGAAATCAAAGCTGAAGTTTTGTAGATATAAACCAATAATAATTAACAACAATCCTAGCAACAAGTTCAGTTTTTTAAACTTCAAGAAGAACTGACCGAGTATTATTGAAACCCCTATGAAATGAAGGATTCCGAAAACTACAAAGGATTCAGGAAATGTTAGAAACGTGATAACACTTATTAGAAGACCATAACTAAAAACCTTCAAGCCCCTTGAAAAGTACTTCTTGTATGTTTCCTTTAATTTCTTGCCCCTGATTCTACTATAGCTTATTGTCAGGCTTAAACCAACTAGGAAAATGAAAATAGAGGCACCTAAACCTGGAAGAGCCATTCCCAAGCTGAAGGTGTATATTCCCAGATACATAAGGGTAAAGGACCAGTTGAAAATCACAATCCTGATTAATGCAATTCCACGCAGAGCATCTATTTCCCAAAACCTCTTCTTCATAACTTTTAAATAGTTTCTTTTTAATTAATAAACAACCCGGAAATGTGCCTAATAAGCTAAAACTGGGGGTGATATATTATGGCATTTAAAATTGTAGTAAGCGAACCAAAAAGCAGAAAGGCTTGGCAGATAGAAAAAGAAGCGCCTTTGCTGGTTGGGAAGAAGATTGGGGAAAATTTCGACGGTTCTTTGATAGGCTTGTCCGGTTTCAAGTTGCAAGTTACTGGCGGTAGTGACAAGGACGGCTTTCCAATGAGACCGGATTTGGACGGGTCGCAAAGGAAAAAGGCTTTGCTGACAAAGGGCATCGGTTTCAAGGGAAGGAAAAAGATAAAGAAGAAAATCTTCAAGGTCAAGGGCCTTAGAAAGAGGAAGTTCATAAGAGGCAACATAGTTTCTGACGATATAATGCAGATAAACTGCAAGATTGTGGAAGGAGAAGGTGACATTCCAAAGATATTGGGAATACAGCCAAAGGTAAAAGAGGGTGAGGAAAAAGCAGCAGAACAGCCTAAAGAGGAAAAGCCACAAGAGAAACCAAAAGAGGCTCCCAAGGAAGAAGCAAAACCTGTAGAGAAGAAAGAGGAACCCAAGAAGGAAGAGCCCAAACCAGAACCAAATAAAGAAGAAAGCAAGCCTGAAGAGAAGAAGGGTGAGTAAATTCAACAGGGAAATCGAGACCAAGTTCAGAGTGGATGAGAAACTCTCCTCCAAGCTAAAGAGTCTAAACCTTGTTCCACATGAAGAGATAGATGAATATTTCTTTACAAAGGAAAATGTTACTGGAAGCACATATCTCAGGTTCAGAAAGAAAAAGGGAAAGGTGTTTCTTAATTTAAAGAACGTGATAATCGGTGGGACTGATGTTGACATCTATGAGTCAGAGGAAATTATGACCGAATTGACAGCAGAACAGTATGAAAAATTAAGAAAAATATTTGAAATACTATTTCCCATAAAATTACAGGTAAGAAAAATAAGAAAGACTGGAAAATACGGGCAATGTGAAATATGCCATGATTCTGTTGATGACTTGGGCGAATTTTTTGAAATAGAAGGCAGCAGAGAAAATATAAAGAAAGTCTGCGAAGAATTAGATATTGATAATAGCTTGAGAGACAGAGAAAAGGGTTATGTTGAAATGACTTTAAAGAAAATGGGATTGAAATGAAAAAAATAGATGAGAGATTAATACCAGAAGTTAATATCGGCACTCTTGGTCATGTAGATCATGGCAAGTCATCAGTTGTCCAGGCAATTTCAGGAAAGTGGCCGGCAACTCATTCTGAGGAACTCAAGAGAGGAATCACAATAAAATTAGGATATGCTGATGCAACTATATACAAGTGTGATAAATGCAATTTGTTTTGCTCAACAGAAAAATGCATCAAATGTTCTGGAAAGTGCGAGCCTGTGAGAACAGTCTCATTTGTTGACGCTCCTGGCCACGAGACCCTGATGGCGACTGTTTTGGCAGGGGCAAGCTTAATGGATGGAATATTGTTTATCATAGCTGCTAACGAGAAGTGTCCGCAGCCCCAGACAAGGGAGCACCTGATGGTTCTTAACATCGTTGGGATAAAGAACGTCATTATTGTCCAGTCCAAGGTAGATCTGGTTACCAGGGAAAAGGCAATGAATAGCTACAATCAAATAAAGGAGTTCGTCAAGGGGACAGTGGCTGAGAATGCTCCGATAATTCCTGTTTCTGCGCAGAAGAACCTTAACATGGACCTTCTGTTGCAATTGATACAAGAGAGAATACCGACTCCGAAAAAGGACAATACCAAGCCTGCCAAGATGCTGGTTGTCAGGTCTTTTGATGTTAACAAGCCTGGAACAGAGATTGAGAAACTGAGAGGAGGAGTATTGGGAGGAGCCCTCATACAAGGAGAATTGAAGGTTGGGGACGAAGTCGAGATAAGGCCTGGCATAAGGACAAAGGACAACTGGAATCCAATCAAGACAAAAGTATCTGGTTTGCAGAAAGCAGGCAAGGATTTGGAAAGAGCAGATGCGGGAGGTCTGCTGGGTGTTCTGACAGAGCTTGATCCATTCCTATCCAAGGCAGACTCGCTCACGGGCTCTCTGGTTGGAAATGAGCTGCCTCCTATATTAAACAACATATCCTTCAGGCCAAACCTTTTTGATAAGATAATTGAGAAAATAGAACCGTTGAGAATGGAGGAGCAGCTGATGGTCAATGTGGGGACTGCTAGAACATTGGGAATAATCAAGAACCTTAAGGACGGTGTCTGCGATTTGGAGCTAAGGCTTCCCATATGCGCTGCCAAGGGTGACAGAATCGTCCTTTCAAGGAGAATTGCAGAAAGATGGAGACTCATTGGGTGGGGTCTCATAGAATAACAAAATATTTAAGCTTAAATGTATAATTGTTTCTTATGAAAAAGCTGGTATTGTCATTTCTGGTCCTATCTATTATCTTGACACAAGTTGCATTTGCGCAAGATTTCAACATTGTTGTGGAACCTTCTGATTTATCACACTATGATTTTTTTGCCAGCCATACTGCTTACATAACAGTTACCATAAACAACCCAATGCCAGAGGACTGGTTCTCAATAATTGTGTTCGGATTTCCTAATGAATGGGTTGTTGCCAAGGAGTCCTTGGTAAAAATACCTTCTTACAGTAGCAAAACAGTACTTCTAGAGGTCAAACCAGCAAGAGATGCCATACCTCAAGAAAAGGAATACCTGCTTAAGATTACAAGGCCCAGCACAGGTTCTGTATTAGAGCAAGCCATGCGCATAAATATCAAGCAGGTCACATCAGCAATAATAAGGGACATTTCCCTGAGCTGCGAGACTTGCTCTGATGAAGTCATAGTTTCGGGTGATGCTCTTAATGTTGGCTCAAAATCGTTGACCAACTTGGCTGTCATAGTAAAGGTTGCCAACCAGCAAAAAACATTTCCAATCAATAGGTTGGGTGTGCTAGAAAGCAAAGATTTTGCTCTCAGCTTCTCGTTAGATGGATTAAGTCCAGAAGAATATGATGTTGATTTTAACTTGGTCAATGATGTTGGCATGAGCTTTTACAAAGAAACAAAGACACTTAACATCCCTTCCTTTGAGAACGTCATCTATGATGAAGAGGTATCTACAACACCGTTCGGAAGCTCGGTGACTGTTACAGCAACCAACACCGGTAATGTTGTTGCAGAGGCTGACTTGCAGTCTGTTTCAACAGAGGGATGGCATTATTTCATATCAGGCCCGACTCCAACAGGCATGATGCTCGGCAGTTATTTCTGGAAAGTAAGCTTGGCGCCTAACGAGTCCAGAAGCATAACCTACTCTGAAATCTACTGGCCAACTTATGTTCTGATAATTTCCGCTGTGATGATTGCAGTTTTCATATACTGGCAGTCAACAGCTTTGGTTTTCTCAAAAAGATTGATTAGGAAGTCTGGAAAAGAGGTCTCAGTCTCCCTTCACTTGAAGAGCAAGAAAAGGGGCGTTGGCAATGTTGTTGTCAAGGACAGTGTTCCTGCTGATTTCTCGATTGTCAGCAAGTTCGAAAGCGTTAAACCGCTCATAAGAAAGGTAGCAAGCGGGGTAGAGCTCCATTGGAAGTTGGGAAGTCTGAGTCCACATGAGGAAAGAGTTCTCCATTACACATTGAAGCCAGCAAGGGAATTGTTTAAAGATGTAAAGCTACCAAGCGCAAAGGCAAAGGGTGTTAGACGCAAAGCACCTATTTACAAACGTTCTAACAGGGTTTCTATTCATCCCAAGAAAAGGGCAAAAGGCTTTGTCACAGTATCAGTCAAGGAATGATTCTGGAAAAGAATTTAAAGCTTACATAACTAATGATTTTTATGTCCAAACGTGATCGTTTTAGTATACCAGTAGAGATTTTGGAAACATCTATAAATGGAGCTACAATGAGACAGATTGAGCGTGAAATGTGTCTAGCTGATACTCTTTTTAAAAAATATGAACCAATGCTTTTAGAAGAAGGAACATTAGAAAAGAAAGAAAAAATATATATAACAACAGAAAAAGGCAAAAATGCTATAACAACATATCAAGAAATGATGGCATTGATCGAATCCAAGGCTTGATGATACCAAATAAACTTATAAATACTTCTTTAATTAATTCTGAATATATCCCCGTCTGGCTCAATGGTAGAGCGGTCGGCTGTAGCTTTTTACTGTTGTATTAAGCATTTAGCAACCGTTCAAACAGAAACCGACAGGTTGGGAGTTCGACTCTCCCGGCGGGGACTCTTTTCCTTTTTAGAAAAGAATAAATCTATGTTATCCAAAAGATGAATATGGTATTAAAGAGAATTAGAAACTTTTTAGAAATTCACACTGACTACTTCAAACTATCCCTCAGGAATAGGAAAAAGTCTGTCCTTTGTCCCATGTGCAGCAAAAACATATCTAAGATAAGTGCAATAGTACTTTGTAAAAAATGCGATGAAAAATTCTCTAAGTATTCTGATAACTTGAAAAGAACAATCGTTGAGAGAATAAAGAAACGTCCGAACAAAACCAAATGCTCTTTCTGTAATGAAGGCGGTCTGAAATTGGATAACAGACTGATTTACTGTGCTGATTGCGACGTCTCCTTCCATCTCTAGAATAACCTTTAAATACTTTTCAATTGAAATAAGGTTTGGTTGCCGATCAAAGAGTGTAGGCAAGACCCGTTCCCATTTCGAACACGGTAGTGAATCTACATTTCGATTTCGGTTGTACTGTCGAAAAGATGGGAACCCGAAGTAGTTGGCGACCACTACTTTTCTAAATATTCACAAACTAGAAAACTATTTAAATATCTTACGAAATAAAACAATAGATATGCCTCGATAGTATAGTGGTTAGTATACGGGCCTGTCGAGTCCGTGACCTGGGTTCAAATCCCAGTCGGGGCGCAATTATATTCATGGTCGTCATACTGAAGCTGAACAAAGGAACAGCAGAGAAGCTTTTGGAATTCACTTACATCAAGCCAGAGCAGTCTAGGAATCTCTCAGGCAAGGGACTGACATTGGAAATTGATGATAAGGACTTTTTGATAGAAATACACGAAAGGGAAAAGATGATAGAGATAGCGGACTATAATGGAAGCTTCGGGATATGGTTCAAGCTTACAAAGGAGAAAGTCAAGAAATTGAAGGAAATAGCAAAAATGGGCCCATAACTCAGTTGGTAGAGTGCCAGGCTTTTATCTGTTAGATAAAAGCATGTGTAACGCGAAAGCGTGATGACAGGAAGAAACCTGGAAGTCGTGGGTTCGACCCCCACTGGGCCCACTTTATGCCGAGATAGCTCAGCCTGGTGGAGCGCCGGTCTCATAAAATCATTATGAGATTTGATCCCAAGATGATATGGAATCCGGAGGTCGAGGGTTCAAATCCCTCTCTCGGCATAATTCATTGTTAAAGTGATTGAATGCACTGGAAAGAGAACTTCAAGGAAGGCAAAGAAATAATTCTTTCTACATGCTCCAATTCAGGGGAGCCCAATGCCAACATAGTCATTTCCTTGGGGTTTGCTGATGAGAAGCTGCTTGTAGCGGACTGCTAGATGACAACCACAATAAAGAACCTGAGGGAAAACAAGAATATCTGCGTGGTCGGTGGCTATTTCAGAATAAAGGGAACAGTTGAAATATACGATTCTGGAAAGTACTTTGACGTTTGTTCTGAAATTCTTCGTGGGCAAGATGAAACACTTGAAATGAGGAATGCAATCATTATTACTGTTAAAGAAGTTTTTGACTTGGAAAATAATAAGAAAATAATTTAATTACCAATACATTTTCTGCTCCTTTCCTATCTTCAGTCTGAAGTAGTTCAATAGGTAATACTTGAAGGCTGTCCTGTGGAAGCCTTTCTTGAAGCGCCTTGCAGAAATGAGCATGTACAATTCTTTACAACACTTGACCTTCCCCACCTTTCTCAACCTGTTGCCCAGGTCAAAGTCCTCCAAAAAATTTAATCTGAAAGGATGCTTCTTCAGAATATCTCTTTTGAAGGCAGCGTTCGATGCGCATATGCAAGGGTAATCCATTTTTGAGACTATCCTCAAAAACAAATCTCCCCATACTTTCAAACCGATCCTGGCCTCGGTTTTTGCATCATATGGGATTATTGGCCCGAATATGCATACATTGTCTTTCATTAATTTAGATATTTTTTCAATCCAGTCATCGGGGGGACGGCAGTCAGCATCGCAATATGCTACTATTTCTCCTTTAGCAGTCTTCCATCCAAGGTTCCTTGCACTGGCAATTCCATTTTTTTTGTCCCTGACAACTTTGTCAGCGTATTTCTTGGCTATATTATATGTGTCGTCAATTGAATGTCCGTCCACGACAATTATTTCAGGTTTCAGAGTCTGCCTCTTCAAACACTGCAGACATTTCTTTATGTACTTTTCCTCGTTCTTGGCGCAGACCACCACAGATATTGTCATAAGAGAAATATGAAAAAACAAAATATATAATGCTTGTGCAAGAGTTTACTTCTTTGTCTTGAGTGCTGCCTGCGCAGCAGAAAGAATGGCTATTGGAACCCTGTAGGGAGAAGCGCTGACATTGGTAAGTCCTATGCTGTGGAAATACTTGACGCTTTCAGGGTCTCCACCATGCTCCCCGCAAACACCTATCTCAATACCCTTCTTCACCTTGTTGGCCTTCTTGATTGTTATCTCCATCAGCTGTCCCACCCCGACCTTGTCTATGGTCTGGAACGGGTCCTTCTCTAATATGCCACTGTCTAGATAACATGAAATGAACTTGCCTGCGTCGTCCCTTGAGAAACCAAGGGTTGTCTGCGTTAGGTCGTTCGTGCCGAAGCTTATGAAGTCAGACTCCTTTGCAATCGCATCAGCTGTCAACGAAGCTCTCGGAAACTCTATCATGGTTCCTATCTGGTATTTTATCTTGCCTTGGGCTCCTGTCTCCTTGGCAGCCTTCAATATTATCTCCTTGATTTTTCTGAACTCTTGGATATCAATAATATTAGGAACCTCGATCATGGGTTTGGGATTTTTGCCCGCTTTTTTGGCTTTCAATGCTGCCTTGAAGATGGCCTTGGCCTGCATCTCACTTATTTCAGGATAGACAACACCTATTCTGCATCCCCTGAAGCCGAGCATAGGATTGAACTCATGTAATTTGGAAATCCTCTCCCTTATTGTCTTTTCAGGAGTCTTTGATGTTCTGGACAATGTCTTTATGCCGCCCTCTGTTTTGGGCAGGAACTCGTGCAATGGTGGGTCAAGCAGTCTTATTATCACAGGTTTATTGTTCATGACCTTGAATATTGCTACAAAATCACTTACCTGGTGTGGCAAGAGCTTGTCAAGTGCAATCCTCCTCTCCTTTTCATTGTCTGCTATGATCATTTCTCTCATTGAGTTTATCCTGTCCTCCTCGAAGAACATGTGCTCAGTGCGGCACAATCCAATTCCCTCGGCGCCAAAGTCTAGTGCCACCTTGGCGTCATGTGGGTTGTCTGCATTGGTCATTATCTCCATCTTCTTGACCTTCTTTGCCCATTCCATCAACACTCCAAACTCGTCAGATATGATAGGATCAATAACTGGAAGCTCACCCAAATAGAATTCGCCTGTTGTTCCGTCAAGCGTGATGTAGTCCCCTTCCTTGATTTTTATGAAGCCTACTGTCATCATGTTGTTTTCCTCGTCAATCGATATTTTCCCGCAGCCCGCAATGCAGCACTTGCCCATTCCCCTTGCGACAACAGCAGCGTGCGAGGTCATGCCGCCTCTTGCTGTCAGTATGCCCTCTGCGACATGCATTCCCTCAATGTCCTCTGGTGATGTCTCGTTCCTAACAAGTATTACTTTCTCATCCCTGTCGCTTGACCATACAAGAGCATCCTCTGCTGTGAACACAACCCTTCCAACAGATGCTCCTGGCGATGCTGGCAGGCCCTTGCCCAGCGGCTTCTTCTTTTCCTTGGGGTCTATTCTTTTATGTAGGAGCTGCTCCAGTTTGCTCGGCGCTACTCTCATAATTGCCTCCTCTTTTTTTATGAGGCCTTCCTTGACCATGTCAACAGCAATTTTAACAGCTGCCGGTCCTGTCCTTTTCCCGTTTCTTGTTTGTAAAATGAAAAGCTTGCCCTTCTGGACTGTGAATTCTAAATCCTGCATGTCCTTGTAATGCTTCTCAAGCTTGTTCCTTATCTGATACAGCTGCTTGTAAATGACTGGCATCTCCTTCTTTAGCTTGTCTATGCTTTTGGGCGTTCTTATTCCTGCAACCACATCCTCTCCTTGAGCATTGATTAGGTATTCGCCGTAGAACTTGTTCTCTCCCGTGCTTGGGTTTCTTGTGAAAGCAACACCAGTACATGAGTCTTCTCCCATGTTGCCAAAAATCATGGTCTGTACATTCACGGCAGTTCCAATCAGACCCTTTATGTCGTTTATTTTCCTGTACTTTATTGCTCTAGAGTTGTTCCATGAACTGAAGACAGCGTCAATTGCCATTTTCAGCTGCTTCTTGATATCATTTGGAAAGTCCTTTTTTGTTTCCTTTTTGATGACTGCCTTGAAGTCCTTTACCAATTTCTTGAGGTCATCAACCCCAAGTTCGTAATCATAATGTATATCCTTTCTCTTCTTTGCCTTGGTTATTATTCCTTCAAAGTGCTTGTGCTCCACATCCATGACAACATTCCCGAACATCTGTACGAACCTTCTGTAGGAATCCCATGCAAATCTTTCGTTGCCAGTGTTTTCTTTTAATCCTTTCAACGTCTTTTCATTTAGACCTAGGTTCAATACTGTGTCCATCATGCCAGGCATGCTGACAGCAGCGCCGCTCCTTATTGATAATAGCAGAGGCCTCTTCACATTTCCCAGGCAGAAGCCCATCTTGTCCTCCAGCTTCTTTATGTTTTTATCAATCTGCTCCTGCAGTCCAGAAGGATATGAATTTTTGTTCTTGTAAAAGTAATCGCATGTTTCTGTTGTTATGGTGAACCCAGGTGGCACTGGCAGGCCCATTTTTGTCATCTCTCCCAGGTTTGCTCCTTTGCCTCCTAGAAGGAGTTTGTCCTTTGTATTGCCCTCTCCGAAGAAATACACGAATTTTTTTGATTTGGTGTTTGTTTTCATTAAATCTTTTACTCCTCTCAATGAGTAAATATTGATTTTTTAATATATTTAAAATTTACACAATAACCAACATTTATTTTGATGTTCAATAAAAGATTAAAGAGTTGTTATATAAATAAAATATCCAAGAAACATATATATTGAAAATGCCTCGATAACTCAGTTCGGTAGAGTGCCTCACTTGTAATGAGGATGTCGGGGGTTCAAATCCCTCTCGAGGCTTCAGTTTTTTTCAGATATGGAAAATCCAGAATTTAAATTAAGGTCTTAAAACACTTTCAACGAGCATTCTCAAGACTTTTTAAAGCTTTCATTAGTTTATAAGATTCCGTATAATTTTATAAATGAGTTTTTCTCTATTCTTAATATGCTTCCTACGGTGAGTTTGATTGTTCCAGCGAGGAACGAGGAGAAGGTTATAGGCAAATGCGTAAGAAGTTTGTTAAATTTGGACTATCCCAGAGACAAGCTAGAGTTAATAGTTGCAATAGACGGCTCCAAGGACAGAACCTTAGAGATATGCAAGAGCTTTGGTAGGAGAGTGAGGGTCATAAAATCCTGTCCAAAGACATGCAAGGGAGACGCCTTGAACAATGTGATACCCAAGGCAAAAGGCGAGATAATAGGTATCTATGATGCTGACTGTATTGTTGATAAAAACTGCCTGAAACATGCTGTCAAGCACTTTTCTGATAAAAAAATAGCAGGAGTTTGCGGCAATCTCAAGTCCCACAACAAGGAGCAGGGCATGATTGCAAGGTCACTGGCCCTAGAAACCAGCTTCATATCTTTCATAGAGTACTTCCTTAACAGTCTCGGAGCCAACACACATTTCTTTGGAAAGAACATGTTCATAAGAAAGAATGTTTTGATGGATGTGGGCTGTTTTGACACTGAGACTTTTGTGGAAGACGTGGAGATGTCAATAAAGCTGAAAAAATACGGTTACAAGACGGTTTTCGAGCCCAATGCAATTGCATGGAACGAGGAGCCGCCTTCCTTCAGAGCATTCTTCAAGCAGCGTATAAGATGGGCCAGAGGAGCTGCAAAGCTGCTTAAGTACAAAAGAAGGCATGGAAAGGAATTCTTGTCAGATGCAATGCACGGCATATACTTCTACGTTCCACCTTTCGGTCTTATAACAGCAACTGTCCTTGCAATTGTTATGCAGTTCGGCTTGCCCTTTTTCTTGATACTTCCCTTTATTGTCCTTTTTATGTTCAACATGGTTCTGCTGGTTTATTCGAGGATAAAGTTCAAGGAGCCTATGGGAGATTTGCTTTATCTGCCGGTGTGGTTTGTTTTGAGCAATGTTCACTTGGTCTTGTTGCTCAAAGGCCTTCTAGATGAGAAAATGGAAAAGAGTGTTTCTTGGAATTCTGTCAGGGCATTTTCTTAAATGTAAATATATAAAAACACTTGCATATTATTCTCTTAAACAGGGGTCATAGTCCAACCAGGCCAAGACGGCTGGCTCCAGTCATGGAGCTTTGATTCCGAAGATGAAAGGAAGAAACCAGCTGATGGGGGTTCAAATCCCTCTGACCCCACTTCATTGTGATTGTATGGATTGTGTCTTTTGCAAGATTGTGAAGGGGGAGATACCCTGCCACAGGGTTTATGAGGACGATGAGTTCTTTGCATTTTTTGATATAAATCCTCTGAACCCAGGACATACTCTCCTTATTCCCAAGAAGCATGTCCAGTGGGTTAATGATTATGAGCCATTTTGCAGTTACTGGCAAACAGCAAGGAAAGTAGCTAATGTGATACAGAAGGTTCTTGACCCTTTGGTTGTCTCCTATGTTGTATATGGTTTGGGTGTTCCCCACGCGCACATACATCTGATACCAAAGTTCGAGAACGACGAGCATCCATTGGGACCCAACCCTGAGAAGGTGCAGAAGATACCAGAAGAGGAAATGAAAAAAATCGCTGAGAAAATAAGAAAGTCTTTTAAATAATTACAATTAAAATCTATTCTAGAGCGCCGATAGTCTAATGGTTAGGACTTCAGCCTTCCAAGCTGATAATCCGGGTTCGAATCCCGGTCGGCGCACATTTTTGTGATTAACATGAGGATAGTCTTATGCACACCACCATTCAGGACGACTGATTATTGCTGGCCACCTCTGGGTCTATTGTATATGGCTTCCTATCTCAAGACAAAAAGCAGCCATGTTGTGAAGGTCATTGACGCTTATTACAGCATGAATGAGAAGCAGTTTCTGGATCAAATGAAGAAGGAGAAGCCTGACGTGATAGGCTTCAGCTGTACAACTTACACATTCTTGAAATCAATGGAACTGCTTAAGAAAATAAAAAATGCCCTTCCCAACACCACAATTGTTCTGGGCGGCATCCATGCGACATTCTTTGCTGACAAGATATTGAAGAACTACAAGTTCATAGACTTTGTGGTCAGAGGAGAAGGTGAGATTGCCTTTACGGAACTGGTCAATAATCTGGGGAACAGGAAGAAACTGATAAATATCAATGGACTGGCCCTTCGCGATAAAGGCAAGATAATAAGCAACGAGCCAAGCTTTATCTCTGATTTGGACTCCTTACCTTTGCCAGACAGAAGGCTTTTGGGGAACAATGACTATTCACAGTACTGGTTTGGTCTGAAGCTTAACTTTGGAAAGTTCACCACGCTCCTGACATCAAGGGGGTGTCCGCACAATTGCAATTTCTGCTGTTGTTCCGCCCTGTTCAAGAGAAGATGGAGAACAAAGTCTGTAAAAAACATCCTTGATGAGTTGGAGGAGATGTACTTGCAGGGTTACGGGACCTGCATTATTGTTGATGACAACTTTACCTTGAATCCCAAAAGAGTTGTTCAGATATGTAGGGGCATAAGAAAGAGAAAAATAAAGATGAATTTCCATTGCGAGGGAAGGGTCGACAGGACAGACCCCAAAATATTGAAGGAAATGAGAAAGGCAGGCTTTTCAACCATATACTTTGGGATGGAAAGCGGGGTCCAGAAGGCTCTTGATTATTACAAGAAGGGGATTAAGGTTGAGCAAATCAAGAATGCTGTCAGGAATGTTAAAAAGGCTAGGATGAATGCTATAGGATCCTTCATAATAGGTTCCCCGGTAGAGACCAAGGAGGATGTAATGAAGACACTTGAATTCGCTTCTGGGTTGAAAATAGGTCTTCAGATAAACATACTAGAGCTTGTTCCAGGATCAGAGATATGGATGGATAATATTAAGAAGATGGGAAAGGACGACTGGAAGAAGGCGCATTTCATAACAGAATTCTATGACAACTTCACAAGAAAGGAGATGCTTTATTTTAGGGACTTGGGCTATAAGATGCTGTCTGAAAAGTGGATGAAAGTAAGTTCTGTGAAGGAACTGCCCAGCCTGTTGACAAGCTATAACGTAAAGGTTATAGTATCAAACATTTCCAAAGACCCATACTTATTCGTAAAACAGTTGAGCAAAATTCACAAAAAGGGTCTGTACCCTTTCAAGGTATGAGTATGGATAAAACACAAAATGAAATAATCAAGACTGCTGCAGAAATTATTAGGAAAGGTCAAATAGTCGTGTATCCGACAGACACTGTCTATGGTATTGGTGGTGATGCTACTTCTGAGGAGGTTGTTAGGAAAGTATACGAAATAAAGAGGAGACCTATGAATATGCCGATTTCAGTTCTTGTTTCAGACTTTGAAATGCTTGAGAAATATGCTGAAATAAACGAAGAGCAAATGGCTATCTTAAAGAAATTTTTACCAGGACCCTTCACCTTCATTCTAAAGCCAAAAATAAGGCTTTTTGTTTCTCGGGGTACAGTTGGGTTCAGAATACCAAATCACTGGTGCACCCTGATAGTTAAGGAATTTGGAAAGCCAATAACAACCACATCAGCCAACATACACCAACAGACTACTCCTGATAACATAGAAAAAATAAGAGATAATTTTAAGGAATCTGTTTCTCTATACATAGATGAAGGAACTCTAGAAGGAAAGCCTTCAAAGGTTGTAGACTTGATAGATAGATTAAAAGTGATTAGAGAATGAAATACAAAAGGTTCAAACAATTCAAGGACCAGAGAAGGAAGATAGCAGAAGAGAGGATAGAAATACTTGAAGGCATGGTAAAGAAGAAGCCTGAGTTCGAAAAGAGGTATAAAGAACTAATAAAAAGGATAGCTAAGAAATATAGATTAAACATTTAAATATTAAAGACGTAAAGTGAGTTTATGAAACAAGTGCCACCACAGAAGATTGTAGAGAGAGTTTCAGAGAGACTGAAGAAGGACGAGAACATCAAGCCTCCACAGTGGTCTAAGTTCGTGAAGACAGGTATGTCAAGCGAAAGGCCCCCTATAAAAGAGGACTGGTGGTTTTCCAGGTCCGCAGCCATTCTGAGAAGGATTTATGTTCATGGGCCTGTTGGCACGCAGAGACTTAGGACGTCTTTGGGAGGCAGGAGAAGAAGAGGACACAAGCCTGCTCACCGTGCCAGTGCTGGAGGAAAGATAATAAGGACAATTCTTCAGCAGTTGGAAAAGGCTGGTTATGTTAAAATAGTTGAGAATCCAAAAAAGGGAAGAGTAATAACGCCCAAGGGCCAGAAACTTTTGGAAAAGGCTGCAGGTGGATAAGATGAAGAGCGATGATGTCAAGCAGTTCGAGGATTTGAAGAACCAGACTCTCAGGAAGGTCCTGTCCAAAAACGCCCTTGAAAGGCTTGGTAGAGTTAAGCTGGCAAACCCTGTGCTTGCGACCCAGTTGGAGATGTACTTGCTTCAGGCTTTCCAGACTGGCCAGTTGAAGGGAAACGTTGATGATAAAAAGCTGAAACAGATTCTCAATATCCTAGTTCCAAAAAAGAGGAAGACGAGTATCAAGAGAAAGTGATTATATGCCCAAGGCAAACCCATTAGCAAAAAAACTGAGACTGATAGCCGCTGGCAAGAAGAAGCCAGCTCCTAGATGGGCTGATCTGAAAAAGCATGGGAAGAGAGCTAGGACCAGAAGAATTGCTGTTCATGTTACAAAGCACTGGAGAAGAGGAAGACTAAAGAAATAATACTCTGACTATTATTTTATATTCATTCCAAGCAATTTTAAAACATTTCTTACAAGAGGATGATTCATTATCCTGTCCAGACCATCCAGTTTTTCTATTGTGGCCAATATACCCAGAGTGTAGAGACCGTATAACAGTGGTATGAGAAGGGAAAACCCATTGGGATAACCGTAGCTACCGCTTCCAATAACTGTTATTTCAACTATAATATCAACAACAGCGATAACCATGGCCAATATCAGGGCACTCTCCCTGTTTTTCTTTGGAATGTTCGCTATGCCCCACAAGCCTACCACTATTGCCAGTGGCATCATGTCAGGTAGTGGCTCCAGATAGAGGTCCCTGATATAAAGTACGAGCGCAGAGAAAATCAGAGCATAGAAAATGGCGTTTGCCCCTATTAGGAATTTTACTTTTTTAAAATTCAGGAATAAGAACCTGACAATGACTCCAAGTGAGAAAAATAAAAACACCAACTCTACGGGTACCAGCCCAAAGACAAAGAAGAGGGATTCATTGTATGTCCAGTGTCCGTTCAGCGTGCCAAAGTATTCAAAAATGAAATCTGCAAGTGCTACAATAAGGCCTATTCTCCAGTACTTTTCAATTTCCTTTAATTCCTTCCTCTTGAGAATTATAATCAGCACCGAGAGTGCTGTTGCGAAAAGCGATAGTAATGTCAAGTAGCCTAGCATGGTCGATACCTTATTACTCAATGATGTTTTTTCTACCTCAAATATCTTTCACTCTCTATGTTAATAGTTTCAATTCTTCCATTCTCTTCTTAGCATCTATCGAGCTTCTGAAAAGGTGCCAAAATATCTTTTGCAACCATTCAACCCATTGCTCATCATAAATATAGTAAAGAATGTACATCTTTTCTTTCATCTCGTCCTTTGAGTAGTCCTTGGGATCCAATGATTCCCTTAGGATAGCTACCTTGTTGTCTATTATGTTGCCTCTTATGGGATGGAAGCAGTGTCTTACCTCAACAACATCTCTTCCTGTCTTCTGGTTTATTGAGAGAACATTCTGTATATTGTCTATGCCTGCCAATTCCACCCTGTTCAAGAACTTCAGTGAAATTTTATCTTTGCCCATAACCTCCAAAACATTAAAGATTCTCTTCTTTTGGTCTGTTAGGTTGACAAATGATAGATTCCCTGATAAAAATAATATTTGCTTCTCTGCTTGCCTGAGCTCGTTCACAAATTCTTTGAAATGCGAGGATGAACTATATTCTTTTTTATTGATCATCTTCATTTCTTTCTTGTCATTGTCAATGAACTGGAATATTTCTGAAGGGCTGAAGTCTTTGTGGTACCTGCCAAAAATTATTTGTTTGAAAAGTCTTTCTTGAATATTAGATGCATGGAATTTCTCCATATTATTCCAGAAAACAACCTTTAGCGAGCCTCTGGTACCTCCCCTGAAGACCCTTGAGGAGATGGTTCCCTGTTCCTTTTCTATTTTTTCCACATAATTGTTGGCTGTTCTCCAGTTAATATTAATGTACTTCGCTATCTCATTGATGCTTCTAGGCTTCTGATAGACGAATTCATTGATTTTCTTTGTTATTTCCTTGGTTAGAACCATGCTAATAATATACAACTATGTGTATAAAAAAGTGTATGTAATATACATATTTTGTACAACTATAAACTAATTATATGAAAAGAAATGTGAATTGGAAAAAATTCAAGAAACTGCTTGATAAGAATGAAGCAGGGTATGGTGCCATCAAGTATAGAGAAACCGTTGATAAACTACTCGAGGACGAAATATTCAGCTTTAAGCCAGAAGGCAATTACCAGATAGTGGGGTGTAACGTGGTTCTTAATCCCCACTCACATATATTGACTCTCTATTTCACAAGAAAGTCTGACGCTGTCAAATATGCAAATAAAAATTATGGCAATGCTTTATACGAGGTAATGGTTGACAAGATAGAAACTCTTGTTCGGAGTTGATTAAATGTCTATGCATCCTGATATAATTAAACTGACACATGAATTGTTTCCTGTAATAGCTGAATTTATAATCCAAAAAGAAAAGGAAAAGGAAAGGAAGGGGTTTCAGAGCCGCAAATACATCAATACTTTCATAAGTTGAGCCAGGAGGGAGGTGTAGATGGTTTGACATTCAGATATGAGACATTGGAAAGGCCATGGAGTACACAATTAGAACAAGTCATAACAAACAATACTAGAAGTGGACGAATCGAACAAATTGGGAACTCTTTAAACCTCACCGTATACGGCAGAAGTTTAATGGACAAAAAATAGAAATTTAGTCAAGTTCTTTAGACCAAATGGAAGAGCCCCTAGAAGAGATTCATTATCAGTAATATTAAACCTTTAAATATTTCTCCTTCATTTTATTGTTATGGCTGAAGAGAAAATATTCACAATTCCCTTGAGAGATATATTTTCAAAGGAAAGAGTCAGAAGGGCTCAAAACGCATCTAGGCTAGTTAGGAAATTCTTGATCAAGCACATGAAGTCTGAGAACGTTAAAGTAGGGAACTCTATTAATGAGAACATTTGGAAAAGGGGAATGCAGAAGCCTCCAAGAAAGGTCAGGATTCATGCTGTCAAAGAGGAAGATATTGTTTATGCTGAATTATTGGGTGTCGAGATAAAGACACCTTCCAAAGAAGAGTTGAAGAAGAAGGACGAGAAGAAGAAGCAAAAGAAGGAAAAGATAAAGGAAGAGAGGAAGGAGAGGAAGAAGATGTCAATACAAGAGGAAATAGCCGAGGAAGTTAAAGGAAAGCCAAAGGAAATACCAGAAATCAAAGAAGAGGTTCCGAAAGAAGAACCAAAAAAGGAAGAACCTAAGAAAGAAGACAAGAAATAGTTTAAATACTTCTGTTTCTAATTTCAAGACATGCCTTTCAAATTTTCAAAGATAGAATTTAACGGGGACCCAAACATAGGTCTGTACGGCTTTGCCACGAATGATTATTGTGTTCTGGGAATCGATCCGCGGAAAAAAATTCTTGAGCAGATAAAGAAAACTTTAAAGGCTGACATCAAGGTATCAACAATAACCGGGACACAGCTAATAGGTCTTTTTGCCTCGGGAAATTCTAACGGGATAGTCCTGACAAAGATAATTGAAAATTATGAATTGAACAAGCTGAAGAAGCTGTTTGGTATAAACTTGGAAGTCATAAAGCCAAGGGAAACCGCCTTAGGGAATCTTATACTTTGCAATGACAATGGTTGTATAATATCCAAGAGTCTTTTCAAATACAAGAAGGCCATATCTGATGCTCTAGGATGCGAGGTTGTTGTTGGGAAGGTTGCGAATGTTGACATAGTCGGTTCAGTAGCAATCGCATCCAATGTAGGTTGTCTATGCCACAGGGAGGCAACAAAGCAGGAAATGGAGAAGATTGAAAAACTCTTAAAGGTTAAAGTTGATGTAGGAACTGTGGGCTATGGCAGTCCTTTTATAAAATCAGGATTAATTGTTAATAGTAAGGGAGCCCTATATTCAGAAGGAACAACAGGAGCTGAATTAGGAAGGATATCAGAAGTATTTGGTGAGTGAAATGACAAAAAAGCAAGAAGATATACAGAAGAAGGCAGTGCAATTCCAGATTTTGGAATCTAATTTGAAAATGCTTCAGGAAAGAGCAGGGGAAATCAACCAGAGGTTGAACGAATTCCTGCAGACCAAGTCAGCAATAGAGGAGCTGAAGACAACCAAGCCAGAAAAAGCCATGATACCCTTGGGAAGCGGGAACTTTATTTTCGGTACTGTTGAAAACAGCGATGACATAATTGTCGGCGTTGGAAGCGGTATTGCAGTAAAGAAAAAGAGGGAAGAGGCCTTGAAAATTCTTGATGCCAAGATAACAGAATCGCAGAATGCAATGAACGATATCACAAAAAAATCCCAGGGTTTGATACAGAGCTTGGAAAGAATACAGCTTGAGATACAAGAGTTGCAGAGGTGATAGCATGTTCGGTTTTCTAAAAAAGAAGTTGAAAGAAGGAATAGATAAAATTTCTAAGAAAGTAAAGAAAAGGGAAGAGGAGATAATAGAGGAAGCTGTTGAGGAAATAAAAAAAGAGGAACAGATAGAAGAACCTAAAGAGGAATTGGTAAAGGAAGTCGAGGAAGAATTGGAGGAAGTTGTAGAAGAAGAGCCAGAAGTTGTTGAAGAACCTAAAGTTGAGGAAATCAAACCTGAAATTGAAGAAGTAGTTGAAGAAATCAAAGAAGAGATACCTGAAGTTATTGAAGAACCTGAGATTGAGAAAGAAACAATAGAAGAGGAAACCACTGTTGAGCCTGAGGTTAAAGAACCCACTGTTCTTGAAGAAGTTAAAGAAGAATTAAAGAAAGAGGAAATCAAACCGGAGATAGAGGAAGCCAAACCTGAAGTCAAAATAAAGGAAAAGCCTAAAAAGGAGAAGGGTTTTCTTGAGAAATTTAAGGAAAAGGTATCACATGTTGTTAAAGAAGAACCAGTTGAGCCTGAAATAAAGGAAGAACCCGAAAAGGAAATCAAGCCGGAAGTGAAGGAAGAGATTAAGCCTGAAATCAAAATAAAGAAAAAACCTAAAAAGAAAGTAAAGGAAATTCCAAAGGAAAAGCATGTCATTGAAAAACCGACGGAAGTAAAGCCTGTTGAAGAACTGAAAGAGGAAAAGAAGGCAGGCATTCTCAAGAGAATAAGGAGAAAGGTTACTGAGAAGAAGATAAGCGAGGAAGATGTAAAGGAAATGCTTGAGGACTTCAGGAAGGGTTTGATTGAGTCTGATGTTGCTGTTGATGTTTCTGAAAAAATTGTAAATGATTTGAAGGGAAATCTTGTGGGCAAGTTCCTAAAGAGAAGCGAAGTCGAAAAAATTATCAAGGAATCTTTCAGGAAATCTATTTTAGAGGTTTTGGATGTTGATGGCATTGACCTGATAGAAAAAGTGAAATCCAAAAAGCCGTTTATAATTATTTTCCTTGGTTTCAATGGTTCTGGCAAGACAACAACCATTGCAAGGATAGGTCACTTGTTAAAACAGAAGGGTTTCACTTGTGTCCTTGCTGCTGCGGACTCTTGGAGGGCAGCTGCCATTGAGCAACTGGAGGTTCATGGCAAGAATCTCGGCCTCACTGTTATCAAGCACAAGTACGGTGCAGACCCGGCTGCTGTTATTTTTGATGCAGTCAAGCACGCAAAGGCCAAGGACATTGATGTTGTCCTTGCTGACACTGCTGGCAGGAGCCATGCCAATACCAATCTTGTTGACGAGTTGAAGAAAATAGTAAGAGTGAATAAGCCTGACATGAAGGTTCTTGTTCTGGACGCATTGACAGGAAACGACATCTACGACCAGTGCAAAATTTTCAATGATGCTGTTGGTGTTGATGCCTTGGTTATAACAAAGGCAGACGTTTACGAGAAAGGCGGTGCAGCACTTTCAGCTTCCCACACCATAAACAAGCCAATATTATATCTCGGAGTGGGTCAGAACTACGAGGACCTGGAGAAGTTTGACCCGGAAAAGATTGTAGAGAAACTTTTAGAGTAATTATCTTGGTATTATAATTCCACTCAAATCCTCATAATTTCCTTCTAGATAGGCTTTTGCGGTTAAAGCGCACAGTAAAGCATCATACTCGTCCTTGTTCTTTCTAGGTTCCTTGCTTAATCCAAGAACCTTTTCTGATGCTTTAGAGAATACTTCTATCACCCTGTATTTTCTTTCAATCAGAATCTTGACAAGCTTGATTGCCCTTATCACAAGTATCCTCATTGTTGGAAATAGAGGCGAAACAGGTTGGAATCCCCGCTTCATTAGTTTTTCGTCAGCAGGCCTCCATGCTCCGGATTTGGGCATCCAGAAGGGAGCATCTATTGCTATGCAATCTGGCTTGATTAAGTCAATCTCATTGATGATATCAAGATCGCTGTAGAGTAATTTCGTCTCTGAGCCCTTCTCTGTTAATAGACAAAAACCAGTAGGGTTTTTAGACATTCCTGCAAGGTCTAGACCCACTACTTTCATATTAATATTTAAGAACATCAAAAATTAAACTGTTAGGTATGCTTGAAAAACTAAGCCAAGGATTAAAGAACGCCATAGACAGGATAACCAAGTCAGGATATGTAAACAAGGAGCTTGTCGATGATTTGGCCAAAGACATCAATAAGACTCTCTTGGCAGGAGACGTCAATGTAAAACTTGCGGATTCTTTGACTAAAAGGATAAAAGACAGATCATTGAACGAGAAGCCACCAAAAGGTTTGACAGCAAAGGAGCACTTGGTAAAGATTGTTTATGATGAGCTGGTTAAATTCGTTGGTGATAAGCCGGAAATAATGATGAAGCCTGGCAAGATAATGTTTGTCGGTCTTTTCGCTGCTGGAAAAACAACATCAATAGGAAAGCTTGCCAACTTCTACAGGAAAAAAGGACTTAGACCAGCATTGATTGGTTGTGACATCCACAGGCCAGCTGCTATGGACCAGTTGTCACAGTTGGCTGAACAAAACCATGTTCCTGTTTATGCTCCCAAGGATGTGAAGGACCCTGTTGAGATTGCAAAAACAGGCCTTCAGAAATTCAAGAAATATGATATCATAATTATTGATGCTTCAGGTAGAAGCTCTTTGGATAATGAGTTGGCTGATGAGTTGAAGAAGCTGGGAGATTTTATAAAGCCTGACGAAGTCCTGTTGACAATACCAGCAGACTTGGGACAGGCAGCAGGGGAGCAGGCTGAAGGTTTCAAGAAACTGGTTGGAATAACAGGAATATTCCTTACAAAAATGGATGGAACAGCAAGAGGCGGCGGAGCTTTGACATCTTGTGCAATAACAGGGGCTCCGATAAAATTTATTGGAATAGGGGAGAAGCTGGATGCAATGGAAATTTTCGATCCTGAGAGGTTTGTCTCAAGGTTGATTGGTTTCGGTGACATGCAGGGCTTGTTGGAAAAGGCAAAGGAAGCAGAGTTCAAACCAGAAACAGCTGAAAAAATAATATCTGGCAAGTTCAGCATGGACGAGTTCTTTGAGCAGTTGCAGTCAATGCAGAAAATGGGTTCAATGAAATCTGTTCTTGGCTCTATTCCAGGAATGGCTTCAATGAAGATGCCAAAGGACATGGATGTTAATAAACAGGAGCAGAAAATGAAGAAGTGGGGCTTTATGATTCAGTCAATGTCAAAAAAAGAAAGGGCAGACCCGACAACAATTAATCCCTCTAGAGTGAAAAGAATCGCCAAGGGTTCTGGGACACAAGAATCCGAGGTCAGGGAATTATTGAAAACCTACCAGCAGATGAAGAAGATGATGAAGATGTTTTCAAGCAAGAGAGGAGTTATGGGAAAAATGATGAAGAGATTCAAAGGCTTCAAATTATGAGGACCTTCATTCTTTACTCAAGAAAAGCCAGAACAGACAACAAATTCAGCATAGATGACCTGTTAGATTCTGGTGGGAGGATGGATGTTGTCTGCAGTTGTATAACTTCTGCTTTGTGGTTATCACACAAGTCACGGGATGACACCAACTTTATTCTGGTTATGAACGGTCCGCCAAACCCTCCAGTATCAATCTGGTTTGACGGCTCAAAGTTATTGAAGGTCTATGTTGACGAGAAGACCAATGCGATGTGGATAAAGAAGCTCCTGTCATTCAAGTTCGATAAGGAATGGAAGGAAATCAGCGGGACCAAGATTTCCAGAAAAAGTTTTCAGGAAGTATTAAAGGAATTAAATGGAAAGGTTTATGTCTTGCATGAGAAGGGGACTCCCATCAAGGATGTGGAAATAGAGGAGAACCCCATCTTCGTGTGCGGTGACAACATCGGCATACCCCATGCTGAGGAGAAGTTTTTGATTAACAGAGGAGCGGAAAAAGTTTCGTTGGGCAAGAAGGTTTATCTTGCTACATCATGCATATCAACTTTAAACTGGATATGCGACCAAAGAGGTATTTGAATGATTGAAAACATTTCAAAGGTTTTAGAAAAAAATCTATGTGACCATTGTCTGGGAAGATTGTATTCTAGATTGTTGACAGGCATGACAAACGAGGAAAGGGGAAAGGCCATCAGGAAATTTGCAGCCATGATGATTGATGCCAAAGTAATTGACAATCCCGATATAGACTTTAATAACTTCCACGGTTTCAAATTCCGGAACAATGAGAGAGAAATAAAAAAGGGAAAGTGTTCTTTATGTTCCAACCTTTTTGACAAGCTTGACAGCTTTGCTGAAAAGGCTTATAAGAAAACAAATAGGCTTGAGTTTGAAAGCTTTCTTGTTGGTTCAAAAATCAGTGATGATATTTTCAAGAAAGAGGAAAAGCTGTGGGAAGTAACTGGGATAGAGCTTGTCGAGTCAATTAAGTCCGAGATAAATAGGGAATTGGGAAAAAAGATATGGGATTTGAACAAGAAGCCTGTCAATTTCAAGAAGCCTGACATACTCATAGTTGCGAATTTTGTGAATAACAAAATCGAAATAAAGATAAACTCGCTCTATGTTCTAGGCTATTACAATAAATTGAAAAGAGGCATTCCTCAATCCAAGTGGGGGACTCCCGGCAAGTACAAGACATCTGTTCAGGAGATAATTGCCAAGCCTTTCATGAAAGCCACAAAGGGAAAGAGCAATTCATTTCATGGTTCTGGAAGAGAGGATATTGATGCTACATGTCTTGGTTGGAGACCTTTTGTTTTTGAAGTTATAGAACCTCTAAAGAGAAAAATAAATCTTAAGGAAATCGAGAAGCAGATAAACAAGAGCAAGAAGGTCAAGGTCAAAATTATTAAATTCTGTGATAAGGATACAGTCATAAAAGTCAAGGAAGGGAGAGGTGACAAGACCTACAGAGCCCTTGTCAAACTGTCAAAACCAGTGGGGAAGAAAGAATTGGGAAAGCTCAAAGAGCTGAAAGTGTCAATATCACAGAGAACTCCTATCAGAGTTTCACACAGAAGAGCTGATTTGATAAGAAGGAGAAAAGTAAAGGAAATAAGCTACAAGCAAATCAACAGCAAGACCTTGGAAATCAAGGTAAAGGGCGCTGCTGGTCTGTATATCAAGGAGCTGGTCACTGGAGACAAGGGAAGGACCAAGCCTTCTGTTGCTGAGAAGCTCGGCTGCGAGGCGGTTGTGAAGGAGCTCGATGTCATTAAAATCGAGAGACCAAAAAACTTATAAAATTTCGGTTCCTATTGATTCAAATGGAAGACGACCTGTTTCTGAAAAGCAAAATAGACAAGCTGAAGGGCAAAGAGCCTGTCGTGAGGATCCGAGCCAAAGAAACCAAGGAAGAGTACAAGAGGCCTTCCTGGGACGAGTACTTCATGAGCATAGCCAAATTGGTCGGGACCAGAGGCACATGTGACAGGGGAAGAAGCGGGGCAATAATAGTAAAGGACAAGAGGATTATTACCACTGGCTACGCAGGCTCTCCAATGGGACTGCCCCACTGCGATGAAGTCGGCCATTTGATGAGCGATGTCATGAATCCTGATGGTTCAGTGTCAAAACATTGCGTGAGGACTGTTCACGGTGAGCAGAATGCCATTGTCCAGGCTGCTCTACACGGGGTTTCCACCAAGGGAGCTACTATCTATACCAAGTTTGAGCCCTGCTTCATTTGCGCCAAGATGATAATAAATGCGGGAATAAAGAGGGTTGTCTGCCAGAGGAAGTACCACGCGGCAGAATTCACCAGGAAGTTCTTCAAGGAAGCCGGCGTTGGACTGATTGTCCTGAGTGACGAAGTTGAGGAATACCCTAACCAGTGATTTTTGATAAGACTTCTTCTACCTTTTTTTGTAAATCCCCTAGAGTTCCAGTGTTTTTTATTGTAAAATCAGCCATTGCTACTGGCCCTGCTTTATGAAGGTTCCCTATCTCAGAATAGTCCCTGCTTTGTGCCTGTTCTTGTGTGAATGGCCTGTGTCTCATTTCTTTATCATTCTTTGGATCGTATTTTCTAATTTCTAATCTCTTGTAGCGTGTTTCTGGCGAAGCATAAACAGCTATACAGATAAATGATTCACCGTACCTTTTCTTTAATTCCAGATACTCTTCCCAGCTGTACAAGCCATCAGCAATAACATCACCCTTTTCCAGTAATTTGTCGATTTTCGGTATGTTCAAAATTGCATATGCGGCCATGCCATGCTCCTTTCTTATTTTCTCCCTTATTGGCCTTTCATTCTCTTCTGTTGGCTCAAGACCTCTTTCTTTCACAATATCCAGTGTTATCTGCCCAAAACGTATGAATTGAAAGCCTTTCTTTACAAGCATGTCAGCTACTGTGCTCTTTCCAGAACCTGTCATTCCTACTAGTGCGATTACCTTCATCTAACCACTTAATATATAAACTTTTAATTAATAACTATTATAAATATTTTAGGTTGGTTTTAATGGTTTCAAAATCGCACGGTCCAAGAAGGGGAACAAGGAAGAGGTTTAAGAATGAGAGGAAGGCCACTGTCAACCAGTTCATGAGGAAGTTTGAGCTGGGAGACAAGATAGTGATTGACATAGAGTCCTCTTCGTCCAAAGGCATGCCTTTCAGAAGGTTCCAGGGACGTACTGGCAAGGTTGTTGGACAGAGGGGAAGGGCCTACTTGATTGAGATAAAGGACGGCAACATGGTCAAGAAGATAGCTACGAACCCGGAGCATATTAAAACCATATAGTTATTTTAATAATTTCTTGGTAACTTATTCTATATACGCGGAGGTCCGATAGTCTGGTCAATTCGGTAGGCTTGAGGAGCCTATGGGTTAGTCCCTTCGCAGGTTCAAATCCTGCCCTCCGCACAACATATTTTCTCATGAAGGGCGGCACATTAATAAGCAAAATTTCATAAATTGTTAGTATGAAGAAAAGATATTTTTTGATTATTGCAGTTTTGATTTCAATTATAGTATCATTATACTTCTATATATCATATTTTTACATCGCGGAAGTACCAAATGAGTATATAGCTTGTGGTTGTGGTTGCTGTGGTGGTATGGAACCTCAAGAAGAATGTATCTACCATTCAAAAGGTGATGATATGAGGTCAATTATTATAAACGATAGGTTAATGTCCAGAGACCCTATATGCCCTACGGTTGGGTGTAGTTTTCCTATAAAATATGTCTATTGTGACTGCACTCAAGACAATTCCGGTTCATGTGATAGAACTTGCGAGTCTGATGATGATTGTCAATTATCATGTGGTTGTGACTGTATCTCTAAAAACGAAGTTTGTAGATTTGCAGGTACTTTTTGCGAAGAACCGGAAGAAAATCCAAGCCTTTATCAGAAATGCATATGTATCAATAACAGATGTGAACTTAAATGGGAAGAGGGTTAAGGGAGAAACGTAGTTTCTCCTTAGGAGGTTCAAATCCTGCTCTCCGCACATCTCATGTTCTTCACCGCTTGATGTGAGGGCAGCAATAAGAATAAATTTCTAAATTTTTGTTGGAGAAGCTTCTCTCAAATAATTTTTATTGATTTTTATTCTGGTTCCATTGTGGTAGTATTTTTTCTTTGATAATCTCTCCCATCTTACCTCTTTCCCGAGTATGCTTAAAGTTCTTGCTACAACCAAACAAACAAGGGACAGCGCCGAGTCAAAAGTCAAATAAAGAGGGATGAACGGAATAAGACGCCCCTCTTTCATTTTAAACAAACCTATGGAGATAGCTAAGAACGAGATTAGAAACGGAATAATAGAAAAAATACGCAATTGCAGGCTGCTCGCAAAAATAAAGGCTATTAAAGAAAACAAACTTATGGTCTGTATAGCCACTGGATTGAGGGATATCACCGTTGAGGTAATTTTTTTCTTTCTAAATACGAATCTCGTGGGCATGCTGTACCATCTCAACCTCTGTATAAAAAAGTGATAGACACTCTCGACCTCCTCTTGCCATACACTTGCACCAGTAACGGCCATCTTCCAGCCCCTGTTTTTCAGATTGCTGGCCATTTCTTCATCTTCTGCGAGCGTCTTTCCATGACCACCCACATCTTTCCACGCTTTCCTCTTGAACGAATAATTAGCGCCGCAAATGTACTGTTCAACGCCCATCCTCGCTCTTCCCCAATACGCAACATTTAACATCCACACGTCCTCTATGGCCCTCATCCTGGTCAGCAAGTTCTTGTACCAGTTACCGCAGAATACCAATCCCAAGGATGCGCCAATCCTTTTGTCACTCATCAGAGTGCGGACGTGTTTCATCAGCCAGTCTCTTTCACATATTCCGTCAGGATCTGTGAGGGCGATGATGTCCCCCTTTGCCACATCTCTTATGGCATCGTCAAGGACCTGGCCCTTTCGGTTGTATCCCTTTTTGCTTCTATAATGTTTTATCAGCCCCAATTTCTCGTAGTGCTTGCATATTTTCAGAGTCTTGCCAGTAGACCCGTTGTCATAAACTATTATCTCGTACTTGTCCTTTGGATAGTTCAATTTAAGGAAGTTTTCGATCTTTCTTTTTATTACATTTCCTGCCCAGTCGTCCCTGTATGCATATGTCATGACGCTGACCTTTGGCAAGACCTTTGGTTCCTTTGGCTGATAAGGTCTTTTCGCAATAAAGGCATAAAGAAGGTTGAGTAAGGATGACAGTATGAACAAAGATGATAGTATTTCTGTAAGCATACTTTATTATTGGTGGCGTTTAAATAAGCTTTTTTATAAATTCTGATCTAGTTCAAATCCGGCCCTCCGCACCATTCTTATTAATCAAGAATTCTAAATTGATAATATGAAACTAATAATCTTAGGTTCTGGTGGAGCATGGTCTTGTCCCATACCCACTTGCTTTTGCGAAAAATGTAGAGAAGCAAGAGACAAGGGAGTGCCTTATTCCAGAGGAGGGCCTTCCTTATTCATAGAAGAGGAGAGCATACTGTTTGATACCCCGGAGGAAATTACTCAGCAATTAAACAGGGAGAAAGTAAAGAGATTGAGGCACGTATTCTACACTCACTGGCATCCGGACCACACCCAAGGCATGAGGATATTTGAGAATATTGCAAGACGTTTGAAGCACCCGCAAGAATTACCGTTTGATGCGGAAATGATTGATGTCTATATACCAGTTGAGGTCTATGATGATTTCAAAAAGTATTTGTCGAATTTTTTCTATTATGAAGAAAATGGATGGATAAGGGTTCATAAGATAGAAGACAGGAAAGAAATAAAGATAGGAAGGTTGTCCATAATTCCTCTAAGCTTTAGGGTTCCGGGAAAATCCCGTTATGGGTATCTAATAAAGGAAAGTAAAAAGAAGGTATTCTACGGGCCTTGTAGCATATGGAGCATGACAACTGACGAGAGCTTTGACAGTACTGATTTAATGCTTATAGAATTTGGTTGGTTAGGGAACACAGAAGAGAAAAGAAAGAATGATCCCAAGACTTCATCTATTCACTATCACATAAGCTTTGAAGAGGATATAGAACTTATCAGAAAACTGAAACCTAAACGGACTATACTTACACATATCGACTATACGGATTTTGAAAATGCTGAGAGGTTGGTAAAACCATTCAAAAAATTGAATATAGATATAGCATATGATGGCATGAAAATAGAGGTTTGATTAGAGTTCCAACATCCGCATTTTTATTCTAAAAATTCCAACTAACCATATGGTAGACTGGTTCGGTTCGTTTCCCGTGGCTCCACTGCTTTTCGCGTTTCTGATTCCAATAGTTTACTCCTTGGTTAAAAGAAAGGAACTCAAATCAATCCTATTAATGACAGCATGCTCAGTAGGGGTCGTTGCCTTCTATCCAATTACTAACTTTCTGAGCAGCTCCATCCCGTTGTTTGGTTATTTAATAGGAAAAGTCATTCTTTTTGTCTTGTTCCCAATAGGGACAATATTCTTCATAGAGCGCTGGAGCATCAAAGACATCTTCACGAACTTGGGTGTCAGAAAGGAGAACCTAAAGAAAAGCATTCTCTATGGTTTATTAGCTGCAGTGGTTACAATAGCCATCACCACCTTGATTATTACTAGTAGCCAGATTGATTCTGTCTATAGCACGGTCATGTTTTTCGAGTCCTTCACAGAGGAGTTCTTCTTCAGGGGCTTTTTATTGCTGTATTTAATGAAAAAGACCAGTCCCAAGGTAGCATATGCAACATCCATACTCGGCTTCATCCTAATACACCCCCAGAACTTTGACAATCTATTTATAATCTCAACAATGGTGCAGGGAGTTCTGATGACTGTCATTGCCGACAAGACCAAAAACATAGTGGGTCCTTGGGTTGGTCACGGCCTTAATAGGGTTGTTCCCAGTCTTCTGAGAATCCTTTTCTAGATAATCTATATTTAAAGATTTCTTCCTTACTTTAATCTAGTGATAAGATGGGAACTCCAAACTTTGAAATTAAAAGGGAAGAACATAAAAAGTGGTTAGAAGAACAAGGGATACCATTTGGAAGATGTGACTATGCTCCTAAAGAGGGGAATCTGGGTACTAACAAGTGTAGCATATACTCTCATGTTGATCCTGAATTCCAAGTTTTCACATGCCTTTCTGCATGTGGTAATGAAGTTAATGGTTTTGAGAACAACCTGAAAGTAACGCCATGTGAACATAAAAGATTGAAAGACCAATATGAAAAGAAATAATAATCAGAATGATTTCATATATTCTCTTATCTTATTAACCGAAATCTTGACTTCTTCAATTATTTTGTCATTCTTCATGTTCTCTTTGGCATAATTCATGATAGGTCTTACTGACTCTATCTTCCTGCCGAATCTCTCCATCCATCCGTGCCTAGGAAATATCCAGAGGTGAAATTTATGCTCGGAATCCTCGTTCTGAAAGAGGTAGACATCCTTTATTTTTAGTACTTCCTTCATTCCCCTTCTGAGATTTATTAGCAGTTTTATGAATTCCTTTGACTCTTCTTCATTGAGGTCAGCAACAGAATTTATCTTCCTTTTGGATGATATTATGAAGAACCCTGGTATGGGAATCTCCCAGTCTTGGCCAACTTCGAAATGGTTAGTGGTTATTATTGTCTCATCAGGGAATAATTTTTCCATATTAAGAAATTATGAAAATTGGTATTTATTAGAATATTATAATTTTTTAAACCAGCATTTCTAAATCTATTATATGAAAAAGACAAAGACTTACGAGAACTTTCCTTTATGGATAGTCGCCTTAACTAACCTTTTCTCCCTATCAATCTATCTGATAGGATTATATATTTTCTCAAGATTTGGAATACTATTCGCTGTATTCTTCGCTCTTTACATTATCTGGACTGAATTCCGCTTGGTTACAAAATCCTGCAGGAATTGTTATTATTATGGTAAATTCTGTGCATTCGGAAGGGGCAAGTGCTGTTCTCTGTTATTCAAGAAAGGCAGCCCCAAGAGGTTTGTGAAAAGAAAGGTAACAATGAAAGACCTAATCCCAGATTTCCTATTAACTATACTTCCAATGATAGCAGGAGCCATACTTCTAATATACGACTTTTCATGGTGCATTCTTGCATTAATAGCCTTTTTGATTGTTTTCGGATTCTTTGGAAATGCAGTGATCAGGAGCTCTTTCGCCTGTAAATATTGCAAGCAAAGGAAAATAGGATGCCCTGCAGAAAAGTTATTCAAGAAAAAGAACAAATAAGCTTTTTAACCTTGAATTACAATTAAAATCAATATGAAAGGCATGATTGTACCTGACCATCTGGGCGTTATTCTTGACGGCAATAGGAGATGGGCTATCGAAAATAAACTGAAGCCTTGGAAAGGCCACGCTTTCGGGGCTGAGAAATTTGAAAAATTTTTGGAATGGTGTGTGGAATTTGAAATACCTCAAATTTCCGCATATGTCCTATCAACAGAGAACCTTAACAGGTCAAAAAGAGAAGTTGATGCTCTGCTAGATTTATTCCAAAATGAGCTGGAAAGAGTCGAGAATAATAAGATAAGCCTTCTGGACAAGTATGAGATAAGAATGAAATTTATAGGAGATTTGACCAGACTGCCTTTGGGACTCCGTAGAGTAATGGGAAGAATAATGGACAAGACAGAAAAATATAACCAAAGAGTCTTCAACATTATGGTTGCTTATGGTGGGAAGTTCGAGCTGACAAACGCTGTCAAGAAAATAGCTAAAAAGGCCTTGGAAACAGGCATAGTAACTGTGACCGAGAAGACAATAAAGGACAACCTTATGGTAAAAGATGATATTGACCTTCTTATTAGGACTGGTGGGGAGAAGAGGCTTTCCAACTTTATGCCAATCCAGGCCGCCTATGCAGAGATGATAGTTCTAAGAAAATTGTGGCCAGACATCAGGAAAAGCGATCTGAAAAGATGTATTATGGAATACTCTAGAAGGCAGAGAAGATTCGGCCACTAGACCTTTTCTAGTATCTTTCTTACTCTTTCTCTTCCTATTATCAGAATGAACGGAGCTAGTCTGGGACCCCAAGACTTTCCTAGCAAAGACAGATATATTGCCTTGAAGAAATCCTTTGAATCGATTCCTACTTCCTTTTTTATCTCGAAGAACCTTCCATACAATTCCTTTTCTGTTAATTCTTTTTTCAAGTCATTAGCCAAAATTTTTAATGCTTGCCTTTGTTTATCATCCAACTTTTCCTTTGGGGGATTTTCCAAAATCTTTATCTTGTAGCTTTCGCCTCCGTATCTTTCTGCCCAGTTCTTGGCCATCACGAGCATTTCCTTTATCTTGTTCTCGTCCTCTACTTTCTCCAGATGTCCTGTTGACTTGAACAGCTCGATTGCCTTCTCAAGCATCTTCTCCTTTGGAACCAATTGCGAAACTAAAGCAGCATAATCAAAAGGAATCTGGGCCGGCATCTTGTCGGGAACCTCGACCTCGCTCATAACATATAGCCTCTTTGAGAACTCCTCTTTGTCGTCCTCTTCCATGCCAAAGTAAATTCTCTGCAGCTTGTAGAACTCGTCAACATACTTCGGGATGTACTCATAAGAAAAATCTCTGACTCTGTTCGGTCTCTTCATGAATAGCAGTCTCAGTATTTGCGGCGGAGCAAACAAGGGCCACTCCCATGTTGCCACCACATTACCCACGGATGCCGACATCTTCTTGCCAGATACAGTCAGGTACTCATAAGGTTGAATGTAGTTCTTTCCAGGATAAGGCTCTGCCCAACCAAATATTTTTTCACATATCTCACCAGCGCTCCAGAAGGAACCCCCTGGCATGAAGTGCTCCTTGCCGCCAGCCTCGAAAATGACCTTCCAGTGTGCCCATAACATTCCCCACTCTACTCTCCACAACAATTTTCCGTTCTTCATGTTGCTTTCTCCCTTGAAGCCGCAGCCTTTCAGCTTTGTGTAAGCATCCACACCGAAAGGTTTGAACTGGTAGTCCTCGCAGGAATATTTCACAACACCCCCATCCATACTAGTCACCTTTGTTGTCATTAGTTTTCTACAGTTCTCGCATACAGGCTTCCATGGAGTCCAGTCTTTGGCTAATGGGACCCTTCTCTTCTTGTTGAGAATCTCTTTGATTTCATCAAGGTTTTCAAACACAAGCTTGATCCACTTGGAGAAAGTTCCTGCTCTATATTCCTTGGATGTTGAGAAGTATTCAGGGCTTGTCCCGAATTTCTTCAGGCTTTCCACAAATTTCGTGCAGAAATGCTCGCTGTAAGTCTTGTGGCAACCCTCAGGGCATGGTATGTCAGCAACAGGCATTCCCAGATACTTGTCAAAGCTTTTGGGTATCCCTGCAGGAACCTTTCTCAAGGCGTCCATGTCCTCCCCTATCCACAGGAACCTGGGTTCACGACCCTTTTCCTTCAGTGACCTTACAACAGCATCGTTCCTTATGACGTCGGACGCGTTGCCTATGTGAGGAACTCCGGAAATTGAAGTAGAACTTTTTACAGCAAAATTTTTGGGCAGCTCGTATTTCTTTTTTATGTAATTGTAACCTTTCCTGTTCAAAATCATGTCTGCTATCTCATCTGACCAAAATATTTCTCCCATAATAATCTCCAATAATTAAATTATTTATATTAGTTTACATAAAAAGAGGGTATGATAGACCCGTACACAGTATCTGTTTTGTTATTCTTCGCACTTCTCGGAATCATAATATACAGGGACAGGAAGAACATTGACTTCAAGTATATCCTCCTGATGAGGAGAACCAAGAGGTTCAGTAAGATATTGGACACTATAGCTAAGAAGTCAGTTACTTTCTGGAAAGTCACAGGAACAATAGCCTTTGTGCTTTGCTTCCTTGTCATGATATACGGCACCTATACTATGATTAACATTGCCTATCTGATTCAGACTGGTGTGATAGACCAGCCAGCGCTATCTTTTGCGCTTCCTGTTCCATCGGACCAGATGATTGTCTCGCCCGGTTTCATAGGAATACCCTTCTGGATCTGGATAATAGTTATTACAATAATTTTGATACCTCATGAGGCTTTCCACGGCATAATAGCAAGGGCTGAGAAGATAAAACTGAAGGATGTCGGTCTCATGCTTTTGGCGATTTTCCCAGGCGCGTTCGTTGAGCCTGACGAAAAACAATTAAAGAAATCAAAGCTGATGACAAAACTGAGAATTTTCTCTGCTGGAAGCTTCATCAACATTGTCATAGGAATGCTTGTGATAGTTCTGGTTCAGAGTCTTCTCTGGTCCCCGAATGTGGGCGGCATACTCATAACAAACGTGAACGAGACATCACCTGCTTATGATATAGGCCTAGAAGAGGGAATGGTTATTGAGAGCATTGATGGAAAAGAACTAACCATGAATTTCGATGAGTATTCCTTTTTGATACTTATGGTGTCAGGCTCAAACTCGGGAGACATCACGCAATACATATCCCAGCTGATTCTTTTCAGGGAGCTCAGTGCTTACAGCCCTGGAGACACTGTTAGTTTGAGAATTAGTGGAAACGATTATGATTTAACATTGGCTGAACACCCGGAGATAGAGGTGGAAGGCGGGTTCCCCTACATAGGAGTAAACTCCAAGTTCAACGTAGCAGATGTCAACATGTTCTTTGTCCTGTTCCCGCTTTTGGGATTGATAGCAACCCTCAGCATGCTGGTCGGCGCCTTCAACATACTCCCTATATATCCTCTGGACGGTGGCTTGATAGTCCAGTCATTGGCTGAAAGGTTTGCAAAGAAAATATCAAAACAGATTGTTATTGGCGTAACAGCAGTAATGGTTGTTATAATAATATTCAGCTTTGTAGGTCCTCTGTTTCTATAGAACTTTCAGTTCCTTTATGTCGCTGTTCCTTTCCAAGAACTTTCTTATGACCTTTATGTTGCATCCGCCCTTGCCGATTATGGAGCCTCGGTTTTCAGAATTCAAAACAACAGTTGCCTTGCCGTCCTTTATCTCGATTTTCTTGGCCTTGGGTATCATGTTCTTTATGAATTCCTCGTCGTTCTCGTCCCACTCAAACACCTTTATTGGCTTTCTGAGCATCTTCTCTGCGCTCTTGATGTTGTAGCCGTTCTTGCCTATTGTCCTGGCCATCTTCCCGGGATTAACGAGAAAATAAAGAGTGTCAGAAAAAACACAGTCCCTAATTTCAGTTCCTGTTATGTTCTCGAATGTTGCCATCAGTTTTATTGTGTCGTTGTCAAATTCTCTCATTTACTCACTATTGCTAAACTTGCTATTGCAAATGGTTTGCCGCAAAATACCCCGAGCTGTTTTGCTGTGCCGTCAAAGTTCTTGACCTCTATTCCAGAAGACTTTGCATAATGCTCTATGTCATTTCTAATGTTTTCCTGGCAGTTGTTTGCTAGTACAATTATCTTAACGTTGCCCAGCTTTAAATGTTTTATTGTTGCTTTGCTACCAATTACAACCTTCTTCTCTTTCAATGCGTCTTTAAGCTCTTTCATTTTTATCACTTGGTTTAAACACTAGATCAAACATTCCTGTGCCAACAGGAGCGACCTGGTTTATCATTATATTCTCTATGATTGAATCTAAATGGTCAGTCTCGTTCCTTACAGCAGCCCTTGTCAGGTGCTTCATTGTTTCCTCGAAGTTTGCCCTTGCCAGTACAGAGCCCTTTGCTCCTGCGACTCCGTACCTTCCAATTGCTTTTATCATACCAACAGATGTCATCATGTCTGCTACCAATAAGACATGCCTGACGTCAACATCCAGACCACCATCTTCCATGGTTTCCATGACAAACTCCACTATTGACTGCCTTGCAGCTTCCACGCCTAAGACCTTCAGTATCTCGTGTATGTTGTTGCATGTTGTCCTGCTTGTGTCAACGCCGTCAACCTCCAGGACCTTTGAGAGGTTGCTGCCCAAGGTTTTCAACACACATTCATCATCATTCTTCAATATCCTGACTTCTAAAACCTTCTTCACTCCCTTTATGTGGGTATTCAGGACCTTGGCTTTTATTTTTTGCAATTGCTTTATGGAAACATCATCCTTTGGTTTTAGGAATATCTTATCTTTTGTGTCCTTTATCTTCAGACCCTTTACCTTCACGTTCTCCTCCAAGCTTTCAATGACATTCTTTATTTTCAGGTTCCTTTCTTTCATGGCTTCAAAGTCTAATGGAATCTCAATTCTCATGTTTAACAAGTCAACAGCAGGCCCTGTAGATATGTCTTTCATTTTTGTTTCCTGTATTTCTCCAGCAACCTTTTGGGCCTTTTCCATTGTTTTATAACCCCTTTCCAGGTAGACTGTCATGGTGGGCGTCTTGGGAACCCTTCTCGCGTCGAATATTTCCACAAGCCTTGGCAAACCTAATGTTACCCTTATTTCAGCAGCACCTGCTATGTGGAAAGTTCTCATGGTCATCTGCGTTGCAGGCTCTGATATGCTCTGGGCTGCCACAACGCCAACAGCCTCTCCAGGCTCGTAGCAGCTCCTCTTATATAATTCTACAGTTTTTTTAATGACCTTGTTCTTCTGGGCTTCAGTAAGCTTGAACTCCTTGAAATTGCTCTTCAAGTCATCGATTATTTTCGGTGGCAGTATTTGTTGTGCTTCTTTTATATCCATAAAATCACCTTATGACAGACTGTATGATGTACTTTAAGTCCAAAGTACCCCAGTCTGATTTTGCCGGGTCTATCTTGTCCTCGCCGGCCGTGAACTGAATTATAATATTTCTGTTGTCTATGACATTGTAATTGTAATCAACCTTTAAATCCTGAAGTGCGTTCATAAGTCTTCTTTCCAGATAACCGCTGTGCCTTGTTCTCAGTGATGTATCCATAAGTGATTCTCTTCCTGACACAGCACCGAAGAAGAACTCAAAAGGATTCAGACCTGTCTTGAAGCTGTGTGATGAGAAACCATGTGCTTCTGGTGAGAGATCTCCTACCTTGAAGTGTGAAAGCGTTCTGTTCCTGTAACCCCTATGAATCCTCTCTCCCAAAACTCTTGCCTGCCCAGTGAATGCTGACAGCTGTGTAAGGTGGGTCATTGAACCCCTTGCCCCTGACTTTATCATTGCTATCAGGCAACTGTCTTGTGCTGAACCCTTTATCAGTTTTTCCACTTCCTGTGTTGATAATGACAACGCCTTTAGTATGTGGCTTTCCAGGCTTGCCTTTGCAGTGCTGCCTGCAAGAATCTCTATCTTGCCTTCATTGTACATTTTAATCAATTCATCAACACTGCTTTTAGACTTCTTAATTATCTTGCCCACGTCATCTATTATTCCGCTTTCCAAATCAACGTCACTGATGCCTATGGTGAAGCCGTTCTTGTCCAGGAATTTTATGCTTAGTGATGATACCCTATCTATGAACTTGTGGGCAACATCTGTGCCGAACTCCTTCTCTATGACATCAATCAGTTTTCCATGCTCAGAACTAATAGCTTTTGAGTCTATAACTCCTCTTTTTAATTCGCCGTTCTTGATAACAACATAACCATCATTCGGGCAGGTTCCCTTGACACACTTGTCGCAACCACATGCCTTTGCTTTGAATTCTACATAAAGACCCTTGGGAAGCAGAAAACTGAAAATTTCCTTTCCAGTAAACTTATTTTTCTTGGGCAAGTCTATTATCAATCCTATGTCAGACAACAGCTTGAAGGTTTCTTCCCTTGTCATTTCAACGCCCTTCTTGGTTAACAAATAGCAGCCTGTTATCAAGCCTTCCTTGCATCCAATTATGGGACCGCCGAACCTCGGAGACCTTATGTGATTCTGCACTTCCATCAGCATCCTTGCCTCTGTTTGGGCTTCTTCTGTCTGCGGCACGTGCAGGTTCATCTCGTCGCCGTCAAAGTCTGCGTTGTAAGGAGGACATGTGCAGATGTTCAAGGTAAATGTTCTCCACGGAGTTACCCTGACTCTGTGTGCCATTATGGACATCCTGTGCAAGGACGGTTGCCTGTTGAATAGGACAACATCATTGTTCTGCAGATGCCTTTCAACAACATAGCCGGGA
Organism: Candidatus Aenigmatarchaeota archaeon; assembly: GCA_043814985.1. GTDB lineage: Archaea > Aenigmatarchaeota > Aenigmatarchaeia > Aenigmatarchaeales > Aenigmatarchaeaceae > JAFGAZ01. Next base: position 116,205 of record JBDRJK010000019.1, read on the forward strand.
GAAATCTCCTCGACAATTTCATCTTTGGTTTCTTCGCTGACCTTCTTCTTCTTACCGTCCGCTCTTATTACATAGTTGGCAGATGGCCACGAAGGATATCTATCTACCAGTTTTTTAATTTCCTTGACATTGCTTTCAGTGACAGTGACAGGTATTGTCAGTTCCTTTGCTATGACCATTGGAACGCCAACCTCGTTAATGCTCAGACATGGGTCAGGTGATATCACAGTTCTTGCTGAGAAGTTGACTCTCTTACCTGTGAGGTTCTGCCTGAACCTTCCCTCTTTTGATTTCAGTCTGTTGGAAAGGGTTTTCAGCGGCCTTCCAGACCTGTGCCTTGCAGCGGGTATTCCTGACAAAGTATTGTCCATGAATGTTGCAACATGATACTGTAACAGTTCCCATAAATCAGCTATTATGAAATCAGGTGCTCCTATCTCGATGTTCTCCTTAAGCCTTCTGTTTATTCTTATTATGTCAACAAGTTTGTGTGTTAAATCGTCCTCGCTTCTCTCTCCTGATTCTAGAGTTATTGAGGGTCTCATTGTGACAGGCGATACGGGCAACAGCGTTATCAGGAACCATTCGGGTCTGCCTCCCCTTATGCCTATTATTTCCAGATCCTCGTCAGGTATCTTCTCGAGCCTCTCCCTGACTTCCAATAGAGTCATTATTCTCTCGCCCTCGTAGAATGTATACGGCTTCTCAAACTTGATCTTCTCTAATTCCTCTGCACAGTGTGGGCATTTTTTGGGTGTTGAGGTTGTTGATGCTGACACGATTCTGCCGCATGACCTGCATGCTACTTTCAGTATCTTGTAAATCAGCTTGGAATACAAAACATTAACAACAGGCTTTGTCAGTTCAATGTAGCCAAAGTGGCCGAAGTCGGATCCCATGCCCTTTCCGCAGGTCCTGCATTTCAAACCAGGGTCTATAACTCCCAGTCTCGGATCCATGACACCTCCCTCCAATGGGAAGCCGTCATTGTCATAAAGTTCAGGCCTTGCTATTTCCCCTACTGCCATTTTCTTTACCATCTGCGGCGATAGAAGCTTGAACTCAATTGCATCTACCAGTTTTCCCTTTAGGTATAATTTCGGATAAATCAACATGCTCTTTAGCTCGTCCAACAAAAGCTTGAAAGCATAGGACATCTCCACTTCAGAGACATCGGTACCATCGCAGACAGGGCAGATGTTCTTTTCTTGGAGTTTGTTCCATGCAGCAACAAGGCCGCACTTCTTGCATATTGGGACATCAACCTTGTCAGAGCTGAACCTTTCCTTTAAAGTTAAAACAGCACCATGCGCAATCAGGCAATCCTTTTCCATTTCTCCCAATCTCAGTCCTCCCTCCTTTGCCTTTCCTTCTGTTGGCTGCCTTGTCAACAGTGTTACAGGACCTCTTGACCTTGCCTGTATCTTGTTCGCGACCATGTGGTCAAGCTTCTGCCAATATACCAAGCCAGTGAATATTTCAACATCAAACTTTTCACCTGTTATGCCATTGTAAAGGACTTCCTTTCCGTCAGACCTGAAGCCCAGCTCATTTAGAGTCTTCCTTATTACTTCTTCATTATCGCCTGTGAATGCAGTTGCGTTCACACTCTTTCCGTTTAACGCAGAATTTTTTCCAGACAATATTTCCAGAAGCTGTCCTATTGTCTGCCTTGATGGGATGGAATGTGGGTTTAGTATTATGTCAGGTGTCATTCCCGATGATGTGAATGGCATGTTCTCTTGCGGTTGTATCAGACCCAAAACAGATTTTTGGCCGTGCCTTGAAGAGAACTTGTCCCCAAGTTCTGGGACTCTCAGATCCCTTACTGATACCTTGACATACTTGTTTCCGTTTGGTGTTTCCGTTAGGATTATTCTGTCAACTACTCCCTTCTCACCATGCCTCATTGTTATTGAGCTCTCCCTCATGTTTGCAATTCCTGTCATGAGTTCGTTTGCTGACAAAAATCTTAAAGGAGACGTCCTTCCAACTAAAACATCATCGCTTTTAACAGCAGTTTCAGGCGGTAAAATACCGTCTTCTGCCAGTCTTGAATACTCGTCCTCGTTCCTATATCCTCTGACATCCTTGTCAGGAATTCCGATTTCATCCTCCTGCCCTCCCCAGTACCTTTTTTCCACAGCAGGATAGACTCTGTAGAACATTGATCTGAACATGCCCCTTTCTATTGAGGCTTTGTTAATAATAGCGCCGTCAAGAAGGTTGTAACCCTTATGGGAGGCAATTGCAATAACAACATTCTGTCCTGAAGGATGGTGGTTCAATCCAATGGTGTCAATTGTGTCAGTCTTTACCAAAGGAGTTTGAGAATATATCAAGACATTAGACTTTGTGTCGCTTCTTAGGAAGAAGTTTGTCTGGTAAAGGCTTATTGCCTGGTTGATCATCTTTGCTCCGATGCATACCCTGTCTCCCCTGTTGTGCTCTGGGAACGGAATCAGGCTAGCGGGGATTCCTAGAAGTCCTATTATTGTCATTTCCATATGCGTGTGAGCTGACGTTATCCTCTTCTCATTAAGAGCAACCAAGACATCGTCCTCCTCAGTTGCATCCAGGTATTCTATGCATCCTAGCTTAGTCAAATCCTGCCAGAAGATTTCTCCCTTGGTAAGCTTGTTCAGAATTTCTTCTGTTAGTTTTGGCCTGCTGTCCTCCAGAATTACCAGGGGCCTTCTAACTCTTCCTGCGTCCGTGTTTATTCTTACCTCCTTCAGGATGGGATATAAAACAAAATTTACTTCTCCTGATATCTTGCCCTTCCTTCTCTTCTCTCTCAAATCATTAATTAGTTTTTTAGGATCAGATGTATAGCCTATTGGAATACCGTCCAAGTAAACATCAATGCCTTCATTGTCAAGCTTTATGGCTGCCATCAGCCTTTTTTTCTCGCTTTCTGAAAGGCCCTTTGTTATTTCTGCGAAAAGGGACAAGTGCTTTCTCAGACCAATTGTAGGACCTTCTGGTGTTTCTGACGGGCAGAACCTGTACCAGTGAGTGGGGTGCAGTTCCCTTGCTGCAAAATGTTCTTGGGTTGATGTCAATGGTGATAGAACTAATCTTAAATGGGATAATGTGTCAACGTAATTTTTCCTTTCCAATCTTTGCGAAACTCCTGTCCTTCCTCCTATCCATGCTCCTGTTGCCATTGCAGACGCCAACTGATTTGTAACAACATTGGACTCGACAATGGTTTGGACTGGAGGAAGCTTTCCCCTCTTGGCCATTTTCTGGTAGTTGTATTTTATTCTTGCTATCAATCCCCATCTTCCAACAAGAATTGACCTGAACAGCAACTCTAACAAATCACCGGATAACTTGATTCTCTTGTTGCCGTAATGGTCCAAGTCGTCCTTTGGTATTATTTCCAAGGAGAACTCTATTATCTTTTTCACAGCCTTCAGGATGTAGTTGGCCTTTTTCATCTTGTCCTTGGGATCCTGACCCAAGTGCGGCAGTAGGTACTTGTTGATTATCTGCTCAACCCTCTGCTTTCTGTACTCCTTCTGCATTATCTTCAGATGCTTTCCAACAAACTCCAAGGCATCTCCTTTTGTCTGGACCTCTGTCTCGTAAAGGTTTGTATAGAATTCACTTATTATCTTTTCATCCTCCAGACCTTCTACTATGTCCTTGTCCTTTTCCAGGCCAAGTAGTTTTAACAAAACAACTATTGGCAGCCTGCGTATGTTAGCAAATGAAATGCAAATAGAACCGTCGTTCTTCCTTTCTAAAGTATGTCTTTGAATAAAACCGTTCCTCTCAGAATTTATCCTTATCAGTTCAGTATAGTTCCCTACATGCTGCTCCTCAACTATCATCCTGTTAGGTGCTATTTCCTCTATTAGAACTAAAACCCTCTCAGTGCCGTTTATTATAAAGTATCCGCCGGGGTCGTCTGGATCTTCACCGGCTTCTTCCAGCTCTTCCCTTGACATCTTGCTCAAGGGACATAATTTTGACTTGACCATGATGGGCATCTCAGCGAGCAACACGCTCACAGGTTCCTGCTCAACCTTGTTGACAATAGGTGTTGCCTCAAGATAGACAGGAGCAGTGTACGAGAAGTCCCTTAGTCTGGCTTCAATTGGTAGTATTTCCCTTATGCCGCCTTCAGCTTCTTTAACACAGGGTTTGCCAATTGTTATCTTGCCGAATTTTATCACAAGCTCTCCTATCTCTGGAACCTCGGGCTTGATTTCCTCTATCTGGTCTATTATTCCCTGCAGCCTGTTGTCAACAAACTCATTATAACTATTAATCTGGAATCTGACAAAGCCAATGTCGTTTTTAAAGGATTTTAAAATTTCATTCATGGAATCACTTCTTTTTGACAACTATCCTGTAGTATGTAGTTGATCCTGCAACTGGGGACTTTCTAAGAATCTTTAAAATATCTCCCTCTTCTGCTTCCAATTCCTTTACAGCAGGGTCGTTGGCAAGTATTTTGGGCAGTTGATTGGGTTTTATCTTCAGACTTTCAAGCAGTTCCTTTTTTTCACTATCATCAAGAATAATGTGCTCTGGAACTAATTCATGTTTTAGAACGCTAAATTCTTTTCCCAACCCATCACCATATAGATTACTCTGACTGCAGAGTAAAACCAAGATGTATTTTCTATATAGATTTTTAAGGCTTATAAAGCTTACTATTTTAAGGCTTTTTACCTTCTTTTCCTAGTCTTGGTTTTTTTGACAGTTCTTTTAGCCTTCCTAACAGGCTTTCTTCTTGGTTTTGGCTTTACTCTTCTCTCTACAACCCTTAGTTCAACTGGTCTTGATGGAGTAGCTGGAAAATATATCTGTATAGCCACGCTTAAGATTGACACTGCAACCAAAAACATGCCAAAAGAAATTGCTACTGGACTTAATGGGTTTAAAAATACTATTACTATCCCTATTGCGAAGAGTATTATAGTCAAAATCAATGTCCCTATATTCATAAGTCTATATTTGGAAAAACGTGCTTAAAAGGTTTTCTCTCTTGCCTTTAACGACTTGAATAGTTCTAAGGCCTTAAGCGATTCGTTTCTAACATCAAGGGGTATTTTCTCTTGGTTCAGCTCTTCTGATGAAAACCATGCAAAATCCTTTAATTCTGTTGTATTGGTAGATATGCTCTCTGGATTTTTCGGGACGCATAAATAGAAAAGGCAACAGTGGTTGTGATCTCCTACATTATGAACATTGACATAGAAAGGTACGGCAAGCTGTTCTACTATATTGCCTTCAATAGGAAGGTCATTCCTGTTTAATATCTCTATCTCAAGCCCCAGTTCTTCCTTGAGCTCCCTTTTACAGCGTCGTCCGGAGTCTCGTTTTCTTCCATGTGTCCTCCGGGAGGCAGCCACTTGTCCAGTTTTTTGTGATGAATCAAAAGAACTTTGTTTTCATTTATTACGTAAGCTGCGATGACCAAATCATTTTTCATATAATCAAAATTAGCATTAATAGCTTAAAATCATTGTGGGCCCAGAGGGATTCGAACCCTCGACCTATCGGTTAAGAGCCGATCGCTCTACCAACTGAGCTATGGGCCCGTTAAATAAGAAATAAGAATTACATTTTATAAAATTACTTCTTTCTGTTCTTCTTCAAAATGCTCTTCCATGCCCAATTGAAAATCCTCAATTTAGAAGAAGGATAGCCGCAGTGAGAACATTTCTTCTTTCTTATATGGTAGGTGTGCTTCCCGCATCTCCTGCAACGACTATGAGTAACTTTATTATGCTTACCAAAAGAAGGAGTTCCCTTTGCCATATAAACACCCCTATTACTCTGGTGAAACGAAGATTATTGTGTCTCCCCTAACAAGAATCGAACCAAGCTTGACTTTCTTGTCGTCCTTTGTCTCTTCCGCGTCTTCCAGCCAAAGGTTCAAGTGCAAATCAAACGCTTGCAGAACTCCTGTCATCTCTGCTCCGTTCTTCAACCTGATAATTACTCTCTTTTCTTTTGCTTTATCCAAAACGTCTAATGGTCTTGTCATAAAATCAACAAATTTAAACTCTATAAGAGATATTATGTCAACATATTTAAATATATCTGCGTACAATTTTGATAGTGATTAAATGGCAATAACCCAAGTTAAAAGCAAGAGAAAACTTACTGGTGGGAAATACAAAAAACTTAGGAAGAAAAAGAAGAGGGATTTCGGTAGGGATTTCTTTCCCATAAGGATCGAGGAAGATTCAAGGAAGACTCTGGTATGTCTGGGCAATACAGAAAAGCAGAGGATATTCCAGGCAGATAAGGCTAATGTTTTCGATGCTTCAGGAAAGGCCAAGGTAGTTGAAATTCTTAATGTTGAAAAGAATCCAGCCAACCCTCACTTTGTCAGGATGGGTATCATAACCAAGGGAGCTGTTGTCAAGACTGAGTTGGGTCTGGCAAAGATTGTTTCTCGCCCTGGACAGCACGGGGTTGTTAATGCTGTTTTGGTCAAAGAGAAGAAGTAAGAGCTTAAGTAAAAAATATTGATTAAGAAAATTTTATAAGTCCAATTCTTAAAATATAACTTGAATATTAAGTGATTTATAATGTTTGAAATAAGTCTGTACTCCCTTTTACCATTAATAGCTTTTTTATCAAATATAATTCTAGGATTATTTATTCTCTTTAGAAATCCAAAAAATAAACTGAATATACTATATAGTCTAGTTACCTTTTCATGGGCTTTATGGGCTTTAGGAGATTTTTTGGTTTTCACAGCTTCTTCTCCAATAGAAGCTTTAAATCTAAGCAAGATAGCAACGATTGGTGCTTCACTTAATGCTATTTTAGTAATCCATTTCTTTCTAGTTTTCACGAAATCTAAAATGTTGTCAAATAAAAAATTCTATTCTTTATATTTAGTTTCTTTGTACTTCATATTTTTCACTCTTTCAACAAATCTAATATCAGAAGGTGCAATAAGCTCTTGGTGGGGATATCACATAATACGTGGAATTCTATACTTACCTTTCACATCTTATATCTCAGGATATGTAATTTTTAGTATTTTTTTTGCTTATAAGTATTTTAAGGGAACTAAATCGGAAAAAGAAAAAAAATTGATAAAGATACTAATCATTGCTACAATAATACCTCTTACTGGTGGGATTCTATCTCAGGTTATTCCTCAAATTCTAGGTTTTGAGTTCATCCGTTTAACAACTACATTAACAACTATATCAGCAGTATTTATTGCATATTCAGTTTTAAAACATAGGTTGTTGTCTATCACGCCAAATATAGCAGCAAAAAAAGTATTAGATATTATGGAAGATTATTTAATTCTTGTTGATGAAAATAAGAAAATATGTTATATTAATAATTTAGTTATAAAACTTCTTGGATATAAAAAAGTAGAATTGGTTGGGAAACCTCTTAGTATTATTATTTCTGATAATAAAAAAAATATAGAATTTGTGATTTATAAAAATATTAAAGAGAAGAGCTATATGAGGAATTATGAAACAATAATTTTAACAAAAACTAAAAGAAAAATACCAGTATCTATAAATGGTTCTGTATTGAAAGACAATATGGGAAATATTATTGGTTATATTCTAATCATGAGAGATATGATTGAGACTAATAAACTTATTTTTAATCTGAGAGAAAAGACATTAGAACTAGAAAAGTCTGAAAAAAGATTGAAAAAGAGTCTAAATGAACTTAAGAAGACAGATACAGAGAAAAATGAATTTATATCAATAGCAGCTCATGAGTTGAAGACGCCTATGGCAGCAATTCATGGCTTTTCTCAGCTCCTAAAGAATAAAAGTATTTGTGAAGATTCTAAGAGAAGAGAAAAATATTTAAAAATTATAGAAAGTGAGACTAATCGTCTAAGTAAGATGGTTACAGACATATTGGATCTTTCAAGAGTCGATCTTGGAACTTTGAAACTAGCTTTGGATGATGTTAATATAAATGATGTAATAGAAGAAGTAAAAAATGAGTTATATTCAGAAATAAATAAAAGGGGACTTAAATTAGTTGTAAAAAAAGATCCAAAAATACCAGTAATAAAAACGGACGAAGAAAAAGTAAAAAGAGTATTAATAAACCTGATAGGTAATTCAATAAAATATACTGAAAAAGGTAGTATTGAAGTTATGAGTGTAAAGGATAGAAATAGAATCATAGTTACCATATCTGACACTGGAATAGGTATTCCTAAAAAGGATTTCAAAAACATTTTCAAGAGATTTTTCCAGGTTGAATCCACATACACAAGAAAAATCAAGGGGACTGGTCTCGGTCTGTCTATATCTAAAGAACTAGTGGAAACAATGGGAGGCAAGATGTGGTTTGAAAGTAAAAACGGGAAGGGTAGCGCTTTTCATTTCATGTTACCGATAAAAAGAAAGTAATAAATAGTAAAAAAGTCGCTAAAATGATGATATAAACAAATATGTGAATCATCTTAATCAAAGAAGTGTAAAGTTCTGGAATAACAGCTAATTGTGTAGTTTAATATTATATTTCCTATAGAGAGGCTTCAGTTTTCTTCTTGTCACGTCTTCACCTATTATTTTTGCTAAAAAATATTCACATTCTTCCATGAAGTCTTCTGGATATTTTTCTGGATCATCAAAACTATCAAGTTGTCTAGCCACTTCTCTTCCGAATAGGTCTAAAATAATTTTTTTTGCATCATCTTTTAATGCCATTTTCTCCATCTAATCAGCTTTTTATATACTTTGAATACTCCCTCTCGAACATGAAACAACCAATGAAAAATATAATGGAACCTATTGAACACAAAAGTATTATGTGAATAGAGCCATAGATTGTTTCTGGGAAGCCTCCATGTATTCCAGACAGGCAGACAACTTCCCCCATTTCATGAAGTACTGCGAACAGGAACATCCCAGCACCTACCATAAACGCGTATTTTTTGAATCTTTTTCCGCCAAAAATTTTTAGAAACCCTATTAGCATAACGGTTCCGATTGTCAAGAAGAAAACGCTATATATTTCAGCACCAAGCATTTCGAAATGCGCAAGAGTTTCAATTACCATTTTCTTTTCTCCTTAAGGACATAAGACTCCCAATCTCTTTTTTTAGAAGAATGGCTGCGGCAAAATACGATGTAACCAACAAGATTGAAATAATCAAGAAATGTATTTCGAAATTTTGTAAATCATACAATCCATGTATCATTTCCAGACCTTCATGAAAAATAGCAAAAGCGATTATAACAACGCACATGAAAACCGAATAAATTTTGGATTTTTTCGAGCCGAATTTTAAGAAGAATTTTATAAGAAAAATCGCTCCGAGAGTAAGAAAAAACATGCTTATCGCATCTGCTAAAACCAGCTCCAAAGGAACATATGTCATTTATACATCTCCGTTAACGCGCCAGCAATGGCATAGCTCAGCACCGAGTACAGTATGAGCGACTCTCCGATGCCCACAAAAGGCATTACAGAGCCTGTCATGCTTGGATTAAGGCCTGCTAAAGAAAATCCTCCCGTAGTGAGGAAATGGCCTGATAGTCCTATTCCGATTATTATCTCACCAAGACCCCATTTTATGTTAAGCTTCTCTACTCTGTCTTTTATCCTCAAATCATAGAGCAAAAAAAGCAGGAGAAAGGATATGCAAAGAGTATGAACATGTGCTACTTTTAAAAATGAAGGTATCTCCTCTCCGGCAGACAGCATCTCAGCCATTTTAAATCCTATCCAGAGAGCATAAACTATAATAAAATATATTGTGTACAGATACACCTTTCTAACTGAACTTTTCCAGCCATCGTTGGAATCGGAAATTATCGATTTTTTAATACTCTCTTTCATAATGATAATTATTAATTCCGTATTTAAAAGTTATCTTTTTAAGTAATTGATTTTAATTTATTATATCATAATAAGCAAGTGTTGAAATGCCTAAGAAAATAATGGTTGTAGACGATGAGGAAAATCTTCTAGAGCTTGTTAAGGTCATATTTGAAGAAGAAAATTTTGAAGTTGTTACAGCTGTCAGTGGGCAAGATTGTTTAAAAAAACTAGAGAGTTCTAAACCAGACCTAATCTTGTTAGATATGATGATGCCCAAGATGACAGGAAAAGAGACTGTTAAAAAAATCAGGGAGAATCCAAAAACAAAAGACATCAAAATAATATTTCTTACAGTTGCAAGATTGTCAGAAGTTGGGTTGGAAGATCTCAAGAAACTGGATATCCTAGATTATATAACTAAACCCTTTGACAATGATGATTTGGTTAGAAGGGTAAAGAAGGCACTGGGAGCATAAGATGTTATCTGTTTTGAAACAGAGAACAGATGAATGTATTAGGTCTTGTAGTGTTTACGTAATTTATAGTGAATAGAATGCTGCCCAAGTATAAAACCCAGATATTGAATACTTTCTGGAACTCTTGCGTTGATAATGCTTTAGGTGCTCTGTCTGAGATGATTAAAAAAGAAGTTAAAATAACTAAATCTTCAATAAACATTGAGCCCTTAAATAGGGTACCTGAATTAATGGATCATATAGAAACATCCAACTTGATTCTGTATACAAAGGTGGCTGGCAATCCCAAATACGTAATACTCTTGTGTTCACCTCTGAAGCATTATCTAAGGCTTATAGACATGTTATTACACATGAAAATAGACTACTACGAAGCCTTGAACGAGGAAAACGAGGCTGTGGTTCTTGAGCTTGGGAACATCATAAACGGATACATCATATCATCATTGAATCATTTGTTCGACACTAAATTCAATTTTGACAAAACCGAGATATCCACCAATCCGTTCAGGGTTGTTGAGGATTTCGGGTTTGGTAATATATACAAAGAAAAAATCAATGTTCTAGCATTTAATTCTGTTTTTAAAGTGAATTCTGAGAGTATTGAAGGAAAGTTGATTTTGTTAACAGAAAGAGACAAAGTTGATATTATTCTTGATAGAATAAGCAATAAACTGAAAGTAGTTTAGACAATAATAAGTATATTTAAATTTAATGGCTAAATATATAAACTATGGCTGATATTCAATCAATAGACATGAAAAATGGTAAAATTCTTGTAAATCTGAGATTAACCAAAGAAGAATACAACCTGTTGGGACAATTAACAGAGCAATTACTACTCTTACCAGCAGGCCCCAATATCTCAAATGTTTTCTTATCTAATCAACATTCTCATAATTTTCTGGATTCCAAGAAGGATTACAAGAAAATACGAGGTCCAATTTACCCTCGAAAAAATATTTTTGATTGGGTTGAATAATAATAGCATCACCTTCATTTAAATCAAAATATTCTCCATCGATTTCTATTTTGCCATTGCCTTTAGAAATGAATATCATTTCTTTCGATACTTTGCTTACGACCCTTCCCCTTTCTGGATACCTTCCTCTTATCTCTATGAAGGCAACGTCAATATCCTTATCCTTATGCCCATATTCATAAGCTATGCAACTAGGAGTGTTAGCATGTTTTTTTCTTTCTGATTTTTTTACTATCATTTAATCACCAATGATATTCTTAGGTTCCTTCCCTTATCAAAATGAGCTGTTTGGAGCAAATATCTTACTTTTTTATCAATCATAAATCTAGAACCCTTTGATACAGCTAACCTAATGTCTTTGTTTTTGAAAGTGTATTTTGGGAATTTACCGAAGTAATCATTTCTAGTCTGTTGAGCAATGTTTACATCTACAGGAACCCACCAACCCCTTTGATAGAATTCTGCCCAAACATGCATATCAAACCAGTTACTATGAAGTTTTGAATTCTTCAACCAAGACCAACCATCTCTCATAAAATATCCTGATACTATTCTTGCAGGTATTCCCAAATTCCTGCACATAGAAACAAAAAGAAGACTCTTGCCACCACACATGGCCTTTTTCTTATATACAGCCATTTTCAAATCATCAGAATCATCTTTTGTTAAATCTTTTAGATAATGTTTCAATACTTTAGGCCTTCCAATATTTTCTATAATCCAATCATAGATTTCTCTTACATTAGATAAACCTTTAACAAATTTTTTGGTTTTGCTTGTTAACAGTTTAGGTTCCTTTACCAAGAATCTTACATCATTACTGTCTTTGTATTTATCAATTCTTCTTATGTTGGCTTCGACCTTAGCTTCGATATCAATATTTTTCTTGGTTATATATTTTGCATATGAATAATATTTTTCTTTGAATAATTTTTTTGGGTTCTTGGAAAGTTCCAATGATAATATTTTTTGGTTTCCATTATTGATTGGAAGGTGAATATATAGCGCAGATTTATTATTTGTAATAAATTTCCATCTAAGATTAAAATTCAGTTTCATCTAATCATTTCCTTCTTCTTGAAGAACAACCAGTTCTTTGGAGGCTTGAACTTCACCAAGACATAATTGCCCTTCAACCTTTTTCCAATTATCTTGAAGATTATTTTGTCTTCTTTTTTACTTATTAGTTCGAAAGTTCCCCTGTCCCATATCTTTACATTTCCCGCCCCATACTGTCCTTCAGGAATAATGCCTTCAAATTTGGCATAATCAATAGGATGGTCCTCAACTTCTACAGCCAGCCTTCTAACTTTAGGATCCTTCGAAGGCTCTTTAGGAACTGCCCAACTTTTCAGAACACCATCAAACTCCAGTCTCAAGTCCCAGTGCAAGTGTGAGGCATGATGCTCTTGAATAACATAAATTGGTTTTTTGGATTTTTTCACCTTGGCTTTAGGCTCGGAAGTTTTCTTAAAATCTCTTTTTTGCTTGTATTTTTCTAAAACCATTTTATCATTTCAGTGTTATTTTCATAGTGTCCTTGGCTACAATGACATTATCAAAAATAGGCTTGACTGCATCAAGAACTTCCTTGTTTGACCTGTATCTCCTGCTCAAGTGCGTGAGAATAAGTTTCTTGACCTTGTACTTCTTTGCCATCTTTGCAACCTCAACAGCAGAGGCATGCGGCCTTCCCTCTTCAGGAATCTCAACAAATGTTCCGTCGTGTATTAGTATGTCTGCATTCTCAGAGAACTCAAGTAGCGTCTTGCAAATCTCAGTGTCACCAGAATAGACAATCTTCCTACCAGTTTTTTTAATGGCAATGTCCTCCAGTTTCACAATCTTATCATCAACCTTTATCTTACCCTCTTCCTTTATTGTCCTAAGTTTCCTTCCTGAAAGGCCGAACTTCTCGGCCTTCTTGACATCAATGTTCCAGTGATCCTTTTCTTGGAAACAGTAGCCTACAGCAGGAACTGAGTGCTTGACTCTTATTGAATAAATATCATACAATTCCGATTCAAATATCTTTTCAATATCCTTTTCACCGCAATCTTTTGGAATTAATCTAAAACCAATTCCCCAGTAGCTCAGTTCAATTAAACCATCTATGAATCTGGAAGCCTCGGGGCCGTATACCTCTAATGGTTTATCTCTTCTTGACAGATGCAAAGTTTCTATCAAAGGCAGTAAACCAGCGAAATGGTCAGCGTGCCAGTGGCTTATGAAGACATTCTTTATTTTCATTGGTGAGATTCTGACTTTCTCCATCTGGAGTTGCGTTCCCTCGCCGCAGTCGAAGAGCATGTAGTCTGATCCATACTGTAGAAGTATTGCTGCGGGATGCCTCTTCAGGTTCGGGATAGCTGCCCCTGTTCCCAGAAATGTTATGTTGATTGGTTCTGGCATGTTATCACTTCTTCTTTACCTTATTATAAATCCAGATTATGAAACAGGAAATTATGTAAAATGAGATTAATAATAAAATTAAATTTGTATAATTAACATAATACAATTTTTGATAATTTGTATCTATACAGTGCCTACTATCTATGTTAAAAATTGTAATAGGATAACCATAATGTTCTATACTGCCAGAGCATTCTGTACCATCATAATGTGTTATAGAAGAAAGTACTGGTGGATAAATTATAAAGAAAATCAAAATAATTAATTCTATTGAAAAAACTATTATTTTCTTTAAATCTGGTTTCAAAAAATTTTTCCAGTTCATCAAACCACATTAATGTCCTTTTCAAACCATTCCCTCAGGAATCTTCTAAAGTCTTCTGGCATTTTCTTCACCTCTTTCAGAAAATCCCCACCGCCAGCTATTACTGCTTTCCTTATGTTGGGCGCAATCTTGCTGGGTAGCCCTCTTTCTCTCAAATCTTTCTCAGACTTTTTGAGCAGGTCTTTTAGAAAATGCAAGACCGTTGTGAACTTTCTCTCGACTTCCACAACCCACTTCTCATTTTCAATGAAAACCTCGTTCTGTTTGTAGTGTTTTAGGAACTCTTCCGCGTGACTGCTGTAAACATCAGGCCCTATGTTCTTTGTGATTTTTGGTATCTGCCATGCCTTCATTTCAAAGACCATTACGCACTTTTTGTCGCAGTAAAAGTCGCTCCTTAGAACATTGAAACCGTTTTGTGTTAGTATTTTATCTATTGCTCCTTTGCCTCTTTTCATCTGAGGATAGAGCACATCCTCCACTGTCTTTGGCCTTTCAAAGCTTATCGAGTACCACCTTGTCCCTCTTTTCTTAATCTCCTTTGCCACTTCTTCCAAAGAATATGGTTTTGTTTCTGGTGGGAAGAAGAATTCCCTTTTCGGGTTGTCAACAAACCTCTTGCAGGCATTGATGAATATGTAGAACTTTTCCACCGATACAGCTGCTCCAACGTTCCTGTTCTTGTCAACAGGGTCAACAACAATAAAGGGACTCTTGAATTTTTTCGCCTTTTCCTTATTGGAGTTTTTGAAAACTATGATATATCTTGCTCTCCACTTGGATGCATCTTTGGCAAGCTTCATGAAGCTCCCATATTTTATTATCAGTAATTCACATAGGTAACCCGAGAAGCCCAAAGTCTTAACGTCAGCTCCATAGCACTTGTTGGCTATGCAGAACTGCTTTAATAATCTAACTTCGTCAGGTTTCTTCAGGTTTTTCTCAACAAACTTCACATGATGCGGAGTCCTGTCAACTGATGACTTGATTTTTTCAGGATCCTTTATGGAGTAAGCAGGAACAATGTCCACCTGGTACTTTCCTATCTGTGCTTTGAGATAAGGATGCTCTGCGAAGGCTATCTCGTGCTTGCCTTTCAGTTCTTTAACAATTTTTTTGGCCAGAATCATGCCATTTTTCTCAAGTTCCTTTTTGGATATCTTAGGATCGTACAACAAGAATAAGTCTACCTCGTTCTTTTCCGATATCCAGGTGTCTTTTGCAACTGACCCGCACACCAACGGCTTCACATCCTTTTCCAAATTTCCAGTTAATTTGGTCAACTTTGCAATAAAGTCTTCCATTTCCTTATACTCTTTTTTGCTCGGTTTTAGCTCATTTAGAACGGATTTTAGATCCATTTCAATCGAATAGATTTATAAATTGACAAGTAGATAAAGTTTTAGGTGAAAAGATGATAATCAGAGAAGTTATGATCAAGGATGTTAAGACAATCAGGCCTAGTTGTACTGTCAAGGAAGCTGCGATAATGATGAACGAGAACAGGTTCGGTTCTTTGATGGTTGTCTCTGGGACTGGGAAGATAGAAGGCATTGTAACAGAAAGGGACATACTTACTGATGTTGTTGCTGAAGGAAAGGATTCCGGCTGTGTCAAAGTCAAAGACATAATGACAAAAGATCTTGTGATTATTTCTCCTGAAAAAACTTTGGAAGAGGCAGCGGATATAATGACAGAGGAAAAGATAAAGAAGCTTCCTGTTGTAGAGAACGGAAGACTTGTAGGAATTGTCACTGCAACAGATCTGATTTCTTATGAGAAGGACCTTATAGAAAAGATTGCAACACTTCTCACTGTTTCACCCATGAAGAGAATAGGCGGCTAGCCGTAGAAATCTTTTTCACCAGATTGATACAACCATATTGCAATGTCCAGTTCTTCAGCAGGTATTTTCAATTTGTCTGCTAGTTCTAAGAATTTCTTTTCCAGCTCCATATACCTCTTCTTTGTTAAACTCTTGTCTTGTTCAATTACTCCTACTTTTTTAAGAAAATTCTGAATATGAACATCTATTATTGCCATGCCCTTGAAGCCTATGTTCCTCATGAAGTGTGCAGATTCCTTCATACCCAATCCCTTTATGTTTTCTTTTAACCACTCCCTCAATTCTGTAGGATTTGAATCAAGCCTTTGCTTTAATTCTGGGAGTTTATCTCTAGCTTCAATAATTCTCTGGGCTTTCACTTCTGGAAACCTAATACCTTTCAAATAACCTCTTAGTTCCTTCAAGTCTGCTGTGAAAAGCTTGTTGTCAGCTTTCAATCTGTTAACAGCTTCCCTGCAGTTCTTTGCCCTTGACTGGGGTGTCATGATGCAGAAGCACAATTCCCCAAATAAACACTCGTTATCCTTGACACTACATGATTTTACAAATGACCTTATCATTCCCTTCTTCTTGTCATAGAAATCCAGAAGCTTTTTTGTCTCGTCCATGAGAATTTATTATTTTTAAAAGCTATAAATGCTATTTAACTGATAGGATGATGCCCGTCGTAATAGAACTCAGGAATGTCAGCAAGATTTATTGCACTACTGGTGTTCCTGTCCATGCTCTGAAGAATGCAAGCCTCGAGATAGGCAAGAAGGACTCGCTGTCAATAATGGGTCCTAGCGGTTCTGGGAAATCAACAATGCTTCACATAATCGGTTGTTTGGATAAACCAACAAAGGGAAAGGTCTTCATAAACGGCAAGGACATCTCAAGATTGGATGAGAACCAGATAGCTGCCATAAGGAGAAAGACAATAGGATTCATATTCCAGTTCTTCAACTTGATACCTAATTTCACTGCAAAGAAGAATGTCGAGTTGCCAATGATTTTCAGCAAGCATCCGAACAGGGAAAAGAGGGCAGAAGAATTGCTGAAGTCTGTTGGTTTGGGGAATAGAATAAAACACTACCCATCCCAGTTGAGCGGTGGTGAAATACAGAGAGTCTCCATTGCAAGAGCCCTGGCCAATGAGCCAGACATTATCCTGGCGGATGAGCCAACCGGTAACCTTGATTCCAAGTCTGGGGGAGAGATACTGGACATATTGAAGGACTTGAACAAGAACAAGGGCATAACCCTTGTGACAATAACCCATGACAGGAATATTGCTAAATACTCAAAGAAAATAATTTATTTAAAGGACGGGCAAATAATTAAAAGAGGAAGAAGATGAAAAAGGCAATTGTTTTAATGTTAGCGGTTCTGCTTTCTGTCAGCTTGGTAGAGGCAGCACCATCTTTAACTATTTCATGGCAGCTTTCAGCAGAAACTCTGAGGCCTGGGAGCGAGGTCGCACTGTCCCTTTCATTTACCAATTCAGGTCTTACAGAAATAACTAATGTTTTTGTAACATCAACACTGGGACCGCATCTAAAACTGATTTCAGGCGTTACTAATCTGGAGCTAGGAGCCATATACTCAGGATCTTCGCAGCAGGCTGCCCTGTCCTTCAAGGTGGACGACAACGCTGTTTCCACATCATCCTTCATCACTTTGAAAGTCGAATACTACACTGGGACTTCCAAATACACCAAGACCCTTTCTATTCCAGTCACAATAAGAAGGCTGCCCATACTGCAGATTGATAATGTTTATTACGATGCTGACGTAGAGCCGGGAAAGGAGACCATGCTTTCATTTGACATAGTGAACAACGGCGACGGTCCTGCAAAGGAATTGAGGATATCATTGAACCAGACCGAACTGTTCATAGTTCCCAGTTCAAGCGGCGAAATCTTGATTCAAAATTTGGGAGCCTCTGAAAGAAAGAACATAGAGTTTCCACTGATATTTAATCCAGACGCATCCATAGGAATAGAGTCAATAGTAGTCAACCTGATGTATTACGACGAGACCAAGAGCACTAGTTATTCTGAGACAAACAAGATTGGGTTAAGGGTGACAGGGGAAGCTGACTTTGTTGCTTCTGTTGATTCGGGCGCTAATTTCTTTTATGGTACTGTGGGTGAGGCAGAGATAACCATTTCCAACAGGGGGAGCGGTTCAGCAGAGTTTGTGACTGTGAAGGCAACTTCTGATTACGGTTCCAAGGAGTTCTACATAGGAAGCTTGGATTCTGATGATTCTGAAACAATTGACCTTATGCAGGACTTAAGGGCAGTGTCCAGCAAGTATCCAATCACTCTGGAAATTTCTTACAAGGACAAATTCCAAACCAGCTATTCTCTTGTGAAAACTGTTGAGGCTATGCCTGGGAACGCGCCTGCTGACTACAGCATGCTGTTCATATTTATTATTGTTGGTGGCATTGGTTTCTGGTACTATAGAAAAAGAAAGAAGAAGTGATTTGGTTGATCAGGGAAAGCCTAGAATTGTCCATTGATAGCCTAAAGCATAGGAAAATCAGCTCAGCCTTGACAATGCTGGGCATTGTCATTGGGATAACATCTATAATTTCTCTTCTGTCTATTGCTGAGGGTCTTCAGCAATCTGTAACTGACCAGCTGGAGGCTATTGGTTCAGACAAGATAATAGTTTCAAGTGCAGGGGATTTTTTCTCGTCTTTCATTGGTGAGGGCCTGAAGGAGGACGACATAGACATGGTTGAGGATGTGAATGGTGTTGAGGTTGCTTTCGGGATTCTTTTCAAGACAGTTTCAGTCAGGTACAGGAAAGAGAACATGATAAGCCAGGTTATTGGAGTTAGGTCAAGGGACACGGACAAGATATTTGAAGAGATGAATGTTTGGGAAATTGACAGTGGCAGGTATTTCAAGTCTGGTGAGAAGGGAGTTGCCGTTGTTGGCAAGCTGGCTGCAGAGGATGTTTTTGAAAAAGAAATCACCATAGGGGATTTTGTATATGTGAAGGAGGAGAAGTTCAAGGTGCTTGGGATTCTAAAGTCAACAGCCAACAACCAGAGAGACAAGTCAATCTTCATACCAATGGATCAGTTGAGGGAGTTGACTGATACTAAAGATTCTATAACAATGATATTTGTCAAGATTTCTGACCTGACTAAGGCAGAGGAGATTGCTGAGGAGATAGAGGAGGAGCTTGAAGACCTGTATGGAGAGGGATACTATCAGGCTTCAACAAGCGACCAGATAGCTGAGAGTGTCGGTTCAATAATTGCTGTTCTCTCCTTTGTTCTGGGAGGTATAGCTTCAATTGCTTTGATTGTTGCGGGAGTAGGTATTGCCAACACCATGTTCACTTCCGTGATGGAGAGGACCAAGGAGATTGGAGTGATGAAGGCAATAGGAGCAACTAATTATAATGTCATGGAGATATTTCTGGTCGAGTCTGGCATGCTGGGATTCTTCGGTGGCCTCATAGGAACTATTTTAGGATTCATAATATCACAGGTAATAACACTGTTTGCAGGCAGTGTCCTGCCAGTTCCGTTCAGAGCAGTTGTTTCACCGGAGATGGTGATTTTTAGCTTAATGTTTTCATTTTTTGTTGGTATCATTTCAGGCATATGGCCTGCAAGGAGAGCTGCCAAGTTGCAGCCAGTAGAAGCATTGAGGCGTTAATATGATAAGAGAGAGTTTGAAAATATCAATAGACACTTTGAAGAACAGGAAGACCAGTTCGATTCTGACAATCATGGGAATTGTTATTGGAATATCCGCCATAATCAGCTTGCTTTCAATAGGGGTTGGTTTGGAGCAATCCATTACTGAGCAGCTTGAGGGCATGGGCTCTGACAAGATAATGATTATGCCTGGCTCGGGCAGCGGTTTTGCAATGTCAGCATTCACTGCTGAAAGTCTGACAGACGAGGACGTTGAAACTGTTGAGGACATATCAGGAGTCAAGATGGCTGTCGGTCTTTTGATGAAGACCTTGCCTGTCAGTTACAAGGATGAGGTTATATCTACATATGTTACAGGTGGGACAGCTGAGGCATACAACAGGATGTTTCTAGAGATGAAGATTTTTGAAATAGATGTGGGAAGACCTCCCAAGAACGGGGAGAGAGGCGTCGCGTCTATAGGCTATAGGATTGTGAATGACGTTTTCGAAGAAGAGGTCAGTATAGGCGACAGCATTTACATAAAGGACGAGAAGTTTAAGGTTATAGGCAGCCTCAAGTCCATTGGCAACAGTCAGGACGACCAGAACATCTACATAACTCTGGAAGACCTTAGGGAGATTGCAGGAGGAAAGGACACACTCACCATGATATATGCCCAGGTATCCAATACAAACAACATTGACAATATTGCTGATAAGATAAAGGATAAATTAGAGGACAAGTATGGTGAGAACACAATCACTGCCTTAACAAGCGAGCAGATGGCTGAGATGACTAGTTCGATATTCTCAATTCTTACTTTCGTGGTTGGTGGTATTGCTTCAATATCATTAATAGTTGCTGGTGTTGGTATTGCCAACACAATGTTCATTTCTGTCATGGAGAGGACCAAGGAGATTGGTGTGATGAAGGCCATTGGTGCGACTAACTACAATGTGATGGAGATATTCATTATAGAATCAGCAATGTTAGGCTTTATTGGAGGTTCCATAGGCTGTGCAATAGGTTATGCATTATCATTGTTGATAAATGTTTTTGCTGCAGGCGCGCTGCCAATCACCTTTGAGGCGACTGTCACACCTGAAATGATTGGTCTCGGCTTAGGTTTCTCAGTTGTCGTTGGTGTTGTATCAGGACTCTGGCCTGCTTTAAGGGCTGCTAAGTTGCAGCCAGTAGAAGCATTGAGATATGAATAGAAATTACTTGTATATCTTGAGATACTTCTTGGTCAAGTAATCTATGTAAACATCAATGTTCAGACCCTCACCACAGGTTTTCTTAATCACATCATCAGCTCCCATGGTTTTGCCGTAGCTGTGGACATTCTTTCTAAGCCATTGAAGTATGAAGGAAAGGTCCCCCCTTTGTATTTGCTTTTTTATTTCAGGATGATCCTTAGAAAGTTTGTCAAAAAGCTGTGCTGCATAGATGGTTCCTATTGCATATGAAGGGAAATAGCCGAAGTAGCCTTGACACCAATGAACATCTTGTAAAACACCATCCCTATCGTTTTTAGGCCTTACCCCCAGCATCTCCTTCATTTTTTTGTTCCATATCTTAGGCAGGTCCTTTACTTTAATGGATCCTTCTATCAGACCCGTCTCAATTTCAAATCTCATTATTACATGAAGGCAATACGTTACCTCGTCAGCCTCAATGCGTATTAGGGATGGCTTGACATTGTTGACATGATTGTACCATTGTTCAAGGCTCACTCCCTTCAATTGCTTCTTGAATTTTTTCTTGAGAAATTTGAAGTAGTATTTCCAAAACAGGATGTTTCTGGCTACCATGTTTTCCCAGAACCTTGATTGTGATTCACTCAAACCATATGAAGGAGAGTCGAAAATAACAGTATTTTCATAATTTTTTGGAGATCCAAGACCGTGTAGCGCATGGCCAGCTTCGTGGACAGTTGAGAATATAGCGGAAGCAGGATTTTCTTCAAGGAAATTGGTTGTTATCCTTACATCTTCAGGTCCTATATCAGTTGTGAAAGGATGAGCTGATGTGTCCAGCCGACTTTTTGATGATGGAAGATTGACCAGTTTTATCAAGTCATCAGAAACATTCCTTTGTATGTTAGATGGAAATCTAGACTTTCTTATTTTATTCTTTCTTGTTTTGTAAGTTTTGCTTTTCTTGATTTTCTTGAGAAGGATAACAAGTTCTTCTTTTAGTTTTTCGAATTTTTTAGAAAGCTTCTCAGTTGTCATACCTTCCTCAAACGTGTCAACAAGGCTGTTGTAGGGATGGCCAGGCAAATTAATGTAGGATGCCTCCTTTCTTTTTAATTCAACTATTTTTTCCAGGTGCGGTTGGAAAATCTTGAAATCAGATTTTTTCTTGGCTTTCTGCCATGCAACAAAAGCCATGCTAGTTGCTCTAGAAAGTTCCTCTACGAAAGAAGTAGGCAGCTTCCTCTCCTTTTCAACATCCTTGTTCAGCCTATCTATCACTATCATGTCCTTCCTTTTCAGCTTGCTGAATGTTTTTGGTTCCATGAGCACTTTTATGCTTTCCAGAAGTTCCTTTGAAGTCATCTTTTCATGTATCAGTTTTGACAAATAAGCTATCTGGTCGGCTCTGGCCTCTGCCGAGTCCTTAGGCATGTATGTTTGCATGTCCCAATCAAGAAGGTCTAGCACATACTTTAGAATAAATATCTCTTTTTGGACTGAATATATTTTATCAAGCTCTTGCATCAAATCATTAGATTAATTATTTGACTTGCATCAGCATTTTTCTTCCCATGACGACCCAATACAAGACTTCTCCGCCCTGCTTCAGTTGCCCTTTCAGGTTTTCAGGTATTGGAGAGTCGAATGTCTCATATGTTTCCATGTCCATTATCTGTGCATTGTTCTCAGACAAGACAATTACCTGCCCTGTCCTTTTCTCCACAATGGGGACCTCTATATCTGAGGAAGCCGGCTTAACTACTGACCTTCTCTTGTTGTCAAATAAACCAGTTGCCTCCAGCCTTGCCTTTGCGCCCCCGTGCTTTCCGGGAACAGAGGTTGTTACCCTTATAACCTTGCAGGGTTCATCGTCAATGACACAGAATTTGCCAGGCTGTAAGTTTTTTATTTCCTTCCTTGTAGTTACCATGAAAGAATAAGGTAAAAAGAACAATATAAAGTTTAGCTTAAACTATTTTTCAATTCTTGCCAGCAACCAGTCTTATGTCGTGCTTGAGAATTGTCTTCCGTTTGGCATGCCTGGCTGCTTGAGCAGCCTCTAGAGCCAGTTCCATGCATATCTCCTCAACAGTCTTTGCCAGCTCCTTGATGGCCTTTGAGGATATTCTCTTTGCCCCGGCCTTTCTTGATATTCTTTCAATTGACGCTAAGGGAAGCATAACCATCTGCTATATTTATGGGGAGGGCTTTGTTTAATAATTGTTGTTTGTTTAAAAAGTATGTTTCTTGTTTAATAAGTTGTTCTAAATCGATATATTTTAAACAAAGCCTATGGGGAGAAATTGTTTATAAAGGACCAAAAGCTTTAAATATGCCCACAATACAAATAATTAATAATAAGAGTAAAAGTATTTACTACTTGATAGTAAATATGGTGAAAAAATGAATGAAACTCAATACGGTTCAATAACAGCAAAGGTAGAAGGAAGGAATATTGGTTCTATAGGAAGAGTTGTCAGCCATCAGGGTGGTTCAGGTGCTAATATGCTTACTGGATCTATAACAAGAGACGGTGATGGAAATTACAATGTTCCAATTATAGCAGGAGTTAATTATTTGAATAATCTTGCTAAGGGGCTTGCTAAATATGCATCAGAAGTAACACCAGTAATGTCAGTAGGCGTTTCTGGAGCTAATGCTGATTATGAAAGTCGTCTTTTTTAATATGTGATTAAATGCCCAAAAAACAAAAAGAAAAAAAATGTTCGGAATGTGGATCCACGTATTTTAGAGATGATGAGAGAAGGGGGGAGACAGTCTGTGCAAAGTGCGGTCTAGTTATGGAAGAGGACAAGATTGATGCTTCTCCGGAATGGAGAGCCTTTGACGAGGAGCAGATGTCCAGAAGAACAAGGGCAGGAGCTCCTTTAACATTCACAAAACATGATAAAGGATTAACAACTGAAATTGGAAGGGGAAGGGGAGAGCTTTTCAAGGTAGCCCCTTCAAAGAGAGCTCAGTATTATAGATTAACCAAATGGCAGAAAAGGCTTGTTGAGTCAAAAGACAGGAACTTATCATTTGCCTTATCTGAATTACAAAGGTTGATTTCTTTCCTTGGCTTGCCAAGGTCAGTTCATGAGCAAGTTGCCAAGAAATACGAGCAGGCCGTTGACAGAGGATTAGTAAGGGGAAGGTCAATGGAGTCTGTTATAGCAGCTTTATTGTATACTGTTTGCAGGGAAATGCAGACACCAAGGACTTTGGAGGAAATAGCCGAGGCTTCTGGTGTTGAAAGAAGGGAAATAGGAAGAACCTACAGGTACATAGCAAGGGAACTAGGCATGAGAATTCTTCCAGCCATGCCAAAGGATTATGTTCCAAGATTCGCATCTATGCTTGGCTTGAGCGATATGACCCAGGCAAGGGCAATAAGATATTTGGACAAGGCCAAGAAAATCGAGGCATCCTCAGGCAAGGGACCAACAGGAGTTGCGGCTGCAGCCTTGTACATAGCTGCTGTTCTTGAAGGCGAGAAGAGGACCCAGAGGGAAATAGCAGATGCAATCGGAGTGACAGAGGTTACAATAAGAAACAGGTTCAAGGAATTATGTGAGAAACTTGGCTTGGAAGAGGAAGTTGAGAAAAAGGTCAGGGAAGAGAGCTCAGAGCGTATAGAAAGGAAAGCCAAAAGGGCAGTCAATAAAAAGAAGAAAAGAAAGTAATTAATACCTTTTCATTTTCTCTTCTATTAATTTTAACCTAGTATCAATTGTATCAAGCTTTTGTATTACTAAATCAATCTTTTCTACTTGATTGGCATTGGGAACTTCCAAGGGTTTGTCATAGAAGTCTGTTCTCGGAAAGTCGGGCTGTGATGTCCTGAACCTTTCCAAGTCTCCTGGCAGGTCTGGGTCTGTACTGCCTATGTCTTCAGGTAACCTAACCTCTTCTTTTTTTCTCTTGAATTTATCCAGTATTCCCATATTATCCCTCCATTGCTCCTAGTATCTTTTTTATTTCTATATCAAAATCATCCAACTTTCTTTTCTGCTCTATAATATACCTTCTTCTTATTTTGTGATAATATAAGTAGGCGTAAGATGTTATCAGGGCCTTTTCCAAGGAATTGGAATAGGGGAAAGTTGTGTCTAAAGTAGCAGAGACGAATATGGTTATTTTTCCCATCTTGTCTTTTGCTTTCTGTACTCCATGTGTTTTTACAGTGACCCAGAAGGTTGACTTGTTGTCTTTGCCGTCTTTCCCTCTCCATAAGGCATAGAATTCAATTGGGTCTGACGACCTGTCCCATTTTAGCACATCCTCAAAAGTGTTTGGTTCTGTTATCTGGAAAACATCCTTTATGAGATTCGGTGCCACTTTCAGGAATCTCGTGGGATGATAGCCAGAAAAATTGTAAGTCTTAAAGTGCTTTGGTGCTAAAACGTCAGTTCTGATATCTATACTTGGCATTTCAGCACCTTGTCAAAACTCTTATTTCATTAACAAAAGAGGATATTAGTAGTCTTCCCTCTCTCAGGAACTCGTCCCTTCTGGAAGAATAGAAGGTCGTGTGCCAGAACATTCTCAAAAACTCGTATAGCAGGCTCTTCTGCCAGAAAGTGTCTTGTGGATACTCTGTTCTCAGCCCCCCATCAACAACTATTTCCGCCTTTCCCCCTGATTTGGAAGTTTCACCAGTCAGCTTGATGTCTATCCAGTAGTACGAGAACTTGTCTAGGTCCTTGTTGATCTCCCATCTCACTTTGAATTTTTCAGGCGTTCCCTTGAACCAGTGGTACTCCTTTTCCTGGATGGCGTGCTCATTGACTCTGAAAGATAATAGCATCAAATCGCGTATTTCCTTGTAGAACTTTTCTGGATTAGGCCCCCCGTATTTCACTACCACTCTGTTCACAGGCCTAAACAAATCATCATGAATCATTAATTTTGTTCTTGCCCACACCATTTTTATCCAAACTAATATTAGATAAAGGTTTTTATAAACTTTATATCAATTATTAAATATGATTTTGAAGATTTTAGGCTTGCTAATGATTATTGTAGGTTTTTTGATACTGAAGTACTTCCCAGACATGGAAAGATATCAAAGAGGTGGGTTTACAATGAGTGGGATACTAATAGGATTAGTAATGCTTTTAGTCGGAATAGGGTTAATAATATTTGGTTGATAAAATGGACAAGGAAATTTTTGAAATAGGTATTCCTGAACAGAGTGGACGGGGCATTCCTGTTAATCTAGTGCCAGATCAAAAAACAAACATTTTGGGTATGCGTATAGAGTCCGACCCCACTTTAGGTATGTTCGTATGTTCAGGGCCTGTTGCACCTCCTGGAAAAGAAAAGTATGCTGATCAGAATGTTGAATTGAACTTCACAGGCAAGCCCGGCGAAGCCTCGGGTTTATATTATGCCTTATTTTTTCAGCTTCCCAAGTGGGCATGGTATATTCAAAAAGCTGACGAGTGGATAGAAGTCTCTCCTACTCATAAGGAATACTATGACAGGACAATGGCAACAAAGCAGATGCTGGAGTCAACAATAAAGACAGGCTTGTCTTCAGCTGCCCAGGCTGTTGCTGATTTCGAGCTGATGAGCCATGACTTGAGAAAGTACAAGGAAATTCTCACTTACTTTGCCAAGAAGGATGAGCATTCTCTGAAGGCAATGTTCATTGACCAGGTTGATGTTCACACTGATGTAAGCATGGTGCGCACTATTGCTCCTAGATGGCCAACAATAATAGATGATTTTCAAAGTCTGACAGATGATGATCTTGAAGCTGGGGCTATTTCAAAAAAGTATAAAATTTCCAAGGCAGAGGCTGTAATACTGGTTACAAAGAACAAACTATATAAGCAATGGAAGAATATGTTTGGGGCATCTGTCAGGGAAAGGTATGAGAGAATAAAAGGTATGGTCGAGAGCAGGAGGAAATCCATAAAGGAATATAAGAAATGGTTGAAGCCTTACATTGCAAGGTTCAGCATGACAAAACTGGGAGGCGAGAGAAGAGCTGTTAGGGATAGTACCCTCAAATCATTTGCTGACATAACAGGTGTGGCAACCTTCACGAACGGTATAAGGATATTTGCGTGGAGATTCTTTAAAACTGAGGAGACAAGAAAAGCAGCAGCGGAGAAGAAGGATGGCTTTGCCTTGAATCCTTATGATGATTATGTGAGAGAGAGATTCATTCTCGACCCCTTTATTGGTTTAGCCTCCATTTATCCTTGGTTAAACAACGACAGAAAGTACTGTCCAAAATGCAAGAAATATTCTCCTTCTGGAGTTATCCTATGCCCGAAGTGCGGTTCAACTAATCTTTTGAATAAAAAATTTGCAGATGAGATTGTTGAGGAGCAGATACTGCCTGCTTGGAAAAGGGGTGAAATGGGTCTGGATCCATACGAGATGTATTACATTTTTACTGACTACAAAATCATGAGACTTGGTACAAGGTTACCTGTTGGTGAATTGGAAGACATAACATTTAACATGAGCAATTTCGTTGTTTCCCAGAACATTTTACTTGTCAAAATTCTTGAGCTTAAGTGTAGGGACATTGAGCTTGAACAGTACATAGATGAAATACTTGGGGTTAAGGTTGAAGAGAGGCAGATTAGCGAGATTGTCATGGATGAGTTCCCAGAACTTTTTCCCAAGCAAGAGGTCAGCGGTTACAGGAAGTTTATTAATGAATTGAGTCAAAGCGGAAAGGCCTATACCAGTTTCCTAAAAAAAGTCAAGACACCTAGATCAAGCAGAATATCTTTTTTCAAGCGAGGCCCCTACGAACATGTTTTTAGGGAAAGATTATCCAAGCACTACGCAAAGCAGGTAGCCCCTTACTTTTTCGGTATTGTGAAATTCATTATAGAAAAAATGGGTGTTGAGTGATGGGATACATAGTTGGGGTTTCAAGCGGTTTGTTCATGGCAGCCTCCCAAGAGGAGAAGCCACATTTCATGACAGTTCCCAGGAAAATATTCAGGGGAGGTCTAGAAGGCGTCAATTTCACTCAATTGGATATTGAATCTATTACAGAGTTTGTCGAGCCTTATTTGGAGGAGGAGGTAAAGAAAATAAGAAAGCTGGGCATAAGGTTCGGCGTTCACGGCGAATCCTACGCCATGGGTGGAAGGGAGAAACCAATAGGCATGCTGGATTCTGCAATTTATGAAGAGTATGAGCATGCCCACATAAGACTGATACAGCACATAGACGGCTGTGGAAAAATAAAAGCAGAGTATGTGAACATCCACCCCTCAGAGACAGTCCCCTTCATCAGGCTGGGAATGCACCTTCAGCCAACCAAGCTGGTTGACTTCTGGGGTAGGTCCTTGAAAAACTTTCTCAAAGAAAACACCAAAGTTTTGGATTGGCTTGTTGATGCCTTAGACAAAGGTTTTATAAAAATAACCCACCTTTCAACTTATTTTTACAATAATCGTGATAAGAAACTGAGAGCACTAAAAAAAGATGAAAAGGATATAACAGAAGAGGAGTATGCAAAAATTGTTAGAGAATCATACAAAGATGCTATTTTAGACCTTGTTGAATCACAGGACTTGGAGTATGCAGCAGAAAAAATTGCTTATTATTCAATCGCAAAGTGGATGCAGGATGTCAATGATCCTCTATGGAAGAGCATAGTTGGCAAAAAAATCCCAGAGGAAAAACTTCCTGAAAAAATTGATGAGTGGGTCCCTGCTGTTGCTGCAAAGTACATCTGGGGCCATTTCAATCCGATTAACACAAAGAAGTACAAAGACCCCAAGCCTTTATTGCAGAAACACGAACTGTATTTTGTTTTTGAATCATCAATGGGCTCTGGGGGAGTAGAGGGCATGAGCAGAATCTTCAGGCCCAGCCATTTTATAAAATTATGTCAGTCGATAAGGTCAAAATGGGTCGGGGTCTGTTTTGACTTCGAGCATGTACTCTCGCAGAATTTGGATCCCAAGAAGGATATAGAGGACATTTCATATGGAACAGCAAATCTCTTGAAAGTTTGCCATCTGGGTTTTCCAACTCCACATCCCACAGCACATATGCCAATACCACTCGGTTCCAAGCAGCAATTATGGTTGTATGAGAGATTATTTGAATTAAGAAAAAAGGGTTTCAAAGACGGTTATCTGATATTTGAGAGGGGCAGTTCTCCCAGAGAACAAAGTGTTCTGGCTTTGAGAATAATAAAGGATTTCCTAGAAAAGGATGTACCTCCAAAAGATTTACCTCTGAGCTTTTATGGTATGGAGCCTGAAGGACCTGACATTAGGAGGCAAGAGGTAGCAATAAGGGATCATTTTATGGACCCATTGAAGGGGATGCTGGCTGTTCCTGAGGAGGAGTACACCTTCCTTAGCAAGACAGCCACTGACAAGGGCAAGGCAGAAGTCTGGAAAAAGGAAAAGTATAAATAGAATATAAAATAATTACTTTTTAGTGATAAAATGACTAAGAGCGTTGGAAAGAAGCTTAAGAAATTCTCAGTAGAGACCAGGCTCAAGTCTTCAGAAGATTTTAAGAACAGGATTCTGGACATGTTCAAGGGTTATATCAAGTCTGTTATTGTTTTTGGTTCGTTTATGAAGGGTCAAGGCACTGGCAAGTCTGATGTTGATATATATATAATATTTGACGACACCAAGATGCCCCTGAAAAAGTTCGAGGATATCAGGAGCAAAATTGACGAGGACATCTACAAGGTTGCTGCTTCAATTGATCCTAGATTGCATCCACAACCTATCTTGGCTTTGACCGAGTTCATCAAGGGAATAAGGTATACACATCCGTTATTTTTCAACATAATCAGGGAAGGATATGCAATTTACGATACTGGTTTCTTTATTCCAATGAGAAAGCTTCTAGAATGGGGTGAGTTCCCCATAACACCCGAGGCAGCGCACATGAGAATGGAGGGCGTTCCCAAAAGGATTACAAGGGTTAAGAGCGTCAAGCTCTACATGATAGCAGAGGACATGTACTATGCTTTATTGGATGCTGCTCAGGCAGTTCTTATGTATGTAGGTGTTGGCCCGCCTGCTCCAAAGACTGCTGCCCAAGAAGTTAGGAAGCATCTGGTTGATGCAGGGTTGTTGGAGGAGGAGTATGCCCAGCTTCTGCAGGACATTTGTGATTTCAGGAAGAAGGTGGAGAACAAGGAAATAAAGGATATTTCTGGCAAAGAGGTTGATGAGTGGATCAAGAAGACAGAGAAGTATGTTGAAAGGTTTGAGAAGCTGCTAAAGGATTTGGAATTCAACAGGAAAGCATATGACATAAAGAGGAGCTACGAGGTAATGGTCAAGGCTTCTGTTGCTGCTTTGAAGTCTCTGAAGAAGCTTCCTAAGGAGCCTGAGAAACTGCCAGTTGCTTTCAAGAAGTATCTGGTTGATGCAGGTCTTGTCAATCCAACATATTCTGATGTTTTTGATAAAGTCATACAAATGAGGAAACTCTTGGATGAGAAGAAAATAGGAGAAATAAAGGACAGGGACATTTTCATGAGCAGAGAGTATGTAAGAAGGTTTGTGGCTGATGTTTCCAAGTTCATGAAAACCCCCTTGCCTCAGGAGCCTGAGGATAAGATGGAGCAAGCAAAGCAGGTTCTTGAGACTGCCAAGGAAATAAGCAAAATCAATAAAAAACCCAGAAAGAAAAAGGCAAAGAAGTGATAAAATGGAAATTATTGTTATGGGCTCAGGGTCTGATTGTGGTATTCCCAGAATAGGATGTAAATGTAAAACCTGTAAGTTAGCTAGAGCAGGAAGTAAAAAGGATAATAGGCTAAGAACTTCAATTGCATTGAAGAAGAATAATAAATACCTGATAGTTGATTTTGGGCCAGACTTGAGATATCAGATGATTAAATATGGAATTGACTTTAACAATTTGGAAGTAGGTGTTATTACCCATGCTCATAATGATCACTGTATAGGACTTTGGGAAAGAACAGCTATTACAATTGAACAGACAAATCCTCTGATAATATATTCACATCCTCAGATTCTGTCTTACTATTTTGAACAGAATAGTAGTTTTTATTATCTAAGGTCAAGTGGAGTGGTTGTTCCCAAGGAGGTTAATTTCGGACAAACATTCAGGACAAAAAACTTTTCCTTCCATCCCTTTGAAATATCCCATACGCCCGCATTTTTGGGCCCTACATTGGGATATAGCTTTGATAAGAAGAAAGTCATTTGTATTTTAGAGACATCTAAAATAACAGAAGACGTGAAAAAGGAGATTAATGGTTCTAATACATTGATTATTGACGGAACCTTCTTTAAGGAAAACAGGTTTGCTCATTTTCCCATTAAAAAAAGCGTTGATGTTCTGAGGAATCTTGATGTAAAGAAGGTCTATTACATTGGTTCGAATCACAGCGAGCCTTCCCATAAAGAGATACAAGACTTTCTCAACCAATATGGTTTCAAAATGGCTTATGATGGAATGAAAATAAAGGTGTGATTTTGAGAATTCTTGCTATTGGAGATTTTCATGGAAAAGTTCCTACTATTTTGAAAAGATTTGTTAAGATAAACAACATTGATTTGATTGTTGGTACTGGAGATTATACTCCCTTTTCTTTAAGGAAGGAATTTTTTAAATATGGTTATAGTGGTGACTTTGAACTATGGAGAGCAATTGGAAAGAAAAAGGTTAAAGAGGGAACTTTGAAAGATTTGAAACAAGAAGAAGCAGTTATCAAAAAACTGAATGGATTGTCTGTTAAGACAATTTCTATTACAGGGAATACGGACTATACAAAATGGGGAGATGCATACGATTCTAAAAAACCTGAATGGAGATGGCCTATCCAGGATTTTTTCAGTAAATTTGTTAAAAAGTATAATAACATAAAGGTTATTGATTATTCCTTTGCCAGATTCGGAGATTTTGTTTTTATTGGAATTGCTAACAGCACCTTTCCGGGAATAGTTAAAAGTAAGAATTATAGGATATATAGAAAAAAACTCGACAAGTTATTTAAAAGATTCGAGAAAGAGAAAGTTATTCTTGTTTCTCATAACATGCCTTATGGAAAATTAGATAAAATAGAATCAGTGGATTTTGATAAGAGATTAAAAAGAGAGCATTACGGCTCTAAACTTGCTAGAAGGTTGATAGAGAGATATCATCCTATCTTGTTCATTGGAGGTCATATGCATGAGAATCAGGGTAAGGTCAAGATAGGAAAAACCATAGTTGTCAATCCCGGTTATGGGAGAGAAGGTGAGGCAGCTGTGATTACTATGCCTGAAAAAAGAGTGAAATTCGTCAAAATCTAGCTTTTTACTATTCTAAAGTGGCATTTTCAGCCTTGAAACATTATAAATTATCTTATAAAATTAACTACAAATCTATAGTGAAAAACCTACCCATTTATATACTAGAAACCCTATATCATAGAATAGTCTTCACGTGAAGTGAAGTATTTATATGGTAACAACTTTAATTACAAAAGAAACATAGGAATTTGATGATGATGAGGGTTTTTGATATGGATCCAAAAGGCGTAATCGTAAACTATCATATTGCGTACACGAAAGAGGTTTTAGTAGAGATGCCTAGTATCAAATCTAAGAGGGATGCTGGAAAGTTTATTGGCAAGAGGGCTATCTGGGTTGACGAGAAGGGCAACAAGCACGTTGGTTTTGTGTCTGGTCTTCATGGAAGAAAGGGTACTTTGAAGGTCAAGTTCAAAAGGCCGCTGCCTGCAACTGCTCTGGCAAAGCCAATAATGATCGCAGATTAGATTTATATACTAAGTTCTTAATAAGTTTAAAATATGCCTAAAAAATCTAAGGCTTCTGATTTCGAGAGAATACCTTCTGGGATTCCTGGCTTGGACAAGCTAATGGAAGGCGGTTTTGCAAAGGGTTCCACTAATCTAGTATCAGGTGCAGCAGGTACTGGAAAGACCATTTTTTGTTCTCAATTCATCTGGGAAGGTTTGAAGAAGGGAGAGACCTGCATGTTCATCACTCTAGAAGAGAGGCCAGAGGATATTCTTGGTGATGTTCAAAGATTTGGATGGGACTTTGAGAAGTATATGAAAGACAAGAAGATGTTTTTGACATATCAGGATCCTTTCCAGATAACAGATGTCACATCTCCTTTACTTGATGAAATCAAACAGAAGAAGGTTCAGAGGGTTGCAATTGACTCGACAGCTGTCTTTGGCATGTACTACAAGGAAGCTTTTGAGATAAGAAAGCAGCTGTTCAAACTTTTAACAGGACTAAAGGATATTGGTGTTACTAGTATTATAACTTCTGAACTGCCTGAGGAGACCAATATATTGTCAAAGTTCGGTGTTGAAGAGTTCGTTGTTGACGGAGTTATTATTCTTCACTTCTTAGGTATTGGTGAGGCTTCCTACCATTCCCTGCAAATTAGAAAGATGAGAAGAACAGACCATGATAAAGATGTATATCCAATGGAAATAGGAAAGAATGGAATAACTGTTAAGAAATTAGATTAGAAAGCTATAAGACCTATTAGAACTTCTACTGAAATACCCAAACTCATTAGCATGAAGAATATTCTTCTTGCAGTGGACCTTTCATTAATCGAGTTGTAAAAACTTTTTGGTTTTCTGTATATTTTTCTGATTAGATATATGAAAGGTGGTAGCATCAGCAAAGAAAAAACAAACTCTGATTTTATCATGTTCAAACCAACTAAAAACATCAAGTAAACAAATGATGTTAATAGCAGTATCGAAGATATTCTCGCAGATTTCTTAATACCATATCTTACTGGGACGGTTTCTACAGCATATGTTTTATCTCCTATAAAATCTTCAAAGTCTTTGGTTATTGAAAGACCAAATCCAAAGATAAACAAAAAAGTCAGAATGTATATCGGGATCGGATTTGCCGGCATTAATGCCCACCCAGCTAAAGGAAAAATTAGAGCATATAAAATGGTTACAGTTAAACTATTGATTAAAAATCTTTTTCTTAGATTTATGAGTGGAAGAGAATAAAGAATAGATATAGTTACTCCGATTAAATAAACTATAAAATATTCTGTTGTTAAGTAATAAGCAATCAAAATTCCTAAAGCATAGAGTAGAATCGAATATATGATTGCTTCTATTTTTTTTATTTTACCAGAGGGTATTGGTCTGAAAGGTTTATTGATAAGATCAATTTTAAAGTCTGTTACACCATTAAAAGTGTTAAAACCTCCTATTAAGAATACAGCAGAAATAAATGCTAGTAGAACATTGAAATCTAATAATCCACCACTAACTGCTATTCCAACAAACAACCCACTTAATGCTAAAGGTATGTGTTGTGGAACCATCACTTTTAGGTATTTTGATATAAAATCTAACATTTCATCACCTTATTTTATAAAAAATTCACAAAATGGATCACCATTTGAAATACATTTGATCTCCTTACAATCAACATTTTTTTCAAATACAGATGATGCCCCACCAGCAAAATATCCTTGAAGAATCACATCTGTTGAAGTTTTACTTTTTCCATACATTTCTGCAAATAAAGAATTTTTTACTCTTATACGGGTTGTGAACTTAGAAAAATCATAACTTATAATTTTTACTATCCCCCATCCTGAAAGAGTTATTGAATTTGTTGCCCATTTAATCATCTCTATCTTAGACATTTTATATCTCTTTTTTAATAAATCCATATATTTGATTCCAGTTTTTTTGGAGGCTGTATAGAATATTTTATCTGCTGTATTTCCATATTTTTTTCTTAATGCTCTTAGTGTCTCAACGTGTATAAGTAATGGAGATAACACAACTGGTTGTTTCAAAAGGGTTATTTTTCCCTCTTCAAAATCCAACTGTCTTGAAAATAACAATTTTTTTATAACGTCAAACATTCTATCACCTTATCATCTCATGGATTAATCTTAGTTTTTCAATTTCAAGAGGCCAAATTATAATTGTCTGACCTATTTTCTTTGTTCTAACCTTCTCCTCTTTCTCCAATTTTCTTACATGATAAACAACTTTTGCAACAGCAGTCTTCCTTTTTCTCTCATCCATACTTTTCTTGTAAAGTCCCAAATGTCTTGCAATTTCCGTTATGCTTACTGGCCACTCCTTTTCAACTACTTCCAATATCTTGTTTCTAAGTTGTTTACCTTTCATGTATATTATTTATTTTTTGGTATATAAAATAATATGTGGCTACAGCTAGAAATATAAGCCTAAAAGTATAGCTATATCTAAACTTTAACTTTCTTGACAGAAATGATGTTGTTAGGGTCAAAACCCTCGATAAAATCTATATTCCCCTTCAGGCTGACCCATTTTAAATCCTCATGGTCCTTGGAAAGCTTCACCTTACCCATTGTCTTGCACTTGAAGACAACTCTCTTTATCCTGACTATACCGTGGGATTCCCTTGAGATATTTGAATGGATTCCGAACATTTTGGCGCTTGTTAGAATCAGTGAGGTCTCCTCCAGTAGTTCCCTTTTCAAGGCTTTTATCATATTTTCTCCTGGTCTGACCTTTCCCTCCGGCAGCTGCCACTTGTGCTTGTTGGTCAGGTTCTTTTCACTTCTTCGTAGAACAAGATACTTGCTTTTGTTCTCAATCAATGCAGATACTAATAGTAAGTCAAAATAGGATGCCATAGACTTATATTACAACAGTTGCTTTTAAAATTTCTTTGCCCTTTTCCAGAGCTCGTTGAAATAGGTTTTGAAAATGTTTATCATGGCAGGGCTGTTGGTCCAAACAAAGTCAGACTCTAGGGGATTGTCTATCCTCATGCAGACTTCCTTGTTGTCAACAATACCTATTCTCGGGTGGACATTCATTGGCAGAATTCTTATGTTTGCTCCTTGTTTTTTATACCACATGGCCCTTGCTCTTTTGGATTCATCCATTTCAGAAGTTCCTATTATCCTTATCTTGACTCCCTTTCTCTTCAGGACCTTTGAATATGAATTATCAAGAATAGAATTCCTGGAGAATTTGGAAGTTGTTGCCAACCCCATCTTCTTAGTCCTTCCAATCATCTCAGCAGCCTTTTCTAGAAAAGCCTTCCTGCCTCTTCCAGTCCATACTCCTAGCTTCTCCCCCCTTTTCTCAAAAGGCTTTAACTGGCTTATGATTAGGTTTGTTTTGTTATTCAGCTTATCAATCTCAGTTCTCTTGCCCTCGATTATTTTTCTGAACGCTTGTTTTGGCTTGACTGCCCTGAACCTTTGAGGCTTTGAGTTCCAGCTTTCAGCCAGGGATTTCAGCATAAGGTTCTTCATTACATTGTAGATTTTTGATTGTGGTATATGATTGGATTTGAACGGCTTTTCCACGAGTATATAAAAGCACGACAAGGCAGGTGATTAGTATGGTAAGGAATTCAAACGAAACCCTGAGCAGGTACATAGACTCGCTGCTAACAAAGCCGAGACTCAGGAAGGGTACAAGAGGCGAGCTTCAGGACAGGGAGGCCACCAAGGAGCAGCTGGATGTGTTGAGGAGGTACTACAAATACCTCAAGTTCGAGAAGAAGGTCAAGATAACGACCATATCGAGCTACCTCTCTACCATCAGGTTCTTCATAGTTGAGACTGGGAAGAGGTTCGAGGACATAACCAAGGAGGACATACAGAACTATTTCGAGCACACAGACAGCAATTCAGAGTACACGAAGCAGAGGGTCAGGAACGCCTTGAAGCAGTTCTTCAAGTGGCTGTATAACACCCCGAAGGACGAGTACCCAGATGTTGTGGATTGGATAACTGTCGGCAAGTTCAGAAAGTACCTGAGCCCCGATGATCTGCTGACCGAGGACGAGGTTCTTAGAATATTGAACGCCTGCGATAACCCTCGGGACAGGGCGTTGATATCCTTGTTATTCGACTCGGCAATGAGGGTCACTGAGGTCTCAAACCTTGACCTCAAGGACTTGAAGGTCAACGACAACCATGCCATAGTCTTTATCAGGCAGGCAAAGACCTCTTCAGGCACGAGGGAGGTTCCGATAGTGAACGCAGTCCCAGCTTTGAAGAATTGGCTGAGCCACCATCCATACAAG
>JBDRJK010000020.1:0-2793 GCA_043814985.1 Candidatus Aenigmatarchaeota archaeon
TAGGAATGTTCATGAAAAGTATACGCCTCTTGGTTCTTGGCAAGAACCTGATGATTCTATTACAGTGAGACGAGAAGATGGGTCACTAATAAATCTAATAATGCCTAAATGATCAAAATGAAAAAAAACGTTAGTGTTAAAAAATTAAAGATATCAAAGAAAATGATTTTAGGAGATGTTATAGCAAAATATCCTGATGTGGCTGAAATCTTCTTTAATCATGGCTTGCCTTGTGCAATGTGCCAGATGGCTTCGGGAGAGACAATAGAGGAAGCAGCAGAGTCACATGGAGTTTCTTTGGACAAGTTACTAAAGGATCTTAACAAGGTAGCTGATAAAAAATGATTGTGAATGTTTATTCAACTAATACATGTCCTTATTGCAAGATGATAATGGACTTTCTGAGGGAAAATGATGTGGAATTCGAGGAAATAAATGTTCAGGTCAACAGGAAAGCTGCAAAAGAAATTGTTGAGAGAACGGGACAGATGAAGGTTCCGGTTACAGAGATAAACGAGAAGCTTATCGTTGGTTATAATCTCGATGCAATAAAAGAAGAGCTTGGTTTGGCGAAAAGCTCTGAAAATAAAAACCTTTAAATAATTAAAAAAAGAATGATGTTTTTATGTCTGACAAAGAAAACAAGACTACAGAAACAAAGGAAAACAAACATAAAAAAAGACAATTAAAAATAAATTCCTGGATGTTAGTTTCTATCGTATTGATTATTGCTTTGGCAGGCATTATAATATTTTATGGAATGTCAGGTACACGTGTACAAGCAGATAACAGCCAAGAGATTGCTGATAAAGCATTAACGTTCATAAATGGAAATCTGGTTCAACCAGGTACCTCTGCATCTTTTGTTGAGGTAGGGGAGTTTGAGGGTTTGTATAATGTTACAGTTTCCTATCAGGGAGATTTTATTTCTATATTCATGACAAAGGACGGTGATAACATGTTCTTATCAGCACCCTTGAATATTGAAGAAATCCAAGAAGAGATTGCTCAAGCACCGGTTCAGGAACAGCCTACAGAGGTTACCAAGACAGAGAAGCCTACGGTTCAGTTGTTTGTAATGTCATTCTGCCCATATGGAATACAGGCAGAGACTGCAATGGAACCTGTGATCGCTTTGTTGGGTGATAAGGCTGATATTCAGGTTCACTTTATAGCAAGCGTTACTGGAGATACACCAGACAGCATTAATTCATTGCACGGCGCCCCAGAAGCTGAAGAAGATTTGAGGCAGGTATGCATGATAAAATATTATGATAAGTACAAGTTCTGGGCTTATGTTACTAAATTGAATTCTGAATGCGCAAGCATGTACAGGGATGCAGCTGCTTATGACCCATGCTGGAAAGCAGCAGCAGAGGAATTTGGAATGGATGTTTCTACCATAGAAGCATGTGCGTCAGGTTCTGAGGGAGTAGATTTGCTAAAAGTAGATAATGTCCTAACATCATCTTTGGGCGTAACAGGTTCACCTACCATGTTCATAAACGGCTTGAGATATGGCGGGGCAAGAACACCTGAATCTTACAAGGCAGCAATCTGCGATACATTCATAACACCGCCAGCAGAATGTTCTGAAGCATTAGACACGACTGGCACAGCAGCCGCTGGCAGTTGCTAGTGTTTTTAAGCTAATCTTTTTAATAATTATCTAGAGAAAGGTATTTTTATGAACGTAGATAAAGTAAGGGAAGATTTTCCAATACTGAGACAAAAGGTTAATGGCAAAGAATTCATCTATTTTGACTCTGCCTGTACCACCTTGAAGCCTAAGCAGGTTGTAGACGCTATTCTAGCTTATTACAGTGAATACACGGCTTGTGCAGGTAGGTCTGTTCACAAGTTTGCCACAATAACAACAAAGGATTGTGAAAAGGCTAGGGAAAAGGTTGCCAAGTTCATAAATGCCAAAAGACCTGAGGAGATAATATGGACAAAGAACACCACGGAGGCAATGAACATAATATCTC
Organism: Candidatus Aenigmatarchaeota archaeon; assembly: GCA_043814985.1. Lineage (GTDB taxonomy): Archaea > Aenigmatarchaeota > Aenigmatarchaeia > Aenigmatarchaeales > Aenigmatarchaeaceae > JAFGAZ01. Next base: position 1,989 of record JBDRJK010000020.1, read on the forward strand.
ACAGTTTCAAGTTCGGGAAGGGCGACAAAGTATTAACAACTAATCTCGAGCACAGTTCTGGATTGATGCCTTGGCAACTAAAAAGCCAAGAAGGAGGAATAATTCTGGATTTTGTTTCCTGTAACAAGGAAGGAGAGTTTAATCTTGAGGATTTCAAGAAAAAGATTGACAAAAAAACCAAGTTGATTTCAATTATTCATGCTTCTAATGTAACTGGAACCAAGACACCTTTGGAAGAAATAATAAAAATATCACATGACAATGGTTCTCTTGTCCTGGTAGATGGTGCCCAGTCAGTTCCTCACTGTAGCATTGATGTTAGGAAGATGGACATAGATTTTCTAGCCTTCTCTGGCCATAAAATGTGCGGTCCTACAGGAATCGGTTGCCTCTATGGTAAGCACGAATTGCTGAATGACTTGAAGCCCTTCATACTTGGCGGAGAGACAATAACTGATGCTGACATGAAGACCCACAAGCTTGAGGATGTTCCCATGAGATTCGAAGCTGGCATACAGAACTATGCAGGAATCATTGGTTTGGGTGCTACTGTTGATTATCTTTCAAATATAGGCATGAAGAATATTGAGAATTATGAGAAGGAATTGACAAAGGAGCTTACGAAGGGTCTGCTTTCACTTGGCGTGGACTTGTTGGGCCCCCAGGATTATAACAGGAGAACGGCTTTGGCGGCATTCAACTTCAAAGGAATGGATCCCCATGACATTGCTATACTTTTGGACGAGCAGAACATTTTTGTGAGGTCGGGAATGCACTGCGCATATCCCATACACAAGTTCCTTGG
>JBDRJK010000021.1:0-112767 GCA_043814985.1 Candidatus Aenigmatarchaeota archaeon
ATTCAGTGTCAAAAGAAAAATAGAGATAAAAAATGATTTTAGTCATCTAACTGTAAGACGCAACTTGATTTCTGGGTGGTGTAAATTTTCTGCGATTGTTTTTTCATTTTCCTTTACATCGAGAGGATTAAAAACCTTGGCCCTTTTTTCGAGATTTTGTCCAGTTTTTTTAAATCCGACAAAGGAAGATATAACGAGTATTCTAAAGGGAAAAAGGAACTATAATTTCCAAGACTATGGTAGAGTTATCGAGAATGTCACTATTGAGAAACAGCCTTGGTTTGAGTTTATAGATGCCGTAAATAATTATTTGAATGAAAAGGGCATCTATCCGCGTGAAAAGGGGTTTGTTACAAGAGCTACTAATGATTCCCTGAGGTTTGCTGTTTTTGATATATTGAAAGAAAACAGGGATGACAATGTATTGACAATAGATGATTCCGGAATCCTCATTAAGCAACTGCCATTCTTGGAAAAACAGCTTTCTATGTTTCAGAGGGGCAAGAGAACCATTGACAGGTTCAGGGAACTATTGGAAATGTCTCCCCATCAAACGAACAAGTGGTATGCTGAGAAACTAAAAATTTCTGAAATATATGTTAAAAAAATGAAGGAAAAACTCAAAATTGAAGAAGGAGGGCTGTGAAAGGGATAGAAAGTATACTGATTTTTTTAAGTATCATTCATATGCAAAAAATTTAGTATACTCATTATCCTTGAAAAAAATTCTAAACGGGATAAGAATTTAAAGCTTAAGGACGCATAAAGATTAGAAAGAGATTCTAACACGTTTGTGATTCAGGCCCCCTGCACCATCTTTTATTCTAAGAATTCTAAATTGATAATATGAAATACGTATACAAAAGGCATATAACAAACACACTGCTATACGCAGTAATCATAACAGCCTTGATAGCAGTCATACTACAATACACAACTTTGGGAGCCATCATTTTTGCTGTTGTGAGTGTTTTGTTGTTGGCTGTTGATAGAATCGTAGAGAATAGACACTTGCAAGGAAAAAAATGAGAATGAAAAAGATAACCACTAAAGGAAGAGGGTTAAGGGAGAAAACTATTTCTAAATAAGTTTTTATATTCTTAAGACAAAGAACTTTTATCATGGCCGCAATGGTGTAACGGTAACATAGAGGCCTGTGGAGCCTTTGTTTCGGGTTCGAATCCCGGTTGTGGCCCTCTTGTTTTTCAGAGTTAGCACTAATAATATAAAAAATAGAAAATTTTTCTCCTAGGTACTCAGCAGCAGTTTGATTTCATCTTAATCAAAACACCTTTTAGGAACACAAGTATCCCCAAGACCATAATGGCCTGTTCCCATGAATATCCTAGATACTTAATTAGTCCAAAAAGGAATATGCCGACACCCAAGAGCATTTTTTTCTTGGCATAATAGTAATGCATATCCATTTTCTTCTTCATGATAATAATTTAGGGACAGGTCTTTTAAATTAATCAATAAAGAGAAGTTTTAAAAGGATTAAGGTAATTATTTATACTTACAACTGAATAGAATTTTAAATCGCCACAGATTGGCGTTTGGTTTGGATGTACCATAGGGTTAAGATGAAGAACCTTTTTCATCTGTGGGAAAAGATGAGGTCAAGAGCTTTTTTTGGCTGATGTAGTAATGACGACAGACTCTAAGAATTATTAAAGTGAAGATCATGTGCATGACCGCAATTCTGGTTGATCCTGCCAGAGGTCACTGCTATTAGGGTTCGACTTAGCCATGCGAGGCGTGAGTCATCTGGACTCGCCGAACTGCTCAGTAACACGTAGTTAACTTACTCTTAGCTGGAGGATAATCCCGGGAAACTGGGGCTAATACTTCATAATTGTCAGGTGCTGGAATGCTCTGACAGTGAAAGCTCCGGCGGCTAAGAATAGGACTGCGGCCTATCATGGCAGTTGTGAGTATAAAATACTCACAAACCTATAACGGGTAGGGGCCATGAGAGTGGAAGCCTCGAGATGTTTTCTGAGACATGAAAACAGGTCCTACGGGACGCAGCAGGTACGAAAACTTTCCAATGCCTTAACGGGTGAGAAGGGAACCCTGAGTGGCTATACATAGTATAGTCTTTTGTTTTGCCTAAAGAGCAAGACGAATAAGTGGTGGGTAAGACGGGTGGCAGCCGCCGCGGTAATACCCGCGCCACGAGTGGTGATCGCGATTATTGGGTCTAAAGCGTCCGTAGCCGGTTCAGTGAGTTCTTGGTGAAATCTGCTAGCTAACTAGCAGGCGTGCTGAGAATACTGCTGAACTTGGGATTGGGAGAGGGTAGAGGTATTCCATGAGTAGGGGTTAAATCCTTTAATCCATGGAGGACCACCGGTGGCGAAGGCGTCTACCTGGAACAAGTCCGACGGTGAGGGACGAAAGCTAGGGGAGCAAATGGGATTAGATACCCCAGTAGTCCTAGCTGTAAACGATGCCCGCTTGATGTTGCAGGCTCTACGGGAGCTTGCAGTGTTGGAGTGTAGATGTTAAGCGGGCCACCTGGGGAGTACGGTCGCAAGGCTGAAACTTAAGGGAATTGGCGGGAGAGCACACAAGAGGTGGAGACTGCGGTTTAATTGGATTCAACGCCGAAAATCTCACGAGGGTTGACAGCAGAATGAAGGTCAATCTAAAGGGTTTACCAGACAAGCTGAGAGGAGTTGCATGGCCATCGTCAGCTCGTACCTTGAGGCGTGCGGTTAAGTCCGTTAACGAGCGAGACCCACACTACCATTTACCACTACATTTTCAGACCATTCAGGTTGAAAGAATGTAAGTACTATGGCAGGACCGCTGGTGATAAACCAGAGGAAGGAGTGGGCGACGGTTGGTCCGTATACATTTGTAAGTCTAAATCGCAATTTGAGTCTTTTTTTAAAGATAATGATATTAATTTCCACGTGGAGTAAGAAAGTTGTAGAGTTAGATTTCAGATGGCGGAAGGCCCGAATATCCTCGGCTACACGCGGTCTACAATGGTTGGGACAATGCGTTGCAACACCGAAAGGTGAAGCCAATCGCCTAAACCCAACCCCAGTTCAGATTGAGGGTTGTAACCCACCCTCATGAAGTCGGAATCTCTAGTAAGCAGGCGTCATAATCGTTTGCTGAATGCGTCCCTGCTCTTTGCACACACTGCCTGTCAAGCCATGCGAGTGAATTTTTGGTGAGGCTCTATTTTAGTAAAGTCGAGCCAGGAGTTCGCGAGTGGGGCTAAGTCATAACAAGGTAGCCGTACTGGAAGGTGCGGCTGGATCACCTCCTTAATACTTTTAGAGTGAGTCTTGCTACATCAGCATTTTTTCAGAACTAGTGTGAACTATAAAGTGGACCCGTCGGGACTTGAACCCGAAACCTTTTGCTTGCAAAGCAAACGATCTACCATTGATCTACAGGCCCTTATCTAACTGTTATGGACAATTCAATTTAAATATTTGTTAGAAAGGGATTATACACAACCACAAAGTCTTCTGCATCCATCAAGATCTGTTATTGGAATATCATATTTATTAAGACACAATTGCTGTAAATTAATAGAGCCAGGCACGCCTTCAACAGTTATCTGTGCCGGAGTTTTGGAGCAGTCATAAGCCATCTTTCTGCATGCATTATTTTTAATAGCGTCTATTCCTGCTGTCTCTGCAAATGGTGTCCAGCCAGTGAAATAGACTGCAACCATGCCCAAAAGAACAATTACAGCTATGACGATGATAACCAGAACTTCAATGGGAAGCGCTATGCCCTTCATAAATTCTATTTGAGAAAAGTCGTATATAAAATTAAGTGCAACCACAGAGTTTTGCGCACCCTGTTGCGTCTGTATCAAAATAAATTGAACATAAATTTACCATATTATCATTTGCTCTTGAGGCACAATTGGCTGTATCAGCTGGACAAAAGTATCCGTCATCATTTACATCATATTTAGGAAGACCGGCCTTTGATCCGTCAAACAATATATTAGTTAAGTCTATTGAAGAGCAGTCATAAACCACCATTCTGCACCCAGCGTTCTTGACAGCGTCAACTCCAGCCGTTTCTGCAAAGGGTGTCCAGCCAGTGAAATAGACAGCAATCACACCCAAAAGAACAATTACTGCAATAACGATAATCACTAAAACATTGATTGGAAGCTCTATACCCTTCATATTCTCTATTTGAGACGCCTCGTATATAAAAATATCCTAAGAAAAATCATGAGGGCGAAAAAAATCAATGCCCCTTGAAAAACTGAATCACTTCTTCCCTAGTACGATCTCTATTGAAGAGACGTTTAGCTTCTCTCCCTGCTCTGTCTCGACCTGCTCTGTGTCTATCTTGACATTCTTGATCTCTGTGCCTGTGATGAACTTGTTCCTCACTATCTCAGCAACGTCCACTGCGTGGGATATTGCCCTTCCCCTTGCCTTCAGTACTATCTCACTATTTCCCGCGTTGAACTGCGTCACGCATGCTAGCACATAGCTCATTGCAGGCTTCTTGCCTATGAAGACTACGTTGTTATCTGCTTCTTTCTCTGCCATTTTTACAACCTCCTGTTTCTGTATTCGTTTTATCAATGGTTTAGTAACCGTTGAGCTTTATTGCTTCAAAGTTATGCCCTGATATTAATAAATCTATCAAAAAATTAAAAGAAAAGAATAAAAAACCTCTAAATGAATAGAGGCAGTCAAATGAAAAATAGCCTAAACAAACAATTCCTTTTTTCATTCCTATCACTGAATAGCTGTTCTTTTTCTACAAGACTATATTGCACAGCCACAAGATACTAGTCCGTTTCTTTCTTCTGTTACTCCGAAATAACAGGCTAGTAAAGCTGCTAGATTATCTCCATCAGCACTAGGACCACCACCTGTAGGTGCACCACATGTTGAAGTACCCCAAGTCCAATCACTGCCTGTGTCTTCTGCTCCAAGTGTTCTATCCCTATCAGCATCAAAATCAAGAACATCTATGCTATCTAAAGCCACACCACCTGAGCAGCCTTCTGGAGATCTCATTATAAGTGCGCAGTACTTCTGCTTCGCTGCTTCCTGGTTCATAAGTCCTGCGGGTCCCATGAAGCCGCTGAAGTACAATGCAACCAGACCTAATAGAACAATAACAGCTACTGCCACTACAACTAAAATATTTATTGGTAATTCGATACCTTTCACTGTTTTTCACCTCTATTTTTTATTGCTATTCTGATATATAAAGTTTTGTCTTGTCAGGGACAACCGCATACTTTCTTCAGGCAACAATTGTACCATGCCCCCCAGTCAGCTGACGCTTGGCTGCAACTGTAAAAATTACTGCACAACTCATCTAGGTTATCATCTCCGATGCTAGTAGAATACTGACCGTTTGGGACATGCTCGTTTACGACACCGTTGTTGTTGGCGTCAAAATCTTGCACAGCCATTCTTGATGCTATAGTGCGCTCAGGGTCTTTGTTCTTGCAGAAATCCGGGTTTATCTTTATACATGTGGAACTTGTGGCTGATTGCAATGAAGAACCCACAGAGCTGGGGTCAAAGGCATTAAAGAAGAATGCCAACCCTGTTGTTAGAACAATCAGAACTATCACAATTACAATAATAGCATTTATTGGAAGCTCCATACCTTTCATCTATTCACAGTGGCAAATATTTGTTCTACATTCTTCTCTACTAACACCATACCAGCATACACAAAGCATTAGCAAGTTATCTCCCATATTTTGGTTAGAATCGCCACAGGCTGAGGCTGAGGGGGCATAATTTCCAATACCTTCGTTCAAATCCCCATCCTTATCAGCATCAAAATTATTAACAATAATTTTCTCAGGATCATTACAACCAATGCTTATTAACATCTGGCATGCGTTGTTTTTTGCAGACTCCAGACTAATACCACCAACCCCAGGATCCCAGACCCCGAAGAAGAACGCTATTATCGCTAACAAGACAACCATGACAATGACAATTATCACAATTGTGCTTATGGGAAGCTCCATACCTTTCATACAATCAATTAATCTTTGTTTTTCCTTATATAAAAATTAACTAGTGATTAATTATTCTAAATCCTTCAAAGGCTTGAAATGATAGATTTTTCTACTAGAAAATTAAATAAAAGTCATGGAAGAATATGTATACAAAATGCCAAAGAAAAAGCACACAAAGGAAATCATAGCTTTCATAATTGTGGCTGCTGTTGTAGTTGTCATACTTTTCCAATATGAGCAGATTCTTTCAATGTTCGGTGAGCCTCTTGACAGGGATGAATGCCTGCAAGGCTTGTCTTATTGGTGTAGTCAGTGTCTGATAGATAATGGCTATAACTTTGATTCATGGGATATCGCAGGAGAACCCATTGGAAATGAGCTGGTGGAGTGTTCGAGCAAATATTTTGATGATGTTTTCTATTCAGGTCAGGACTGCTCCGGAGAAACCATTGAGAAATGTTTGTTGTACATACAAGAATGATACTAGTTCTGGATTGCGTTGAAGGCTGATATCATGAATTCCTTGAATCTCGGGTAGTATGTGTCTTCTATCATGTTCAAATTGGCTTGCTCGTGTCTCCAGTTATTGGGGAAGAATTCTATGAGCCAAGCGCTAGAGCCTGGGGAATCAACAATGGCATCTGTGACAGAATATGCCCTTCCTGTTGAACTAGTATGTCCTGCTCTGAAATATGATGAGAAGGAAGGTGCGCCCTGTATGATTTGGTTTGCCAATGCTTGATTGCCATAGGCGCTTGCCATCTGCAGACCCGTGTGAAGATTGATGTAAACCATTGGACTATAAGTTCTGAAGACATTTTTTACAGTTTGTGTTTCTGGTTCGCTTCCTGCTGATGGACCCATATAGTCCCCAAGTGCACCGCAGTTTACTGGATCGTTTCCGCCATTTCGACCCCAACCTTCTACAAAGTTTCGGTTGAGGTTTACATTGTTGGCATTGCATCTTTTGAATGTGTTAGTATATATGTTGGACATGTCAGTGTTTACTATCGGCATGAAGAGTACCCTGTTATTTTGCATTATGTCTTGTGCTGTGGCATCTCCAGTGTCCTCGCCATTCAGCAGCCAGTAGGCAAACCTTAGCAGAATCTCATGTGCATGATCCTCATTTCCATGCAATTGGGCATCTATAAACAATGCTGGAGCATTTGGATTGCCAGCCTCAAAAAGGTATATGTTCCTTCCCTGAACTGATTTTCCTGCAACATGTATCTTATTACTCAAGCCATGTGCATTCCACAATTCCATCCACAGACTCTCCTTTTCAGCCCTGTCTCTCCATTGAGCCCAAGTGATGCTTGGGAAGTCTGGCAATTCATAAGTCGGTAAAGTGCTTCCACAAGACGAATCAGCAACGCATCTGGAAGCACCATAGCCGTCAGAGGCTATGCAGCCACTAGGCGTGCATGTCCTTGTTCTCTGCCTTTGGGTAGAAGAACAAGAGCCTCCCCCGCATGAGCCGCTAACCCAGTCAGTGCAGGAGCAGGTTGTCTGCTGGCTTTCAGATGCGAAAGACTGCATGACGTCGAAAAGTTCCGGATAATCCCTTATGTTCCACTCTTCTGTTCCTCCCTGCGGAGCTGGAACGTACATGAATGCTAGGGCAACATCGACTCCCAAGTCCTTCATCTTTTGAAGAGTTGCTTGGTAAAAAGCTACAGTTTTCACAGGACCGTTTTCGTTTCCGCCCCATTCCGTGGCCCAGAGTTCCATTCCTGCGTTATGCGCGTCTGCAACAGCGTCCTCGACGCTCTGCCAATTGCTGTCCCAAGCTACAGAATTATCATATCTTCCATCCAGATAATGGTTAATGCTAATGTAATCAAATGTGTTCTTGTACCTTTCAGCATCGAATACTGGTCCATTGATTGCATAGGGGCTGTCCGGCAGGCTGTACCTGAAAGTTACTTTGGATTCAGGATCGTTGCTTTGTACCACAGCTACGGCATCGTCCCAGTAGTCCATCCATTGATTATAGAGTTGGGTATCAGAATTTGATTCCACTCTGCCAGCCTCATTCAATATTGAGTAGCTATGCTTTGGATATGAGGCAAGTCCTTTTGTGTAATAGTCTATCATGTTCAGGTAGTATTGCCTGTATGTGGGATTTGTTGCAATCTGGCGCGTAGACCCGCTTATTTGTCCACCTACTTGGAGATAAGGAACTGTCCATAGAGCGCTTGGTGTGATTGTATGAAAGTCAATCTGCACATTTATTCCCTTCTGCTCTGCAACTGTAAGAATCTGTCTTAAAGCGTTTAGAGTTGAAGTACTATATTGGCCTAAAACAGGTTCAAGAACTTGCCATATAAGCCTGACACTAACATACTTGATGCCATGCTGCCTGAACATTTCAAAGTCACTTTCTATTCTGCTGTTGGAAGGTGCATCCCAAAAATAATAGTTAACACCAACTCCAAAACCATCACTTGTTGTACCTCCAGTACATGTCTGGTCAATTTGAGACTGAAAGTCGACGAGTTCATCGTATGCAGGCTCTGGGCCTCCTGCGCCGTAGATGTTGAAACCTTCGTCCAGTCCAGTCCTTCTTGTTTCCCATGCCCATGCATATGCCCTTTGCACTATTCCTGCTTCTTCAAATTTCTGCAGGCTCTGTGTATAATGGATTCTATTTTGCTCAAGGTTTGTGTTGTCGTCCCCGAACTCTATGATCCAGAGTGACTTGTTCCTAGTCTTCAAATCAGATATAGTGTTGTCCCAATGAGACCATCTACCATTGCCTTCATTTGCATTTGGATTGGACGGGTCCAGATATATGGTTAATGCGAATACATCGAACACGTCATACAATGAATCGCTGTATTTACCACTTCCAGGAGTGTACGAAAGTGTGAAGCGACATATTATGGTATGTGAGTTATCCACAGACTCTATGGCGTCATAAGTATCCCTTATTAACTGCTCCATAGGAGCCCTTTGGTCAGCAGTGTTGTACCAAGGCTCGTTTAGTATGGCCCATGATTCAAGAGCAGGATAGTCTTTCAACTCTGCTACTACTGCCTTTACATATCTAAGCCAGTAACTTTTTGTTGGATTTAAAAGCAAGCTAAAGTAGTTAGTACCTGCCCATGAGGGGAATCCTAAATTCCAACCGAACTGCGTCCAAAAGTCCAGATTGACTTTAATCCCATTGTTGTTAGCAGCATTGAGCACCCTCTTTATATTGTTAAGGTTTCCTGTGCTTAGCTGTGCGTTTCCAGAGTTATAATTAGGCTCCATCACGCTCCACATTACACGTACAGAGATGTGCTTTATTCCATCGTTGGCAAACCTTGAGAAATCAGCATTCAATTGGCTATCAGACTCTGACCAGGCATTGCCGCCTGATATATAATTTATTCCCATAGCCATGCAGCTGTCACCGCTGAAGGTAACAGTCGTTGTGTCGCTATCATAACCAGCACCCGCATTTACTGTAACAGTGGCAGTGCCTGGCGAGGACGAGCTTATGGTCCTAGAGCATTTGCCATTAGCATCAGCTGTGCAGCCGGATCTGTCAATGGTGCCTAAGTTTGTTGAGAAAGCTATGTATAGAGTTGGATAAGATGGGTTTGTTTGTGCTGTTAAGGTTGATGTTCCACCTACTGGTATTGATGATGGTGAAGCAGAAACTGATAAAGATGGAGAGGAGCTTCCACAAGAAGCATCAGCAACGCATCTGCTTGTTCCCAAACCATCGGATGGAGTACAACCAGTAGGAGTGCATGTCCTTGTTCTCTGTCTTTGTGTAGAGGAACAAGAACCTCCTCCACACGATCTTGATACCCAGCCAGTGCAGGAGCAGGTTGAAGATGCTGGTGGAATAACCAAACCTAAATCTTTGTAACGTTGCCAGTTCTCATCATCTTCTCTAAGCCAAATAAAGTTGATTATAATTATGTCAGGATCAGATATGGAACGATCATAGCAATATTCAAGGAACTCATTGAGCTCAGCTACTTCCGAACTATCAAACTCGTTTCTCTCCCTATAGTCTGCGCCAACCTCAGTGTTCGCCATCCAGGTTACACCGTTATCAATGAAGTGCTGCATATCAGCCTTTGCACTCTCTACAGTTTCATCATTGAAGTATGCGTGTATTCCTTGGTAGAATTTATTTTGAGGATCATTGATTTTATCGTAGGTATGCATCCAGAACCTGTCCATAACCAATATATTCGTTATTCCAGCTTGCCGAAGTTTCATTGTCATGTCATCCATAGTGTCATAAAAGTCATAGCCATTGCTTTCTAAGTTAAACCGTGATAAGACGCTGTCCGGACCAGTTAAGGATAATTCATTGGAAAGTTCGTACCAGACCCTGTGAGAATATTCTTTGTTGTTGGTTTGTTCTAGGTTCTCGACTTGGTTCTGCGTGGAAATTATGTCATTTATTGCAGTTTGATAATTCTGCATGAATCTAACTGCACCTGAAGAATCTGGAGGATAAACATGATTTCGATCAACAATAATTATCCAATCATCTGGGGTGTTCTCAAGATAGTGTTCTATGTAAGAAAATCTGTATGGATGAACAGTTGACGCCCATGAAGGATTATATGGTAGACGGAAAATTTTCATGTTATTTTCACTCATAAGATTTAAGACGTTGTCTATTTCTGATATTGAAGAAAAATATCCACTAAAACCAATTAAAGGGATGTTTGTTGAAGTTGTTGTTGGTTCTTCTGATTGTTTACAGCAGCACACACCAGAGGAACAGCCGTTCTGGTCGATGGATTTTTCATCTGACGAACAGGTGGCTGTTGATGATGGAGGTTTTGTTGTTATCGGGCTTTTGCTTAAAATAATGTCGTCAAAGTAAACCGTCTTTGTAGACTCTACTACATCAGTATAATGTTTGACAGGTATCCAGTTGAATTCGTCCTGCTTGAACCGAGTCTGTATATTTCTCCAGTTCACAACTTTTGTTCCATCGATCCACACCTCAACCACTCCGTTTGTCGGATGGCGCACTACATGATATTGCATAGTGTGCCAAACTCCCCTGGTGAAATAAAAATCAGTGATTGCATCTTCCGAGTCAACTATCATCCCGTTTTCTACCTTTTGTCTGCCTAACTTGAACCTTAGTTCGTTTCCCTCGAATACAGGTTCGATACGCAAAGTGTTCTGTTCGTCAACATACTCGAACATTAGGCCTTGGAAAACAAACCATTCGTTTACTCCTGTGAGTAAGAAATCTGATGGAAAAAGGATTTTCACTTGTACCCAGTATTCTGCTTCACTGAGATATTGAATAACCTCTGTTGATCTGGCTGTGGCTGTTTCTCCTGGCGCAGTGACTTTTAGCACCCTGTTTCCACTATTTTCTGGATCATAAGCAAAACTGATAGTTTCTGGACGATATATATGACCTTCGCCCCATCCCGTGAGTTCTCCGCCGACCAGCTGTGTCGTCGAAAAGTCATCTTGCAAAATTATGTCTTCAGATGTTCCTTCCCCTCCTCCTGAAGTTCCTCCTTCTGCAAGAGCATTCTTCAATACCTGACCCGAAGCTGTTGGAGTTTCCCAATCATAAGCCAACAAAGCATGATTTTCCCCTTCTGCATTTGCACCTCCACCAGTGTCTTGTATCCTAAGCCACCACCATGCAACATATCCCATACTCCAATCAGTTCCATCATTGTTTTCTTGTCCGTTGGCGATTCTAGTCATTAGTCTAACAAATTCAACTTCGTCTTGGTTTCTATAATCTCCGCCAAACTCCTGAACCATTATCGGAGCTTTATCAAGAACGTAATCCCATCCCCAATCTCTTATTTCATCTTTTATTCCTTGAACTGTATCATGTCCACCGAACTCATGTGCATATTGGTGATAAACATAAACAAGGTTTTCTCCATCTAAGAAGTCAATATTAGGATTGTCCCGGATTGGACGAGCATCATGGCTCCACCCTTGAACTGCAACCATAATCAGATTTTTTGCTCCTGTCGAACGAATAGCGTCTATAGCTAGTTGAATTGCATCCCACCATTCTTCGTCTGTAACATCATGCGGTTCGTTCCAGGGACCAAATATGACATAAGGATTGTCTTTGTAAAGGTTGGCTATTTCTTTCCAAGTTTCAATCCAATCATCTATGTTAGGAGGCATTCTCATTAATTGTCCACTGTAGTCATGCTCATGAGGATATGTAATAGGGTCACCTCTAACCCACCAAATCAATGAAAGATCAGTGTAGATTCCACGTTCAGCTCCCCAGTCAATTGCTTGTTGCATCTCCAGTCTGTTTTTTCCTTCCTCCCAATACTCTCTAGTGAACGGAACCCTGACATAATTCGCTCCCCATTTTTCTATTTCATCCCAAGCATGTTCTGTCCAATCAATCTCAGTTGCTGGGTCACGTCCTGGTTTTGCTATCCAATTCAATCCAGGACGGTTTACTCCACGAAGAAACACAACATTATTGTTAGAATCCTTGATCCACCTTCCTTCTGTTTTTAATTCACCATCAGAAGGAGGCTCTACTGGCGGTGTTCCAGAAAATCTGCAAGTTCCTGAGTAAGATGCGCCGAATTGCAATTGGCATGCTTGGTTGCAATTCTCACTTGGTGTAATATCATCTGGAGGCGTAGTATCATCAGGAATATTGCCAAAGACTGTTGAAATAGCAGTGTTTATAAGATCCATTGCTTCATGTTCTCCTTCTGTCGTAAAAGCAAGCCCATAGTTTATAATAATCATAAAAGCGCTCGCGCCTAATAATGCTAACAAGACAACTGTGAAAAAGCCCCATGTACCTCCCTTAAAGGCCATATATAGAAATATCAATTGTCTGGCTTATAAATTTCAAGGAATTGTGATATGAGAATCAACTTAAGTACAACAAAAATTCCTCGTACCTAATCATGCCTTCGCTCTCTCCTGCTAATGCTATCGTATATGTTCCTTCAGGTGTTCCTGGTTCCACTTCAATTGTCATCATAGAACCGGGCGGCCCTTCAACAGGGTTAGTGTCAAAGCTGACAGTTATTCCTGTTACTTGTGGGTAAATGGTATAGCTAAGGTAAATGGGCTTTCTGTCAGGGCCCAAATAATCTATTGTTATGAAAGTTTCTAGGGTTTGGGTATCATCGAGGCTCTTGTCTATTTTCACTAATTGCGATTTGACTCCTTCCTGATTCTCTGCTTTATCAACTGAGAAATACCTCACATAGCTTGTTCCCCCCGACAGGATGAATGTGGAATAATATATTGATTCAGAAGGGTCACACCAGTCATTATTAGCATAGCAATAAAAAGTTTTATCACAGCCACTAACATCATCCGAGCATTTTAGCGATATGCTGACATCTCTGTTATACCAGCACTGGTCAAGGCAGGTCTGGTCATTGCACTGTATTGTTGTTATTGGTGGGAAAATGTCAGCACATTTTATATCATAGCTACAAGAGTATGAACCTTCAGTACATCTTTCAAAGTCCTCGCAGTCGTCATGGAGATTAAATTCATTGGAAACTGTTGCGCCATTGCACAGATAGCTGGAGCCAGAGCAATACCTGTCTTGATAGCTCACGTATACGTCATCCCCACAAGCAGTTCCGTCGCGGCACTCATAGACAGCATCGTAATTCTCATCGCAAAGATATGTGTCTTGCCTGTATAAGTCAGTGGGGCATGTTGAGCTCGAGCCAGTACAGTATTCTGTTAAATCGCAGGTTCCTCTAGAAGCCCTGCATGGAAAATTAGATTCCCTGTAGTTGCAGCCATCACAGCAAACTCCAGACGAGCATTCGCAGTCACAGCTGGGATCATAGCTACAAGAGGATGAACCTTCAGTACATCTTTCAGTGTCTGAGCAACCATCATAAAACTGGTAGTTGGTCCAGTTTGTTGCGCCATTGCACAGATAGCTGGAGCCAGAGCAATGTCTCTCATTATACCTCACGGCTACATCATCGCCACACTCAGTTCCCCAATAACAACTATAGTCAGTCTGATAATAATAATTGCAGATATAGCTGGAAGACCTGAAATTGCCGCTGGTGTCGCAGCATGGTCCAGAGCCTGGTGCGCAATCATTTTGTGTGATTTGTGTAAAGGTGACAGTCGTTGTATCAGGTTCATAGCCACCTGCATCTGCTGTCACAGTTGCAGTGCCTGCTGTATTAGAGGTTATTGTCACAGAGTACTTTCCTGTGCTGTCGGCTGTGCCTGATGATCTTGACAGAGTGCCTAGAGTTGTTGAGAAAACTATGTACAATCCTACATTAACCGGGTTTGAGTATGCTGTAAGTGTTGATGTTGTTGTACCGTCTGCTGGTACGGAGGATGGTGAAGCAATCAATGTTAATCTAGGTTCTCCTCCAGAACTTTGACATGTTCCACTAATACAAGTATCAGTTCCAGAACATGTTCCACAGCTTCCACTACAACCATCAGACCCACAATTCTTTCCTACACAGTTGGGTGTACAATCAAAATATGCGATAAATGTACCTACCACACCTGCCAATGCGTTGAATGACGGCAAGGGGCTAAAAGTCTGAGTGTAACCGTTTGATGCCCACATATAATCTAAAGCATAGCCGGGGTAGTTAGAAGCTGATATTGATACATAGGTGCCAGCAGCAACTGTTATTGTTTTGCTTGTTGATGTGCATTGGCTGTTAAGACATATCTGGCCCCAGTTCTGAGGCGAAACCATGATTGTATATGTGGCATCGTCTTCAGCAATAAGATTGCATTCCCCGTTTTGACATTCATATCCATTTGAACATGTTCCGCAGTTAATCGTCCCTCCGCAACCATTATTCTGAACTCCACATTCGTAACCAAGACTCCAGCACGTGTTAGGACATTCACACTTGCAGTTTTCATTACAAAAACCATCGCCAACACATAGGTTATCATTTCGTATTGTAGTACCACAGCCACCAGACATGGTACAACCAGATTCACAACATTCACTTCTACAATTGCAGAATTCCTCTTCCCAACAGGAACAATAGAAGCTTGGGTCTTTATTGTATCCAATTCCAAAATTTACACAACTATAGTGGCATGTCTCGCCAGCACAAAAGGGAAAACCATTACAAAGGTTTATATTTTGACCAATACCAGCTACACTATATCCTTCTTGTTCGCATTTGTAATCGCATGGCTGAACAGGACATTGTGCCGGACAATTACAGTAATCACAATGAACATCATCCCAGCAGTAACATATTATCCATTCAGAACCAAGACGTTCAGAGCAGTCACTAGGACCAATCTCATGACAATTATAGCGGCATGTCTCGCCAGTACAATAAGGAAAACCACTACAAGGATTTGGATCTCTAAAACTACATCCTCCATAATCATAACCACTGCATGCATCAGTACATTCTGAGGCAATAACCCCCGTTGAAAATAAGAGAAAGATGTTTAAGGATAAAAATAATACAAGGTATTTACATATTGGATTTTTACTGATATTTATCACCATTGAAACCTTCATTCTTTAGATACATTTCAAATATAATAGAGTCATCTTTGACAATTTTGGTAACCAATATTTTTCCGTCATACCTGTAAAAATCAAATCTATTAGGATTATCTTCTTGTGAGGTTAAATATTCCAGTTCTGCATCATCTGAAGAAAATGGGAAAACCATTGCTTTGATTAAGGAGAATATGTTTTCAAAATCTGTTTCTGAAAAAATAATACTGGAAATTCCTGAGTCTAAATCATAATTTATTACGAGGTTTTCTTCCGAACCCTCACAAAAGATATTTAGAGAGTATTCATTCTGATACATGCGTATATAATCTAGTCTGCAAATACTCAAAATCTGAAAAGCTATTCTAGCTTTTTCATCAAAAGGGAGTTTCTCATCGACTATTATTGGGAAAGAATATGATGTTTTGTTCAAATTAAAGTTTAAAATTGTGTCATAGTAATTACAGGTAAGTTTTACAGACGAAAACATCTCTTCATTATGAACAAATTCATCATAATCATAAGGCGAGCAATTGTAGAATTCCTTTATGTCTTCATGAACAACATCAGTAAACTCTTCATCTCTACCGTTTTCAAGCTTAAAGTTGTCAACATCAAAATAATATATCTTAACTATTCCATTATCACAGTAAAAGAACAGATTGTTGTTTTTGGAGTAAAGGAAGTCGCAGTTGTTATTAGTCAAATCATTGAATACACCCGGTTGTTCCCTCAAAAAAGACCAGCCGTTCATGTCACTAATAATATTTCCGTTTTCAAATTCGGCATAGTATGGTCTGTCATTGCAAATCATCCAGAACTTGTCGCTGTCTAGGCTTAACTCCTCTCTTTTAATGTCGCAGAACTCTAGATCAGCTTCTAATAATTCCAAAACAGTTTCTCTGCCTAATGAATCTTGAAGGGAACTGTCCTTTGGTTCCCCATACAAATAATTTATTGACAAGAATATCGCAAATACTATTATCAGACTTATCAACAATGGCACAAAAACATTCAAGTCCAGTTTCAAGGCTCCAGTAGATTTTCTTTTTCTCATGGGCATACCACCTTAAAGGTTACTGAACCAGGGTCGACTGTTAAACCAAAATCGAATTCAAGCTCATCATCACCTGTTATTTCCTTCTTATACTTGAATCTTAGTTCAACATACTCATAAGGAATTAATGCATTAATGGAACTAGGTTCCCCTGGTTTCAAAGGTGCCAGGCAATACGCGTCAGAATGAGGACAATAGCCTACAATGGTTATCTCCACAATATTTTCGTCTATGTTTGCTATCCTGTTGAAATCTAAGCCAACAAATCTGGGGTCCCCGCTTCCTTTCAGATTATACAATTCATTCACAAGAGCTCCAGGATTGCTTAGAATATCTTCAAAATGAGAATCCTCCATTATGGCCCTGCCTGCATTAAGCAGTTTGAAGTAATTGGAGTCTATTATAGAATCAATTTTATGGTCAACAGATATTCTAGCATCAATGCCTTCGTCATAAAAAGAAATGTACCTGCTTCCCCTTACAAAAAATTGCGTCGAGGCATGGTCATTAACGTCTATTTCAGCCTCATCGAAATTTACGCTTATGCTTCCCTTTTCATAGGACTTGGGCATGTTCCTCTTTATCCTTCTCACCAGTTCATCTTCTAGGGTTTGGATTTTGGGATAATCTGGTGTCCAGAAATCCTCGTATTCCAGGCCGCCAGTTTTACCCAGTTCAAAGGCAGCTCTCTGAGAAATGAAATATAAACTCTGGTCAAATGACTTCAAAAGAAGTTCAGCCTGGTTTGAAAATGATAACAGCTTGCCCTCTACAGTCACTATGTTCCTTTCAACATTGTATCCCATGTTCAGTCTCAGCAAGAACAGACTGGTGAGTATGAGTGTTATTCCCACGAAAGCATATGCCCAAACCTGACCTTTCATTTTACATACACCCAAAGCTTTAATTCAACATCTGTTCCGTCCAATGTAAACAATTTTGTTGAGCTCTCCTGAACGCGCAGCGGAGTCCTGGGCAGTGATGGCATGTTCTCTTGGACAATTATTATTTCCCTTGTGCCGGTGACTGCTTTTAACAGGTAAGGCTCGTCAATCCTTGAGGACAAGAAGTTTTCACAAACCGAGCTCAAGTCTATTAAATTGCCTTCCAACCATACTACAGTGTTTTCCTGGATCGCCACTGCGTTCAGTATCTTTTTTATTGGCATTCCATTATTCTCGTACTCCATCAGTGATAGTAATGTTGTGTCATATCTAACAGGATTGAAAAATAAGGTTAGCTCAACGGTTCTCGTTGTTGCAACGCCCAAATTAGTCTCGACATTATAGAGGAGAATAAAGGCCCACAAAATAAGCATTGAAAGCATTATCACTCCTAATAGGACGAATATCGAGAATATGTCTGAGAAAAGCTGGAATCCCTTCATAGCCTAACCACCAACTCGCCAGGGACTTTCTGGCCATTCCCTAATTCAACCAGGACATCAAAAACCGCCTTGTCATCCATGAAAGGCTCTGAGCCCAGGAGCACTGTCCTGCTGAAACTTTCGGTTGTTATCTCTATTTCTCCAGCAGGGTAGTCGAAGCAAGAATCAAGGCTGTCTATTTTTGACTGTAGTATTATGCCCTTCATCCCGTTATTCAGGCAAGGGGATGACATCAGGGCATTTCCTAAAACATACGCTTCCCTGTTCGCGTCGTTCCTGTAAACAGTAATCTCATAAGTTACATAGGTGAAGAATATCGCCAAGGCTCCCATTACCATCAGTGCTATCTGCACTAATTTTATGAAAGTCGATGTTAATTCGGACTGTCCTTTCATCTTTACACCGATATTGTTTCTGCTTTTGGATATTCAGGGGTTGGGGCACCAATAGATAGGAAGCAAGTCCCATCACTTCTCTCTATCTTTTTAACAGTTATTGTTTGCTTCAAGCCTCTCTTGAGCTTTATTTCTTGTTCATATATTTCACAGTCAGATGCAAATGCAGTTGGCTCTATTGTTGCAAACTTTGCCTTCAGGTAATAGTCCCCAGGAGGAATAATATGGACGTAGTTCACACCATCCTCTTCATAAACACTTATAGTGTATGCCTGCCCTGTTGTTTCAGTGCTTGCCACGAACTCTCCTGGTGCGAAACTGCCTATTGACATGCTTGATGTTAGCCAGTTTTGAAGCAGGATAGGCTCTACGAACATGAGATAATAGAAGGTGTTGCTTGCAATGCCCTCTTGCCCGAACAGGGTTACCAGTATTACTAAGAGAACAATGACTTCTGCAACAAATTTTAGAAAATCCTTTGTTATTTCACTCATAAAATATAATTCATTTGGTATTTAATTATAGGTTACCCACCTTCCAACTCTTCCTTGACGTTTGCTGCTCCCTCAAGAGGAACTTGAGTGGCGCCCTGTACCAGCTCGTTCCAGGTCAATGGCTTCCACGGTTCTAGAGGCCAGCTTATCATAGACTCTAAAACTGCTTGGAACAATGATGATGGGTCCACCCAATCAAATATCTTCCATATCTTACTGTTTATAGCTTTTTTGAACACACCACTAGCCTTGTTGTGGACGCCGCCAACTATTAATTGTGCAATATCAGTAGCATCAGATGCGAGCCAGGCTCCAGCATATGCATTTACCAGGTCAGTGTCTGCATAGCAATAGTTTGAGGCAGTGTCGTTCAGGTCAAACCTTTCTATGTCGACGAATATTGTCCACTCGCCCTCGTATCTAGTTTTCCACACCTTGGCCTCTGCAAAGCACGGTCCAACAGCATAAAACCTTGGATGCTCTGGCACAGCCATTAGAAGTGCTGAATAACCTGCAAATTGGGACCATGCTGTTACTGGTCTCCAAACTCTTATGAAGTAGTCTTTGGCACTTTCCTTCAAGTAAAAGGGATATTCGTCTAAAGATCCATGGGAGAAGACGCAGAGAGAATTTCCCAGACAACCTTCATAATCGCTCAGGAATAGCCCCAAAGCTATTGAGTTGGTTGGTGTTATCAGGTTCCTTGCCTTGTACCAGACTGGTCTTGTACGTTTTACATATTTCTTCAGTGTCTCATCCCATTTGTTATACCAAGGTCTGCTGTCCTGCTTGAAAAGACTAATTACTACCCCATCATCTACATCAGCCCAAGGTTCCAAACCTTTAGCATTAGCCCAGTCCTTGATATACCTCTCGAACCAGACTTGGGGCATTTTTTGTCGAGTGCCTGCTGGACCATACAAATTCGATATATCATCGTAAATCTTCAAAATCTCGCTGTCAGAGATTGCCACGTCAAAATTGGGAAGACTGCGTAAATGATCTACAATGCCTAGATTAGGACCTGTATTAGGACCTGTAGTAGCTCTAGGAATCCCATCTAGTATTCCATTTGCTATATCTTCGTAACTATTAACCCTCAAATGAGTGGGGAACATCATTATGCCAGCTTCTGTAGTTAAGGGGTTATAGAGATTGTCAAGTGCATCCAAGGGATCTGTAACACCCATTGCTTTTAATTTATCTGGTATTCCAGTAGAGTCTGTTAAGACACCATTAACCTTAACACCAACCTCATCCCAAGAATTCCTAAGCCCTGTCAATAAACCATTTCCTGCAGGATCCAGAATATCATCTGAGAATAAAACTGTCCTTTCAACATTGAATTTTGTTAGCACATCATCAATTAAGATACCGTCAGCGTATTTAGCCAATTCTTCATTAATTGTCCGTCTTTTCAAAAAATCATTATAGTAATTTGTTTTTTTCAGGTCATCTAAAGTTGCTTGTATTGCCCCTGTTTCATCAAATGCCAATGTGCTTTCTAAAGATCTAGCTCGTCTCTGATCTACAGGATTAGGGCTTGTTTTCAACTCATCAATTTGATCCTGTAACACCTCTGCTGTGCTACTTGTTTCAAAAAGGTAGTCATTCTTATTTACACCTTCTGTAAGAGCTTCTCCTATTGTGTTGGTTTCATAATCGTATCTGAATGCTACTACCCCTGGACGACCTCCCTCACTGATACTTTCAGGAGGAAGTATGCCTCCTGGGCAATCATTGCATTTCAAAAACCCATAGGCAACATCCTCTTTCTCACCTCGTATTATCATTCTATTAGTTAGGGGCCTCCGTGTATTGTCTACCACAATTTGTCCATTAGATGTTATCATGAATTTATTACCTGATTTTTTCAATATCCCTATATCACTAAGGCCTTCTACTATTTCATCAAACTGTTTTTCTGTCAGTTGGTTGGCAACTTTGATAGCTTCGCGTCCATCAACAGTTTTGAAACCGTTCAAGAAATTTTTAAAATCAACATCATCAAGAAGTTTATTAGGTCTGAAGATTGAATCAAACAAGTTAAAATTAATCTCATCTATTTTGCCGGCTATCCTTCTGTAAGTATTAATTCTCTTTATACCCTTCCAAATCTTAGGTCCCCATGACACGAGTTCAACTCCAGTAGATACTGCCTTTAGACCACCCCAGAATATCAGTGTGGAGCCTGCACCACCGCTCCAAGGATAGTTTTCTGTCCACAGTCCTTGCCAACCAAAGACCGTCCTTCCCGGGTCCGGGAACTTCTCGTAATATATCTTGTACTCAGGCTCACCACCAAAATACCTAAGCATAGTTTCATAGTTGCCGTAATTTTGCTGGCACAGTCTTATAAAGGATTTTCTATAATATGCCACATTGTCATTGCTGGGAACCCCGTCCTCGTAGTTCCAAAATGGAAAGTCCTCCCTTGAAACATCATTTATGGCGTTCATCAAGTGGAATGCTGTTGTGTTTGCCAGGTCATCGCATTCCGGGGAGCCGAGTATGTGATTGAGTGCAAAAAGAACCACAATGAAAACAACTAGCATTAGAACAATAACAATTGGTATGTTTGTCGCTTTCATTATATATCAACATTAATTTACTGTTTGGGTGGGCAGGAGCAATAAACTTCCAAGTCTTTGACAGTTTGAATTTTTAAACGTTCGAAAGCCAATGTATACAAATCCCCTCCACTCGGGTCTTCTTCAATGCACTGTATATCTTGAATTACACTGATGCTTGTGGGACAGCCATATGCCCTGTATTTAATGCAGCAGTTTCTCATTTCATTCTGCAGATTTAAATCTTCACCAAAAGGAAGTATGTTTCCTGTTACCAACAGCGCTCCTACAACTATAACAATTAAGAAAATTACAAGCAATACCAACTTATCTAAAGCCATCATATTTTAGCCTTACAAAGGTTTCTACAATTATCTATGTCCCAATTTGACATGTCGTCGTCAGGGGGTTTCCCAAGGGCAGTTGCACAGTTCTCATTCACAGGGTATATCTCATTGTTTGCTATAACGTTTTGACCTTTACCTTCTCTGTAGTCTCCAACTCCCCAGTAAATACAGAACTGCCTGAAGTCTATTTGATTGCCTGTGTCCTCCCCGAAGGAGAAAACAGGATTGACCACAATTATCGCTATTACTAGGAGAATAATGACTACAAATATCAAACCTAAAAGCACCTCTAATTCTAAGCCCTTCATATAATCACGTTATACAATTAGTGCACCAAATGCTGATGGTTGTGTCATACTTGTCAACGCAAATTGGATATTCCACCGTTCCTGCAATTATATTAAACCAGTTTTTGACTGAAACTATGTACGTTCTCACTAGGGTCTCATGACCCAGTTTTCCATTGGCAGTAATTCCGCCACCAATCTTGATTGTAACAGGAACACGACCTTGACCTTGACACCATCTACCTTCTGTAATTTTTGATGAAAGGCAATCCTGTTCAGACAGACATGACTCATCATCAGTTATGGTAGTACCTGAAAAAAGGTCTCTTAACTTTTGCATGGTAAAGGGACTTTGTGTTGGTTGTATGACTACAGTCGCACGATAGACTTCCCTGGCCTCTTCATACCAATGACCGATAATATCGGTCTTTCTGGTGTTACTTAATACATCAGCAATAAAATCAAACTTATCTTCAGGCCTATTTACTGGGATTTCCTCAAAATGTAACTCGTACTGCAGATTGGTGGGATACCACACTGTACCGTAGATGTACTCTTTGCCGCTTTCTAATACCTTGTTATAAATCCATTCAATGTTGTCCCTACCTTGATCTCCACCATCACAAAAATCATCCCCAACATTGCTCCCACCGTCACAGTGTCTATCCCAATTTCCTATATTGTTCGCATTAGGGACAAAGCAAGCATTGTTGCCAAACTCAGTTAAAACGCCATCTATGGGGTCTGCAAATTCATCCGAACAAATGTACTTATCATCTAAAGTCCTGTCCTTCAAGTTGTAGTTTACGCAGATCTCGTCAAGGAGCGGTATGGCTGTCCCACCCTCTTGGCAGAAATTACATCCTTCAGTAAGGCTTCCTGTTCCTCCTGGATTATTCCTACCCGCTTCAAGCTCGAATCTTTTAATGTCTATTAGGCATTTTGTGCCTAGGCAGTTTTTGCCGTTGCCAATATCCCTGGTTTCAGAAAAACCCTTGGATATAAAATCATCTGAAATGGTATTTGCTATTTCACATGCAACCTCGGAAGGCTGTCTTGGTCCTGCATTTCCTGAATACCTATCAAAGTAATCATCAACATACTCTAGCGGTCCCAAGGCATCCTCTTTCGAAATGTCGAACTCATTACCAACATCGTACCCCGGAACTGTTCTGCCAAGAATATCAATGAGCGACTCCTTTGTGACTATCTGGAAAAGGAAAATAGCAAAGGCTATTAACAGAACAAGGAAAAGGATTTTCGGAAGGTAATCAATCAACGTTCCCATTACGCCCATAAATCCTATTGGTTAGAACTATATATTAAATGTTTTGTTTTCTTCTGATTAAATTGTGATATTTCTATGAGCACTTGTTGTCAGACCCGCAACTGCCCATTATGCAGTCAGCATCTGTCATGCAGCCGCAGAACGGCTGAAAATCCCCAGGATATACTGTTATGCATCTTGTGCCGTCTTCTTGGTTTAGGCAATCTTCATGGGTCTTGCAAATCTCCATTTCCCTGTCATATTCACTGAAACGTTCGGGATCATAGCTGTAATCATTGTCAGCGTTCAAATCAGTGTGACACCCAGGGTCTTCCTTGTCAACCAACATGTCATTATCGTTGTCCCTTCCGTCACTGCATTCCGGAATTTTTTCTGACTGATTGCCCATCCAGCTTCCTACCAGCACGGCTAGAAACACTATTAAAATAATGAAAGCCATTAAAACTATAATGTCATTGTCGCCTTTCATAAGAAAGATATTCTATTTTTAGAATATAAAATTAGGGCTAATATAGTTTATTGTCTGAAAGAATCACTTCCATGTCGCTGCTAACTCCAGCTATGATTTCTGGTATTGTGGCTGTTCCACGATTTTCATTGCACCATCCTACCAGTGGGAAGCAAACATACTTGTTAGAATCGGATGGTATGATTTCTAATTTTACAAGGTCGCCTTCTCTGACTTTTGATTCAATATATCCACCGTTAGGAATAAATTGACTACAATCACCATTTACACATATTCTTCCCGTTCCCCCTGTAAGTATTATCTTCCACTTGACCATGAAGGAAGCGTACATAATACCGCTCGCTCCTGCTTTTATGCCTGATATTGGGTAAGGGCCTGGTGTTCCAGGATAATCATAGCTGCATACTTCTTGTCCAGAACCGAAATTAACACATGCATAATTGCTTGACTCATCAGGTGTTGACACCAATGTTACAGTCTCGCCTGTTACAAATGGTACAGTAACAGGTCCTGTTTCGTGTGTGGCGCACTGTCCTTTTACACATATGCTTCCTTTGCCTGCTGAGACTCCAATCTCCCAGAAATTATAAGTGCATTCCTCAGTCTGGCCGCAGTTCACCTTCTTACATCCACTTACTCCACATCCCGTTCCACCGCAATTTGTTTCCCTATTAGCAAAATTACAAGCACTACAATCAGTCACTACTTTAGAAACACCAACCCAGAAAGGTCCACAATAACATTCAACATCACAAAGCACATGAGGAACATTACCTTCTTCATAACAAATACCCCCTCCTACACAATTACAACTACTGGTGCAGCAATCTTCACCTCCTGTATTTAGACCGCAATCTGTGCATAATCCGGTTGCACAAACTCTGCATATAGCAGTTGCTTGGTCACAATGCCATCCCGCTTTGCATACTGTACCTTCGCAGCCATACTTACAATTTTTAACACTGCTGTATGTGCATGGGCTGCCTGAACCTCCCTTATATTCTTTACCAATTTCACATTTGTCAGGACAGTCTCCTCCTCCGCCACCAGAATCCATGGTTGCCATTCTCCATTCATCAAAATCACCATCCTTGTCAATGTCTATGCAGGCATAATAATTGTCCGTGCTAGAATAGCTTAGAGTTTTTGTAATAGCAAAGGGCTGAGGATTATATGGTTCACCTGCCCAGCAATAGAGACTGTCTTCCTTGGACTGTTGGCTGTCAATATTAAAAACTGCCAAGGGTGTCTTGAAACCAACATTTTTTCCATCACATTCTTGATCGAAGAAATATACATCATGATCGTAGCAATAGCGCAAATTCCCAATTGTAGCCCTAGCGCTACTGCCCGTGTCTGTAACAGAGAGAGTCATTCCATCCGCATCGCAACAATTATTCGATCTCCCAGTCACATTTATGATTACAACATCCCTTAAGTATGAGATGCCTCTCCAGCAAGGACTTCCTGGCCAGAAGCAGCTACCAATATGGAACGATATACCACTATCATATATACTAAACCAATTATTAACTACAACCCTGTAAACCCCTTCGCTTTTGAAATTTTCATTTGGTTCAACGTTTGATTTAACAACAATACTTTTTGGTGTCCTATCTTGACAGGTTACCTGCCAACAACTTCCCATAAAATGACTTTCTAGAAAAGCTTTTAAGGAGTCAGCTTCTACAAGTTCTGCGCCTTTAAAGGTTATCACACCTTGGTTCTTCAGGCAATCATCTATGCCTTCACAGCTATTGGAAAGAATACAGCGTGTAGAGTCTTCGTTTGGTGATAAGCCAATGCAATCTTCGTTGTCAAACGATAAATCATCAGTCACCTCTTCTATTTTCTTTTTCACCTCTATAAGTCCTGTTTGATCATCCCCTCTGAATATGAAATCCATAACGCTTCTGGCCTGTCTAGTGTAAAAGCCTAGATAATTATTCCTGACCTCCCAGTTGCTGTAACTTCCTTTATTACTCACTACATCTCCGATACGGTCTAGCATATCAGTAGTGGAATCAGCTAAATTAATGTGAGGTATCCTTGCAAAATTAACATTGTATTTTTCCTTCTCAGGAATCCAAGTAACTCCGAAAACATAGTGGCGTTCATCATGGTCCAGAATACCTTTGGTGTCAAGATTTTCAATCTCATTCACTAGATATCTTGTGTCATACTCAGGTGTTATTTGAGGATCTACATCACAACCACTGCCTGCGCAGTCAGCCACCCACCATCTGTTCCAATCGTAAATAAGGTCTTGACCATTGTCGCAAAAAATAGGATTAGGCCAGTTACCATCATTGTCCCCGCCTTGGCAATGATTGTCCCAATTTGCCAGGGAACCAGCTTTATTTTTATTAGGAACGTAGCATACATTATTTCCAAACTTTATTTCAAAGCTATTATCTGTCATACGGGGAATAAAGCCGCCATTACAGAAATTGCTGCTCTCAACTTTCCTGTCCTTCAATTGCATGTTCACACAGGTCTCGTCAAGGAGCGGTATTGCTGTTCCACCCTCCTGACAGAGATGACAAGGGCCAGAAACAACATCATTCAATACAGTTTCCCACACTCCACCATTAGCAATCATTTCATTTTGTGTAAATTCCTTAAGCGTGAATATCTTGCCCGAGCTTATTATGAGTTCATTTGCAAAGGATAGTATACGCTCTCCCCTAAGTGTTTCCCTGCCGTAAGTCTGATAGTCACTGTGTATTATGTTTGCTATGTGGCAGGCAATCTCAGAAGGCTGAAAGGGCTCCCAGGCCTCAAGAGGAAGCAGATGCGTTAGTATATCAGGTTCAAGTGGATCCTTGATTATGGGAGTTGTATATGTTATGTCTCCCTCAGAACCCAGCTGTTTTATTGCGGCATCTCTCGCGCCTTCGGGGTCAAACCTGTAGAACTGTTGCCAGATTGATGTCCCAAGAAGGCTTACGATTAATGCGGTAACTATTAATAAAACGACCATGAGGGTGACATTAGTCATAATTATTTTTAATGCGGTTTTGTATATAAATCAAGCTGGTATAATTGCGCATCCGTGGGTCAAGGCCTTGAATATGTTGCCGAATGGTATCCAGAACATGGCCCCGCACACTATCTTTCTTACAAAGGTCCCACCGAAGAATATGGGATCTATTAAAAATACAAAAACAACCAGCCCTATGAGTACTATAACCATTACTACTATCACTGATGTTAAATGTTCTGTCATATCCATACAAATCACAAAGGAACTAAATCACACGATTTATGCAACGCACCAACAAACAATTTTAAAGCAAAGTTTGCATTTTCTCCCCCGAAAAAATTCTCGAGCAGCGTGAAAGCAAAATTGCAACTCCACTTGCCAGGGCATATCCCCCCGAAAAAGTTGCAATACAGTATAGCGAACAACAAACTCAGGACTACTATAACTGCTATATTTTCTACGATTATGTGGTACAACCACGATATGTCTGCCATTCAATCACTATATGATGTTTCCGAAAAACGTGCTCATTATGTTTGCCAAAAATGCGAGCGGGCCCTCAGGAGGTCCGATTTTGAATCCCATGTAAAAACTTATTATAGCAAATAACATAATCAAGGCAAGTGCCAATAAAACTGCCTTTTTTATCAACTCTTTGGATATCATCAAATCACGGCTCTATAATGTTTGTTACATCCAGGTAACCGAATATAAGCTCGTTAGCGAACAAAACCATAAAAAGCACTATTATGACTGCTACTATTATCCAAAAAAGCATCTCCTGAAGATCTAGTCCTTTCATGCTTATCCCATGGGCTCCAATAAAGCTGCAATCGAGCTTCCGAACATTGCGTATGTTACTGTCCAGCTTATGATATAGATTACTATTCCGAATAATAAAATCATCCATATGTTCTGCCTGACGCCAACAGGGTCATCCCCATATTTGACGCCATTCAGGAAGTATGATAAGAGGACAGCTGTCTCGATCATGTATATCCCTACAACCAGCTGGAAGAACGTTGGTGAAACTGGCATTTCACCTCCCATTGCCCAAGGTATCATGAAAACTGACTGTGCCGCGTTCATTCCTCCTGATGCTGAAGACATTATGCCCTGCATTGCTGCACCTAGGTTTGTCAGTATCTGGATTATTATCACTGCCAGAGTAACTGTGACACCGGCTACCATTGGGGCAAGGAACATTGCCAGGAATTTCATGCTGGTTATTGTCTCGCCGAGAATCTCCTCTATTTCTTCCTTGACTTCATGAACGTCCTTGAGGTATCTTGAAATTATTACCATTGAATTGGAGGCAGTCTTGATGCTTTTTTTGGAAGACTGTATTACTGTCTGCATTATTGAGTGGATTAATTTTGAGGGATAGTACCAGAGAGCTCCTACTTCCTTGTCAAACAGGGCTTCCTCGAAAGTGTAGCCGAACCTCTTCATGTTCAAGCTTACTATTTCGAACATGTCCGCTATTTTCATTTCTTTAAGGTTGGCCCTTGCCTTATCAATAGCAAGTTCCAGAGGCAAGCCTCCTGATAATGAGTTCCCCAGTTGGAACAGCGCTGTTGCGAACTCGTCCTCTATCTTTTCAATGTCCCTTCTTATCTTGATTTTCTGGTAGCTGTCCAAAAAGGTATATACTACAATTATCAGTGCGATACCCAGTATCAGCAGCAAGGAAAAGTTAACTGAGATGTAAACTTCTGGGTCGCCCATGCCCATGACGCCTGTAAAGATGAAGGGTATTGATATTAAGATTGCTATTGGCAGAATAGGAATGAACCTGTTTCCCAAAGAAAACTTTCCCATGGGAGGCGTTCCCTTTGCCTTTGAGATGTCCGGGGGGGAGAATGTTGGTGGCTTGGATGATAGGATGTAATTAACAATAAAGTAAAGTGAGACAGGTAATAAAATGTCATAACCGAAGAAGACAAATGAAGGCTTGACAACATCTGCTATGAATATCAAGATAATTGGAAACAAGATAAGGCCCATTACAGGTAGCAAAATACCCATTGCGTATATCAGCGTCATTGGCATTCTTAGGCCTGCTGCATAGTGCCTGGCCCTCTCCCTTGTACCGTTCAATATAACATTGATTGTTTCCTCGTAAACCATTTCCCTTCTTGCTTCCTCAACAATCGACCCTCTCAGAAGGTTAAGGGCCTCAGAGAATTCCTTGTTGTTGTCCTTCCACTTATTGATGTAGTCAATCAAGGCATAATCAGCAGAAGCGTACTTGCCTGTTTCAATGTCCCACAATAATTTTCTCAAATCCCAGGCCAGCGGACCCTCCAGATATTGGGAAGCAAACCTCACAGCACCCTCCAAGTTAGGTGAGGACCTCATGTAAATGACCATGTAAAGGATTGCCAACACAGAGTCAGAGGACATTTTCATCTTCATTGATTTTGACATTGTGTCAGGATAATTGTAGAAATACCAGAAAACTACAAAAACAAGAATACCGCCGAACACAGAAAAAACTATGTCAGTCCCTATGATGATAAGGAGAATTAAAAGAGACAGGGAAATTAAAGTTGCTAATAATGTTAAAGAGTAGGCTCCCTTTGGTGTTGCATTAATGTAACCTGCCCTTAGCGATGACATGAGTCTGGCTGATGTTTTATCGTCAGGCTTCATGGGAAGAATTCTTTCAGCACGAGAGCATGCCTTCTCGTATAATGTCACTGGCTTCTGTTCCAGCTCTTCTAGAAAGGTCAGATACTCTGTCGGATAGGGAAAGAACTTCTCTCCTTTAGGCATCTGGATGTCTGTTGTCTTTAGAGCTCTCCTAATCTGTTGCCTTTTCAGTTCTCTTGCCTTTCTCTGAGCCTCTTCAATTTTCTTCTTATTTTTCTTTTCAAAAACCATTCAAACACTCGAATATTTTTTAAACCATTCCAGCCATTGCTTGAAAATCCTGTTGCTGTCAATAAAGCCCAAGTCCTCTCTTGAGCTTCCAGCTATCTTGTGGAACATCTGGTTGGCTTTAATGGTTGTTTCGGCCTCTAACAGGTCAGGCTTGTTTTTACTGTTTGCAATCCTGACTATTGTCTCAAGAATCTTTGACCTCAGGTTGATGTTGTCCCAGACTTGATCCCACCTTCCAGCCCATCCAGGAACCCTGTTGGAAATCTGGTTAAGGACATAGGACTCGCCGTTCAACAAGGTGTCTGTTGGCTTCAGTGTGTCCTCTGTGGAGTCATACTCCAAAAGATTGACAAAGCCTCCCTCGTCCACGGGGTCCTTTTTCCAGTGCTTCCTCACTTCAGTGACTTCAACCACTCTCCTGAATGTTCTCAGGCCGTCTGATGTTCTCAATTTATTGCAGATAACAATGAAGTCAACAGCCTTGAAGCTTGTAGGCGGAACTCCCAAGTCATTGACCAGCCTGTCATATACTCCGTAGGCAGACTCGCCGTGCACAGTTCCAGCAACAACATTAGCCATTGCGCCTATTCTCATGGCCTCGAATAGGGCCTTTGCCTCCATACTTCTGATCTCACCCAAAAACAAGCAGGAGTCACCCAACCTTAGAGAAGTTCTTATGACTTCCTCTGCAGGCAGTTCCAATTCAACCCTTGTTATAACTGATCTTGATTTGAGCCTTTCAATATTATATCCTAGATTCCTCAGTTGCTCGACTGGAAGTTCCAACGTATCTTCTGAGGTGATAATCCTGTTATAAGGAAGTATCTGAAGCATCATGCTTCCCAACAAAGAAGTTTTTCCAGCGCCCCTTGTTCCTGCAACTAAAATAGTTCTTCCGTATGAAGCAACAAACCACATCAATCCTCCAAACAAAGAATTGAAGTATTTGTTATTCATGAACAATGGGAAGGTCCATGGTTTGAACCTGTGCCTTCTCAATGCAAAGCCTAATCCATCTGGAGATAGTCTTGGGTTGATAGCAGCAACCCTTGCAACGCCCCCCTGTATTAGCAACTCTGTATCTAAAACAGGGTTTGCCTCATCCAAAGGCCTGCCTGATAATAGCTTGAAACGCGTTGCCCACCTGTCGCCGTCCTGCCTTGTTGGGACAAGGTTGGTCTCACACTCCTCATAATCTTGGTGATAAATAAAAACAGGAAGGTTTCCCATTGGTGAGTTGATGAAGATATCCTGTATCTTATCATCTTTCAATAAGACCTCGATTATGCCTAAACCAGCAGTGTACCTTGTTAATATTTCTGCGAGCTTATCCAGCTGGCCCTCTTTGAAAGTCTTGCCAACCTCCTCTGCCAAATCTCTCAATAAGTCCAAGCTCAAGGTATGGAAGATTTCCCTCATTCTCTGCTGATCGCCTGTTTCCAGTTCCCTTGGCCTTCTCTCCTCCAGTACTCTTCTAGCTGCATCAAGAAGATTGTACTCGTCCTCGTCCAATTTAAACTCAGGGGGAACAGCATGGTAGATGTATCTGACTTTGTCAGGAACCTTGAATATCTCAACATCAGTGTCACCGACCTTATACCTTGCAACAGTCTCGCCTGGTGGCGGCTGGGCCATGAATTTGGTGTACATGAAGTTCGGTCTTATGGTAGGCTGGAAGAATTTCCTGTACAAAGTCCTGTCGCCAATATGATAGCCTGACAAGTAGGGTATTGACCTATCAATCAGCTCTGTCTTTTCCAAAAGTTCTTTCAAAGGTATCAGGGCATTCTCAAGATAGTGGCTTATGCACTTGTTGTACTCGTCAGAAACCATCTTAGTTTTCAAATGCCTTATCTCCCTTGTTAAATTAACATAGCCTCCAATCGGATCTCCCCTTAACTGTAAAGTTACTAGGTCTCTTAACCATCCATACCATTGCGGCAAATATCTGGAGCACTCGCCGGTCGCAATGTTCCTCACTGACAATATTTTCTTCTCCTTTACAGCATGCGTTATTATCTGAGCAATCTCCTTGAGCATTTTAGTCTGCTCTAAATCATACTCGTACTCCCTTGTCTCTGCAATGATAATGCTGACAACTCTTTTTTCCTCTATGAGCTTCTCAACTATTCTTGCCATCACAACATCAGAATCCTCAACAGTAAAGCCGAACACTGAGCCTAAGCAGCTCATCCTCAGAACCCCATCTTTGACTTCTGTCTCAAAAACCATAACAATACCTAACTTTAATATGAAAACTCAATAATTATATATAAATGGTGATTTTAAAATAATAATATTGTGATTAGATGGTAGAGAGAGATGTTCAGGCAATTCTTAATGAGCTCGTGAGGAGAGCAAACGAAACCTCCAGGAGGCTGAGAGCTTTGGAGGAGAGGGACTCCTTAATTGAGACCAGGGTTTCTTCTCTCCAGGACGAGGTATTGAAGATGAATGATGAGAAAAGGATTATCCATGACAGGATAGGCGACAAACTGACTGAAATTGAAACTAATATATTGAGGATTGACAATGAATTAATAAGGATGAACAAGGCCGTTGAGAAGATGGCCAAGCGAACCGAGTTGAAAGAGCTGGAGAACATGATCGCGATTTTTAGCCCAATGAGGACAAACTTCACTACAAAGGAAGACGTGAAGAGAATTCTAAGAGAGATGAAATAATGTTTCTGTTGCCATTCCATAAAAAGAAAGAGGAAGTCACGAGAGTGTATGTCCCTGTTGACCTTGTGCTAAGCTACTCTTCACAGGGGCTTTCTGAGAACGAGATAAAGGATCGTTTGCATGCTCAAGGCTTTGATTCAGAATTGGTTGAGAAGGCATTAAGGATTGCATTAAAGGAAAAGGTAACTTCCCAACTTCCAGAGGTTGCGCCACCGCAGCAGCAGTTTCATGTTCCACATCCTCAACCAATGTCGCATACAATGGAAATATCAAGGCACCCCATGCCAATGGGCTATCCGCCTGAGAGGGTTGTGTCGCCTGACGAGCCGAGACAGCTTCCAGCAGAGCAGGCTGCCCAACCATTCACCTTTGAACCAGAAGCAGCAAAAATGGCTGAAAGCCCCATTGGTGAAATAACAATCGAAGAGATAATAGAAGGAGTGGTTAACGAGAGGTGGCAGGATTTTGAAGAAAGACTGGTTGACTTTGAGAAAAGGGACATGCTTTTGGAGGCTCAGATAGAGGACCTGAGAAAGAGGTCCAAGGAAATAGAGAACATACTAAGGGAAAAGGAAAAGGGCCTTGTTAGCAAGCTTGATGATTTCGGCGGTTCTGTGGAGAACATTGAGGGAAGGATCGGTTCAATAGAAAAGGTTTTCAAGGACTTCTTGCCAGAGCTGACCCAGAACATTAAAAATATGTCTGAACTTATTGATAATATAAAAGAAAAAGAAAAAGGTCACTGAACTCAAAAGTCTTGTTTACTTCTACATCTTTCCAGATTCTGAAACCATCCACAAGACTGCAACACCGATTACGATCAATACCCATGTTCCCATACCGATTGCAGGGAATGCAGTAATTCCAATCAAAGCGGGTCCGCCAGCTACCACGAAAATTACAGCTGCTACAGCCATTACTGCCAATGTCATCAACCTTCCATGTATTTTAAATGGATGGTTTTCTACAGCCACATCCTTGCCTTCCTTGTTCTTCTCAATTCCTATGATTCTTATTTGTCCTATTTCTATTAAGGACAAAACGACTAGGAAGCCAATTGATGCTACTACTAAACCTGTAGACATTGTTGCTATAGCTGTTATAACTGCTGTAGGTACAGCCATTAACACGAACAAACCTGTTATGACTGACACTATAGCTGCTGGTGCTCTGCCTAATATCTTAAGCTTTGTCATTAGTTCAAAGACTATCGCGAAGGTCAAAACCCACAATAATATCTGCGGTAGTCCAAGACCTGCAACGTATGCTAAACCAGTTGTTAATCCGTCCATATTTTTCACCAATTTTTTTTATTTAATTTTTTCCTGTTTCCTTAACCATTATCCAAATACTTGCAACCATAATTATGAGGAAAAATACTATTGCTATCAGAGGATCGGAAAGTGAAATTCCAATGTTAGGGATGTTCAGTATTTCCAAACCTCCAGCTCCTATGAATATCAATATCAAAAGCACCAATAATGCGGTTGCGAAAAACTTGGGATGCTTTGCGAACACATGCTCTCCGCCGATTTTTGTGCCTGTTATCTCCAAAAATATCATGGCAATTATCAGGCCGAATGCAACCACTATTGACGATGTCATTAAAGTGCTTATGAAGCCAGCCGCCTGAGTTCCCGCAGCTGCTATTAAAACCATGAATGAAGCGACTATTGCTATCACGCCTCTGGTTGTTATTGACTTGGGCAATTCAATATGTGACAGTATTCCATATACGACTGCCAGGGTCAAAAGCCAAAGCAATACCAACTGGAAGCCAGCTGCCCTCATGTTTATTATCAGGTCCTCTACTGGGTTTGCCAAGACTGGGCTTGCTAACAGCAAGATACCAACCAAACATGATGCAATTTTATTACCCTTCATATTTACTACCTTATAGTAATATATTGTGTTGAGCCCCCATATAAAGCTATCGTTTTCATCTTCATACTTTTTTATGTTCTTCTTTCCCAGGTAATACCTCACGACCGGCTTTAAAGGCCGCCCAAAATATGGCTAAAATGAATACTATTGCAAATAATATGATTAGGTTATTACCATTACCGATATAAGGCAGTGAGGGAATTAGGTCAGAGTATGTGAAACCTAGGGCCAGCATTAGAAACAGGACTGCTCCTGTTATGAGCATGCCGCTTTCTGATCTTGATTCTTTAGAAGGCCTTCTTAGGCCGAACATTTCCAGAATAAATGCTATGAAAAACATGACTATGAAAAAGGCTGTTATGTTCCCGAACTGGGCCCAAAGAAAGCCTACAAATGTTGCGTTGCCAACAGCGAAAAACGAGATTGCCAATGCAATAACGAAGTTAACGCCCCGGTTCTTGAATACCTTGGTTATTTCTAAAACTCCAAAAACAACTGCCATAACAAAAAGAAAAGGAATTAGAAACTCACTCGACTGCAATGCTATCAGATCAATTGCCATACCTTTCACTAAAGATTATCTTTTTCATGCTCCAATGCTTTTTTCTGAGCCTCTAAGTGTGCAATCGTCGTTCTTATGTATGAACTTGCCGTTGGATCAGCACTGCTAGCCTCCCTTCTGTAAGACCTTATCTGTTTATTTAAAAGGTCTATCTCTTTATCTATTGCCTTCTTCCTTTTGCCCTTTTCAGTTGCCTTGGTTGCCACGCCCTTTCCAATGTTGAACAGTTCTGGAACCTTTGAGGGATGTATGACTCTGCTCCATATGAAAAAGAAAAAACCAACTATCAATGCCAAATACCACCATCCTAATAAGAACGGTAACATAGTTCCATAATAACTGTAGGGCGTTCCCGTCAAAACAAGGGTTAAGTAAGCCCCAATTGCGAAGAGATATCTCATACCCTTATGCATAGGGGCAAGAACCCATGAAAGGCCATATATGAAAAGGAATAATATGATGTGCGGAATAAAGAACAAGTTCAACAGCTGTTCTTGCGGTGTCATATATCTTGATATTGTCATAGGGTCGATTCTGAGTAATTGATTAAAGATTAAATACAATATGTCAACTGTTGCCATATGAAGAATATAGAAAGTCATGTATATAAAAATTTCAAGATTAAGAATATTCCGTTACTAACGATCGTACATAATTCTTAGGCTGCGATCAGAATCTATTGGTTTTATTTTTACCTTTTTCTCTCTTCCCTTTCTTTTAGTAGTTTTACTGTTGTAGCTAGATTTTCCTCTTAAATAAAAAAGAGGACCATCACTAATTATCACTTCGCCATTTTCTCCAGCCTCTGCGTATACATGTTTTAAAGCTTTTTCAAACCAATTGTCTTTAGCTTTTGATTTTCCTTTGTTTACGGTACTTATAGGGCCGTAAGATACATTTAATGGAATCTCCGTGTAATTGTCGTTATCAAAGGTAAAACTTTGACTTACAGCATAACTTGGTTGGCCTGGAACATTGTTTACATTAAATTCTCCACCATACATTATTTGGTGTTGATTTGATCCTTCGACATTTACGTTTATTGGAGGTATTCCACCATTACCACCTGCTCCTCCTGGCCCGCCAATTCCACCTCCACCATCTGGGCTAACACCTGGTTTTGTTTTAGATAAACCTATCTTAAATAAGTCCCAGTCTACTTCTTTCAGTTGTTCATTTAATTCTTTGAATTCTTTTTCATTTTTTCTATTATCTATATAACCATCAGCAAATCCTAGTCCAAAAGAGAATGCTGTGATTACAGCAGATGCTGCATCCCAGTAAAAAGGATGCATGCCAGGAATAATGTTCATATACATGTCGAAAGGTGTTTGTGTCGGATTGGCATACTTATAATCCTGGCTTCTAACTTCGTTTGTAACAGTATTTTTGTAAGGTTGTCCGGCTCCTAAATTTTTTATATTACCAGCAGTTGTACCTCTAGAAGATTCATGAGAACCGGACCATATTTGAGGTGGAGCTTCTAATGTTATCATTTTTTTTGTTTCTTCCATTTTTATCACTTTATTTGTCTTCCATTATTATTGCTTTTATTAGATCATTCATTATTATCACTATATTTACTACCCAATAGTAAATATATTACAA
This sequence comes from Candidatus Aenigmatarchaeota archaeon, assembly GCA_043814985.1. Classification (GTDB taxonomy): domain Archaea; phylum Aenigmatarchaeota; class Aenigmatarchaeia; order Aenigmatarchaeales; family Aenigmatarchaeaceae; genus JAFGAZ01. Next base: position 36,366 of record JBDRJK010000021.1, read on the forward strand.
AAGAATATAAAGCTATCGTTCTAGCTTGAAAACTTCAAGTTCCTCGCAAATCTCGAGGATGGCCCAAGCCCAGACAATGGCCTCAAAGCTCTTGACCTCGTTGTTTGCTTTAAGAAAATGTTTTGAATCAGAAATATAGGCTTTCATGTTGGTGAGCATTTCCTGTCCTTTGTCATCTTTGACTTTTATCATTTCAACCAAAGGCTCTATCTTTACAGTCATTTTCTCTATTTCTTCCTTCATTGGAACAACTCCAGAAAGTCCTTTTCCCTGAAGTGCAGCCTCCCAGGAATCACTATGACTGCTGGCAAGTCTATTGACTTTGCCATAAGGTTCTTGACAGTGTCATAGAATACCTCAGACTCGCCACCAGCTCTTGAGAGAACAGCCAGATTGTCAAGGTTTTTCACCAATTTTGCCTTCAGGAGAAGTTTGAGGGCATCAGAAATTCTCAAATTGATGTTGACTACTCTGTCAATGTCCAATAACAAAAGAGTATGAAGCTTCAATTTCTTGTTTCCTTTAACAGTCTTCTTAACATTCTCCATTTTTCCTGACATGGGGATGGTCGCTATCTTGCCGAACTTGTACAATTGCAAGCCTATCTCACCAACAGCAGAGACAATAGAGGCATTGTGGATCACTTTGACAGGAATCTTCCTCAATTTAGCTTGGTAAACCAAGTCAATGTGAGTTGTGGCTGACAAAGGGTCGCCTGGAACAAAAATAGCAATGTCCTTTTCCTTGGCCTCCTCCACCAAAGCCTCAGAGTTCTCCTCCATGTCCTTTCTTTTCAGCAACTTGACGCTTTTTCCAATAACTTCTTCCAAACCTTCAACAGAACCCTGCCACACAGAAGTGTATAGTTCCGCGTAACAGTCACACTTCTTGGCAATCTCAACTGCTTTCAGCGACAAGTCCCTCTCGTCATTCAATCCTAAACCAATCAGATACAGCATATTTTTAATGTGGTCCAAAGAAATATATAAAACATGCGAATAGCCTATGAGGTAATCGGGGACAGGGTAAAGTCAGTAGCTCTGATAGGAGAGGATACTAAAAATCCTAAGAAAGCTGCTGAGGAAATAATGAAAAGACACAAGGCTGTCAAGTCAGTTCTACAGAAAACCGACAAGAGGCAGGGAAAGTTCAGGCTTCATCCTTACAAGCTGATAAAGGGAAGTAGAGACACAGAAGTCATTCACAAAGAGCATAATTACCTGATAAAAATTGACCCGAAAAAGGTCTATTTCTCACCAAAGGAAGGAACAGAAAGGCAGAGGATAGTTGAACTGGTCAGGAACGGTGAACGCATACTTGTAATGTTCTCAGGAGCAGCGCCATACGCAATAGCAATAGCCAAGAAGTACCCTCATAACGAGATAATGGCCATTGAGATAAATGTCAAGGGAGTGGTTTATGCTCAAAAAAATGCCAGGTTAAACAAGCTAACCAACATAAAGAACATATGCTGGGACATCAGGGAGGCTAGGGGAATAGGCAAATTTGACAGAATAATAATGCCCCTGCCAGAAACTGCTATTGATTACTTGGACGAGGCTGTTCTCCATTCCAAAAAAGGCACCATAATTCACTTGTATGGCTTTTCAAAGGGTTTTGATGAACTGGAAAGAAAGGTCAAGCTCAAAGCCTACATCTACAACTTCAAATACAAGATAGTTGGCAAGCAGAAAGTGTTGTCCTATTCTCCAGGAGTGTCAAAGAACAGGCTTGACATCAAGCTTTTGTGACTTTCAAATCAAAAACATAGTGGTATACCTTCGGGGCGTATGATTTTATTCTTGTTACCTTGATTACTTTGGCTTTTTTGCCTAATTTTTCCTTTAGTCCCTTGATTTCGCTTTCCTTTGCTGTTCTGTGCAAGTGAATTATGCATTTTTTCTTGGCAATTCTCATGGCATGTGGCAGGAACTTCTCTGTATCAAACAAATGTCCCATGACTATCCTGTTTGCAGTGTTCTTCAGTAATTTCGAGAAATCCCTGCAGTCTCCTTGTAGTATCTCTATCTTGTTCTCCACTCCGTTCAGCCAGGTGTTCCTTCTCAGTAGCTCTGTTGACTTGGGATTGATGTCTATTGCGTATATCTTGTCAGGATTTGAGTACTTTGCCAGGAATATGGAGAAATAGCCTATGCCAGCAAACATGTCAACTATGGTTTCATTTGGCTTGGCTAGCTTTACTAGCCTCATTCTTTCCCTCTTGTTGCCCTGGGACCACATGACCTGTGAAACATCTATCAGGAACTGGCATTTGTGCTCCTTGTGCAGGGTTTGGGTTGACTTGCAGCCTGCTATAACCTCTATGGAAGGCTTCCTAGTCACTGATTTGATTCCCTTGAACAAACAAACAGTAAGAATGTATGGAAACATTTCAAGCAAGGACTTCCCAATAAGTTTTTTGTGCTTGACCAGTTTCTTGTCCAGCTTGATTAGCATTATCTTGCCTAGTATCTGGTAGCCTCTTGGTAGGAGGTTTAGCTCTTCTTCAGACAAGTCAAGCTTCTTTCTCATGCTAGTGTAGAATGTCATAATATCTATTGTTTGTGCGAATAAAAAAAAGAAAAGGGGTGGGTGTTTAAAAATACAATATTCACTAGAACTTTGTAGATGCTGACAACCATATTGCTTTCAATGCAATCAAGACTGCTGCTGGTACAACTAAAATTCCAATGTTGTTCACGATTGCTACCAAGTAAGTTGACAACGGTAGTGGAAGGTTTGCGAATGCTGATCCTGCGTTACCAGCTGCCATTAAAGCAATAACAGCTAACAGAAACATGTCTACTTCCTTGAAATCAATACTACCTACTCCAGCTACACCTAACAATCCGATTACGAATCCTAGTACTGCTAGGACAACTGTTACCATTGATGCGTCGATTGTTGGCACTAAGCCAGCTACGACTGCCACTAAGATACCTAGTACAAAAAGCCACCCACTTGCTTTTACCCATCCTGATGCTTTTTTTGCCATAGTTTCACCTATATTTCAATTGGAAAAACCGACTTTTAAAAGTATCGTCGTCAGGCGTTGTATTAGGAACTTATTTAAACGGGCTCAGAAAAGGTATTTGCCTCGAATTTGTATATCTTTGACATTGGGTCTAACCAAGAATCAGCTGTTAATCCTGCTTTGTAGCATAAATTCTCCAGATATTGCTCCAGATTCCATTTTTGATCAATGGGAACCTTGGGAAGGAAGAGTCCCCCCATTATTCCGTTCCTTATAATCAGACCATGCTTCCCCAATTCTATTTCTTTCTTGTAATTCTTCTGAAAATTTTCAATCAGCACTGGTTCGGTCAGGACAGAAACCTCGATTTTTATGTTCTTTAGTTCGTTTTCTTCAAGAGGTTCGAATCTTGGGTCCCTGCAGGCAAGACAAGCAGCCTCAACCAAGCCCTCTATTAAAGGCTTTTGAGGATAAGGCAAGCCTATACATCCTCTCAGCATGCCTTTTTTGTAGAGGGTTACGAAAACTCCCCTCTTTTCTTTCAATTCTTCTGGAAAATCAGTTGGAACATCAATTCTCTTGCCTGTTTTCACATAGTTTTCAATAGATTCTCTTGATAGCTTCAGGATAAACTCTCTCATAGAAGTTAGTTCAGGTACGAACTATTTATTTTTAGAGAATCTCATTAGGATTTCTGGCATTGCTAATAGACCTAGACTGGAGAACAATAACACCTTTACCCAGTCCATCAAGCTTAGCGCAGTCAGATGGAATATTCCTTGGAATAACGGTACATATATTATGACTATTTGCAGAATAAATGATATCAATACAGCAATTAGTAATTTTTTATTTGTCAGGGGATTTAACCTAAAAACACCCTTTTTTTCAGACCTGCAATTGAATACAAAAAACATCTCGAAAAATATTGCAGCACTAAAAGCCATTGTTTGTGCTTTCTCTAAACCGTTTGGTAATTCTAAAATAAAAATGCCAAAGGATGAAGCAAAATCCAATATTGATGCAAATATTATAAAAGCTAGTGTGCCTGTTATTATTCCTTTTTTAGGGTCTCTTGGAGGTTTTTTCATTACATCAGGATCTTTTGGGTCAACACTCAGTGCCAAAGCAGGAAGCCCGTCTGTAATCAAGTTAATCCACAGTATGTGAATAGGTAAATAAGGTAAAATAATAGCCCCTGTTGCGTCAGTGAGTCCAATTAGCATGGGCACAGTTATCATTGCCAGCTCATCGAAATTGGCTGCCAGCAGGAACCTGACGAATTTTCTAATATTATCATAAATGCCCCTGCCTTCTTCAACAGCAGAGACTATTGTGGAAAAATTATCATCCATCAAGACCATGTCAGCAGCTTCCTTTGACACGTCAGTTCCCTTTATCCCCATTGCAATACCAACATCTGCTTTTTTCAGGGCAGGTGCGTCATTGACACCATCACCTGTCATGGCAACCACATGGCCATTGGACTTTAGTATGTCAACAATTCTTATCTTATGACTTGGTGATACTCTTGCGAATATCACAGTGTCCTCCACAACTTCCTTTAGCTTTTTATCGTCCATCTTGTCCAGTTGTTCACCCCTTAGGATGTTTCCTTGCAGACCAACCTGGGAAGCAATTGCTTTTGCTGTTAATTCATGATCGCCTGTTATCATTTTTATTTTGATTCCAGCCCTCTTGCAAAGAGCAATAGCGCTTTTGGTCTCCTTTCTTGGCGGATCTATCATTGCAACTAGGCCAACAAAAGTCATGTTACTTTCAACTGAGTTTATGGAATATCTCTTTGATAACTCCTTATAAGAGAAGCCCAATACTCTGAGACCGTTTCCTGCCAACTCATGAACAATCTTTAATATCTTTTCCTTGTCTGCCTTTACCAATTTTTTGTTGATGTAGATTTTGTCGCACATACCAAGTATGACTTCTGGAGCACCCTTGGTGTATGCGAAGATATCTCCTCCAATATTGTGGATTGTTGTCATTTTCTTTCTCTCAGAAGAGAATGGAATCTCATTGATTTTCTTATAATCTTCCTTTATTCCACTCTTTTCTGCCAGAACCTTCAAAGCTCCTTCAGTAGGGTCACCAATCACTTCCCACTGCTTTCCCCCCTTCAATATAGAATTATTACACATCGATCCTATCTTCAAAAGAATATCAAGACTTCCTATCCTTCTCGGGTCTATTTTCTTGTCGTTCAATAGAAAATCTCCCTTTGGATTAAAACCAACTCCAGTAACATCTATGATTTTTCCATTGACCCATATTTTTTTAACTGTCATTTCGTTTGTTGTCATAGTTCCAGTCTTATCCGCGCAGATAACTGTTGTTGATCCCAAAGCCTCGACTGCAGCCAGTCTTTTTATTACTGAATTCTTTTTCAGCATCCTCTGGGTTCCTAGAGCAAGGGTTAATGTTATGACAGCCGGGAGTCCTTCTGGGACAGCTGATATTGCCAGACTCAGTGCTGTCATGAACATGTAAAAGGGGTCTATGTTCCTGACCAATCCAATGGAGAAAATAATTGTGCTTGCTATCAGGACAACCAAGCCCAGCATTTTTCCAAGGCTTTGTAGTTTTATCTGCAGTGGTGTCGGCTCTTCCCTTTCCTGCACCATGCCTGCTATCTTTCCCATTTCAGTTGACATTCCAGTGGAAATCACAATTCCCATGCCTCTCCCATATGTGACCAGCGTTCCCATGAATCCCATGTTTTCCATTTCTGTGAGGGAGACATCTTTCAAAGGTTTTGTGTGCTTTGTTGCTGCTACTGATTCACCTGTTAGCATTGATTCATCAATTTTCAGGTTCAATGCTTCGAACAATCTTATATCTGCAGGAACCCTGTTTCCTGCCTCAAGAATGACAATGTCTCCTGGGACAATCTGTTCTATTGGCACTTCGACCTTTTCCATGTTTCTGACAACAAGGACCTTTGTCACAATAAGTTTTTTCAGAGCCTCAATTGCCTTTTCAGCCTTGTACTCCTGATAAAAGCCTAGGATAGCGTTTAATACAAGAATAGCTCCTATTACAATTGCGTCTGTGATTAAACCTAGAACAAGTGATATTGCAGTTGCGAAGAGAAGCAAAATAACCAGAAAGCTCTTGAACTGCTCCAGTAAAATTATCAGGGATGTTCTCCTTTTCTTGCTCCTAATCTTGTTCATTCCATACTCTCTGAGTCTTAAATTGGCTTCAGAACTTTTCAGACCTTTCTCGTTGGTTTTCAATTCCTTGAAGACTTCCTCAGAACTCATTGTATGCCATTTGTTCATAAATATTTGTTGATTTTCTTGATTTAAAGTTTAACCATCAGAAAATAATATAAGCCGGTTAACAGAACATAAGAATATGCTGTTCATCAACTTTGTGTATTTTTTGATTGCGTGCTTTTTCCTGGCTATTGGAGGAAACTTGGTTGTTAGGAGCCTGTCAGAGGTAGCTAGGCATTACCAGATGAGGGAATTCGTTCTCGGTTTTGTCTTGGTCGCAATATCAACCTCAATACCAGAGCTCTTTGTCGGCATATTCTCTGCTTTGGATAATGTTCCTGCCATTTCCTTCGGTGATGTTATAGGAGCCAACATAGTCGACCTGACAATAGTGATTGGCTTTGCTGCCTTGTTGGGAAAGAGGGTATTTGTCGAGAGGGAAATAAACAAGGATGACATACTCTATACAACCCTGATAGCATTCCTGCCGATTTTGCTGTTTTTCGATCAGCAATTGTCAAGAATAGACGGATTAATACTGTTGTCTGTTTTTGCTTTGTACATTGTTATGCTTGTTAAACGGAGGAAGCACTTTCATGCCCTAAAGGATGGCATATCAAAGGCGAGGGTATTGTTGGACATAATTGTTTTCATAATAAGCTTGGCTATTCTTTTGGTGTCTGCCAAGTTCGTTGTCGAGACTGCTGAGATAATAGCTATTGAACTGGCTTTTCCGGAAATCCTTGTTGGTTTGATTATAGTAAGCATAGGGACGACCCTGCCAGAGCTTTCATTTGAAGTCAACTCTGTGAGAAAGGGTTTCTGTGGCATGGCTTTAGGAGACTTGCTGGGAAGTGTTGTCATAAACTCCTGCCTTGTGTTGGGCATTGCATCTCTGATATACCCAATTACTGCAGAGTTCCTGCCCTTTTTAATAGGCTCGATATTCTTAATGGCAATACTGGGGATTTTCGCTGTTTTCGCTAAAACAGGAAGGGTAATAACAAGAAAAGAGGGCCTCATACTCATCTTATTCTATGTTATGTTTGTGGTAACTAGCATTCTGGCTAGATAGCCTAGTAGTTATTATTCAAACATGTAAGAAACAAAGCTTAAAGCAAAATTATTTTATAGGACATTAACTATTATTATCAAATGATAAAGAAAAAATCCTTGAGCAATCTGCCCCACTCACAGACTGTTGAAGAGATACTGCAGACATTATCTTCTAACATAAATGGGTTTTCTGAGAAAGAAGCAAAAACTCGCTTAGAAAAATTTGGTGTTAATGAAATACCTGAAAAAAAAGCTAGACACCCTGTTTTAATTTTTCTTAAACAATTCCATAGTATTCTGATTTATATTCTTATTATTGCCGCTGTTATTTCCTCCCTTTCTGGTGATCTAATTGATGTTTACATAATCACTGGTGTTATTTTAATTAATGCCGTAATGGGGTTTGTGCAAGAGCGTAGAGCTGACCAATCAATCCAAGCATTGAAAAAGATGATCGTACCCCACGCAAAAGTTTATAGGGAAGGAGAATTATTACAAATAGCTGCAAGGGAATTGGTGCCTGGTGACATTGTCTTATTGGAAGAAGGTGACAAGGTTCCTGCTGATGCAAGACTTCTAGAAATAAAAATTTTTAGGACCGTAGAAGCGTCTTTGACAGGAGAATCGCTTCCTGTTGAAAAAGACATTAAAGTATTGTCTGAAAGAACTGCTTTGGCTGATTGTAAAAACATGGTTTGGATGGGCACTTTCGTTGCAAGGGGACAGGCTAAGGCAGTTGTCACTGCAACAGGCATCAATACAGCATTTGGTAAAATAGCCCAAGACATAGAAAAAATAAAAAGAGTAAAGGGGCATTTTAAAGAAAAGACTGACAAGCTGGCAAAACAAATGGGTATTATTGCAGCTGTTGGCGCGTCAGTAACATTCATTATCGGCTTCTTTATTAGAGGTTTTGAGTTTTTAGAAATATTCCGTTTTACCTTGGCTTCTCTTGTTTCCGGGATTCCAGAAGGATTGCCCGCGGTATTGGTAATTGTGCTTTCTATTGGTGCACATAGAATGGCAAAGAAAAATGCTATCATTAGAACATTGCCATCAACAGAAACACTTGGTGTAGTAACAGTCATTATGACAGACAAGACGGGAACACTTACGGAAAATACTATGAATGTGGAAAAAATAATTTTGCCGAATGAAACTGAGATTACAGTGTCTGGAAAGGGCTGGATACCTTCTGGAAGTTTTTTCCAAGAAGAAAAAATTATTCATCCTTCAGGAAACCCCTCTTTAGCAAAACTTCTCGAGATTGCTGCTATATCCAGCGATGCTGAGCTTTTAAGAGAAAAAGATCGCTATGAAATTATCGGAGACCCAACTGAAGCTGCCCTTACTGTCTTAGCAGAAAAAGCAGGGATAAAAAAAGAAAAAATATTAGAAAAAGTAAAAGAAATAGACGAACTGCCCTTTAGTCAAGAATTAAGATGTGAGGCATCTCTTTTAATTTTTCCAGAAAAATCTAAAAAGAAAGAAGTTTATGTTGTCGGTGCTCCTGAAGCTATTCTCAATCATTCCGCATACGTTCTTGAAAACAATAAATGTAAAAAAATGACTAAAAAACAGCGTGAAGATATTTCAGCTCAAGTAGAGCAATTAACAAAAAAAACAATGAGAGTTCTTGCTTTAGCCTATAAAGAAGTGCCACAACATATAGATGGCTTATCAGAAAATTTAGTTAGTAGACTTGTTTTCGTTGGTATTGTTGGTATGAAGGATCCCCCAAGGCCAGAAGTGAAAGAAGCTATTGTCAAAGCCAAGAAAGCTGGCATTAGAATTATTATGACAACAGGAGACCATAAAGGCACGGCTGTTGCAATTGCCAAAGAAGTTGGTCTTATTGACAAAAAATCAAAAAGCAGATATCCTGAAGCTTTCACAGGCCAAGAATTATCAGAATTGTCAGAAAAGGAATTTGGAGACACAGTAAAAAATGTTTCTGTATTTGCTCGTCTAACACCAAATATGAAGTTAAGGATTGCTGAAACATTACAAAAACAGGGTCATGTTGTAGCAATGACAGGAGATGGTGTGAACGATGCACCTGCCCTGAAAAAAGCAGATGTTGGTATTGCAATGGGGATAATTGGTACTGATGTGTCTAGAGAATCTAGTGAGATTGTGCTTGCTGATGATAATTTTGCTTCTATTGTTAGTGCAATAGAAGAAGGAAGAATTGTTTTTAAAAATACCCGTCAGGCAAGTTCTTTCCTTGTCACCACCAGTTTTGCGGAAGATATAGCTATTATAACTACAATGCTTTTCGGTCTGCCTTTGCCTCTGTTGCCCGTTCAGATACTCTGGCTCAACTTGGTCACAGATGGCGTCTCTGATGTTGCATTGGCTGCTGAACCAGGTCATGGAGATGTCTTGGAGGAAGTGCCGCGAAAATCCAAAGAGGGTATCTTGTCAAAGGAGATAATACCGTTTCTACTTTTAATGACCTGTATTATGGTCGTTTTTACGCTAGCTATTTTCAATAGTTATCTGCCTCAGGGAGAAGAGAAGGCGCGAACAGTAGCTTTTGTCGTTATGGCGTTCACCCAACTCTTTAACGTTCTTAACATGCGTTCTCTTAAGAAATCCATTTTCAAGATAGGCTTCTTTAGCAACAGGTACATTGTCGTATCTCTGCTAATCTCAATCACACTTTTGCTTATGGTGATATATACGCCGTTTTTCCAAACCATATTCCAGTTTGTTCCATTGAGCTTTGTGGAATTATTGACGATATTCCTTCTATCGTCCACGGTCTTCTGGTTCGGCGAGCTATACAAATTTATAAAGAAGAAAATTTGATTTCGCTGTATGTTATTCTGGCAAGATAGTTAATAATAAGAACTGGTCGCAGTAAAATAAAGTTATGATACAGACTTTTTTCGCAGCCCTGTTTTTGATATTGGGGCTCTCATTCACCATACATTCGTTTTTCTACGAGAAGAAGAACCTTATTTTCATAATTGGCTTGATGGTATTCTCAATCATATCACTTTTCTACTGGTACATCTCAATACTTGTTCTGATTCTATTTACTTTATACAAGAAGTACGACTTCGGCGAGTTTGCCACGCTCAACATGTTCACTGCAGTTCTCATGGCCTGGTTTTTTTTGAATTTGTTCTTGCTGAACCTTAACATCTCCTTTTACCTGATAGCAATGGTCTCCTTGGTTGCAATGTCTTTGTTGGCCATATTCGGCATATTCGAGCAGAAGCTGAAAAAGTACATCCTGATATCAAACATAATACAGATACTTTTTGTTGTTCTGGATTTGTCTGTCACCAAGATGCTGGGGAAGATGGGTGTCCTGAGTACCATCCAGATTTTCAACTATACATTCGCAGGCCTGACCTTCTTCCTTACACTGTGGATTTTCGGAAGGAAAAAAGTTTTGATAAATGAGCTTGAAGGTTCATATTTCGCGAGCAGGGCGAACGACATATTTGCAACAATAGCTTGCTTATCATTAGCAGGACTGCCAGCTTTCAACATGTTCGTTTCAGAATGGTTTCTGTTTGTGGGAAGCTTTGCCTTAACACCGATAATAACAGTAATGGGCATCTTCCTTGCTCTGTTGCTTTTCATAATGTACTACAAGATTGTTTATGTTCTGCTTGTTGGCGAGGGCAGGCAGAAGACTATCCCGCAACCAATAACAATAGTTAACGGAATCTTAGCTGTTACTTGCGTTATTTTGGGGCTGTTGCCTTGGTTACAATTAGAGATACTAACGAGGGTGGTAATATGAAGAGGAAAAAAACAAAGCACATACATGACATCTACATGGGAGGAGAAAGGGACCCGGAGAAGCTGATCATTCCAGAGGACTTGGGAAAGTTCTTTGACAAGAAAATGGTTTTCCTGGTGTTCTTCGTATTATTGATAATGCTTTTGATTGCAGGTGTTGGTCTATGAAAAAAATAATAAAGTCCCCCTGGATTACTAATTTCGATGCAGGCGGGTGCAACGGATGCATACTGGAGATATTCGCTTTATTGACACCCAGATATGATATTGAAAGGTTCGGTTGTCTGTTGAAAGCAAGCGCAAGGCATGCAGACATCCTGATAGTTAGCGGGATTGTCAATAGGCAGAACAAGGAGAGGTTGAAAACTATTTACGATCAGATGGCAAAGGACAAGAAGGTTGTTGTAATAGGTTCCTGTGCAATAACTGGTGGACCTTTCAAGGATTGTTACAATTTCGCGGGTCCTGTTGACAAAGTGATACCAGTGGACATGTACATTCCTGGTTGCCCGCCAAGACCAGAAGCTATAATAGAAGGACTAGTAAAACTGTTAGGTAGTTTGAATGATAAAAGTAAGAAACAGAATAAATAAGTATTCGAGGCTGATAGCAATTGTCTGCAGAGACGAGAATGACTTTTACTTAGATTACTATTTCGATTACAATGGCAGGATATCTGTTTTGAAGTTCAAGGTTCCCAAGAAAAAGCCAGTGATAGAAAGCATAGTGGCAGACTATCCAGGCGCAGACTATTTCGAGAGGGAGATACACGACTTCTTTGGTGTCGAGTTCAGCGGCAACCCGAATCTTCACCTTAAATTGTTCCTGCCGGACAATTGGAACAAGAAGCCGCCCATGTTGAAGGATGATAAGAATGCATGATATGAAGCACGACTACACAATACCCTTGGGTCCCCAGCACCCGACCCTGAAAGAGCCAATGTGCATAAGGGTCAGCTTGGACGGGAGTGTCATCAAAGATGTTAATGTGAGGATGGGCTATACTCATAAGGGGATTGAAAAGGTTATGGAAGGAAAGAACCCTGATTCTGCCCTTTATGTTTCACAGAGAATATGCGGCATATGCTCTGCTGCCCATGAGAATGCCTACTGCAGGACTGTTGAAGCTATTTTGAATTATGATCCTGAACCAAAGGTCAAGTACCTGAGAGCATTGATGATGGAATTGGAAAGAATGCACAGCCATTTGTTATGGTTGGGTGTCATTGCCCATGAGATAGGCTACGAGACTCTGTTCATGTACTTCTGGAGGGAGAGGGAAAAGATAATAGACATTTTCGAGAAGATGACAGGTGGTAGGGTTCACCATAACTTCAACAAGATAAGGACAGTCAGGTTTGATTTCGAGCACGGCAACAAGGAGTTCATCTTGAAAAGGCTTAACAGCGTCAAGAAAAAGGTGGACGACTACTTGAGCGAAATCAATTCCGACAATGTCATAAGTTCGAGATTGAAAGACATCGGGATAATAACCAACAGCGATGCAAAGAGGTACTGCTTGACAGGTCCCAATGCAAGGGGAAGCGGAGTCTCTTGTGATGTGAGAAAGTACGACCCGCCCTACAAGATATACAAGAATTTCGATTTCAACGAGATTATTGAAGACAGGGGAGATTCCTTTGCCAGGACTTCCGTCAGAATAAAAGAGCTTCTGGAATCAATAAAAATAATAAAACAATGTTTGGACATGATGCCTCAGAAGAGAATACCAAAGTTCTCGTTCACCAACATACCGCAGGGCGAGGGAATTGGGAGGGTCGAGGCTCCAAGAGGCGAGTTGTTCTACTACATCAAATTCAAGGACAACAAGATTGACAGGGTGAAGATGAGAACACCCACCTTCGGCTATTTCAAGATAGCTGAAAAGATTCTGGTTGGAAGAAGAATCGGGGACGTGCCAGTCATAATCGGTTCACTTGACCCATGCTTCAGTTGCATGGAAAGGGTGATGGTTGTCAAGGACGGAAAGTCTGAGATGCTTAATGAGATCAACTTCAGGAGGAAGTATCTATGTACGAAATAATTTTTCTTGTGCTGGTCCCTTTCCTTGCGTTACTATATGAGGGATTCTTCAGAAAACTAAATGCAAGATTCCAGAACAGGATAGGGCCGCCAATACTGCAGCCCTTCTATGACATAATGAAACTTTGGGAGAAAAAGCCGCTGAAGAGCCAGAACGATCCCTTCTACAAGTATTCACCATTATTATATTTCATTTCAGTTTATGCATTATTCCTGTTCATTCCATTCTCCATAATAAGTTTCCAGTATGATTTTGTCTTGCTGCTCTATCTCACAATACTGGCAAGCGCCTTCTATGTTCTAGCTGGTTTGTCCTCTGACAATCCCTTCGGTATTATTGGTTCAATGAGAGAAATGATACTGATGATAACCTATGAGATCACCCTTGTCATAACAGTCTTCAACTTCATCATGTTTTCTGGAGTTCTCTCTTTTGCTGATTTCAATTCTAACCTGTTGATACTATCCCTTCCGCTATCCGCGATAGGATTGGCAATTGTATCTTTAGTTGAGGTCCACATAACGCCCTTTGACACAACAGAGGCCAAGACAGAAATAATGGGAGGCAGCACCACAGAGTATAGCGGAAGGAACTTGGCTCTGATGAAGATGTCAATGGTAATGAAGAGGCTGTTCTTCATTTTCCTTTTGCCTTTCCTTTTGTTCGGGAGAGATCTTATGATTCTTATACCAGCTAGTTTCGTCTTCCTGTTCATCTATGCCCTGTCACAGGCAACAACTTCCAGATACAGGGTTGATCAGGCTTTCAAGGTATACTTCTACATCATGGTACTTGTCCTGATAGATTTCATTCTGATAATGAGGGGGATAGTATGGGCATAACAACCGAGGCAATAAAGAATCTATTCAAGAAGCCCTTCACAAGAAGATATCCCAAGGAAAAATTGAAACCCTACAAGAGATTCCGCGGAAGAATCAAGTACTATCCCAAGAGGTGCATAGGTTGCAGGTTGTGCGAAAAGTACTGCCCTGTTGGTGCTGTCAAATTCCATAAGAAGGGAAAGATAGACTTTGATTTGGGAATATGCGTGACATGCGGTATGTGTCAGGATGTCTGCCCGACGCAACCTAAGTCAATAGAAATGACCAATGAGTTTGAATTTTCTAACAAGGACAAGAAAAAACTGAAAAATGTTGTAAATGAATAGGGAAAATCTTGGAGTATTGCTTGCTGTACTAACTGCCCTAGTCAGCGGTTTCTCCATAGTCGCCAACAAGTTCTTCCTAGTTTCATTAGATCCAACTCTTTTCACAGCACTTAGAACATTTTTTGTGGGCATGGGGTTCTTCCTGATTTCATTTTATAAGAACAAGTTTAGCTTAAAGGATTTCAACAAGGTTTCTTGGAAGATGCTCTTGGCAATAGGAGTTGTTGCTGGGTTTGCTTTCCTAGCTTTCTTCAATGGATTAAAGATTACAACTGCTGGAAGGGCTGCCTTTCTTCACAAGTTATTACCACTGTTCGTTACAGTGCTAGCATTCTTCTTCCTAAAGGAGAAAATAACAAGAAAACAGGTCTATGCAATGCTTGTTATGATTCTGGGTACATACCTAATATCCTACAGTGCTATAACGTTTGATGTTGCCTTCGGGGATTTGTTGATAATTGTTGCCACGATTCTGTTTGCCGTGGAGAACATAATGTCCAAGTACGCCATGACAAACAAGGAGTCGAATTTTGTTGTGTCATTTTGTAGAATGTTTTTTGCATCCCTTGTATTACTGTCAATTGTGTTGCTTGCAGGAAATTACGACCAGTTGCTTTTGTTGAATTATGAGCAGATATTGTATATCGGGACTTCCATTTCATTACTGTTCCTCTACGTGCTCTTCTGGTACTATTCGATAAGCCTGATAAAAGTATCAAAGGCGTCAACCCTTCTTTTGCTGTCGCCGTTCATTTCCCTGTTCATGTCATTCATGTTGTTGGGAGAAGCTTTTTTGCCGTTGCAGATTCTCGGTTCTGTCCTAATTCTTGTTGGGGCTTTCATTGTTTCAAGAGCTGGTTGACATTTTCGACTATTTTCCCCATCTTGCTTTTCAGCTCTTCACTCATTTCAATTCCGAAGTCAATGCTCTTTGTCTGAATCCCTATTATCTTTATTTTGGAATTGGGCAGAAACTTTTGAAGCAGGTCAAACGTTATGTTGTGGGTAGATATCACGACATTCTTTATGTCATTCAGTTCGAATGTCCTGACCTCGCCGACTTCCCCGTCAAACTGCAGAGCGTCAATAATCACTAATTCCTCGCAGATTTTCAGCTGGTCTATGAAGTTCTCAGGAGTGGTCTCTCCCTTTATTTTTTTGATGCCTTCAACATCCAGCTTATCTAGAACAATGTTTCCTATGTTGTCGTCACACTTGATGGGATTGCCGATGCTCATGACAGTTTTCATAAAATTTATTAGATGTGGTTATACTTAATTATTATATGCTTAAGGAAGATAAGATAAGATTTTTGAAAATGGCCATTTCATGCCTGAGAAAGGGAGATGATAAAAGACCTATATTCAGTCCTGATGTTCCTACAGATGAGGATGTTGAAATCATTAAGAAATCCTTGGAAACAGGGAATATTGAAGAGAATATGCTGAAGAGGTTTTTCCCGATAGCGTACAAGGGAGTTAGCGAGTATGGTTTCTTTGAATATTTTTTCTCAATACATAACATGAACATAGGCATGCTGGAAAAATACACTAAAGATAAATTGGTTGATTGGTGCACTGCCTTTCCGGGTAAGATAGTTGATAGAAAAGAATCCAAATGGGTTGTTGAAAGATATGATGGTAAAAGAATAATCTCAGACTCGGAGGCGTATCCGGGGATAACAATTGAGAAGGAATTAAAAATCGGGGACTTTGTCATACTTCACAGGGACAAGATTCACATGGTCTTGAATAAAGATGAATTTGAAACTGCCTTGAAATTCTATAATAAATTCAGAAATGAAAAGTAAACTATCTTCTCTTCCTTCTCTTGATTTTCTTTTTCCTCTTCTTTTTCTTCTGCTTTTTGGTCAGCCTTTTTGTTTTTGCCATGTTAAGAATATGTCAAATGAGAATATAAAATAATTTTATAAGAGGCAAAAACCATTTAGGGATATGTGTTTAATTGAGAAAGGAACTGTTCTCGAAGTTAAAGGCAAGACCGCTATTGTCAATGTTAGTGGTATGAAGAAGGAAGTCACGGTCACTGAGGATGTGGAAGTCGGTGACAGGATCAATGTTTTTCAGACTCTGGGGTTCAAAAAGTAATCTTAATTTTTGAATTTTCTAAAGAAAAAATGGTAGCGGGGGCTGGATTTGAACCAGCGACCTTCGGGTATCTCATCAGAGATTATGAGCCCGACGGGCACTCCTGGCTGCCCTACCCCGCTATGTTCTAATAATAAGATGTTAAAAGTTATATAAGCTTTTCTTACAATGCCATCAGTATTATTCCCAACAGCATGAAAACAGAGCCTAGCACGCGCTGCAGTACATTGCCTTCCTTGAAGAACTTGAAACCGTAGAACGAACCGATTAGTATGCTTGTTCTCTTGACAGCTATGGCATAGACTGCTAATGTCATGGTAAATGTGTATGAAAGACTCACTTCAGAAAGTGCCATGAAGAAGCCTATGCCCGTTAAATTCTTGAAGTTCTTTTTCACTTCGCTGAACCTTACCCTTTTCGTCAGGAAGACGAAGAGAGAGAAGATAATTGCCGCTATGAGGTACTCTGAAAAAACTCCGAAAAATACGTTAGAGCTGTTTATCAGATATTTGATGGAAGTGGCTGTTATGCTCCAAAGGGCAGAGACGCCCAGCATGAGGACGGGTCCCCTTTCTTTTACAAGATATATGAAGGGGTGCAATATACTTTTCTTGATTTCCTTTATGTTTAGCACATATGCTCCAACTACTATGCTTATTATTCCTATGATGCCGACGGGGTTTGGGAACTCTCCCAAAATCAGGGGCCCTGTGAGAAGCATGAAGATAGGGGTGAAGGCAAGCATTGGTAGGGTGAGCGACAAGGGCGAGATTGATATTGCCTTCATGTAGAGGAGAACCGAAACAATATACACAATCGCTGCTATGAGGGCAACGAACCAGAAGAACAAAGTCGTCTGGGGAATTCCCACAAAGATGAGAGCAAAGGCTAAGAAGGGTAGGGTCAGGGTCATCAGGGACCATGTTGTAAGGTAGTGGTCGGCTTTTTTCATGGTTTGCTTGCTGATGTAGTCCTTGGTGGCAGATGCGAAGGCGGTGAACAAGGCCGTGACAATCCAGAACATAATAAGAAATTTGTCTTTAGTTAAATATTAATAAGTCTTATAACTAAAGGGTGTTTATGACAACCATTCTTGGTATTGACGAGGCCGGCCGCGGGTCAGTTATAGGCCCCATGTGCATCGGGGGCGTGGTTATTGACGAGAAGGACTCAGCCAAGCTAAAGGCTTTGGGAGTCAAGGACAGCAAGCTGTTAACTCCTGAGCAGAGAGAGGCTTTATATCCCAAGATAAAAAAACTGGCAAAGGATCATGTTGTTCTCAAGGTTTCTGCCAAGCAGATAGACCAGATGAGGAAGACAACCAACCTCAACAGGATTGAGGCTCAGAAGATGGCAGAGATAATCAAGGCCATGAATGCTGACAAGGCTTATGTTGACGCGCCGCAGGTCTCTACGGAAAAGTTCAAGAATATACTGCTGGCCTTGGCTGAGAACAAAACTAAGATAATAGCTGAGAATCATGCTGATTTGAAATACCCTGTCTGTTCGGCAGCAGCCATACTCGCAAAAGTGGAGAGGGACAGGGATGTGGAGAGGATAAAGAAGATAGTGGGCTTTGACTTCGGAGTGGGCTATCCCCATGACCAGAGGAGCATTGACTTTGTCAAAAAGGCCTTAAAGGAGAAGAAACACTTGGAATTCTTAAGGCATTCATGGGTTACTGTGAGCAATCTTAAAAATGAGAAGGAACAAAAAACATTAAAAGAGTATAAGAGAAATAAATAAGGAGGATTATTATGAAAAATACGAACAAGACAACTATTGTTTATGTGGTAAGCGGGATACTGATAGGCTATATTAGTTTCTTGCTTAACAGCGAGTTTCTAGCTCTGGGTCTGGCATTTGTATCTTTATTTTTGATTGCGGAAATATTGAAAAAGGCGTTGAAGATAGATTCTAAGTTCAAGTGGTTCTGGTCCCACGGTGGATGGGTATACCTTTTCATCTGGTTCATAACATGGGTACTAGTCTGGAACCAGCCATTTGTTTTGTGATTTTATGATTGAGAATATTGGTGACTGGCAGAGAACACATTATTCCAAGCAGGTCAAGCCGGAAATGGGCAATGAAGAAGTCATTGTGATGGGTTGGGTCAGAGAATTAAGGGACTTGGGTAAATTGAAGTTCATCAAGCTGGCTGACAGGGAAGGCTTCATACAGGTTACTGCAAAGGAAGGGGACGTCAAGCCGGATATAATCAATAAAATAGAAGGCTTGGGAAGGGAGGATGTCATTGCTGTCAAGGGCATTGTAAAGGCAAGCAAGCAGGCTCCCAATGGAATCGAAATAATGCCAGTTGATGTGAGGATTCTTAACACTTCTGATTCACCATTGCCTCTAGAGCTGGAGACCAAGAAAACACCTGCTCACATTGATACGAGGATGAACTGGAGATTTTTAGATTTGAGGAAACATGAGAACAATCTCATATTCAAGATACAGACTGCAATGGAAATGGCCATGAGGGAATTCTGGATCAAGAATGGTTTCATTGAAATTCATTCTCCTAAATTAATGGGTTCTCAGAGCGAGACAGGAGCAGAGCTGTTCACTGTTGTCTATTTTGACAGGGAAGCGTATCTGGCACAATCGCCCCAGTTCTACAAGCAGCTGGCAATGATTGCAGGTTTTGATAGGGTTTTTGAGATAGCTCCTGTTTTCAGGGCCAATCCATCTCATACAGTTAGGCATGACACCGAGTACACTTCTATTGATATGGAGATGTCTTGGATAAGTTCACATGAGGATGTGATGGCATTTGAGGAAAAGTGGATTACCTATGTGATTGAACAAGTGAAGAAACAGTATGGAGACAAGATAAAGGAAACATTTGGTTTTGAATTGGTTGTTCCCAAAATACCTTTCCCAAGAATGACTCTCAAGGAAGCCAAGGATAAAATCAAGAAAACTGGTAAAAAGGTTTCATACAAAGAGGACCTTTCACCTGAGGAGGAAAGGCTTTTGGGAGAATTGGTAAAGGAAGAGTCCGGTCATGAGTTTGTGTTTGTGACTGAGTTCCCGTGGAAGATTAAGCCTTTCTATCACATGAGAGACGAGAAGAATCCTGGAGTGACAAAAGGTTTCGACTTACTGTGGAAAGGATTGGAAGTGACCACAGGCTCTCAGAGAGAGCACAGGTATGACGTGTTGGTTGAGCAGGCAAAGGAGAAGAAGCTTAAGTTGGACAGCATAAAGTCTTATCTGGATTTTTTCAGGTATGGGGCGCCTCCACATGGCGGTTTAGGTTTTGGTTTGACAAGGGCTCTTATGACAATGTTTGAAATGAAAAATGTGAGAGAGGTCACTTTCGCTTTCAGAGACATGGACAGGCTTTATCCTTAGGTGATTAAGATGAGAGAGTGTATATTTTGCGAAATTGTAAAGGGAAAAAGAGAAAAAAATCACAAGATTCTTGAAAATGATAAGCATCTGGCTTTTCTAGATATTTATCCTGTTACTAAGGGCCAAACCTTGGTTATACCTAAGAAGCACTACAAAGGTTTAGGTGTTTTTAGTCTTACAAGAAATGAATATGAGGATTTGTTTCTCTTCGCTAAAAAGACCGCAAGAAAAATCAAGAAAAAACTCAAACCCAAGTTCATAATTATGGTCGTAGAGGGCATGATGATTGATCATCTTCACATAAAGCTTTATCCTATATACAAAATACAAAAGAAGTCTGACAACAGGCTTCTAAAGCCTTATCAGCCATATAAAGGATATTTGATAACCCAGATAGGGCCGAAAGCCAGTGAAAAAAAACTTAAAAGAATAGCCCGCCTTCTTTCCTGAAGAATTTCTATTATATATTTAAAGTTTACTACTATATTGTAATACATAAATTAGGAGTGTGTTATTATGGTAGAAATTAATTATAATGAAAAACAGATTGAATTGCTTCTAGGAAAGAGAAAACAAAATGCAGAAGTGACAGAAAGAGATTTTGGTAGCGATGTTGTTGTCGCAGGATACATAAAGAATATAGCAGATCTTGGTAAAAATATGAAGTTTCTAACTTTGGCAGATGCCTCAGGGGAAATACAACTGACGTTAAAGAAAGGAGTTTATGTTGGAGTTGAGGATGCTAAAATGCTCACCCCTCATACCTTTATTGTTGCGAAAGGTGAGGCATGTAAAGGAAGGGCTAAAGACGGTCGTGAAGTTCTTGTAAAAGATATTAGTCTTTTGAGCGATGTTGTAACAGAGAAGATTCCAACAGAGATGAGGACCAGTCTTGACAAGAGATTGGATTACAGGTGGGTGGATTTGAGGAATGAAAAGCACAGGTTCCCTCTTACAATGGTTTCCGAGTTCACAAGGTATTCAAGGGACTTTTTCAATGAAAACGGCTTCACTGAAATTTTCACGCCAAAGATAGTGGGTACTCCAACTGAGGGTGGAGCAGAGGCGTTCCCTGTTCTTTATTTTGACAGGGAAGCGTATCTGGCACAATCGCCCCAGTTCTACAAGCAAATGGCTATATGCTCTGGTTTTGACAGGGTTTTTGAGATAGCTCCTGTTTTCAGGGCCAATCCATCCCACACTACAAGGCATGATACCGAGTACACCTCTTTGGATTTCGAGATAGGGTACATTACATCGCATCAGGATGTAATGAAAGCCGAAGAGGGTATGCTGAGCCATGTTTTCAAAAACATTAAAGAGAAGTATGGGGATAAAATCAGGAAGAAATTCAAACAGGAGATAGACGTTCCTAAAAATATACCTCAAATAAGGATGGAGGAAGCTTACGAGATTGTAACAAAGGAAGATGTAGACGAAAAAGGCAGCTTGAGACCATCAGGGGAGAAGGCTGTTTCTGAACATGTTAAGGAAGCATACGGAAGTGATTTCATCTTTATAACAGATTTCCCTTATGATGCTAGACCTTTTTATCATATGAAGGGTGAAGCTATGAGGAACGGTAAAGAGACTACGAAGAGCTTTGACCTGATTTACAGAGGTGTAGAGATTACAACAGGCGCTCAGAGGGAACACAGGCACGGAAAATTAACAGCCCAAGTGGTTGAGAAAGGCTTAAGTACTAATAATCTAAAACAATATCTAGATTTTTTCAAGTACGGAGCACCTCCCCACGGTGGTATCGGGTTGAGCCCTAGTAGAGTTGTCACGAACATGCTTGATCTCGGGAATGTGAGGGAAGCAACAATGGCTCCGAGGGATCCGAAAAGACTGTTTCCATAGGTTGTTTATTTGCTGAATAGAGACTTAATAAAAAATGTTAAAAAACAAGATAAAGAAAAAGACGTTAACGTTTTTGGATGGCTTAAAAACAAAAAGGATTTTGGCAAAATAATCATTTTGAGAATAGTTGATTCTTCTGGAGAGATTCGTGCTGTGGCAAAGACCAAAATATTGAAAGAGAACTCTTTTCTTGATATCAAGAAGCTCAAGAAGGAATCCTGTATAAATGTTATGGGAAATTACGATTCCAAAAAGAAAGAAATCCAGATAAAAGAAATAAAAATTATTGCAGCTGCTACTAAGTCTATATCGCCCTCCGCAAGGGATGATTTTGATATCTATAATCAGAAATACACAAGTCTTGTCTGCGATAACAGGCACATCTATTTGAGAAACGAGAAAATTGCCACAATACTCAAGATTAGGAGCATGTTCATGGAGGAAATGCGCGATTACTTCCAAAAGAACAATTTCATCAATTTTAGCGCACCGATTTTGACCAACATAACACTTTATGGCGACAAGACAGCCTTTGATATTGATTTCTGTGGTAAGAAACTCTACCTCACACAATGCACAGCATTCTATCTGGAGTCTGCTATACCGGCTTTCGAGAAGGTTTATTTCATGTCGCCTTCTTTCAGGAATGAAAAGTCTAAGAGCAGGAGGCATCTTAGCGAATACTGGCACTGCAAAGGAGAAATAGCTTTTTGTGATTTAGAAGGAATGATGAAGTTTGTAGAGAATATGACATACACTGTCTACAAAAATCTAGTAAAAAACGCAGGAGAGGAGATGAGGAAAATAACCAAAATAGATTTTAACAAATTCAAGCCACCTTACAAGTCAATTACCTATGAAAAGGCCGTTGAAGTTCTACAGAATAATGGTTTCAAAATAAAGTTTGGTCAAAGCATTGGGAGTGACGAAGAAAGATTCTTAGGTGAGAGGATGAAAAAAATGTTTTGGATCAAGTTCCTACCAAGAAAGGTGGAGGCATTCCCCTACAGAATCAACCCTTCTGATGAAAGAACAACACTGACGGCAGACCTCTTGTGCAATGAGTCTGGCGAGATATTGGGAACCGCTGAAAAGATATATCAAAAGGAAGAATTGGAAAGAAGGATGAGGGAGGATTTCGTTGCACATCCAAAAGAAATTTACAAATGGTACATAGAGCTTAGAGAAATGGGCTTGCCGCCGCATAGTGGTTTTGGTATGGGTGTGGAAAGAGTCTTGAGAAGTTTTCTTAATCTTAAACATGTAAGGGATGTTATACCTTATCCAAGACTTTATACAAGATTACCTTATCCTTGATTTAATAATATTTCTATATTTTCAGAACCAATTTTTTTAAGAGTATCGTCATTGAAATCTAAGTTCATAAAACTCTTTACAACATTCATATATTTTTCTTCAGTAATGTAGGGTAAATCTGTTCCGAATAATATCTTTTCAGCACCCAATGTTTTGATTAGAAAATCATATACGTCTTTACAATTCTTTTTGGTTTTAGCTGCAAACCTATCCAAAAGACTGGTTTCAACAAAAACATTCTTTGTCTTTCTAGCATTTTCCAATACACCAGTGTCAAGCCTAGCACAGTGGGCAATTATGAAGCTTACAGAGGGATAGCATCTGGCAAGTTCTATTATATTAGAAGGTAGTGAGTTTTCATCCTCACCTGAATGCGAGATAAAAACAAGGCCGTTTTCCTTGACAATATCCATTATTTCTGTTTTAGCTAGTTTTTTTGGGGAGAAATTAGTTACAAAGGGATGTATTTTAACACCTATTATACCTTTCTCAATATAATCATTCAGACATTTCACATTTTTAGGGTATCTCGGGTCTATTATTATGAAAGGTAATAAATCCTTGTTTCTTTTCCCAATGCCAATTATCTTTTCATTTTCTTTGTGATAGGGGTTTTCCTTGATTTTCCACCTTCCCTTACAGAGGGGGCATTCCAGAATGTAATGGTCTTCATGGACGCTTAAACATGTGGGGGAAAGACCGTAAGATTTGCAGTTTTTATTTTCACATGTTAGCTCTCTTACGCTTGGGCAGGGGAAAATTACAGATTTTTCAACCCCATTTTTTCTCATTAAATCTAATAGCCTACTTTCTGATAACGATATCTTTCTATCAGTCTTTCTGTTATAATAGTAATCGTTTCCTATATGCACGTGGCAGTCTGTTATTTTCATAATTATAATTATATATGGAAACCATAAATTTTATAAGTTTCTAATATTCTAATGATGTTATGGCTTGGTCTATAAACAATGAAAAATGCATTAGATGTGGAGGCTGTGTTTCAGTCTGCCCTTTTGCTGCATTAGAGCTGGATGACGATGTTATTCATGATGAAAAGCTGTGCACTTTGTGCGGAATTTGCGAGAAAGCTTGTCCTGTAAGAGCAATAGAGGTGAAAAAAGATGGGTAAGAAAAGGAGCTGGAAAACTGGGAAATCCCAGACCAAATATTCAAGAGAGAAGAAGAAAAAATGATACTATGTACGATGTGATAATTGTCGGCGCTGGTCCTGCTGGAAGCTCTTGTGCCAAGAGGTTGGTAGAGAAGGGTTTCTCTGTTAAGATATTTGACAGGAGAGAGGAGTTAGGAGTTCCTGTCAGGTGCGGGGAAGGCTTGAGCGAGCATGCTCAGGATATTATAGGTAAGATTCCCAAAGAATGCATTTCCCAGAATATCAAGGGAGCCAGGGTATATGCCCCAAACGGCAAGTACTTGGAAGCTGTGCTTGAGACTGGAGGATTCATACTGGACAGGAGAAAGTTTGACAAGTGGTTGGCAGAGAAGGCTGAGAAGGCAGGCGCGGAAATACAGAAGGACACCCTGATCACCGATTTCATAGTGGAGGACGGCTACTACATCGGAGTCAAGGGCGAGGGCTTTGAGGAAAAGGCAAGAATGGTTGTCTGCGCCACAGGAGCCGAGTCTGCTTTAAGGAAGTCTTTGAAGGTCTTCTCAAAGCTGGAGCTTATTGATTCTTGCTTGCAATATAAAATGTCCGGCATTGGTTCGGACCAGGATTTCATCCACATTTATCTTGGGAACGAGATATCTCCAAGGGGATACACTTGGGTGTTTCCAAAGGGAGGCGACAAGGGCAATGTCGGAGTGGGCATCATTCCAGGAGAAAAAACAGCCAAGCACTATCTGGACAAGTTCATTAAGGAGACCGATGAACTGAAGAACGGCGAAATATACTTGGTCGAGGGAGGCTGCGTTCCTGTTGGCGGCATGCTGAAGGATGCAGTGGATAATGGTTTATTGCTGTGCGGCGAGGCAGCGCATTATGTCAACCCCATACATGGTGGCGGCATAAAGGAAGGTATCGTATCAGGTTTTTTGGCTGCTGATGTCATTGCAGAATGTTTAAAGAATAATGATGTTTCCAAAAAAGCCCTGTCCAAGTACAATGACTTGTGGTGGGAGCAGAGAGGCAACAAGCTGAAGAAGGTGGAGAAGCTGAGGGAAGTTCTCGAGAAGCTCTCTGACAAGGATTTGAACGAGTTGCTTGATGTTCTCAAGCCAGAGGACATTGTTGATTTCACCAGGGGAGCCAAACTCTCTGTTCTTGCAAAGGCCCTCATGAGAAAGCCCAGGTTGTTAGGACTGGCTAGGCACTTGATGTAATCAGCTTATTTAATAACAATACAAATAATTATTTTATCTAAGTTGCAATATTCTAGTGGTAAGATGACGAGAATAGAAAAATTAGATATACAGGGTTTCAAGTCCTTTTCCAGGAAGACTTCCCTAACTTTCCCTAGCAACTTCTCTGTGATATGCGGTCCCAACGGCTCTGGCAAGTCCAACATACTTGACGCGTTATGTTTCGTTCTGGGAAGGACCTCTGCCAAAAGCTTGAGGGCTGACAGGATGATGGAGATGATATTCCACGGCACAAAGAATAGGCCTCCCGCAGAGCTGGCAAAGGTCTCAATGCATTTTGACAACTCAAGTAAAGAGTTCCCCTTTGAGGATGACAAGGTCATCCTGTCCAGGAGAATAAACAGGAAAGGCATTTCCATTTACAAATTAAACGGAAGGACTGTTACAAGGGAAAGGATCCAGGAGATTCTCAGGCCTGTCAGAATCCGACCTGGCGGCCACAATATAATTTTGCAGGGAGATGTCACTGAGATAGTTGAGATGAGTCCTCTGGAAAGAAGAGAGATTATTGATGAGATATCTGGGATAAAGGAGTTCGACCAGAAGAGAGACAAGGCCCAACGCGAGTTGATGACAGTCGAGAACCGGTTAAAGGAGTCGCATATCATTCTTCACGAGAAAAGGTCAAACCTTGTCAGGCTTGAAAAGGAGAGTAAAGATGCTCAAAGATACCAGAAGCTGACAAGGGAACTTGATAAATTAAGAGCCTCTTTGGCAAGGCACAAGCTGAGTGTTGCTGAGAAGGCAATGGCAAAGCTCGACGAGAAAATAAGTAATATCGAGACAGGTGACATTGACAAGGAAGTTGATGTGATAGAGAAGGAGTTGGAGAGGGTTGAGAAGGAGAGGGATGTTGTTGACAAGAGGCTTTTTGACAGGACCAAGGACATTGCCATAATTAAAGAAGTTGAGAAGATAAGGTCTGAGATAAACAGGAACAGGGACAAGATAGATATGGGACAGCTCAACATAAGAAGGACAGAGGACGTGATAAGGAGATTAGAATACTTGCAGCAGAAGGAGAGGGAAGGTTCTGTCAGCAAGGCTGTCAAGGAGATAATGAACCTTGGTTGGACAGGAGTATACGGGACAATTTCCTCGTTGTCAAAGGTTTCCAAGAAGCACCAGTCAGCAATTGAGGTGGCTGCTGGCCCGCATCTTAATGATATAATTGTTTCTGATGAAAGGGTTGCAATTGAGTGCGTTAACCATTTGAAGAAAAACAAGATTGGGAGGGCAACGTTTCTTCCCCTGAACAAGATAAAAACAAGGGACAGCAAAGGTCTGAAGAAGTTCTCTTATGATGACGGCTTTGTTGGCATAGCAATCGATTTGGTAGAGTTTGACAACAAGTACTACAATGCATTTTCTCATGTTTTCGGGAGCACTGTCATTGCCAACACAATCAGTGATGTCAGGAGGATGGGCATAGGCAATGCTAGGTTTGTAACTCTTGAAGGAGACTTGATAGAGAGGTCAGGAGCAATAATCGGCGGTTATTACATCAAGAAGAGGGTCTTTTCTGGCAAGGAGGAGATTGAAAAATATACTAATGACAAGGCAAAGCTGGCTGCTGACATCAAGGTTCTGGAGAAGGATATTGTTTCTCTGAAAGCTCAGTTGGAGTCTTTAACAACTGAGGAGGAAACTGGCAGCAAGGAATTGACTGACATGCAGAAGAAAAGGCAGATGCTGGAAGAGATGTTCGACTCATTGGAAAAGAAGAGGAAGAGTATGTTCCACGAGAGGATGAACTCCCAGGAGAGCATTAACAAATTAAGAATTAGAAAGGCAAGGCTTGAGGCGGAATTAGAAAACCTTAAACTGGAGTTCGAGAACTACAAGAAGACCGAGACGCTTGACATTACCCCGTCTGTTCTGGAAAATAGGATACACCAGACCACTGTCTACATAAACGCTTTGGGACTGATAAACATGAAGGCTCTTGAGGAGTATGACGAGCAGAAGATAATATTCACCGATCTTAAGGAGAAGGTCGACAAGTTGACAGAGGAGAGGAACAAGATTCTAGAGATAATAGCCGAGATTGAGGGCAAGAGGAAGGAGTCATTTACCAAGACCCTGGATGAATTGAGAAAGGAGTTCAAGATTGTTTTCCATGACTTGATGAAGGGCGAGGCTGATTTGAGGCTGATAGGCGGTATGGACAGTGGCTTATTGATTGAAGGCAGTGCAAAAACTAAAAAGATGATGAACATAGATTTGATGTCTGGTGGCGAGAAGACCTTGACTGCTCTAGCATTCCTGTTTGCCATCCAGAGGTTCAGGCCAGCGCCGTTTTATATTCTTGACGAGATTGACGCTGCTTTAGATAAACCGAACACCAAAAAGACAGTTGAGTTGATTAAGAAGTATTGCGACAATTCCCAGTTTATTGTTATTTCACATAATGAAGCGACAATCCAGGCAGCTGATTCTGTGTACGGAGTTTCTATGGAAGAAGGGGAGTCTAGGTTGGTTGGAATAAAGATGCCTGGCTAATTACAACTCTTTAATTGCTGGTAAATCCGAAATCCTAATAACAGCATCTTCCGGTATTTTCAACATGCTTCTGCAATCAATGCCGAAAATTCCCGTTTTCTTTCCCCCTTCTTTCCCAAAACCATAAACATGGTAATCAACAGGTCCCAGAGAGGTTTCGGCAATTTTTTCTCCTGAGCCGTTTTTTACTAAATTATCTATTTCCCTCTTTAAAAATTCTAAATGACATTCTTGCGTAATGATAACACCTTTTTTATTTTCTCCTTCCTTCTGCTGGTAATTCAAACACACTAAACCCCCTGCCACAAATTCATTCTTATAATTATTTTTCCTTTGAATTTTCTTAGCCTTTCTTGTCAATTTTTTAGAAAGTTTATAGGGCATTTTCTTATTTTTAGAACAAGCATAACTTACTGTCTCAATAATTTCTTCCATTCCTTCTGGTCTGTGCAACTCTGAACAGCTATTGCATACACCTACAAGGGTGTAGTTTTTCCCTTCAAACAGTTTATATGCGGCTCTTTCAATTTCAGCCTTAAGTTGGACTTCTTTCCTCCCTGTAACCTCTGATATAATTTTGTTAATGTCTGATGCACCTTCTCTTAACTCATTAACATACAAAGGTTTTTGGCGTGACATAGAATTTAATTGAAAGGAAAAGGATTTAAGCCTTTCTCGGTGTTGTTGGAAAAGCCGGGAACAATCCTGCAGATATCTTTATACGGTTTACAACAAAAGAAAATAGCTATGGAAGAAAAATTCATAATCCAAGTTGAGAATCTCACGAGGAAGTTCGGGAATTTTACAGCAGTGGATGACATCTCCTTCAAGGTCAAAACCGGAGAAATATTCGCTTTCCTGGGCCCGAACGGAGCTGGGAAGACGACGACCATCAAAATGCTGACAACGCTTCTCAAACCGACTTCCGGCAGCATGAACATCAACGGCTTCGATTCCGTGGCCAAGCAAAACGAAACGAGGAGCTCCTTTGGGATAGTGTTTCAGGACCCCAGCCTGGATGACGAGCTGACCGCTTACGAGAACATGGAGTATCACGGCGTGCTGTACAAGATTCCCAAGGACATCAGGAAGAAGAGGATAGAGGAGATGCTGAGATTCGTCGAACTCTGGGACAGAAAAAAAGATCTGGTGAAGACTTTTTCCGGTGGAATGAAAAGGCGGTTGGAAATCGCGTGCGGGCTCTTGCACCATCCGAAGATTTTCTTCCTGGACGAGCCGACCTTGGGGTTGGACCCTCAGACAAGAAACCATATCTGGGAGTACATACAGAAGCTGAACAGGGAAGAGGGGACCACAATATTTTTTACGACGCATTACATGGAGGAGGCTGCCAAGGTCTCAAGTGTCATAGCAATCATCGACGGAGGAAAAATAATAGCCCAGGGAACTGCAGAGGAGCTGAAGGCAACAACAAAGACCGCCTCCCTTGAAGACGCTTTCATAAGCCTGACCGGCAAACAGATACGGGAGGAAGACGCAAGCAGCGCTGACCGCATGAGAATGCGACGCAGGATGTTCAGGTGATGAATATGGATGCTAATGTAATTTTCGTTCTTTGGAAAAGGCAGCTGAAGAGATACTTCCGCTCAAGGTCCAGGATGATAGGCTCGGTAGCGCAGCCCCTGCTGTTCCTGTTTGCATTCGGTTTTGGGTTCAGTTCGGTTTTCCAACAGGCAGGGCAGGGCAATTACTTCCAGTTCCTAGCGCCAGGAATCGTTTCCATGGCCATACTTTTCACTTCAATTTTCACTGGAATAGAAATAATCTGGGACAGGCAGTTCGGCTTTCTCAAGGAGACACTGGTTGCACCCGTGTCCAGGCTTGAAATCATGATTGGCAAGACCCTGGGCGGGGCGACCGTGGCAAGCCTTCAGGGAATCATTGTGATAGGCATATCATTGCTTGTAGGTTTCGTTCCCTATAGCCTTGTGATGATTCCTGTGGCCTTTGCCTTCATGTTCCTGATTGCCACGCTCTTTGCAGCGATCGGGACTGCGATTGCTTCGCTCTTGGAGGACATGCAGGGCTTCCAGCTTATCATGAACTTCTTTGTGATGCCCATATTCTTCCTGTCGGGGGCCCTGTTCCCGCTGGAGGGGCTGCTGGAAGTGGTTGGGATACTTTCAAAGGTGAACCCACTTTCGTACGGGGTCGACGGCATCCGTTCCGCTCTTACAGGTGTCAGCTACTTCGGGTTTGCAATCGATTTCGCAGTCCTTGGCGTTTCAACGGCAGTCTGCCTTGCTGTCGGCAGCTATCTCTTCTCCAAGATGCAGATATGATGGCTTAGAAAAAATTTAAATTTCCTCCCTCTATTTACTTTATGTTAAACATCTACCAGCCAGCAGAAGACTCGTTCCTCTTGGAAAAGTATGTAAAGAAACTGGCAAGGGGAAAAGTCCTGGACATGGGCACAGGTTCAGGAATACAGGCAAAGGCTGCTTTAGAAAGAACTGATTCTGTTACAGCAGTTGACATCAATCCAGAAGTGATCGAGCACTGCAAGAGCATCAAGAACGTTGAGTTCATCCAATCCGACCTCTTCTCCTCTGTCACTGGCAAGTTCGACACGATAATATTCAACGCACCATATCTTCCTGAAGAGGGTCCCAAGGACCCTGCCTTAGATGGAGGAAAGAAAGGACATGAAACAATAGAAAGGTTCCTGAGCCAGGTAAAGGAGTTCCTTTCAAAGGACGGAATAATACTCCTGGTCTTCTCATCATTCACTAACAAGGAAAAGGTGGATCACTTAATTGTGGAGAACGGCTTCAGGTTTGAAGAGTTGGAAAGGATACACTTCTCCTTCGAGAACATCTACTGCTACAAGATAACTATTTCTTTCTAAGAGCGCTTCCAATAATGTCCTCTAAATTCGGTCTTCCAATTTCCCTTAACTCGTACCTCACTCTAACAGAGGGCTTGTTGATGTTCAGAAGGTTCCTCAAATCAATAGGAGTTCCAATCAGAACAGTGTCGCAGTCAACCTTGTTGATGGTCTGCTCAAGCTCAACTCTTTGCCTCTTTGAATAGCCCATTGCAGGCAGCACTGCGCCTAAATGAGGATAATCAACAAAGACATCCTTGATTGAGCCGACAGCCTGGCTTCTCGGATTAATTATGTATGCTCCCAGGTTCTTGGCAACAATGCTGGCAACTCCAAAGGCCAGGCCGCCGTGAGTCAAGGATGGTCCGTCCTCAACACAGAGAACTCTCCTCCTCTCTACAAGCTCTGGCCTGTCAACGAAAGGAGGCATGGCCCCCCTGATTATCTTGGCCCTCTTGTTGGCGTACTTGACGTTCTGGATAACAGTTTCTATGTCCAGAGGGTTGGCAGTGTCAATCTTGTTGACAATGACAACATCAGCCATCCTTAGGTTGGTCTCACCAGGATAGTACATCAGCTCGTGTCCGGGCCTTCTCGCGTCAGCAACAACTATGTGAAGGTCAGGCTTGATGAAGGGCAAATCATTGTTCCCACCGTCCCATACAATAACATCAGCCTCCTTTTCAGCTTTCTTCAAAATCTTGGCATAGTCAACGCCTGCATAAAGTATATCGCCCTCTTCAATGTGCAGCTCGTACTCCTCCCTCTCCTCGATGGTCGAGTTGTAATTGTCCAAGTCGTCCCTTGAGGCAAACCTCTGGACAATCATGTTTTTTAGGTCGCCGTAAGGCATTGGATGCCTGATTATAACGAACTTTATGCCCTTGGACCTCAGTATCCTGCATATCCTTCTTGAGGTAGGAGACTTGCCAGAACCAGTCCTGACGCCGCACACAGAAATTACAAACTTGTTTGATTTGAGCATTGTGCTTTTCAGGCCCATGAGCTTGAAGTCAGCCCCATGCGACATCACTATGGACGCCTTTTCCATGACATCCATGTGCGTCAAATCCGAGTAAGCTAGAACAACCTCGTCAACCTTGTACTTTTCAATCAGTTTGGGTAGCATGCTCTCAGGAAATATGGGTATGCCCTTTGGATAGAGCCTGCCTGCTAGGATTTTTGGATAGAACTTGTTAACAATATACGGTATTTGAGCATGAGTAAAGGCCACAACCTTGTAGTTCTTGTTGTCCCTGTAATATATGTTGAAGTTGTGGTAGTCCCTGCCAGCTGCTCCCATTATTATAACATTTTTTCTCATAAGACTCTAGATAAATTTATAAGATATTCTTATTAAAGCTTTATTAGAACAAGATGTTATCTGACAAACAATTGATTGATTTAATGGTCTCGGAGCCCAGCTGGGAAGACGTTATTGTCAAAATCATTGCGGAAGAGGGCATGGACCCTTGGTCTGTTGACATAATAAGGCTTTCCGATGTTTTTCTCGACTACCTTAAAAAAGTAGAGGGGCTTGACTTGAGAATACCAGCAAGGTTCATTCTGATAGCGTCAATACTGTTAAGGATGAAATCGGACGTTTTGGCTGAGAAGAAGGATAAGGTCCTTATTCCAGAGTCGGAGAAGGAGCCTGATGACATGCTAAGGATTCTGGCAGAAGTCCCGCCTTTGAACCCTCCCTTAAAGAGGATTCCATTAAGGAACGTTTCCTTGGACGAACTGATATCAGCCCTAAGAAAGGCTTACGATGTCCAGGACAGGAGGGTTGAGAGAAAGAGAAGGGTCAAGAGGGCTGTTGACTTTGCCATGCCAGTAACAGAAGAAGACATAACACTGAGAATAGAAAAGCTACTGACAAACATCAATCAGGCTTTGGTTGAAGTGGACAACATAGAGTTTTCAAGGCTGGTCAAGAGGTGGGGAAGGAAGGAGATTGTCGAGACATTGATACCCTTGCTGCACTTGTCGCAGGACGGAAAAATCAATTTGTTGCAGAACGAGATGTTCAAAGAGATCACAGTGAGGATGAAAAAAGATCAGACTTAAATATTTTTCTTATTATAACATCATCCCAAAGGCACTAAAAGCATATTTTAATTCTCCGGTAATACTAATTAGGGGTTAAATGAATGAGCAAAAGCTAAAGTCAGTTGTTGAGGCAGCCTTGTACATGGCGAACGAGCCTATCTCAGTAAAAGAAATGGCAAAGATGTTCAATGTGGAGCCCGACAGTGTAAAGGTTGTCATAGACGAATTCAAGAAGGAACTGGAAAGTTCTGAACACGGTATCTATATTCTAGAAACACCAAGAGGCTACCAGATAAGGGTCAAACCAAAGCTTGATCCGTTGGTCAGAAAATTAACCCCGTACAAGGATCTGAGTAGAGGCCTGTTAAGAGTATTAGCTCTAGTCGCATACAAGCAGCCGATAACTCAATCTGAAATTGTGAAAGTGATTGGCAACAGGACTTACGAGTATGTCAAGGCGTTGAAGGAAAGGGGACTTGTTAACACTGTCAAGCAGGGCAGGACAAAGGCCTTGGTTCCCACAAAGGAGTTCGCCAACTACTTCGGCTTGGAAAAGCCTGAGGACATAAAAAAGTTCTTTGAGGAGTACAAGGAAGAGACAGTTAAGGAAACTGATGAGAGCGACGTGAAAAGTTCTGAGGAAATGGGCGCATAATAATTATTATTTTGCTAGGCTCAGACCTAACAATTCTAAAGATTTTATAAAGCTGATCAATTAACTAGGATTATGGAAATAGACAGGAAGACATTAAAGGCTCTGGCAGCAGACACCAGGTTGGACATTCTCAAAAGTCTAGGCAAAAGAAGGAAGACTCCCTCCGAATTATCCAAGGAATTGCATTTAGCCACATCAACTGTTACTGAACACTTGGAAAAACTAGAGAAGGCTGATTTGATAAAAAGAGAAGAGACAGGACACAAGTGGATATATTATTCCCTTTCAAGAAATGGAGAGAATCTAGTAAAGCCGAAATATCCCGTCCAGTTCGTCTTTATGTTGAGCATAACCATCATAGTCATTATCTCGGCTAGCATTCTAATGTACGGCAACTATTCAAGCATGCAGGCATCTGATAGCGGGGAAGCGCTTTCAGCACCAATGTCCCAGAGAGCAGTAACAGAAGAAACAGCCAAAATAGGAATCAGCAACATGACGAACGAGACCAATATAACTAATACAACAAATTCTACTTTCCCTTAGATTATGTCTCTTTCCTGCAACCTTGCATATACCTCTTTGTGTATCTCTTCAGGTGAGATGAAATTTCCATTTTTGCAGCATTCAATTACTATCCAGCCTTCTATGTCTGCTATATCAAGATATGTTCTTCTCACAATCTCCTGATAGCTCATGTCTTCCTCATGTATGTCCTTCTCTCCTCCTATCATCTCATTTTTCTTTTCCCTTTTGGAGAACAGTTTCCTCGAGACTTTTGGGGGGACGTCGAGTATTATGATGGCATCAGGTTGAGGCATCCTTTTGTCAATGTCCTTTATCCACTCCCATATCTCAAACCTTCTAGCACCTTCTAGTTTGGCTGCTTGGAATATATTGGAGGCAGTGAACCTGTCAGAAATTATGTTTACCCCAGCGTCCAGCTTGTCCTTTATTTCATTCTGGAACTGGTACCTGTCCATGGAATAAAACAGAGAGCATATCTCCGGGGTCATCTCTTCCTTGGAGCCAAAGTCACCTTTCAGGTACTTGGCAACAAACACACCCAAAGGAGTCTTCTGGTAGGTAGGGAAGTGTAGCACCTCGACCTTTTCACCATTGCTCCTTAATTTTTCAGCAAGAAGATTGGTCTGAGTTTTCTTTCCAGAGGAGTCTATTCCCTCAAAAATTATGAATTTCCCTTTCATATCAAACATCAAAGCAGTATTTTATCTTTTGGAATTGTTTTCTGAATTCAATAACTTCTTCCTTTATTTTTTTAGGATCCTTTTTATCAATGAGAGCGTTCCTGAAGAATGTCGCAATTGCTTTCATTTCCCTCTCCCTCATACCGAATCTTGTCAGCTCCTGAACACCCAATCTTATTCCTGAAGGGTTCCTAGTTGCATCGTCTGAAGAATCTCCTGGCAAGGCGCTCTTGCTGGTTATTATGTTGCATTCCTCTAGAATGTTGGCAACAGTCTTCCCTCCGCCAAACTTCTTGACATTTACCATGGCTTGATGAGATTCAGTGAAGCCTAGTTGAGGGCATAGCACATCGAAACCTTCCCTAGTCAGGGCATCAGCGAGGTACTTTGCATTTCTTATGACCTGCGTTGAGTACTCCTCCCCGAACTTGTTCATTTCCAGAGCAGTCACGGCCAGAGCAGGGAACCTGTGGATATGGCTGTTTGAAACGACCTTCGGGAACAGTGCAGTTTCTATTTTCTTCCACTCCTTTTCATCCATATTGTTATTGCCTATTACAATGCCGCCTTGCGGTCCTTGGAATGTTTTATGCGTTGACGATGTTATTATGTCAGCCCCTTCTTCAAAGGGCTTCTGGAACTTTTTATTATAAACCAAACCGAATACATGCGCAGAGTCATAGACAATCTTTATGTTCGGGTCTATTGACTCCTTTATCTCCCTTATTGGCTGTGGAAACAAAAATACTGAGGCGCCGAACATCACTATTTTTGGATTGACCTTCTTGATTATGTCAATTGTCCTTTCAACATTAATATTCATTTTATCCTTGTCAAAGAACATGTCAACATTCTTCATTCCCCTTACACCAGCCATCCCATATCTAGTATGACTTACATGAGCACCGTTCGGTATTCCAGTACCGACTAGTATGTCTCCCATTTTCGCTAGTGCCGCAAAGACGCTCAGGTTTGCTATTCCTCCTGAAAGTGGCCTTGCGTCAGCAAATCTTGTGTTGAAATTCTTCCTGAATATGCTGTTGCACAAGTCCTCTATCTCATAAGAATACTTGGTGCCATTGTAGTGGCAGTCCCCTGATGTGTGCTCGTTGTATCTTCCACTGAAGTCGGAAGTGTACAGTTTTTCTGCCAGGGGAGACATGACACTCTCAGAAGCAATCATGTTTATGCATTCCTGCCTTCTCCATTTGTGATGTGTATTGACAATTTTAATTATCTCATCCAACATTCAACCACTTCTCATGATCATAAAGCCTACTATTGTGAATATTATTGCTGTAATTATTAATATGGCACCCAGACCAAAATTGTTAGGATTTCCCATTAATAGTTGTATTCCAACGTAAGCCATAATTACGTCTCTTATCAAACCCTTTATTCCCATTGAATCACAATGCTAAAAACTTCTTCTTGATTTCTACTATGTTGCAGGTTTCCGGTTTCAGTTCCCTTTCAGGGCAATATCCCAAAGCAACACATGAAGGTCCTGCATTTTCAAATATTATAGGAGAAACTTTTTTGGCTTTTTTCAGCATTTCTTTAGCAACATTTCTTAATTCCCACTGACATCTTGCACAACATCTTAGCTTGAAAAAATGTAGTAGTTCTCTAGCATTCATTGTTACAACAATGTTTGTTTTGCATGCATTAGGTAAATAGAACCTAGCATCTTCACTAGGTAATCCTTTTTCTAATGCCTCTTGATACCATCCAGCAATTATTTTCATCCTTTTTTTAAATTCCTCCATTTTTTTGTCTTTATATTTTGGAGGAATAACATACCATTCGTCATTGTCAGTTGTTATCTTGACATATCTTTGGCTTTGCTGTGTGAAAGAAGCTATCCTATGCCTTACCAATTGATGCGTTAAAGCTCTAGAAACACCTTCAAGAGAGAAAGTAAAAGATGCATGCTCAATAACTGATACATGTCCATAAGACATTACTCTTTTGAGAATTTTTCTAGCTTTTCCAGGAGTCATTTTTTCTTT
The DNA here is from genome assembly GCA_043814985.1 of Candidatus Aenigmatarchaeota archaeon. Lineage (GTDB taxonomy): Archaea > Aenigmatarchaeota > Aenigmatarchaeia > Aenigmatarchaeales > Aenigmatarchaeaceae > JAFGAZ01. The sequence continues at coordinate 72,919 of JBDRJK010000021.1, forward strand.
TCTTAAAGATGCTCCTTCCTCTTTGAAGGATGTAGCAGCTGATAAAGCAGACAATATCTCTGGTTCAGGCGTATAACCAAGAAGTTCGACCTTCATGTATTCTTATTTCAGTCTGAAATATTTAAAGATTTGATTACTTCTTGCGCATGCCCAAGAAAAGCAATAGCAAAAACATGCCTAGGATGAACATTGATGCATATCCAGTTGGTGAGTTCACAAAGGTGAACAAACCTGTTAATGGGCTCTCTTCAACACACTCTTGCTCTAATTCAGGCATCTCTTCAACTGTGCCGCAGTCGTTTATGTCAACACATGTCCTTGTCTGTGTTGCGTCAACACATTCAGACCAGTCTACACACACCCATTCCTCAACACATTCTGGCTCTGTTACAACACCACCAGTTGTCTGCTCGCATGCTTTGGAAGGATTACAGAAGTATCCCTCTCCACAATCAGCATCTGCACAACAGCTGCCGTCAAAAGAATCTTCCCCGCAGCAAACCTGATTCTCTTTCAAACAATCCTCAGGGCACTTTGAGCAGTCTTCTACGGATTCACACTTATCATCACCACAATAGATGTTTGGTCCTGTTCCACCACCTATGAAAACTCCACCACCTAGTGAAGGTGTAGAAGGAACGCATGCAGCGTTACCTGAACAAGAATCGTCATCACAATCAACTAGATCATCACAATCATTATCTATTGAATCTGTGCAGACTTCTGTTGCACCTGGATTCACTTCAGAATTGGAATCATCACAGTCGTCGTCACCATAAGTATCTCCATCATCATCATCTTCACCGTTACATAAGCCGAGTGTGCATATGTCATTCACGGTGCTTGAATTGCCATCATCACATACAGTATTGTTCTCTGCATTGATGTATGTGCAAAAACCATCCACACACTGGTCAATTGTACAAGCATTCTCATCATTGCAGTCCTCGTCGATTGAACATTCACAATCTTCGTCAACATTACCGTCGCAATCATTATCTATTTCATCGCAACATACTTCCTCAGCCCCAGGGTTTATTGCTGGGTCTGTGTCGTCACAGTCGTCATCGCCATAACCGTCATCGTCATCATCGTCCTCGCCTATGCAAGAACCTGAATAACATGCGTCATTCACATTGTTTGGATTTCCATCATCACACTCTGTTCCGTCCTCAAGGCATGTGTTTTCACAGTACCCTAAAACACACTGATCCAAAGTGCATACATTAGAATCGTCACACTCTCCATCAGAGAAGCACTCATAGCAGTCATCATCATCACTGTCTATTAGGTCATCATTGTCGTTGTCATGACCGTCAAAGCAGTCTGTCTCGGATTCGGGCCAAGAATCGCCCCAAGTGTATCCATCATCATAATAACAGTAGTAATAATCACCGCCGCATTCCTGGGATTCATACTCCATCTCAATATCACATGTCCAATCAGATCCATCTGCACCTTCCATGATTACACATTCTCCTAAATTACAACCATAGCTTGCCACAGTTTCCTCTATTGTATCAGTTCCAACACCAGAGCATGTGACCTCATCTGGTATCTCACTACAATCCTCATTATCAAAGGAACAGCCTGTTTCAGAACAGGAACCATCATAGTATCTTACAGAACCATCACAATAAGACTCTACAGAACAACTATCAACATAGTCACATGTGTCTTCAGCATCACAACCAAAGTAACATGTTGACTCTTTCTGACTATAATCTGTATCTTGGTCACAAACAGCGCCACAAACCCTTACAACAGAATCTGTTTCAGGGAAGCCATCTGTGCCATCTGCATCAGCGCAGACCGTGTATTGGAATTTGCAGTAATTTGATCCCTCAAAATAACAATCACTATCACACCTCTTATCTCCGTAGAACCAAAGGCTGCCATCACAGCTGTCAAAACATTGTGAATCATTTTCACAAGCTATATCGCTACAGAAGTTAACATGGCACGCATAGCCAATTATTGGTGACAATGATAGTAATGACAAAACCAAAGTCACAATCAAAATGTTCTTGTTCATTTCATCACTCTGTAGTAAATATAACTGATAGAAAACTATTTAAAGCTATCATTTATTCACTACCTAGAAATGATAATAAGTTATTAATAAAAGAGTGGGCCCGCCCAGATTTGAACTGGGGTCACCGACTCCCGAAGCCGAGATACTAACCAAACTATACTACGGGCCCTAAGAAATATTAAATGAGTATTTAGTTAATAAATTAGAAGCATACCTAATATGTTTTATTATAACTTGTCTTTTGTGGGTCCTTTTTCTTTTTATATTCTCTTAAAACCTCTTCCCATTGAGTTTTAAACTCTTCTAATTCGGGTAGAGAATAACCTTCACTATTTAGGCCCTGATAAAGTTTTTCCACTCCCCTTATTTTGATTTTTGAAAGAGGAACATGGCCAATATGCCCACCAACAGTACCCTCTGTAAACCACACCCTTTCTTCATTATCTATTATAACTCCCATTTCTCCTATTTTAGTAGTAGCTTTAAAACTCATTTTATTACCCTCTTTATTAACAATTAAATTGCAAAAAGATTTAAGATAGTGTTTTAGATGCCGACTTCAATAAAGGCTCCTAGCAGGACAGCCAAGACAGCCAAGCCCATTAAGATTATAGAATCCCTGAAAACAAGGGAAAACTCCTTGCTGAACAGCTTCTCCCTTATTAATCCAACGGATATCATGCCCCCTGCTATGCCAGCTAGGAAATAAGCTAGTATCTCAATAGGAGCGTGTGGAATCAGGCCAACAGTTCTTACAACAAACTCCTCCACTAATCCTTGTCTCAAAAAAGAGGCCAAGTACAAAGCAAGAATCGAAGCGTTCCAAGCCAGTATGATTACTGCACCGCTTCCTATCAGGAATGACAGCACAAAGGACAGCGCCATTACCCTGAGGTTGTTCATAATTATGATGTTCAGTATGTCTGAAACAGTGAATGATCCTGATATTGAGGTCACCCTTTCTATCTCTGACAGCTGGTCACTAAAAATCCGGGTGACATACTCCTCTGGTGATAAAACAGCAATCAGGAATATTGCCACGCATACCCCCAGAAAGAAGAGTGTGAATGACCATATTGCCTCATCATGCCTGTCCCAAAATGTCTTATGTATTTTGTGCTCTGCCTCTTCCCTTTCCACCTCCTCCTCTTCCTTGAATATGCCGTATATCATGGGAGTCATTGCCACTGTTATGAATAGGGTCACTATCTTCCCTGTTGAGGTTCCTGGGAATATCAAATCAGCAAGATAGATAGAAGCGAAAGTGATTATCATTGAGAAGATGAACATCTCTGCGGGGTTTTTTATTACCTTCTTGACAGGAAACAACGACTCTAAAACCATATGTATAATAATTAAGGCGTTTATATAAATTTTTCAAACTAGAAGTAACATTGCAATTAATGCTAAAACGATCCCTACAATTCTCCTCCAGTTTATCTTTTCTTTGAAAATAATCACTGAAAAAGTGACAATTAAGGCTAGGTTAAGACTGAAAAGAGGGAATATCACAACTCCTGGCCCTGTTGACAAAGCTGTCATGATGGAAAAGACTGTGATGAAGTTGACCATTCCTATAATTATCCCTATTTTGATTGAGAATTTCTTGGTTTCTTTTTTTACCTTTCTATTCGGTAGGTATCTAGCAAAGGCAAAGCTTGAACCTATGCTATAGGCAATCAAGATGAACAATAGTCTGTCCATTGTTGTGGCTCCTACTTTACTGAAAAATGAGGCAATTACTATAGCCACAAATGCAATCAACAGATATCTATGCTCTTTTTTCATTTTTATCGCTCTGCCTTAGGAAATACAAAGAGATTATTGCTATGATAATTCCTATAAAATTTTGAAGTGTTACTTTCTCTCCTAAAAACAAGATTAAGAGTATAACTAATACAGCATTATTCAAGCTCATAATAGGGAAAAACATTGAGGCCGATATCTTCTTCAGCGATTCTATCACCGAAGTTGTGTGTAGGGAAAAGAAAACTCCGTTAATGACTGCTGCAACTAAACCTATTATCGTGATTGTTGAAATCCCGTAAAATAATATCATTAAAAAAGAAATGACAGAGACTGTTAGCATGTAATATATAGTAGTTAGGTTTCTATCACAATTCTTCATTGCTGCATATTTTAAAAGCAAGCCTTGTACTGAATACATTCCTAGAGACAACAAAGCAAAGTAATACCAGTCCATTTTTTCCTACCTCTCGCGACTCAATTATATATAAATAAGTCCGGCTCTATAAATGTTGTATGCCTCAGGAAAGTATCATGATGAGAAGGCTGGTAGCTGTTGAGAAGAGAATAGAAGAAATCCAGCCAGAGTTAGATGTCAGGGTGAGGCTGATGGGAACTGTCATTGATGTGGCTCATAATTCTATTGTGATTGATGATGGTTCTGGAAAAATTGACATATCCTTTGAGAGGGATCCCTTAGTCAAGGAGGGACAGCTGGTAAGAGTGATAACAAGGGTGCTGCCCCTGATAGACGGCTTCCAGTGCAGGGGAGAGGCTGTTCAAACTCTGGACGGATTTAATATAGATTTATATAATAAAGCCAAAGAAATAGCTAAGAGATGATTAAATGTTTAGGGCTGTTACAAAAGATTCGAAATTGTTAAGGGACTGTATTGATACTATTTCACAGTTGATAGATGATGGTCTGTTCAAGCTGAAAAAGGATGGCATAGAGCTGATAGCAGCTGACCGAGCGACTGTTTCTTTTGTTGACTTTAAATTAAAATCAACGGCATTCGATGAGTACGAGTGCGATGCTGTCACGAGCATAGGAGTGAACTTGTTGAGTCTGTTGACAATTCTTAAGAGAGCCAATTCTAATGACAAGATGACCTTGAATTTGGATGAGAAAGAAAACAAGTTTGAAGTCATTCTTGAGGGAGACTCAAAGAGGAAGTTTGCCATTCCCTTATTGGAACTGAGAAGGGACGAGGTCCCGCAGGTTGACAAGCTGGAGTTCACTGCAGATGCTGAGGTCAGTGCAAAGGTGATCGAGCAGGGAATAAACGACGCTGACATAATTGCAGACTCAATTATACTCGAACTGTCTGAGAACAACTTAAGGATGTCTGCTTCTGGCAACAGCAGCAAGAGTGAGATGAAGCTTTTCAAAGGAACTGATGTTCTGACCAAACTCAATGCCAAGGAACTGGTAAGTTCGAGATATTCAATAGACTACCTGAAGAAAATGATAAAGGGCTCAAGGATAAACGACAAGGTGAAGTTAATGCTTGGAAAAGACTTCCCTCTGAAGATGAGCTTTGAAGGCAAAGACGCTTCTTTGAACATTGTGCTTGCTCCTAGGGTTTCAGAAGAGTAATCAGAAAATAAACTCTGAGGAGAATATTGCTATAATCAGAATTGCTACTAAAGTTAATACTGCTAAAGAGACAGCCAGCATGATTTTCTTCACTTGTTTCATAACTACCATCCACCAGAAGCCCCACCACCACCTGATGAGCCTCCACCGAATCCACCGCCGCTGAAACCGCCTCCACTTCTTCCACTTCCTCTAGAACCGACAAAGAATATCAACCACCAAGGAACCCTGCTCCTCTTCTTCTTTGTTTTCATCTTGCATTTTATGCATTCACAAATAACATAATCTCCTTCAACGTGGCATTTCATCCTTCCACCGCACTTGGGGCATTTGGGAGTAGCAAACATAGAAGCAAAAACCATGATAAAAGGAATGAAGACAAATATCAATATAATTATCACTGGTATGACATTTTCAACATCTATTTGTTCAGAAATAAAGGAAGTGTCCCCGCTGTTCTGGATGACCTGATAAACAGCATCAACAGCATCATACAGACCATCCCCGTATCTTTCCTCTTTGAAGGCAGGTGTCATATAGGTCGTTCCAATCAAGCTTGCTGTTGAGTCAGTAATAATAGGTTCAAGACCATAGCCAACCTCTAACCTCCATCTCCTATCATTAATCGCAACAACAATCAACAGACCATTATCCTTGTCCTCAAAACCAATTCCGGCTTTTTCAAAGACTTCAACAGCATATTGCTCTATTGTTGATGGCTCTGTTGTGTCAACAACTAAGACAGCTATCTGGACTGTTGTGTTCTCCTCTATGTGAGCAGCTAAGGCGTTTATCCTGGCTATGTCCGAAGATGTCAGAACATTGGCATTATCATTAACATATTTCTGCAAAGTAGGAATTTCTTGAGCAATAGCAATAGAGGAAATAAAAACTAGAAACATTAGGCAAAATACAATCTTTCTCATCTAAAAACCTATGTAATAGTCAAGTTGACTACTGGGGCAATTTCTGCTCCTTCCTGTGATTCAAAGTAAGGTCTCTGACTGAAGCCGAACATGTTTGCAAACATATTTGAAGGGAATGTTAAAACTGCAGTGTTGTATTGTCTTACCCTATCATTGAATCTCATTCTTTCCACAGCAATCCTGTTCTCTGTTCCTTCCAGATTAATCATCAAAGAAGCTATAGGTTGTGATGCCTGCAATGTTGGATAACTCTCGAAAACAGCTATCAATCTTCCTAAAGCTGAATCCAAGGCATTTCCAATATTAACTTTGTCATCAGTGTTCGTTGTTGATCCCCACTGGCTTCTCAATGCTGTAATCTCTTCTAACAAGTCTTTTTCGAATTGCATGTAGCCTTTTGCAGTGTTTATCAGGTTGGGTATTAAATCTATTCTCCTCTGATATTGTGTCTCAACCTGAGCCCACTGGTTCTCTATTTGCTGGTTCAGTGTAATGAAGTTGTTGTATGCTCCAATTATCCAAAAAGCTATTACTGCAATTACAACCAGTACCAAGAACCAAGGTTTCATATAGAATGGTTTGTCCTTTTTGACCATAAGAATTATTCTCTTGCATAGTTTAAAAGCATTTTTATCAGGATTTAAGGCTTAAATTATTAATTGTTCAATAGTCCTCTATGGATTTAATAGAAAGGGAAAAGAGGGCCTTAAATTGTCGTCCTATTTTAGAATCACTTATTTCAAGTACAGACAAAAGTACATCTACTCAAGTTATCTACGAAGCATCACAGGCTTCTAATCCTACAATAACACGTTCGGCTTTAAAGGATTATTTAAACTTCTTAGAAGAAGAACGATTGATAAAACCAACAGATTCGGGCAAAAATGGGTATAGACTATTGGGAACAGGGGTAACAGCTCTGAAAGCGATGAAAGAACTTGACAGGGCCTTTCGTTAAAAAAGGGTTATAACTTCTCGTAAACAGCAGCAAGTTTTAAAATCTTTATATTATTTGGCAAGAAATTAGTCTACATGACGAATGTAAAAGATTTCACTCCGAAAAAGCAGACTGTCGACGAGCTAGTAAAGCAGCTAAAGGACACATCATTCAATGCCAGAAACCTAGGGAACTCTGTGGATATTCTGGAAGACATGATAAAGGATAAGGGCTGTGTCAAGTTTTTGGGCTTGTCCGGGGCTTTGGTGCCTGCTGGAATGAGAAGATGCATTGTGGAGATGATAAGAAACAAGTGGATTAATGTGATTGTTTCCACAGGAGCCAATATAACACATGACTTGGCAATTTCTCTTGGAGGTGAGCAATACATACAGTGCAATCCTGATGCTGCTGATGATTGTAAGATGCGCAAAAGTGAAACCAGTAGGATTTATGACATTGCGTCGCCAGATAAGAGCTCGGTTGACTTTGAGGAAGGAATCCAAAAGATTCTAAAAACAATAAAAGGCAAAAAGCTTTCAACCTACGAGTTGATGGAGGAAATAGGCAAAAAAATAGAGGACGAGAACTCCATAGTGAAAGCTGCTGCAGAAAACGGCGTTAAAATCATAATACCTGCTTTTTTTGATTCCATTCTAGGCTTCCAGATTTGGATGTACTCACAGGACAATGAGCTTTTGATTGATGAAAGAAAGGACTTGGACTTCCTAATTAACATGCATTATGATTTGAAGAGCAATGGAAAGAACAGCGGGGCTTTGTTGCTTGGGGGCGGCGTTCCCAAGAACTATATTTTGCAGGCAGTAATCATTCCAGACAAACCTCACAAGTACGTGATTCAGGTGACCACGGACGTTCCGCATTACGGGGGGCTCTCAGGAGCGAGTCTAGACGAGGCAAAAAGCTGGGGAAAGGTGAATGAGAAGTCCAGACTATGCTGTGTTTACTGCGATGCGACCATTGCATTGCCAATAATGGTGTCTTCTTTGAAAGAAAGGATTTAAGCTCTTAAAACTTTATAATGGTTATGAATCAGTTTGAGGTCATCAAATACTATTCTAGGCCTGATATACAGAAGAAAATGATAGAAATAGCCAAGAACAGGGAGGTTGTCGGTTCGTTGAAGGACGGTTCCTTTTTGAGCAGGCCTGACATACTTTTGTATCCAAAGGACATTGAGGAAAGGGCAAAAATGGGCGTTGTTGCGTTTCATTGTTCTGTTGAAAGATGGACCCAGCCAATGCAGTTGTCCACTGGTTTAAGCCCAAAGGATTTGGACAACATGAGAAAGGGTTTTGACTTTATTCTAGACATCGATGCCAAGGCAAAGCTGGAACATGCTATTGTGGGAACCAGAGTAGCTTATAATTTCCTGAAGGATTTGGGAATCAAGCCAACTATAAAGTTCTCCGGTTCAAGGGGTTTTCACATCTCCATATCCAGCGAGGCATTTCCAGAGAAAATTGACTTCCAGGAGACCAAGAACAAGTATCCGGAAATACCACAGACAATAGCAGACTATCTCAGAGAAAAGATAAAGGATCAGTTATTAGAAGAATTAATAGCTATGGAAGGAGGCGTTGCTTCTCTGGTTAATACAGTCCCATCTGTGACCAAGCTTTCTCCTTATGAGTTCATAGAATTTGAAAAGGATTGGGGCAACCGACATCTTTTCAGGATGCCTTACTCCTTGCATCCGAAGTTCTGGCTCGTTTCAATGCCATTGAAGATTGGGGATTTGAAGAGTTTCAACAGACTAAAAGCAAAGCCGGAAAATGTCAAGACCAATGCTGATTTTCTTGTCAACAAGGAAGGCGAGGCAACTGAATTATTGCTAAAATCGCTTGACTGGAAGGCCAAGCAGCCAAAAGAAATCAAGAAAGATGTCAAAATTAGAAGGAAGCTCAATACACCGATTCCAGAGGAATACTTCCCACCATGCATAAAGCTGATACTGAAGGGAATTCCTGATGGAAAGAAGAGATCACTATTCTCCTTGTCAACTTTCCTGCGGGCCATGAACTGGAACCAGGAAGAAATAGAGAAAAGGATGATAGAATGGAACAAGAACAACTCACCCCCTTTGGTTGAGAGGTCTGTTAGGACGCAACTGAAATGGCACTCCAGGCAGAGCAGGGAGCTGATGCCTGCCAACTGCAATTCAGGCACGTTCTACACATCCTTGGGGGTCTGCAAGCCTGACAGGAACTGCAAGAAGAACCCTGTCAATTACCCCTTCATGCTTATGAAAAGGAATAAAAAGTTAAGAAAGTAAGTGGTCTTATGGAACTAATAACATACGAGACAATAAGGAGCGCTCACAGGGCTGAGAAGGACGACGAGTTGCAGAAACTGCCAGACGGCTTCTTTGAGTCTGTTAAGAACTGGTTTAAGCACAAGGAAAAGATGAAAGACACTACCTCTTTGTTGGAGGTAGAGAACGCCAAGAAGCTTCTGGAAGACGTAATAAACAGGAGGCAGAAAAAAGTTGTTCTATCTGCCCTAAGAACTGTCAGGGGCGACTTGCCGCCAACAAATCTGAACGACGAGGAGAGGAAGTTCTTCGACCAGACAGTAAGCATATTAAAAGATTTCAGGAACAATATGAAAGAGAAATTTAGAAGCTACGAGGACATAGTCGAGGAAAAGATAGAAGAGGCCAAGAAAAGCGTTGAGGAATTAAAACCAAAGGAAATGGTTGAACAAAAGCTTATAAAACCCGACGATAAACTAATGGTTAAAATATTGAGCGATTTGCCAAGGTTTGTGGGATCCAACCTTGAATCCTACGGACCTCTGAGGGCGGGTGATGTTATAACCCTGCCAGAGGATGTAGGCAATGTCCTGTTGACAAGAAAGGTCGCTGAAAACATTTTAGAGTGATAGTATGGACATACCAAAAACACAAAAAAGATACTGCCCGTTTTGCAGGAAGCACACCGAGCACACAATAAGAAGGATTGGTGTGGGAAAGAAGAGAAGGAAAATGGCTCAGGGTGAGAGAAGAGTTGATAGAAAAAAGAAGGGCTTTGGGAGCTTTCCCAAGTCAAACCCAAAGGGAAGAGCAAAACCAACAAGAAAGCTTGACCTGAGGTACAAGTGCAAGGATTGCAAGAAGGAGCACACAATCGGGCAGGGTTTCAGGATAAAAAAATTCGAGCTTAAGAAGAAATTATAATGAAAAAAACAATTCCAAAAACAAAGAGCAAGTTTTTGAAAGTCGTCTGCACCAAGTGCAGCAACGAGCAGGTGATTTTCAACAAGGCCACTACCAATGTTAAGTGCTTAGTTTGCGGTGAAGAATTGTCAAGCGCAACAGGCGGAAAGGCCAAGATAAAGTCAAAGGTTCTTCAAGTTCTCTAATCATAATTGTATGTTCTATGTTTCAAACGCTTTTGGAAGCGTTCATCTGCTTTTCTTACATCATCCAAACCTGCAAGCAGTCCTTGGGATGTTTCCCTAAGACCAGCTCCAGGGCCGCACACAAACCACTGTTTTCCTTCCCAAGATTCTGGATAAATTGTTACAGCATTATCTGTACCTTTGGAATTGGAAATATTATCATCTTTTGGAATTTCTTCGAACCCTATTTTATATTCTTTCTTTTCAAAGTCAAGATGAGCGACATATTCTAGTTTACAGTTCTTATTTTTTGCTTCTTTAACCCTTTGTGCAAACTTTTCATCAATTATACTAATACCTTTCATAAATTCTTCAACAGAAACATCCATCAGTTCATCTGGAACAATTTTTTCAACTTTTATCTCCTCTTCCTTGATATTGATGCCGGCTGTTCTAGCAATTGTGATAGCTTTTCTTTCGGCGTCTTTACCACTAAGATCATCGCGTGGATTAGGCTCAGTGTAAAAATTATCTTTAGCCTCTTTCAGAGCAACAGAAAGAGGTACACCTTTGTTGATTCTTCCTGAGATATATTTCATTGTACCGCTCAAACAACCTACAACACGTTTAATGCCGCGGGCAGATTCTCTAAATTCTTCAACTTTTGTTGGAACACCTAAATTGGCACTGACAATTACCCTATAATCTATTATTCTACCCCTCTCATTCGCAGTGTTAATTAATTTTTTGAAATCCTCATAATCACTGTCAGCAAAGGGAATCTTATTAGCACTGACTACATCTTTATTTTTCTTTAATGCATTCATCTGGGTTTCATAAGTTTTTGCGCTTGTTGCATCAACAAGAACGTTAATATCATCAAATGAATCTTCAATCCTTTCTAAGTATTCAACTCCTTCACCTTCATAATCCTTTAGTTTTTTTCCTTCCTTTTTGAAAGACATGAGTTCCTTTAGCTCTTTCTTTGAAAAACCGTCTTTTTTTCTTATTACACCACTTCTGTCAGAAAGAGAAGTTATAACATATTCAACATGATTTGGATTTTCAGATTCTATGATTTGATCAGCCAACTTACGCCCAACATGTCCAAATCCATGTATTCCAATTTTCATATCTCTTATTAGATTAAAAGCTTTAAATCTCTTTTCCACAAAGAATAACTTTAAAAATTCTTCTATTCTATAAAGTTCTTATGCCGAAAAGGGGAGAATGGCCAAGAAGTCGTGAAATAGTATTGGGAACCGTAATTAAGGTTAATCCGTTCTCTGCGTTTGTTGCTCTTGATGAGTACGACAAGAAAGAGGGCATGATTCATATTTCTGAGGTTGCTGGCAAGTGGGTAAGGGACATAAGGAAGTTTGTCAGGGTAGGCCAGAAAGTCGTTGTAATGGTCATGAGAATTGACGCGGAGAAGGGCCACATTACTTTAAGCTTGAAGAGGGTCAAGAAGTACGACACTGAAAAGAAAATGAGGGATTACAAGAGGGAGATAAAGGCTGAGAAAATGCTCAAGACCCTGGCAGAAAAGGCCAACATTGATTTGGAAAAGGCTTATAATGAAATCGGATACCAGCTCCAGGACATTTTCGGCGAGATGTTCAAGCCGTTCCAGATGTCCCTGACAGAAAAGGAATACGACATACTTATCAAGAAAGGCATACCCGAGAAGTGGGCAAAGCTGATAAAGGAAGTAGCGGAAGATCAGATGGAGCTAAAAGAGACATCAATAAAGGGCGTGATAGAACTGAAATGCTACAGGCCGGATGGTGTCAACATAATCAAAAAGGTTCTTAAGGACGCCGAGAAAAAATACAATATTGATTCAAAATATATCTCAGCCCCGAAATATTCCATATTCTTGAAGACAAAGGATGCAAAGTTAGGCGAGAAGAAGCTGAGGGAAGCTGGTGAGGAAATAATCAGTAATATCAAAAACTTTGATGGGGAAGGAAAATTAACAGTTGGTTGAATGCTGCTGAAGAAATGTCCTAAATGCAAGAAATACACCATGAAGGACTTATGCTCTGAATGCAACGAACAATCAGCAAGCGCACATCCCCAGAAATTCTCCATTGAAAAAGAGAAAAAATACGGGAAATACAGAAGGCAAACATTTAAATTGAGCGAAACCAAAAGTGTTTATCATGCTTGAGACAAAGATTATTGCTGAGAAAATACCAAAGCTGAAAAATCCTGTCTGTCTTGTCGGTCTTCCTGGAATAGGCAACATAGGAAGGATTGCCATTGGCTACATGGTTCATGAGCTAAAGGCCAAGAAGTTTGCAGATTTATATTCACCATATTTCTTCCCGTTCGTAATGATACACAACAACATGATTCACACTTTGAAGAACGAGTTCTACTACTACAAGGGAAAGGACAGGGATTTGATTATGCTGATAGGAGACTGCCAGACATATGATCCCAAGGGACACTACGAGGTTGTTGGAAAAATTCTGGAGTTTCTAAAGGGTTTGGGATGCGAGCAGCTGATAACTGTTGGCGGTTTCGGGACAGGAGAAGTCTCCGAGAAACCCCAGGTTTATGGTTCTGTCACAGATACTGAAATGCTAAAAAAATACAAGAATATCGGGATTAACTTTGACATAAGCGGCCAGATAGGTACGATTGTAGGCGCTTCAGGTCTGTTAGTTGGTTTGTCTAACCTCTACGGCATAAAGGCCATGGTTCTTTTGGGAGAGACAACTGGTTTTCCAATCATAACAGACCCCACAGCTGCTGAGGCTGTACTGAATGTGATAAAGAAGATGCTCAAGATAAAGATAGACCTTACAAAGCTGGACGAGAAAGTAAAGGCGATGCATGACTTCATCAAGAAGCTTGAGAGCATCCAGAAGCAGGCAATAGACCAGATCAAGAAGGAAAAGAAGTCTGAAGAATTAAAGTACATAGGCTAATTCTGCAGTATTTTATATTTAGAATTCATTATATCTTTATGAAAAATAGCCTTATAGCATCCCTGATAATTATTTTGGTTTCGTTCCTGACAAGTCTATACTTCTATCCACAGTTACCAGAAAATCTTGCTTCCCACTGGAACGCACAAGGAGAGGTGGACGGTTACATGTTAAGGTTCTGGAGCCTGTTTTTGATGCCCATTATCTCCTCTATATTGCTAGCAGTACTTTTGATAGTACCCAAGATAGACCCACTCAAGAAGAATATAGAGAAGTTCAAAAATTATTTTAACAATTTTATTGTGTTTATTTTATTATTCCTTTTCTACATACAACTGCTCACTCTCTTCTGGAATAAAGGAATAAGATTCGACATGGTGCAGCTCATAATACCTCCCATTGGTTTGGTTTTCTATTACGCGGGTATATTGGCAGAGAACTCAAAGAGGAACTGGTTCATAGGCATAAGGACGCCATGGACACTGAGCGACGAGAGGGTCTGGAACAAGGTAAACAAAAGGGGCGGCAAGATATTCAAGGTTTCCGGCATAATAGCCATTTTTTCAATGCTGGTTCCTGAATATGGAATATTTCTTCTTATTGTTCCAGTAATAACAGGCTCCATCTATCTGGTTGCCTACTCCTATTTTGAATACATGAGACTCAACAGGGGAAACATGCGGAGAAGGTAGATTGATAAGGTTTATATAGGATAGTTTTAAATAATCATTTGAAATTAGTGATGCTATGAAAACAGAATACACAAGGTTTGAAAGGGCAAGGATGATCGGTTCAAGGGCTCTGCAGATATCAAGAGGAGCTCCGTTAATGCTCAAGACAAAGTTGAAGGACCCAATCGAGATTGCTCAAATGGAGTTTGAAAAGGGCATAATACCGATTGATATCAAAAGAAGTAATTTATAAAAGAAATTCAAATTAGTATCATGATAAAGGATATCAGAGCATCCCAAGTACTTGATTCTCGGAAAAAGAAAACAGTAAAAGTTATTCTTAAAACAGACAAAGGAACATATACAGCTTCTGCTGCTTCTGGAACCTCTGAAGGCAAGTACGAGGCCAAGGCTTTGGACATAAAAACTGCTTTGAAGAATTTCAAAACAATTAAGAAGAAGTTCATCAAAAGAAATGAGAAGGATATTGACAATATAATTGAGGACATAGGAATTGAAAACATTGGCGCTCACCTTTCCATATCATTGTCAATCGCAGCTTTCAGGGCTGTTTCAAAGAACAAGGTTTACAGTTTTCTTAATTCCAAGGCAAAGACCTTTCCCTTGCCTTTGGGAAATGTAATTGGCGGTGGGGCTCACAAGGGTTATACGTCCGAGCAGGAATTCCTAGTTTTTCCGAAGAATGCAAAAACAATGAAAGAGGCTATTGAAACAAACCTCTCAATATGGAAAGAGTTCGGAGAAATACTTAAATCCCATGGAATCAAGGCTGGAAACAACTATGAGGGTGCATGGATATGCAAGATGAACGATATCCAAGCATTGGAACTTTTGTACGCAGTAGCGAATAGGGAGAATGCAGGGATTGGCATAGATTTCGCAGCTTCTGAATTTTACAAAGACGGCTTCTATCACTACAAGCATCTTGATAGGAAGCTCTCCCCAGGGGAGCAGTTGGATTTTGTCTTGAGTCTGATAAACACTTATGACATAAAGTATGTGGAAGACCCGTTCCATGAGGACGATTTCAAACACTTGACAGAACTTACGAAAAAAACTGATTGCATGATAGTTGGAGACGATTTGTTTGTAACCCAGGCCAAAAGGCTTCAATTAGGAATAGAGAAGAAGGCAGGAAATGGCATCATAATAAAGCCTGACCAAGCAGGAACTGTTTCAAGGGTTTTGGAAACTGTGAAGCTGGCCAAGAAGTCAAATTTTTCAACAGTTGTTTCCCATCGTTCAGGAGAGACAATGGACGATTTCATTTCTGATTTGGCTGTTGGTATAGGCTCTCCTCTGATAAAATGTGGCATCTTTGGTAAGGTCAGGAAAGCAAAGCACGACAGGCTAATGGAGATATGGAAGAAAACCAAGAGTCCCAGAATGGCAAAAATTCAAGCTTAAAACTTGCCTAAAGGTATTTTTTTGATATAATAAGATAAGTTTTTTATTCAGGCAATTGATATATAATTATGCCGAAAAGGAAATCTAAAATAGAAATCTATCAAGAGGAGCAATTAGTTCTCTCAAAACAAAGGACCATTCTATCTTTCATGAGGACTGGTTTGGCTTTTATTACAGCTGGAATTGTTGTTGCCGGTTTCTTCCAAGACTTTGAAACAGCACAGATAGTGGGCTTTATTCTTATGGGGATTGGTTTCATAGAAGTTTTCGAATCTATCAGAAGATTGATACAAAAGCAAAAAGAGTATATTTGTGTTAAAAAGAAATTAAAATCTACTTAACTTTCTTCCATCTGGGACCTTCTGGGGAATCTTCAACCCAGTAACCCTTCTCGTTCATCTCTTTTCTTATTTTATCAGCAGCTTCGAAGTTTCCCATCTTCCTGTGGCCTTCTCTTTTCATTATGAGGTCAGAAATCTCCTTTGGCAGCTTTTCTTTCTTGATTTCAATAACAGCCAAAACCTTATCAAACTCTATCATCTGATTAAAAACTTCCTTTAGGTTTTTCTTTGAAAGATTACCCTTGTCTATTGCCTTGTTGGTCTCATGAATCAACTCGAAGACAGCTGACAATGCCTGAGGAATGTTGAAATCATCATCCATATAGTTCTCGAATTTGCTACTTGCCTCTTCAACCTTTTTACTTAGTTTCTGGCTGTATTTTCCCTTGATATCCATCTTGCTAATCCTATCAACAAAATCATTCAAGTTTGAAAGTGTTTTTTCTGCATCCTTGACACTTTCGTCAGTAAAGTTTAGGGAACTCTTGTAATGTGCTGACATCAAGACATAACGTATTGCTCTTGGGTTATATCCCTTCTTCAATAAGTCTCTTAGTGTGACAAAGTTACCCAAGGACTTTGACATCTTTTCTCCGTTAACTATCAAATGCTCTATATGCAGCCAATAGTTGACAAATTTCTTGCCTGTAAAAGCTTCTGACTGAGCGATCTCGTTCTCATGATGGGGAAACATATTATCAACTCCCCCTGTGTGAATGTCAATTGTCTCCCCGAGATACTTCATAGACATTGTGGAACATTCAATATGCCAACCAGGTCTGGTCTTACCCCATTCGGTTTCATAGAAAATTCCCCTTTTGAGCTCTTCTGTTGTTGACCTCTTCAATAAGACAAAGTCCTGAGGATTGTCCTTCTCATACTCGTCAACATCAACCCTTGCCCCAGGCTTTATGCCTTTCAAGTCAACCTTAGAAAGTTTTCCATAATCCTTGAATTTGGAAATGTCAAAGTATATGCTTCCCATCTTTTCATAGGCATATCCCTTATCTACAAGGGTTTCTATCATCTTAACCATTTCCTTGAAATGCTCAGTTGCCTTGGGGTACTTGAAAGCCTTTTCTATGTTCAGGGTTTCCAAGTCCTCAAAGAATATCTTAATGTATTTTTCCGTGAACTCCTTTAATGAAATGCCAATTTTCCCAGAATTTCTTATCGTCTTATCATCAATGTCAGTAATGTTCATGACCTGCTTGACTTTGAAGCCCTTGAACTCAAGATACCTTCTCATCATGTCCTCTATTACAAAACTCCTGTGGTTCCCTATGTGGGGAATACCGTAAACAGTAGGACCGCATGTGTACATTGTAATTTGGTTTTTTTTGATAGGTTTGAATAACTCCTTTCTTCTTGTCAATGTGTTGTAAACTCTTAATACCATTCAATCACCAAACAGCTTTGTTGTCAAGTATCGTTCTCCCCCATCGGGTAATATAACAACTATTGTTTTTCCCTTGCCTAATTCTTTTGCTTTTTGTAATGCGACAAACATGGCAGCTCCAGAACTCATGCCAACAAGTAAGCCCTCTTTCAAGGCTAATTGGCGTGCTGTTTCAAAAGCATCATCATCCTTTATGAAAACCTTTTCATCCATGGCTTTCCTGTTGTAAATCCCTGGCCTATAAGCCTCTTTCATGCTTTTCAATCCCTGGATTTTGTGTCCGAAGAGCGGTTCAACACCAACTATTTTTATATCTGAATTAAATTCCTTTAATCTTTTTCCTGTTCCTGTTATTGTTCCTGTGGTTCCGATAGCTGAGATGAACATGTCAATCTTTCCATTTGTGTCTTCAATGATTTCCTTCCCTGTTGTTTCATAGTGAGCAAGAACATTATACTTGCTATTGAACTGGTCTGGCATGAAATATTTTTCTGGATTCTCTTTGGCCATTTTATATGCTCTTTCTATTGCTCCATCAGTTCCCTTTTCTTTTGGTGTTAGTAGTATATCTGCTCCCAATGCTTTCAATATTTTTCTCCTTTCAATACTCACAGATTCAGGCATTGTGAACAATACTTTGTAACCTTTAACAGCAGCTACCAATGCCAAGCCAATGCCTGTGTTGCCTGAGGTTGGTTCTAGAATTATCTTTTCCTTTGTAAGTTTGCCCTCTTTCTCAGAATATTCAATCATATACCTTGCTATTCTATCCTTGACAGAACCGCCTGGATTGAACTTTTCCAGTTTAACCAAAATAGTTGCGTCATTTTCTCCCGTTAAGTTATTTATTTTAACTAAAGGAGTCTTTCCGATCGTCTCTAAAATAGTGTCGTATATCATCATAAAATCACCATGAAGCGGGGACCGGGAGTCGAACCCAGGTCTGTTGCTCTGCAGGCAACCGCATGGCCGTTCTGCCATCCCCGCATAATAACAAAGATATTCTTTGTTGAATATAAAATTTCATTTTACTATACTAGTTTTTATTTTATGCCTTTTCTTAATTACTCTTTCAATTTCTTTCATCATGCCAACGTTTTCAGTAGGGAGATTATAAACCACTCCCTCTTCATCTGGGGTAGGATAATTAGCTTTTATAATGTCTAATCTTTCCTCAATGCTAGGATAATATCTGATTTCATTCATCAATTTTATTAAAGGTTCTTCTAAATTTGGAGATTCTTCTATTATTGGTTTTCTAAAGCTTGGTGCGTGTCCTGGTTGCTCAGAATGTTCAGAACCAAGCACATCCAAATAAAAATCACGATATTTGAAAATATTATCCATTGAGATGACTGCAATAGTCCTCTCTTCTTTATTTCCATCGTATAATGCTTTTGCAATATTAACATTGGTCGATGGAGCAAAAACACGTCCCTCTCTTTCAAATACTCTAACTGCAGCAGAAAGCGTTAAAGCATCAGAAGACATGTATATCTCTTTTCCATTTAAAAAATATGAAAAATTTTCAGGAGACCAATTACAATCTTCACCTTTAACTTGAGAAGGGCCTTGCATTAGACTATTTTTTGGTGTTTGTATAGCACTTATTTTTAGATTTTTCAGACCCTTTATCCTTTTGTATTTTTCAGCTGCTCCTGCAGTTGCACCAGTTCCTAATGCGATAACTAACTCATCAAAATCATAACCACTTTCAAAAATTTTAGGCATCATTATTTGAAGCTGTGCATCTGGGTTTTGTGATTGTGAATGTTGAGGAAAATGATAGCTATACGTTTCTAGATCTAGTGAAATCTTTCTTGCAACTCGTATAAGAGGCCATCTTGGACACAATTCTTCAAATTCTGGTGATGCCATAGCAATGTCAGAACCTAATACTTTAAAAATTTCTAAAGACTCTTTTGGAATTCTAGAAGAGACTAAATTCAATAAAGGATATTTATCATCTTGTCTATTTGCAATAGTAGCTATTTCTATCCCATAATTTCCAGCACCAACAGATAACAGTGTTTTTTCCCTTCTCCCTCTTTTCAGTCTATTATTACTAAGTTTAGCATCCTCAAACATATACCATGCAGGATTTCTTTTCCCGTTTTTTAATGGATCATATCCCCAAGGATCTTTCCATTGTGGAAAGACCACAACTGTTGAGTTGGTTTCCTCCTGTAGTTTTGTAAGTTCAATTGGTTTTTCAGATTCTAATTCCTTTTTATAAGTCTGAAGAAAATCATCAAAATTGCTTTCAATATATACTTTTTCTAGTTTCATTCCAATCCCTCCAAGAACTTGTTATTTTTAACTAGAAATCCTACAGAATTAAGACTAGAGAAATCCTTTCTACTTAATTTGACAAACTAATTCCCCGGCCATGGTGACCCGTTTTATAATGATACCCTTAACTTTAAAAAGCTTTTTATTTAGTCAAACTATAAATTGAATTATGGTTGACAGGTACAAGCTATATATCAACGGAGAATGGGTAAATTCTGCTTCTGGCGAATTGTTCACAAGAGCTAATCCAGCTGATCCTAATGAGGTTATAGGAGAATTCCAAAAAGGCAATGAAAAGGACATTGACAAGGCAGTGGATGCAGCTGAGAAAGCCTTTGAGAAGTGGTCCGAGACCCCTGCTCCAAAAAGAGGGGATATTCTGTTCAAAATAGCCCGGTTATTAGAAGAGCAAAAAGAGGAATTGGCAAAAACAATGACAAGGGAAATGGGAAAGGTTCTTGTTGAGGCAAGAGGAGATGTTCAGGAAGCAATTGACATGGCCTACTATATGGCAGGGGAAGGAAGGAGATTATTTGGGCATACCACCACTTCCGAGCTAAAGGAAAAGTTTGCAATGACAGTGAGGAAGCCCTTAGGTGTTTGCGGTTTGATAACTCCATGGAACTTCCCAATAGCTATTCCATCATGGAAGATATTGCCAGCATTGATTTGTGGTAATACAGTTGTCTTCAAACCATCCTCAGATACACCATTATGCGCAATAAAGTTTGTTGAGGTTCTTGAGAAGGCAGGAGTTCCTAAAGGCGTTGTCAACATGGTGACTGGACCTGGTGGAAGAGCTGGAATGCATCTGGTCAAGCATGAGAAAGTAAGGGCAATATCATTCACAGGGCACAGGGATACGGGTGCATTGTTATTGAAGGAGGCTGGAATCAAGAAAGTGTCATTAGAGTTAGGGGGAAAGAACCCAATAATAATAATGGATGATGCTGACTTGGACTTGGCTGTTGATGGAGTTGTATGGGGAGGCTATGGAACAACAGGCCAAAGGTGCACAGCTGCCTCAAGGGTTATAATTCACAGCAAAGTAAAGGCGAATTTTGAGAAAATGCTTGTCAAGAGAATTGGAAAATTAAAACTAGGAAATGGTTTGAAAAAAGGAACTGATGTCGGGCCTCTGGTCAACAAAGCTGCTCAGGAAAGGTCCAAGAAATATTCTGAATTAGGAGTAAGAGAGGGAGCAAAATTATTGATTGGTGGAAATATACCTGACATGAAAGGATGGTTCTTTGAGCCGACTTTATTCACAGATTGTACAACGGAAATGAGGATTGCGAACGACGAGATATTCGGACCTGTTGTATGCATCCTAGAGGCCAAAGACTTGAATGATGCGATAAGGATCGCCAACTCTGTCGAGTACGGGTTAAGCACAGCCATTTACACTAATGATATCAACAAGGCTTTCAAGGCAATTGAGAAGCTAGAGTCTGGTTTGACCTATATCAATTCTTCCACCATCGGTTCTGAGGTGCATCTGCCTTTCGGAGGAGTAAAGCATACTGGAAACACAAGAGAAGGCGGTATTCTGGGAATAGATGAGTTCTCAGAGATCAAGACAGTCTTTATTGATTATTCAGGAAAACTTCAAAGAGCGCAAATTGACAATTGAATGATATAAACTTTTTAAAAGGTGAACAAGTAATAGGTTTATGGCTGAATTTCCAGACAAGAGAATAGAAATAACTGATAGTACCTTTGAAGAGTCTAAGAAAAAATATCCCTTGTTTATTCTAGACTGTTGGGCAGCACGGTGCCCTCCATGCAGAATAATGATTCCTATTGTAGAAAAGCTTGTTGAGGAACATAAAGGAAAGGTTGTTTTTGGAGAATTAGATGTTGATAAAAACATGGCTGTTCCTACAAAATACGGAATAATGAGCATACCAACTTTTTTAGTTTTCAAGAACGGAGAATTGATTGATAAAATGGTTGGAGCTATGCCATACGAAGCTTTAAATTCAAAAATAAAAAATTATTTAGAGTGAAACAATGAACATGAAATACGTCTTAGGGGTTATAACAATCATAATTGTAGCTATTCTTCTTTATCTATGGGCCAGCACACCTGTTGAACCTAGAGAATATGACGAGTTCGCCAAATGTTTGACTGACAGCGGTGCAGTCATGTATGGAACTGAATGGTGCGGTCATTGCCAGAATCAGAAAGCAATGTTCGGAAATTCATTCAGTTATGTTAATTATGTAGACTGCGACAACAACAAATTACTATGTGATAATGCTGGAGTTGAAGGCTATCCAACTTGGAGAATAGACGCTAATAATTATCCAGGCGAGAAGACTTTGCAGGCCCTTTCAGACCTTTCAGGTTGCAGTTTATAAAATAGTCTGTAAAAAACAGATACTTTTATTCTAAATCATAAATTATATTATGAAGATAGCTGTTGTGGCATTGGGTGGCAATGCTGTTATCACGACTAAGGAAAGGGGGACAGTGGAGCAACAGATAAAGCACATTAACCAGACTGTTTCTCATCTGAAGAAATTGTCTAAGAAATACAAACTGGTTTTGACGCATGGCAACGGGCCTGAAGTCGGAAATCTCTTGATACAGCAGGAAATGGGAAGATCGGAAGTTCCTGCCATGCCTCTGGATGTCTGCGATGCAATGACCCAAGGACAACTAGGATATCTCATACAGAACTGCATCCAAAACATTCTAAGGAAGAAGTCAGTTACAGTATTAACTAGAGTTCAGGTTGACAAGAATGACAAGGCTTTTGAAAGGCCAACCAAACCCATAGGTCCCTTCTACAAGATAAAGACTGAAAAGAACATGATCAACGAACCCGAAGGCTGGAGGAAAGTTGTCCCATCACCAAAACCAAAGAGAATAATTGAGATTGAGCAAATCAAGAGCCTGTTAAGACAGGGCTCAATAGTAATAGCATGCGGTGGGGGCGGGATTCCTGTTATTTATGACAATGGGTTGAAAGGGATAGAGGCTGTAATCGATAAAGATTATTCTTCAGAACTTTTGGCTTCAGAATTAAATGCCGAGATGTTGGTTTTCCTGACTGATGTTCCATATGTTTACCTTAACTATAATTCCAAGATTCCTATTGCAATCAAGAAAATGAGCATAAAAGAGGCAAAGGATGTTATGCAGAATTTCAAGGAAGGCTCTATGAAACCGAAAATAGAGGCTGGCATAAGATTCTTGAGAAAGGGTAAGAAAGTTATAATAACAGAACCAAAACTATTGGATGAGGCTTTGGAAGGCAAGGCAGGAACTGTGATGGAATGAACCTTAAAAATTTTCTGAAGCCGGATAGGAGAAAGATTATAATATTTGTAATAATAATTGTTTTTGTTAGTCTTTGTATTAAAAAACAACCTTCACCTATTGGTGGTGGGGGTAGTGGAGGACCATCAAGTCCACCATCATGTTCTGTTTCATTATCCTTAAAATCTTTAGGAGTTGATACATGTACTATAACAGCCACCATCACTGCCAACCACTGTGATAATAAATCATATGAGATAAGAGATACTACATGCTCTGGAACAATCAATGATGATAGCTTTACTAAGGATTGTGGTTGGAGTGTTTCTTATGGTGATTATAGCTATGATTTATACGTAGATGGTAAATACAGAACTTCTAAATCTATTACTTGTTCTGAATCGATTAAAACTTGTTCTGATGAAACCCCATATGGTGAATGTTCAGTTACCAAACCGTTATACTGTGATAATGATGAATTAATTAATAAATGTTCATTATGTGAATGTCCTTTGGAACAGTTATGTAATGAAACAAGTGAAGAATGCTATACTCATATTGAATGCTCTGGTTCAGTATTATTGAATTTAACTCCCTCTAATGTTGAACCTGATGATTCAGTTATACCCTCTGCTTCTGGTTTAACTGATTGTGGTGGTAAGACTATATATTTCAAGAATGATAGTTGTGCTGGAACAGAAGTTAGTTCTTGTACTCTAACAGACGGTGAGTGCACAGGCTCTTCATTTACAGCTCCTAGTAGTGAAGGCCTGTATACATACTATGCTTGTATTGACAAGAATAGTGATGGAGATTTTACAGATTCTGGTGATTATTCTTCGAAAACATTGGATGTCTTTAAAGTTATCGATGTATGGTTACACACCGATGGTAAATATATTAAAGACAGTCAAGGAAATGTTGTAATCCTGCATGGAATAAATTTCATAGGATATCAAGTAACCCAACCAGAGCCAGGATATTACAATCACATAGAAGCAGACTACCAAAAAATCGCAAGTTGGGGTTTTAATGTTGTCAGATTGCCAATTTCTTGGCAGCATTTTGAACCAACCGAGGGAAATTTCAATGAAAGTTATTTCACAAATTTCATAGATAAAGATATTGAATGGGCACAAAAACACGGAATATATATTATCATAGGTTTCATGCAATGGAGATGGTCACCATACTTCACCTACACAGACGGAGGATATGGTTTCCCAAGTTGGCTCTTCGACGGTTATCCCAATTCAGAACAGGGTAAACAACAATCTCAAGATGACTTCTGGCTAGGAAAAGGTCCTAATGGGACAGAAGCCACACCAGAAAACCCCTCCATGCAGAACAGGATGATTCAAGCATGGAAATATATTGTTGAAAGATACAAAAACAATCCAACTGTTCTTGCTTATGATTTATTTAACGAACCACCTCCCGGAACATTAGGGGCAAGTACAACAGCAAACTACCTCTACCCATTTTATGAGAGGATTATAGATAATATTACAATTATTGACAGAAATCACATTTTCATGTATGAACCGCCAGTTGGACGTTGGGATTTTGCACCACGTCTTTTGAATAGACAGAACATTATTTTCAGCACCCACACCTATCCTGGATACTATAGCGCTACAAAACCACCTCTAGGATACTCTGGTGATATTACAGTTCTGAAAAACCAGTTTAACGGATATTTGGACCTACCATTATCAAACCCAAGTAAAAGTTGGAACATTCCTATCTTATTGGGAGAATTCGGACCATCCACATTCCCAATCTATCCCAATAGAATTCTGTGGGTGAATGACATGGCAGATGTTTGCAATGAATACAACATTCATTGGATTTATTGGGATTATGGCCTTAACCCAGGCAATAAATGGAGCATAATTAACCCTGATAGAACTGAGATTAAAGAAAAGGCAGATGCTTTGGACAAACCTTATCCAAGAGTGAACTCCATACCACCCTCAGAATATTCATTCGACCGCAATACAAAACATTTCAAGGTTATATTCGATGATACTGGTAGCGTTGAGACAAAAATTTACGTTCCATATAGATATTATCCTGACTTTGCAGTTAATAGCAATTCAAGTTCGTGGAGCGACAGTTGGAACGAATCAAGTAGGATATTAACAGTTTTGGCTGATTTAGAAGGTCCGATAGAAATAACTATCGATGCTACATAGCAATTACATTAAATAAGGAAATTAAAAA
The DNA here is from genome assembly GCA_043814985.1 of Candidatus Aenigmatarchaeota archaeon. Lineage (GTDB taxonomy): Archaea > Aenigmatarchaeota > Aenigmatarchaeia > Aenigmatarchaeales > Aenigmatarchaeaceae > JAFGAZ01. The sequence goes on from JBDRJK010000021.1 coordinate 98,090, forward strand.
TTATTATAAGATGATAAGATGAAAAATCTATTGTCAACAAAAAATTTAACAAAGAAAGAAGTTGAACTAATATTCAGAACAACTGACAAGCTAAAGAAGTTAAAAAAACCTTTGTTGAAAGATAAAGTATTGGCAATGATTTTTGAGAAACCTTCAACAAGGACAAGAGTCTCCTTTGAAACAGGAATGTTCCAATTAGGGGGTCATGCAATATTTCTTTCAAAGAATAATATGCAACTAGGGAGAGGGGAAACCATAGCAGACACTGCCAAAGTTTTGTCTAGATACGTTGATGGCATAATGGCAAGATTGTTTGAACATAAGAAGATGCTTGAACTTGCAAAAAACTCTTTTGTTCCTGTCATTAATGGATTAGATGATTCAGAGCATCCATGTCAAGCCTTAGCTGACTTGTATACAATCAAGCAGAATAAGAAATTGAAAGGTTTGAGAATAGTTTTTCTTGGTGATGGATCGAGCAACACTTTCATTTCATTGATTTACTTATGTAATAAGTTTGGAATGGATGTAATTGTTTCTTGCCCTCAAAATTATAAGCCGAAAATAAGGGCAAAATATAAATGGGTCAACAATCCAAAGGAAGCTGTAAAAGATGCTGATGTTATTTACACTGATACGTTTATTAGCATGGGAGAAGAAAAAGAAAATGAAAAAAGAATTAAAGAGTTGAAAGAATATCAGCTCAATTCTAAGCTTCTGAAGCTTGCCAAAAAGAATGCTATTGTCATGCATCCCCTACCAGCTCACAGGGGAACTGAAATAACAAATAATGTCATAGACAGTAAAAAATCTGTTGTATTCGACCAGGCAGAGAACAGGCTGCATGTTCAGAAAAGTATTTTATATCTGCTAATGAAATGATATTATGAGGCTAACTTCAAAGCAGATAGTTGAGAGGACGCACAAAGTCTGTATAAGAGGAACCTTTGCATATCCTCTGGTCATCAAGTCTGGTGTGGGATGCTATCTGAAGGATGTTGATGGCAGGTTCTATCTTGATTTCGCTTCAAATGTATGCTCTTGCAATGTTGGTTATAATCATCCTGAAATAATGAAAACAATAGGAAAATTTGTTCATATTGGAGCCCACAAAATAGCTGGCCAGGACTTCTATTCAGAGGAGCAGGTCATGCTTGCGGAAAAGCTGATCAACATAACTCCCAGCAATCTGAAAAAAGTCTTTCTCATTAATTCGGGCGCAGAAGCTGTTGAGAACGCAATCAAGTTCGCATTCAGAAAGAAAGGTCCATTACAGGGAGTCTCTTGTAAGAACGCTTTCCATGGAAGAACCTTGGGAGCATTAAGTTTTACAGACAGCAAGGCTGTTCAAAAAATCAACTATCCCGAGATAAATCATGATCTAATAAAATTCTGCACAAGCGACAAAGACCCTGAAATAAACGAACTGGAAAGGCTGATAGAAAAGGAGGGTCTTCCCGCCTTTGTCATAGTTGAATGCATACAAGGCGAGGGAGGAGGATACGCTGTTGCAAGCAAGAAGTTCATAAGAAACCTTAGGAGGACATCAAAAAGGCATAATTTCCCTCTGATATTCGACGAGGTCCAGTCAGGAATAGGAAGGACAGGCAAGTGGTGGGCCTTCCAGCACTATGGCGTCAAGCCTGACATAATGACATCAGCTAAGGCACTGCAGGTGGGAGCTACAATAACATCCAAAGAGTACGAACCAAATGAACCTGGTTCTGTATCCTCAACATGGGGTGGCGGCCATAGGATTGATATGGCTGTTGGACTCAAAACAATAGAGATAATAGAGAAAGAGAAGCTGATGAGGAATGCCACTAAGATGGGTAACTACATGACGAAAAGACTAAGGGACATAAAATCCAGAAATATCGTTGATGTCAGGGGTATTGGGTTGATGATAGGCGTTGAACTGTCCAGTAAAGAGCAACAGAATGCCGTTGTCCAGAAGGCCTTCAAGAAAGGCTTATTACTGTTGGGCTGCGGAGAGAAAACAGTGAGAATGGTACCTCCGTTAATAATAAACCAAAAAGACGCTGACAAGGGACTGGATATATTTGAGAAAATCGTAAAGTCTTTGAAATAGTCAGCAATAATGGAATATCAGCAGTTTCATCTCTTCTTCCAATTCTGCTATGAAGCTTTCTTCCACAATCCTAATATCTTCCATGCTAATATTATGAAAAGGTAAGAATTTAAAATCTACTCATACCACAAAGCTATATTTTTAAGTAAGCTAATAATATTCTAGTGGGAAAATGGACTTGCTTGAAAAGCTTATAGCCACTCCGGGCGTGAGTGGGAACGAGGACAAGGTAAGGGAATTAATTAAAAAGGAAATTGAGAAATACGTTGATGATGTTTCTGTTGACAAGGTTGGAAACCTTATTGCTCACAAGAAGGGCAAGCACCCTAGAATTATGCTCGCATCGCACATGGACGAAGTAGGACTGATGATCAAAGGGGTATCCTCAACTGGAAGGATACTGATCTCTGTGATAGGCGGCGTTGACCCGGTCATGCTTCTCGGCGAAAGGGTTCACATAGAGACAAAAAGGGGAATAATACATGGAGTAATAACAACAAAGGACGTGAACGACGGCGAGATTGTTTCCAAAATACCAAGAACAGAAGATATCTTTGTTGATACAGGGCTGACTAAGAAACAGCTGGAAAAAATAGGGGTCGAGATAGGAGCTTTCCTAACATTCGAAAGGGACTTGTATTTCTTGGGTTCTAACAGGATAATATGCGGAAAGGCCTTTGACGACAGGATAGGTTGCTACATAATGATTGAGCTGGCAAAGAGGCTTAGAAAGATTAAAAACGAGATGTTCTATGTTTTCACAATACAGGAAGAGATAGGTCTGGTGGGAGCAATAACATCAACATACAAGGTCAAGCCAGACTGGGCAATTGCTGTTGACACTGCAGAAACATGCGAGACCACAGATGAAGTTACAAAGACAATAGGAGGTGGTCCCTGCATAACAATCAAAGACGCTGAGACTATTGGCAACAAGACCATCAACAAATGGCTGATAGACATTGCTAAAAAGAATAAAATACAAATCCAGAGGGATGTCACTGATGTGGGCATGACAGATGCTGCCACAATATCCATAACCGGAGAGGGAGTTCCCTGCACTGTTGTCTGCGTTCCAATAAGGAACCTGCACACGGCAACATCCGTGGCTCACAAGGACGACATTGACAATGCAATAAAGCTGTTGGAAAAGCTTTTCAAAAGCGCGCCAGACGGCAAGCTATTTTAAAAACTCTTGAATTAAATTCTGATTAGGTGATACTATAACTGAACTAGGGGAAAAATACAGATGTAACATATGCGGCAATGTTGTTGAAGTGATAAATGCTGGCGGCGGGACATTGGTCTGCTGTGGCAAGGAAATGCAACCAGCAAGAGACATGGGTGCTGCTCTTCTTGAAAGAAAGGAAGAGGGAGATGAACTGGAAAAGGAAGAACTGGAAGAAATGGTAGAGGAAATAAAGGGCGGAACTGAAGAAGAGGAAGAAAAAGACTGGTAATTACTTGTGATTTATTCCCATCTCAAATACTTTCTTATTCATTTCTAAATATCTTTTTGGAACAATTTCAGCTATTGTCTCAAGAACGAACTTTTCCTTTAGTGGAAGCAATCCCTTTCCAACAGCATAACCAAGCATGAATATGTTGGAAGCAATCACCTTTCCTGTCTCCTTCTTTACAATTTCAGAAGCACTGATCAACATAATCTCTTCTGCAAACGGTTTTATGTTATTGACGATATTCTCCATGCTCGGGTATTTCTCACCGAGAACAGATACAGTAATCGGAGGTAAGGTGTACTTGTCAATCAGGAATGTTGTTTTCTGCCTTTTAGAACCAAAGTAGGTTGTTCTCAGAGCCTCCAAAGGCTCCAATGCTATTATCAGGTTGGCCTCTCCCTCAAGAATCAGGGGAGTGTACATTTTTTCCCCGAACCTTATGTGCAGCTGCATGCTTCCTCCTCTCTGGGCTAAGCCATGCAATTCCGTTGTCCTTACATCATAGCCCTGCTTTAAGGCAGCCTCGGCTATTATTCTTCCAAGGGTCATTGCTCCCAAACCACCGACTCCTGTCACAATAACGTTGAACTCTTTCATTTCTTTTTCACCGGTTTTATTGCTTTGTTGGGACATACCTGAAGACAGACAGCACACCCAGTACATATATCCTTGTCAATAACAACTCTTCCATTTTCCTTCTTTATTGCTGGGCAGGCTAATTCATTCAGGCACTTTTCAATATGTTGGCAAGCATTCTGGTCAATCTCAAACTTCACTGTCTTTATGCCTTCCCTTCTCCTCTTTCTCATTAATAATAATTGGCATTCCCTTTTTGCCACAATAACAGAGACTTTGTCCCTTTGCAACATTTCCTTAATGGTTTTTGTCATAAGATTTATATTGAAGGGATCAACCACCCTGACGTCCTCCACGCCCATTCCCTTGACAATGTTCTCTATCCTTATATCAGGGCTCTTCATTCCCATGGCAGTGTAGCCTGTACTTGGGTTCTGCTGATGGCCTGTCATGGCAGTTATCCTGTTATCTAGAACAATTAAAAGAAGAGGGGACTTGTTGTAAATCGCATTAACCAAACCAGGCATGCCAGCATGGAAGAATGTGGAGTCTCCGACAAAGGCTATTGCCTTCTGGTCAGTTGATTTCAGAATACCATGGCATATACCTTCGCTAGCACCCATGGAGAACACGAAATCCTGAGTCTCGAAAGGCTTGAATATGCCCATTAGATAGCAGCCAACATCCCCTCCGTAGACAACATCCATTCCCTTTGTGGCCTGCTTTACTGCGTAGAAGGTTGCCCTGTGCGGACATCCTGCACAGAAAACAGGGGGCCTCTTGGGCTCCTTTATCTTGGCATATTCTTTCCTATGAACGCCTAGATTAAGCCTGTACTTCTTTTTTGTCAGCTTGCTTAGAATGCTTATAATCATTTCCTCGTTGTATTCTCCCTCATATGTGAAGTGACCATCCACCTTTCCGAGAACATTTAACTTAGGATTGGTATCTTTGGCCAACATCTTGACATGATTCTCTATTATCGACTCCAATTCCTCAATAATCAAGACTTGCTTGAATTTCTTAATGAAAGTGTTAATCAACTTGTCAGGCAATGGATAAGTGAAACCTATCCTGAGAACAGGTACCTTGACTCCCAAATCATTCATGGCATCCATGACATAGTCGTATGACACGCCAGAGACTATTATTCCCAACTTGCTTTTGACATTCTTATTGACAAGTAAATTTAACTTGGAAGTGTTAGAGACGTTCTTCAGTTTTTCCAGCTTACCGTGCAAATCCCTGTGTGTGTCCATTATGTATGGCGGGAATGCTTTGAAGGCAACGTCCTTTATGAACTTGCCCTTTGTCTTTCCTTTAACAATCTTTCCTAGCTTGACAACGCTTCTCATGTGAGAAACCCTGGTTGTTGTCCTTATGAAAACTGGTATCTTGAACTTGTCTGATATCTTGTAGGCCTCCTTGACAAAGTCAACGCACTCCTGAGCGTTCGACGGCTCAAGCATTGGTAGGTGAGCTATTCTTGCAAAAGGCCTTGTGTCCTCTTCGCTCTGACCAGAACTGTGGCATGCAGGATCGTCTGTCACTACTATAACCATTCCTGCCTTGACTCCTGCGTATGCTAATGGAAAAACACTCTCGCAGGCAACATTCAAACCAAAATGCTTGAAGAAAGCCATTGACTTGACACCGGACAAGGCAGCTCCTGCAGCTGCCTCCAAGGCAACTTTCTCGTTGGTTGAGTATTCAAAGTAGATGCCAGCATCCTTTGCTATGTGCGCAAAGGTCATACCAATCTCCGATGACGGAGTTCCTGGATAAGTTGAAGCAAAACCAATACCAGATTCCAAAGCTCCTCTGGTTATAGCCTCGTTTCCAAGAAGAAGTACTTTCTTACCTTGCTTTTCAAGAACTTTGTGCATATAATTAATACATTTCCGGCTTATAAAATTATTTCATCTTTTTCTTGATTAAATTTCCAAGCCTCTTTATCCCAACTTCTATTTTCTTGTCATCAGTATTGCTGAAGTTCAAACGCATTGTATTGTGACCCTTGCCATCAACCCTGAAGGCAGCACCGTGCACAAAAGCAACTTTCTCATGTATGGCATCAACAAACAAGTCTCTTGTATCTATCTTAGAAGGAACTGTTACCCAGATGAACATCCCGCCATCAGGATGCGTCCACTTGCAACCTTTGGGAAAGTGCTTTTCCAAGGCTTTCAGCATTATATCCCTTTTCTTCCTGTACATCTTTATTATCTTGTATTCTTGCTTGTCTATCAAACCGGATTTTATGTATTCATTGGCTATGTACTGGACAAATATATTGCCGCACAAATCTGCACCCTGCTTGGCTATTGCCATTTTTCTTAGCTTTTCCCTCTCAGCAACAACATAACCCAACCTGAAACCAGGAGCCAAAGACTTAGATAATGTATGCGTGTATATTACTCTTCTGTTCTTGTCTAAGCTCTTTATTGAAGGAACACATTTTCCTGAGTATCTCAAATTAGAATAAGCATCATCCTCCAGTATCATAAGGTCATGCTTCTCAGCTATTTCTAACAATTGTTTTCTTCTCTCCAGAGACATTGTAATACCAGAAGGGTTTTGGAATGTGGGAACCGTATAAATGAAATCTATCTTACTCTTTTTAATTCCTCTTAGCTTCCTTTCCAGCTCACTAATTATCATTCCATTATCATCCATTGAAACGTGTATGTACTTGGGCTGGTAGGCATTGAAAGCGACCAGAGCTCCGATGTATGTTGGAGATTCAATAACAACGTAATCCTTAGGGTTCAAGAAAATCTCTGCTGTCAGACTTAAGACTTGTTGGGAGCCAGAAGTTATCATGACCTCGTCCTCATAGCACTTTATTCCTTCCTTCCTAAGTCTTCTTACTATAGTTGACCTCAACTCACCTATGCCTTCTGTTGGACCATATTGTAAGGCCTGCGGACCATGCTCCTTAAGAATTTTATCGGAAATTTTTTTGATTATATCTACAGGAAAAGAATCAGGGCTTGGCAGACCTCCTGCAAATGATATTATCTCAGGATGTTGCGTTATCTTCAGCAGTTCCCTTATCTCGGAGGCCTTCATCTTCTTGATTCTGTCAGCATACTTCATAATTAGTTATTAGAATTTTGGTATATATTATAAACGGCCCCAAATAATTATTATGCCACTTATAGAATGCTACGACATTGGGGGAACCAAAATAAGGGGGGCCCTGATAGAGAAGGGCAAGATAATCAGAAGCCTCTGGTTCAGGACCAACATGAATCCTAATGAACTCATAGAGCAGATTAAGGAAATGTCAAAACTTCTCAGGATTGACATCCCTTCTAAAAAAATAGCCGCAGTTTCAATCGGAGTGGCTGGGCCTGTTAAAAATAACATATTAACAGAATTCCCCTCATTGAGAATCAAGAAAAAGCTAGATATTGCTCTTAAGTTAAGTAAGGAAATCAAAGAACCTATCTTCATAATCAATGATATGAAAGCGGCTGTGAGAGCTGAATTAAAGTTTGGTATTGGAAAAAATATCAAAAACTTTTATCTTCTAACCTTTAGTACTGGAATAGGATCCGGTCTAGTTATAAACGGAAAAGTTGTAGAAGGATTTTTTGGTGAATTTGCCCATGATATTTTACAAAGACTGAAAAATAACCATAACATTCACTGGGGTTGTCTTTGTGGAGGCTATGGCATTGAAAAAATAGTAAAAAATAGATTGAAAAGGGATTTAACAGCAAATGATTTTTTCAAGTTGAAGGACAGAAAAGCTAAGAAAATCATAAAAGATGTAAGGGACTACAATGCTCATGGAATTGGAAACATGCTGAATGCCTTTTCTGTTGACAGAATTGTGATAATGGGTTCTGTTGGATTAAACCAGTTCAATAATATCATACCATCTTCCAATAAGATAAAAAAATACACTATCAACAGAATACCCAAAATAGTCAAGACCAAACTCGGCGACAATATCGGTTTATTGGGGGCTTATGTCTTTGCCACCGAAGAACTGAAAAAATAAGCTTAAAAGTTCTCAGACCTTTATTAAGTCTATGAAAAAGAAGAAGGACTGCATAGAATGTGGAGTTCCCCTGAAGGACTGGCAGGCAAAAGAGGATTATGACCTATGCTTAGAATGTTATAACGAGAAACAGATCAAAAAGAATAAATCTGCTCATGAGACTTTGAAAGAAATGGCAATAGAGGAAGAGGGTCAGCAGGAGATCAAGGACAAGAAGAAAAGAAAGGAATTTGAGAAGATAGAGGAAGAAGAGGATTTGGCTGACCAAAGGCTCGGTGACAGCGGTCATTTAGAGAACGACTTGCAAGGCGAAGAAGACTAGTTCTTTAACCGAAGTACGGCCCATCAACATCAGCATCATTGCTGTAACCCCTGCTTTCCCAATAACCCTTGTAATCAGGATCATTAGAAAGCTCTATTCTTGTTATCCACTTGATCCACTTGTAGCCCAATTTCTGTTCTGCAACCAGCTGGAAGGGAAAACCCCTTTCCACAGGCAAGGTGACGTTATTCATTCTATGGGCCATGATAATGCTGTTGTCCAATACAAAATCCAGAGGCAGAGAAGTCGAGTAATCGTCATAGGCATAGATTATGACAGTGTTAGCCTCTGGCTTGACAGCAACCTCATCCAGCAAGTCCTTCACAAGAACACCCTCCCATAATATATTGACGCTCCAACCCTCAACACAATCTAATAAGACAACTTTAGAATAATTCTGATGGCTCAGAACATCATTATAGGTGTATACCTTCGGATCATACACAAGACCGGAAACCTCTAGAACATAATTGTTAACATCAACTTGTTGCGGCCCCTTTATAGAGTTCTCCCTGAAGTCATTAACTGACGACAATCTCTCTCCCTCATATTCCCTTATTTCAACGCCTTCAAGCTCTATTGTTCCCTGCTGCACACAACCAGACAAGACAACAACAAAAAGAAGAAGTGATAAAATTTTGATGTATTTTATTCCTTCCATTTGTCATGCCTCAATAATTTTTTAGTCATTACTATCATCCATTTAATGTTAAGTATAAAGTGAATCAACACTAGGAGAACCATGACAACACCGCTCCATTCATGTATTAAATTTATCTCGTACATGGGAAGGCTCCCTCGGTTCATGCCAATATACTGCACAAGCCCAGGAAACTTGACCAAACCAGTAACAGAAATTGCAAAAAAGACTATTATCAACCCCACATTAACAACGTACTTTATAATGTTTATATTCATTAAATCCCTTATTAGAATTGATATCCGTAACTTTTAAATAATATCACACTGTTATATTTAATAACAATTCTTTGGTGAAACAATGAAAACTGATGATGATCTAAAAGCAGCCTTTGCCGGAGAGTCGCAGGCAAACAGGAAATATCTGGCTTTTGCGAAGAAAGCTGAGGAAGATGGGTTCCCAAATATTGCAAGGCTTTTCAGAGCAATTGCCGAGGCTGAAACAGTCCATGCCCACAACCATTTGAGACTAATGAGCATGATTAAGTCTACAAAGGAGAACCTACAAGCTGCCCTTAACGGTGAAGTATACGAGTTCACAGAAATGTATCCAGGCTTCATTAAAACAGCAACAGAAGAAGGGGTTTCAGCAGCAGGAACATCTTTTAGTTTCGCTAACCAAGTGGAGAAAGTGCATGGCAAGCTGTATGAAAAGGCCTTGAAGTCAGTTGACAAAGAAGAGGACATAGAGGCAAAGGAGTTCTTTGTCTGCCAGGTATGTGGTTACACTGCCGAAGGCGAAGCCCCCAATGTCTGCCCGTTATGCGGCGCTCCAAAAGAGAGGTTCAAAAAAATAGAGTGATTTAATGAAAACCTACACTAGAAAGGATGAATTGGAAAGCGTTTTAACGGAAAAGCATGTTCCTATCATAAAGGCTCCTGAAAAGGTCAAGGCAGGGGAGGAGTTCGAAGTAACAATAAACGTGGGGGAGAAAGTCCCACATCCCAACACAGTCGAGCATCACATAAAGTGGATCCAGGTCTTTGCGGAAATCGAAGGCAGGAGCCACAACCCGATTCATGTGGCAACATTCGACCTTGGCCCATCTGTCGCAGAACCGAAGGTGAAATTCAGGATGAAACTGGATAAATCAGCGAAGCTGATTGCCCTTGATTATTGCAACCTCCACGGGGTATGGGAGAATTCAGTAAAAATAGGGGTAGTATGAAATCTTTAAATATTTCATTAAATAAACTTTTGATAAGCACTACACCTGCAAAAATAATAACATTTAAATAAGATGTAACATTAAGTATGATAATTATGGCAGACAAAAAGCATCACACAGAGCATCACACAACACATCATAAACCAAAAAAAGAAATGAATATGTGGAAGGTTTTGTCTTTAGTTCTTATTGTGGTTGTATGCATAAGCTTGTTCTTCATTTTTGGAGGAGCAACAAGCGGCATGACCATTTTAGATCCTCAGGATGCTGCTGACAAGGCACTGGCCTTCATTAATGACAACTTAGTTCAACCAGGCACAACAGCATCATTTATTTCTGTGGAGGAAAACGCAGGTATGTATAATGTTACTGTCTCATACCAAGACAATGATATTCCTGTTTACGTTACAAAGGATGGCACCTATGTTTTCTTGGCTGCCCCAGTGGATATAACAGAAGAAATAGAGCAACCACAACAGCCACCAGAACAGCAACCACCAGAGGTTGTAAAGACTGACAGACCAGAAGCTCATGCTTTCATAATGTCCTACTGTCCTTATGGTTTACAATTCTTGAAGGCTTATGTCCCTGTAATTGAATTGCTTGGTGACAAAGCTGATTTAGAAGTTAATTTCGTGCATTACGTAATGCATGGTGAGAAGGAAGCAACTGAAAACACAAGGATGTACTGCATCCAAAGGAATCAGAACGACAAGTTTACTGATTATCTAAGATGTTTTGTAGAAGCGAATGACTGGGAAGGATGTGCTGACCAGGTAGGAATTGACAAGACAGCCCTTCAGACATGCATGGATGCTACAGACACCCAATATGATATAACAAAGACCATGCAGGAAAGTGAAGCACAATTCCCACCTTACGGAGTTGACGCGGTCCTCGCAAGCCAGTTTGGTGTAGGAGGTTCACCAACCTTTGTCTTGAACGGTGCAACAGTAAGCGTTAACAGGGCAGCAGAATCAATAAAGCAAGCAATATGCGCTGGTTTTAACAACCCTCCAGCAGAATGTGACCAAGTATTGAGCACATCTTCAGAAGCTCCAGGAGCAGGTCCAATAGGCTCCGGAAGTGCAAGCGGTTCAACAGCAACCTGTTAATCACTTAAGTTTTAGATACTTTCTCATCTTCTTTATGTTAAAGCCTATTACTATTTTCCCGTTTATCTCAATCACTGGAACGCCTGTCTGGCCAGTCTTTTCTTCCATCTCTTCGGCAGCCTTCTCATTCCTCTGAACATTGACGTTCTTGAATTTAACCTTGTTCTCCTTGAAGAAGTCCTCAACCATCTTGCAATATGTGCACCACTCGGTTGAATATAGTTTAACAACCATAACATCTAATTTGAATTGGCCAGAATAAATAATTACTTTTTACACTCAAGAGAACAATGAAAGTATAAAGCTTGTGTTTTTGTTAGCTTTAAGGGAATGGATTGCATTTCTTTTCATGGGAATAAAAACCCCAGGCATCATAGCAATATCACCCCCCTCTAAATTAAAAATACCATCTCCCTCAATGACATAAACAAACCCTTCCTTTGTCGTTGTATGCTCTGATATCTCGGTCCCGCCCGCCATACAGAATAATGTTACATCAATGTCATCATTCTTAATCAGCTGTTTGCTCAGTATGCCTTCCTTTGAATAATCAATAAGCTCTTTTATGTTTTTATGACTCTTAGTTGTCTCGTTCATAATGTAATTAAGAGAAAGATAGAATTAATAATTACTTTTTTGGATTGAATCTTTTCAGTAACAACGAGTTCCCTATAACAGATATGTCGCTGAAAACCATTGCTATACCCGCAGCCATTGGAGGTAATAGAATACCAAAACTAGGATAAAGAATGCCAGCAGCTATTGGAATCATAGCCGTGTTATAGAAGAATGCCCAAAATAAATTCTGCTTTATCTTGCTCAGAGTTTTCTTGCTTAACCTTATAGAACCTACAACATCCCTAAGGTCCTCTTTTATCAAGACAATGTCGCCAGTCTCTATTGCTACATCAGTCCCACTGCCTATTGCTATGCCGATGTTTGCCTTGGCCAAAGCAGGCGCATCATTTATTCCATCACCAACCATACCAACAATTCTACCTTGTTTTTGTAATTCCTCTATTTTTTTGGCCTTGTCTTTAGGCAAGACATCTGCCATTACATCTTTAATTCCAACTTGCTTGGCAATGGCTTTGGCAGTTCTCTCATTGTCCCCTGTGATCATGATTACTGATAGGCCTATTTCCTGTAGTTCTTTGACTGCTAATCTAGAGTGTTTCTTCAATGTGTCTGCAATACCAATCATACCAACGATTTTTTTATTAACAGCAACAATAACTGTTGTCTTTCCCTCTTCCTCTAGTTTTTTAATTCTTTCTTCTATCCCCCCTGTCTCTAATTTATTTTTCTTCATTAGTTTTCTGTTGCCAATCATTATTCTTTTACCTTTGTATTTAGAAACAACTCCGTAACCAGGTATTGTCTCAAATGATTTTGAAGATGATATAGTTATTCTCATTTTTTTGGCTTTCTTGACAATGGCCTCGCCTAAAGGATGCTCAGAATTGTTTTCAACAATTGCAGCCAGTCTTATCAGATTTTTCTTATTAATTCCTTTGAAAGCTATAACATCAGTAACCTCTGGCTCTCCTTTGGTTAAGGTCCCTGTCTTATCAAAGACAATAGTGTTAAGCTTGTGAACCTCTTCAAGGTAACCTCCGTTCCTTATTAGAATCCCGTTCTCTGCTCCCTTTCCTAAACCAACCATGACAGCTGTTGGTGTGGCTATCCCCATTGCACATGGACAAGCAACGACTAGAACACTAACCATGGTTGTCAATGCGAAAAATAGGGGTTGACCTATAATGAAGTACCAGATTAAGAATGTTGATATGCCTATCACCATAACCACAGGAACAAAATAAGAAACAACCACATCTGCAATCCTCTGTATGGGCGCCTTGGACTGCTGGGCATCCTTGACCAGCTTTATTATCTGGGCCAAAGCTGTTTCTGCCCCTATTTTAGTTGCTTTTATCTTTAGCATTCCGTTCTTGTTCATAGTAGCTCCAATCACTTCATCACCCCTCTTCTTTCCGATTGGCATGCTCTCGCCTGTAATCATTGACTCATCAATCGAAGAATAACCCCCTATGACTATTCCATCAACTGGTATTCTCTCCCCTGGTCTGACTATTACTAAATCACCTTTCTTGAGATGATCTATCGGAATTTCAATTTCCTTATTGTTTCTTACAACTCTTGTTGTTTTTGCTTGTAGTTTCATCAGCTTCTTAATGGCTTCTGATGTTTTACCTCTGGCAAGAGTTTCCATTAGCCTACCAATGGTAATTGTAGTTATAACAGTCGCAGAAGCTTCAAAAAATATTATACCACCAGAAAATGCTGTGAAGAGGCTGTAGAAATAAGCAGCACTACTTCCTAAAACAACTAAAAAATCCATGTTGAAATATTTGTTCTTCAACGCGTTCCATGAGTTTTTATAAAAATGATAACCAACGCCAAACTGTATTGGTGTTGTAAGTAATAACAAAATTATATTCTCATCTGGTATCTCCATGAACATGCTGATTGCGACAACAGGTATGGTTAGAATAAGACCGATTATAGAAAGCATTTTTAATTTTCTAATATCTTTGTCACTTTCGTTCAATTCATCTGGCTCTAAGGCTTTATATCCTAAACCGGCTATTATTTTTTTAAATTTCTTTACATCGATTGATTTTTGATCATACTCTATTGTAGCCTCTTCTGTTGAGAAATTAACAACAATGCTTTTAACGCCTTTCTGTTTTTTCAATGATTTCTCTATATTAAGAGCGCAACTAGCACAATGCATACCACGAATAGATAAAGTTGTCTTTTTAGCTATCTCAACCACCAAATACCTTGCTAAAGAATCCTTTCTTCTTGCTTTTATTTGTTTGCGGTTCATAGCTAGTGTAAATAACAAGAATGCTTTTCATCCTTTTATTTTTGGCTTGTATCTTTTCATCAATAATGAATTGCTTACAACACTTACAGAACTAAAAGCCATTGCAGCACCTGCTATCATCGGGTTCAGCAGGAATCCAAAAAATGGGTATAGTATGCCAGCAGCTATTGGTATTCCAATAATATTGTAGAGGAATGCCCAAAATAGGTTCTGTTTTATCTTTTTTATTGTGTAACTACTCAAGTCAATAGAGGTAATAACATCTCTCAAATCATCCTTTATTAGAATTATGTCTCCTGTTTCCATTGCTACGTCTGTTCCCGAACCAAGAGCTATTCCTATGTTTGCCTGAGCTAGGGCAGGAGCATCGTTTATACCA